>JACRMI010000081.1 GCA_016215025.1 Chloroflexota bacterium
AACGCAGCGCCGACTCCAAGTCCTGTATCGGTTTCGGCATCATCCACGGCGGTGTCTCAAAGAATTGGAACGTCAATGGGCGGAAGCCGTTCGCCGCAAACCTTAAAAAACTTGTAGGTGGAATTTTGCGGTTACTGTTTTGAAATAGTGCGTGGCAAAAGGAGAAACATGATTTCAATCTCTCCAAAGCTAGGTGACCTACTAGTTCGCACAACTCAAACCCCTGATCTCGACACAGCTCTCTGGAAAGTTCTGTCCGAATACATCGACTTGAAGATTGCTGCGCTCAGCAAAACCGATATGACCCTGCAAGAGAAATGGCGCATGTCTTTCGATGAATTCTCAAATCGGATGCGTGCTGGAACTCTGGGCAAAGATAGTTATTCGTGGAAGGTCGAACAAGACTTTTGGGAATGGGAGCAAACCACGACGCTCTTGAAGCAATATGAATCTCTCAAGACCTCATGAATACCTCCGACTTTACCAGCACGATTCTTGCATCGCTCAGAAACCTGCGTCAAGTCGCAAGCGTTGATTTGCACACAGAAGGTCCCGTGGTCAAAGGTCGACCTTTATTTGACGGTGGAATTTTTCTTGCTTTTTACTTTAATCAGATCACAGCAACCCAAGCTTTTGCATTGATCAAAGGCACAGATCGAATTTGGGGAATTGATTTTGATACTTTTCGTGGCTGGCATTTGCATCCCGTCGAAAAGCCACAAGATCACGTCACGATACAAGCACAGGATATTCCTACCATTATCGAAAAACTCGGAAACGTAATCGCTACGTTGACCACAAAGTAGAAAAAACCATGTCCAATCCACGTCCCCGTTACTCTATTGTTGCACCGGTCTTCAACGAAGAAGAAGCACTCCCAGAGTTCTATCGCCGTACCGCCGCCGTGATGGAAAAACTGGATGGTCCCGCCGAGTTAATTCTAGTATTCGATGGTAGTCGTGATCGTTCACCCGACATCGGACGCGAGTTGCGCGCCAATGATTCTCGCATCAAGATCATCAATTTCTCACGCAACTTTGGACACCAAATTGCGATCACGGCTGGCATTGATTACGCCCAAGGTGACGCTGTCGTATTTCTTGATGCCGACTTGCAAGACCCGCCCGAAGTCATTCTCGATTTGGTCGCCAAATGGAAAGATGGTTTTCAGATTGTCTATGCTCAGCGCGCCAAACGCAAGGGTGAGACATTTTTCAAGCTTTTCACTGCTTCATTGTTCTACCGCCTCATTCGCCGCCTTGCATCCATTGACATTCCTCCGGACACTGGCGATTTTCGCCTTATCGATCGCAAGGTCGCTTTGGTGATGCGCCACTTGCGCGAACATGATCGCTTTATGCGCGGTCTGTCGGTTTGGGTTGGATTCAAGCAGACGGGCATCCTCTATGAACGTCAAGAGCGTTTTGCGGGAGCAACCCAGTACCCGCTGGGCAAGATGGTCAGACTTGCAATCGATGCCATAACCGGATTTTCGTACGTTCCCCTTCAACTTGCAACCACGTTAGGACTATGGATTTCTGGGCTTGCGCTCTTGTCGATTCCGGTGGTGGTCGTGTTGCGTGCCGTGCTTGGGGGCGAATTCTTCGGCGGACAAGCGACGACGCTTATCTCGGTACTATTCCTGGGCGGCGTGCAGTTGGTTTTTCTAGGCATCATCGGCGAGTACCTGGGACGCATCTACGACGAAGTCAAAAATCGCCCGCTCTACATCGTCACCGAAGCGCCGCCCAAACCAAAAGACGAAGATGAATCGTAGGAAAATAGAAATCGGTCGTTGGCATAACCAACGACCGATTATTTTTTTCGTCGTAAATTTTAACGCAGGATCAAACGCGACACGCCGAAACTAACGATACTGAGTAGACCCACCACGAACAAGGTCGGCAAGATGGGCAAATCGGTGGTGCTGTTCGCGCTGAAGGACGAGAGTGCAACGGCCGTTGAATACGCAACAAAGTTAAAGTTCACGGTCTTGTCGCCGCCGCCAGCGGAGATACGCGCTTGCGGATTCGAGCCAGTCCAATTGGCAATGCTGGGCCGCTTGGCTTCAGCATAGAAGCATAATGCGGCTGGACTGCCAGCGTTCGTATTCCCTGCCGGAATCAAATACGCCGGATTGATCGCATTCGGATTGTTTGGATCAGAAATGTCAACCAGAAGGCGCGTGACCAGCTTGTATGAGCAATTGCCATCGCCACTCCCGCACGGCTCAACTTGGTTTTGAAACACAGTTGGCAAATCTTTCAGCAACAGCGTCGGCGTATAATATTGATTGCCGGGATGTAACGCGAGATCAGCATTGTTGAGATCGCCCCATGGTGGGGTCGGATCGTTATTTTGGGCTTTTGTTCGATTGCAGTAAACAAGTGACCATCGGCGAGTGGTGCGAAACCCTTGACCTATGCCATTGGTCGCCGTCATGCTCACGCTATAGTCCAAAAGTCCAGCGTACGGCGTATTTAATTGATACGTCTGCGTCACACCATTGACCGACGCCACCACGTTGCTGATAAAGACCGTATCGTTGAACTCGTTCCCACTCTTGGTGGGACCAATGAATTTATGCAGAAATGGCTGCCAGGCTCCATCTGCATAAATCGACACCATGGCGCTTTGATAGCCCATATTGTTACTCGCAGTATCAAACGAATACACAACATTGGTGAGCGCCAATTCCGCATCGGCAACCGGCACCAAAAGCAAGAGCAAGCCGAATAACATTACCACAAAAGCCGTGCTAACAAGAGCGAACCTAGTTTTGTTTGTCCGCATTTTGATCTCCTTTCTCGGACGATTGTTTTTGATGATTGTTCGTCGCAAGTACAAAAAAGAAACCGCCCCATTCATGCGGTCGGTTACGCCACTTGCTCCCTCTAGTCAACGAGGCGTCCATGCTCCGTGAGCGACGAACTGACCAGAGATCCCTGCATCCGCAAAATTCTTTGAAATACCTAATCGATTAAATTTTACAAAAAGCGATTCCGATTAAACTCGATTGCCAAATCGCAATCGCCATTTGGCTTGAGTAGAGCGCGCACCACAGGACCCCGAATCGCAATTCGCGCACTCGCCGTTTCTTTAGGTGCTATCTCAGAAAGATAAATGACCACAAATAATTGAGAGCCTGGCTCGATGGCCTTGTGGACCCGCATATAGAGTCCGCATGCGCTCAAATTGCATACGGTCGCAGGCTCTTGAAATTTTTTGCCGTCTTTGCCATAGCCACGCACCAGCGCCGAAAATCCACATTCTACCCTCGGCTTGGCGCGACGTTCGGCAACGGCTACTTTAGTCTTGATCGAATCCATTATCATTTGCTAACCACACCGGCTCACCGTACGCCCGGCAATCCCAAAATCCATTGACTGTATTTTACCTTGGACTCGAACAGATTTCATCGTTCAAGTTGATAGGTTCGATCACCAAGTTCGATAGGAGCGTTAGCCATTTTAGGCCGATTGAATTAGCAAAGTTGGCTAAAAATAAAAAACCGCCCAAGTTAACTTGGGCGGGCAGATAGAGTGTGATTCTATTGCGGCAACTCTGCCAATCGATGGCGGTAAGCAAAGATTAGTAATTCCAGACGGTCCTCTACTTCAAGCTTTGAAAAAATCGTGGTAAAGTGATGCCGCACAGTCACTTCACTAATGGACAACCGTTCGCCGATTTCCTTGTTGCGTAGGCCTTTTCCAGCCAATGCGATGATTTCGCGTTCGCGCGCACCCAAGCGTGCAATCTTTCTAGCTTCCGGATCCAACTCTTCTCCATGATTATGGCGATGGGTCATTTTGCCTAAAAGCGTCGCGACCGTAGCGCGATCCAGCCACACTTCGCCGCAATTGACTTTTTCAATTGCCTTGACCAGAATTTCAGTGGATTGGCTTTCGTGGACAACACCCATTGCCCCGAACCCAACCGCCTGTTCGTACAACTCTGGATTCGCCGAGCTGGCTATGAGCACCAACCGTGATCGAGGTGAACCCGCGACCAACTTTGGAATTGCCTCTAACCCAAGTCCATTTGCAGAGTTGGGGTTGAACAAGATAATATCGGGGTGCTTGGTCGGCAGCAATTTCAATGCTTCTTCTACCGAACCCAATGCACCTACAATGCTAATCGAAGGAAAACGTTCGAGGAGAGCAGAAAAGCCTGCGCGCACGAGGGTTCGAGAATCGACCAAAACCACACGGATCGGATTCGCTATTGAATCGACCATCACTTTCAATTGAGACCCACGGGGAAGCATATCCGGCAATTCAAGTTTTGTCAAAAAAGCCCTCAATTCTCATGGCAAAACGTGTAGTATTCCATGGCTAATTCGACCGTTTAATCTAGCCGTTATTCGTGAGCCACTCTCAAAAGTGGCTCTCTGATAAAAAGGAGAGGCACAATGCCCCGAAAAATACACCAATTGTGGCATACTCGACCGCTCGACTTTTAGTCGAACCGGCGTATACTTTTGAGCACACTGGAGAAAAACGATGGATGAATTTCTGAAATCGAATCGAGAACTGTGGAATAATTGGACACGCATTCACGTTCAATCGAAGATGTACAATGTCGCCGGCTTTAAGGCGGGCGAGAATCGCTTGGATTCCGTTGTCCGCGCAGGACTAGGCGATGTGGCGGGCAAATCGCTCTTGCACCTGCAGTGCCATTTCGGACTCGATACGTTGTGCTGGGCGCTTTTGGGCGCACGCGTCACCGGTGCCGATTTTTCCGATGCTGCCATCGCTCAGGCGCGCGAGTTGAGCGCCGAATTGAATATTCCTGCCGATTTTGTCTGCTGCAATTTATATGATTTGCCCAATCATCTCACCGGACAATTCGATCTCGTCTTCACCTCGCATGGCGTTCTGGGCTGGCTGCCCGAACTGAGCGAATGGGGGAAGATTATCGCGCATTTTCTCAAACCGGGTGGCATGTTCTTTATCGCCGAAGCGCATCCAACGGCGTACATTTTCGACGATGAAAATCCCGACGACTTGCGCGTGCGTTATCCATATTTCCACACAACCGAACCTGGGCATGGTACCGTGCAAGGTTCGTACGCCGACCGCGATGCTAATTTTCAAAGCGTCGAGTACTTTTGGTTTTTCAGTATGAGCGATGTCATCAATTCACTGGTTAATGCTGGGCTGCGCATCGTCGAGTTGCGCGAGTATGATTTCGTCGCATGGCAAATGTATCCGTTTATGGAACAAGACGAAAATGGTTGGTGGCGTTTGCCCAAACGCTTTCCGCCTTTGCCGATGATGTTCTCGCTTAAAGCAATCAAGCCAGAATAAATCTCGTCCACGGCTGTTGCAAAGCCCATTGACAGGCGATTGAAATCGCAGCAACGACAGCACAAAGCCTGCCTCCGCAGGCTGGGCCCCAATCCGCGCAGGCGGATTTCGTGATCTTGTTGCTACGACTTGAGTCGCCCGATCCGACTTTGCAACAGCCGTGAAATCTCGTCAAAACGCCGTTGCTCGTACGCATCATTTTGTGATAAAATAGAAATATGAGTTTGATCGCGACACCGCTGTCGCGTCCTCTAAACGCAACACCGACGTTGCCAGGAATACCCAATACAAAATCCGGAGGAGACCATGTCAGACCAACTCGATCGTAATCTAGCACTTGAACTCGTTCGCGTCACCGAAGCTGCGGCCCTCGCCTGCGCCCGCTGGATGGGACGCAACGCCAAAGAAAAAGCTGACGCCGCCGCCGTCGGCGCAATGCGCATGTTGCTCGATCAAACTGAAATTGACGGCACGGTCATTATCGGAGAAGGCGAAAAAGACCACGCGCCCATGCTTTACAATGGCGAGCGGGTCGGCATTGGAGTAAAGAATCCCACTGCCAGGAGCCAAGCCGTCGATATTGCCGTTGACCCCATCGATGGCACACGCTTGCTTGCGCTCGGCTTACCCAACGCGCTTTCGGTCATCGCCATCGCGGACAAAGGATCGATGTTTTCGCCGGGGCACATTGTCTACATGGATAAGCTCGCCGTCGGTCCCGAAGCGCGCGGCTTGATCGACATTAACGCTCCCGTCGAAGATAATCTCAAAGCGATTGCCAAAGCCAAGCAAAAAGAAGTGCAAGACCTGACCGCCGTTATTTTGGATCGCCCCCGCAACCAAAAATATGTCGATGCCGTGCGCGCGTGCGGCGCGCGTCTCAAACTCGTCACCGATGGTGATGTGGCGGCGGGTCTCTCGACGTCTTTGCAAGGCACGAATATCGATGTGCTCTTTGGCATCGGCGGTTCGCCCGAAGGCGTTATCACCGCCGCCGCGCTCAAATGCATGGGCGGCGATATGCAATGCAAGCTGTGGCCCCGTGACGATTCCGAACGCGCATTCGCCAAAGAAGTAGGCTATGACATCAACAAAGTTTTGTTGATTAACGACCTCGTTAATAGCGAGAACGTTTTCTTCTCTGCCACCGGCATCACCGACGGCGAATTGCTGCGCGGCGTGCATTACGTCACAGGCGGCGCAATGACCGATTCACTCGGAATGCGTTCGCGTTCGGGGACGATGCGGCGCATCCAAGCTACCCATCGCTTGGAAAAACTAAACCAATTCTCCGAAATTGATTACGGCAGATAAGGCACATGGGGCGGCGGTCTGGCTGCCCCATGTTGCTTGTATCCAAGTTCAAAATTGTCCAACCCCGAAAAGCAAGGTATAATATCGGCGGAGGAAAAATGACGCCGATCAAAGAACAAAATACGATTCGCCGCGTCATGACCATCTGGATTCTGGCGACGGTCGTATACTTGGTCATGGGCGTTCTCCTTGTCGTTTTTATCGCGCGCAACGATACCGAGGAAATGATCGCCTTGATCGTCTTCACCGTGATCTATGCGATTGTGGCGATGTACATCCTCCAACGCGTATTTCGCGAAGAAGACGCTTATGAAAAGCAACTGGAAACGATGCTCGCGCAAGAGCAAATAACCGAAGTCGAACTCGAGCGTCGTCTTGCCGAAGAACACCTCTTCAACAAAATCATTGCCAGCGCTGCCTCATCGCTCGAACCCACTCAAATTCTCGAAATCATTTGCAGAGAACTCGCACTTGCACTCAACGTGCCACAAGCTGGAGTGGCAATGCTGAATGCCGACCGTCAATATGAAACGGTCGTCGCCGAATATCGTACGCCGGATCGACCGACGGCGCTCGGCATCATCATTCCCATTGAAGGCAACCAAGCCACTCAGCAAGTAATTGAAACGCGCGAGCCGTTGGTGCTTACCAACGCGCAAACGGACCCACGCCAAA
Organism: Chloroflexota bacterium; assembly: GCA_016215025.1. Taxonomy (GTDB): domain Bacteria; phylum Chloroflexota; class Anaerolineae; order UBA4142; family UBA4142; genus JACRMI01. The sequence goes on from JACRMI010000081.1 coordinate 7,299, forward strand.
CGATTTTGCACGACCTCGAAAAGAAACGCGGCGCTGCCTCGCTCCTCATTGTTCCCCTCGTCGTTCGGGATCAAACGATTGGCACGCTCGGACTGGAATCGCCCACCCCACGCGAGTTTACGCCGAGCGAGATCAACTTGGCTAAAAATGTGGCGAATGCCGCCAGCCCCGTGCTTGAATCAGCGCGCCTCAACGCTGAATTGCGCAAAGAACTGCAAGAACGCAAACACACTGAAGAAACACTGCGCCGGCGCAACGCCGAACTCGACACACTCAACGTGACGACGATTGGACTCATCAATCGACGCAATCCGCAGGACGTGCTCGAATCCATCGTCGCGCGTGCGTCCGCGTTGATGAAAACAACTGACGGTTTCCTGTTCCTCATCGATCCGGTGAAACAAGTCATGACGCTGCGTATCGGCATTGGACGCTTTACCCAATCAATTGGCTTTGAAATCCAACGCGGTCAAGGTGTCGCCGGGAGCGTGTGGCAAACGGGAGAGCCATTAGCCGTTGAAAATTATGCGGAATGGGAATATCACAGCCCAGGTTATGAATGGGCATATGCGGTCATCTGCACACCGCTCCGCTCGCGGATGCAAATCGTCGGCGTCATCGGCGTGGCATACACCGAGCCAAACCGCATCCTCGAAATCGAAGATATTGAATTGTTGGATCGATTTGGGCGACTGGCTTCTTTGGCATTAGAAAACGCCAACCTGTACGACGAAGCACAAAAAGAAATCGCGCAGCGCAAGCAAGCGGAACAAAAATTGCAAAGCATGTTCGCCGACATCGAGCGCGCGCAAACCAAAGCGCGTTCGATTCTGGATGCGACGGCAGACAGCATGTTGCTCATGACGCCCGAGCAAAAAATCGTTTCGGTGAATTGGAGTTTTTGTCGATCCTTTTTTGGCAATCATCCGCGCGAAGTGGTCGGTCACAATCTGAATGACTTTGAATCGGAGTTGGATCGCCTCTTCGAAGACCCCGCCGGGATTCGTCGTGCGATTCAGAGCGCCGCACAAGAGATGGAACAATCGACGGCGAACATTATCGTCCAAGCTTGGCCGCGCCGCCGCGAATTGCAAATGGTCTCGACGCCAGTTCGCACAAGCACCGATGAGTACTTGGGCCGCCTTTTCGTTTTTCACGATGTGACCAAAGAGCGCGAGGTCAATCGCTTGCGCAATGAATTCGTGTCGATGGTATCACACGAATTGCGCACGCCGCTGACGTCGATCAAGGGCTATGTCGATTTGCTGCAAAGCGGCGCAGTTGGACAGGTCAATGCCGAGCAAAGCGAATTTCTCGGCATCATCAAATCGAATACGGACCGTCTGGTCATGCTCATCAGCGACCTGCTCGACATTTCACGGATCGAGTCCGGTCGATTGGAATTGCGCCGCGAATCCATCGACATCGGCTTGCTGATTCGCCAAGTGGCCAATACCTTTCGTCCCCAGGTCGAAGCTAAGAATCAACAGATCAAATTGGAGATGGTCCATCCGCAACTAAACGTGTGGGCAGACCGAGATCGCGTGATTCAAATTCTGACCAACTTGATTTCGAACGCTCACAAGTACACGCCGGCCAATGGTATCATTACCATCACCACGTCCCCTGACAGCGATCAGGCTTGCATCGAAATTCAAGACAATGGCATCGGCATCGCGGAAAAAGATCAGGCCCGCTTGTTCTCGCAATTCTTTCGCACGAGCAATCCACTCGCACAACAAATCGACGGCACCGGGTTGGGACTCACCATCACGCGCTCACTCGTCGAGATGCACGGTGGCGAAATTTCAGTTTCCAGCACGCTGGGACAAGGGACGACGTTTCGGTTTACGTTACCCAGTCAGCCACATGCCATCCGACCGGTCGATACGGTCGCAGCGGTTTCTGGTAAACACATCCTCGTCGCAGAATCCGACCAGGAAATGGCAAACCGCATTGGGCGCTATTTGCAACGCGCGGGCTATGAGCCGCTCATCGTCAACCACTCGAATGAAATCATCACGCTGGCAAAAAATAATTCACCCCATTTGATTACGTTGGCTATGGTTTGGCCCGACACGGATGGGTTTCGCATTATGGAATCACTCAAGAGCGATTCTGCCGTTCGAAAAATCCCTGTGATGGTGTTATCCGATTTGGTCCAGCGCGAATCGGGTCGATTGCTTGGGGCGGTCGATTATTTGTCCAAACCCTTTACCGAACAGGAACTGTTGAGTCACGTCGAGCAAGTATTCAAGCGCAAGCCCTTGCATCAAATCCTGATCGCGATCGAGGAAAACATTAGCCGGCGCTTGCTCAATGTCCTGATGACACGCGCGGGTTATCAAGTGATCGAAGCTACGAACGGAGCCGACGCCGTGCGATTGACAAACGAAAAGCAGCCGGACATGATCTTTCTCAATCTCAAGCTTGCGATGCTCGATGGCATCACCACACTCCAAAAATTGCGGGCGGACCAACACACAGCAGACATTCCCGTGGTCATGATCGCGAGCTATGAAGGCATCTCGGATGAGGAACGCGCTATTGTTTCCGAGTGGCGCGCCTCGACCATCTTGACTCAGCCGTTTACCGCCAGCAAAGTAGCGACCGCCATTCATCAGGCATCGCATTCGTGATGCGGACGGTTCGTCCGCAAACGGCGCGAACGTGCGACGCACTTCTGGGGTGCGTCGCACGTTCGCGCCAAAAGGATAATCTATGCTTTGGGTTACTCGTTCGCATGTGCATGTTGATCGTGTCGCGTGTCCCTGGCTCATCACCCGCTTCATCGACAACCAAGCTGAGTTTCTTTTCGTTCCGAAAAATCAAATCGATTCTGTCGCAAAAGAGACGGGCGCGATTCCATTCGATGCGCCCGGCGTCGAATTGGGACACAAGGACGGTCGCTGCTCATTTGAATCGATCATGTTAAAATACGATTTGCGCGATCCTGCGCTCGTCCGCATGGCGAAGATCGTGCATGCCGCCGACATCGAACAAGACATTGATCAAGACCCCATCGCGCGCGGTCTCGAAGCGATTGCCGTCGGTTACAGTTTGCGTTACCCCAACGACGAAGAAAACCTCTTGCATCAGTTTGAAGTGTACGATTCATTGTACGCTTGGTGCCGTCTCCAATCGAGACCCTAACGGTTTATCTCCGAACAATACCATTATCAATCAACGTACCTCACCTCACCAAGATCTTGATCAGCCGAGGAAACGTTAGGGTCTGAATCCCATGTCACTAGCTGAACTTTCTTTTGTCCAAATTCTGAACACCGATGGTAAACTACTTTTCACCACACGCTTGGTGCGATTGTTTGCGTACGGATTTCTTTCGGTCATACTCGCACTGTATCTGACCGAGGTTGGCTTGAGCGAAAGCGCGATTGGCGTACTCTTTACTTTTACGCTGTTAGGCGACGCGGGCATTTCGCTTTGGATTACCACATCGGCGGACCGCATTGGACGAAAACGCATGTTGCTGCTCGGCGCAACGCTGATGATTTTCGCGGGCATCACCTTTGCGCTAACGGGCAACTTTGTCGTCTTGACCATTGCAGCAATCATCGGCGTGATTAGTCCAAGCGGAAACGAGATTGGACCGTTTCTTTCCATCGAGCAAGCCGCGCTCACGCAACTCATCCCCAACGATCAGCGCACACGCGTGTTTGCATGGTACAACTTGGTCGGCTCGTTTGCGACGGCAACCGGCGCGCTCATCAGTGGCTCGCTCGCACAGGTCATGCAAGCCAACGGTTACTCACCGCTCGACAGTTATCGCACGATTGTGATTGGATATGCCATCATCGGGTTCGTGCTCATCATCGCATTCAGCCGCTTGTCAAGCAGTATCGAAACAACGCGCCGCACATCATCGACAATGCTGGGTTTGCATCGTTCGCGCAACGTCGTCTTTAAACTGTCTGCGCTCTTTGCGCTCGATGCGTTCGCCGGCGGATTGATCGTTCAATCGCTGATCGCATATTGGTTTCAAACGCGTTGGGGCGTCGAACCCGCCGTGCTGGGCAGCATCTTTTTCGGCGCAAATATCCTGGCAGGAATTTCCGCGCTCTCCGCCGCACGCATCGCTCAAAAAATCGGCTTGATCAACACGATGGTGTGGACGCACATTCCATCGAACATTCTGCTGATTTTCGTGCCGCTCATGCCCAATCTGCCGCTGGCGATTCTGGTTCTGCTATTGCGCTTTTCGATTTCGCAGATGGACGTGCCGACGCGCCAATCCTACACGATGGCCGTCGTCGATCCCGACGAACGCTCCGCCGCATCGGGCGTCACGACGATTGCCCGCTCCGTTGGCGCGGCATGGGCACCGTCGCTGACGGGTGCAATGTTCGCCGCGTCATTTCTGAGCGTGCCATTCTTTCTCGCGGGCGGACTCAAAATCATTTACGATTTAATCATCTGGCGAAGCTTTAACGCGGTCAAGCCACCGGAGGAAAAAAGTTGAAAAATAATAGGCAAGAATCTGAAACATGATTGAACGGATACTATGGCCGCAACCTAATCCTGGCGAATTTCCAAGTCCATTTATTCGCGGGGACAAAGAACGACCACTGAGAATCACGCTTCACACTTCGGGACTTAACAACCTACCCGATGATGAGAATGAAGCGCTTGTGGCATTACTTGAGTTAGCCAATCTTCCGGAAATTTGTCCACTGCAGACAAGCCCAGGGGAATTTCCATATTTTGAAATCGGACAAGTTGATTTTACTGCTGATACAATCCCAGTAACAATCACTCGTGACGGTGACTCCAGGCATTCATGCATTTGGGATCCATCTGAATGGCGAAATCTCGCTTACTATCTTTCCAGCAAAATCGGTATCGCTCATTCCAATGTCGAATTGATTCTTAAAGATCTTCTGACTGCTGCCGCACACCATTCCTTAAACCAAGATATTCTTATTACCTTCTCGCAAAACCTCCTAAGACATCGCGGAGAAAACTTTATCAAAGAAGCCAACCCCCGATCACCAATCGAAGCAGCTAAACTCGTTGGCTTATTCCTTCGCTCGCGGGGCAATTACGCTTATCATGCGTCCAAATCTGGAAGGGCAGGATTTGATCGCGGTTTGTTGTATTGGGTTTTGACCCGTCATCGATGATTCTGTATAAGTTCGCACTTTCACAACGACAAAAAGTAGACCAGGACAAGCTAGGATTACCCAACCCGCTGATCTCGCGATGGGGATGGTCAGTAAAGCAACGCAAGAGAGCCATCCACGACCTCTCGCATCTTGTGATTATGCGTCAGCCGCTATGCCACTCATGGCACCCTGCCAACTGGGGCGTTGACCCGAGATTAGGACGCGGAGCAACCGCCGCAG
>JACRMI010000091.1 GCA_016215025.1 Chloroflexota bacterium
TCAAAGCAGCTTAACAAGCATATACTCCTCATACTTCGCCGAGAAAGGACAAGGTATGAGGAGACGTCCACCCCATGTCATCCAGCTGACTCGAGCAGAGCGCAAGGAGTTGCAACGGATTCTACGCGATGGACGAACCGCGCAACGCGTTGCGCGACGTAGCCGCATTCTCTTGGCGATGGAGCATCCGCGAACCATTGTTGATGACTTGGCACAGCGCGTGGCGATGACACCGACTGGCGTGTGGTATGTCTGTCGTCGCTACGAGACGGCGGGACTGGATGCTATCTACGATGCACCGCGCACGGGACGCCCGCGCGAGATTTCGGAACTCGAACGCGTGGCGATTGAGCAACTGGCTTGTTGCGAGCTCCAAGGTTTAAAGTTGGAACTCACGCATTGGTCCACGCGGAGCTTGACCGCGTTTGTCCGGCAGCGTTTGCATCGACCTCAACTCGCTCATTCCACCGCGTCATTGATTTTGCGCGACGCCAAGTTGCAATTACATCGCAGCCGATATTGGATCACCCCCACGCTCAACGCCGAATTTGTCCAGCGGGCGACACGCATTTTATGGCTGTATGAGCGGGTCAAATGGCTCTTGGCGCACGACGAAATCGTGATCGCCGTGGACGAGAAACCCAACCTCCAAGCGTTGGAGCGCGCGCGTCCGAAACAGGGAATGCGCCCTGGGCAGATCGAACGCCAGGAGTTTGAATACGAGCGCCATGAGACCGTCAACTTCTTGGTGGTCTTGATCCTGCATAACGGCGAGATGCGTTGTTGTTGCCTGGAGAAGAATGACAGTGAGCATCTCTGTCGCGCGTTGCCGAAACTGTTAGCCCCCTTTCGTAAGTGGCGTCGCGTGCATCTAATCTGGGACGGTGGACCGAGCCATGCCTCCGCCGCGACCCAAACGTTTCTACGCTCGTATGGCACATGGCTACGGGTGCTCTTTACGCCAGCGCATGCGGAGTGGCTGAATCAAGCTGAACTGCTGTTAAAGAGCTTTACCCTGCACTATCTGAAGCGGGGCAGTTGGCGCAGTCGTCAAGAATTGATTGACCACCTGTATGCCAGTGCGCCAGAATATAATCGCTTGTTTGCACACCCCATCAACTGGACCTGGACACGTCGTGATTTACGTGATTGGGTGGAATGGAAGACGGCGGGACTATCTTAAATTACTTATCGAACGCACCACTAGCACCGAATAATCGCGGCTCACCAGCGCTTCTTCCATCAGAATTTCTTTGGGCTTTTCCATCGCTTCGATTTTGGAAAAGTGTGCGTAATACGCGAGCAAGCCGACGAGCATCCAACCCACTGCTGTATACCATGCCGTCGCGCTGAACGTGAACAGATAGAGTGAGAGCAAGGTGTTGCACATGATCGCCATCAAGGGAATGGCTGGAAACCAGGGAATGACAAAGCCGCGCACCAAGTCGGGCATTTTGCGGCGCAAGGTCATCACGGCGACGTTGACTTGGAGAAAGAGCAACAGGAACATAATATCTGTCGCCGCCGCCACATCGTCAATCGGTAGCGCCCACGCCATTACAATCATCAGTGCGCCTGAAAAGATGATTGCCCAGTGCGGCGTGCGACGGACTGGGTGGATGCGCGCAAACAATGCGGGTAAGTTATGATCGCGTCCCATGGCGAACGACACGCGCGATGAAGAAAACGTCGTCGCGTTCAAGGCGGACATCGTGGAAACCAAGCCGCTAAACAACAAAACGATAGCGCCAACACCAAATGGAAAAGTCTGTTGAGCCACTTGAACGATGGCAAGTTCCTTTTGCTGACCCAGGTACTCAAATCCAGCGAGTGCATCGGGGGGGCATGACCGCGCCAACGGCGACGGTGCCCACGGCAATGTAGAAGACAACCGAGATCAAAATCGCCGCAAAAATCGCGCGCGGAATGTTACGCTTGGGGTGGATGACCTCTTCACCCGATTGCGCGATGATTTCATAGCCCTCGACGAACAACGCGAGAATCACGACCTTAGTTGAGGTGACAATATTGCCGACAGTTCCCGTTTCCGATGCCCCGCGATAATTGATGATTGTGAACGCAAGAATGACGAGCGAAGTGAAGACCAGCGTCATCTGGTGAAGTGACAAGCCGAAAGCGGGAATGCCTGCCATGCTCCACAATTCGGAGGCAAAGCGACCAAAGGCAAGCGCATAGAGACTACCCGCCACTGCGTGGGCAAACCAACTCATCCAACCTGCCAGGAATCCGTTCGCGCCACCTAGTCCTTCTTTGACCCACAGATAGCCGCCGCCCGCTTCGGGAAACGCGGAGCCAAGTTCGGCGTAGGCCATTGCCGTAAACGTGGTCACGATTCCGTTCAAGAGGAATGCCAGCGCCAACGCCGGACCCGCCACGCCTGCCGCGATCCCAGTGAGCACAAAGATGCCTGCGCCGATCATTCCGCCGACGCCAATCATCGTGATGGTAAAGAGACCCAGGTCGCGGCTGAGCGCAACTTTTTGTTCGCCGTTTGCTTGATGGCTCTGGTTTTGCATAGAGGATGCCAATTTGAAGGGTGAGAATTCGACGTCAATGCGGATAGAGTAAGTCAGGCGTCACGTTTCTTTCGTTTCTGATTATACATCAAGGTGTCTGCTCTTTCCAGCATTTCTCGAAGCGTGCGCGGGTGATCGGGATCATAGTGGGCGATGCCGACGCTCAGCGTCAACGTGTAGCCGTGAGGGGCGCGGGTATTGTAGATGCGAACTTTATGATCGAGGCGCATGAGAATGTCGGCACGTTTGTCTTTAGCCGTATGCATCGCCAAGACTACAAACTCATCGCCGCCGATGCGCGCTATCAAATCCGAATTGCGAAAGGATTTCTTGAGGATTACGCCAACTTGATGGAGCGCGCGGTCGCCTGCCACATGTCCAAACTGATCGTTGATTCTTTTCAACCCATCCAGATCGGCAAAAACCAGCGACGCTTTTCGCCCGATCCGCCGCGCCAACTTGAGATGCTGCTCGTCGAGAAAAAAGAACCCGCGGCGATTGTACAACCCTGTCAGTTCATCTTTGAGAGATGCCGCCCGTAGTTCTTCGCGCCACTGTTGGCGTTCAATAGCAAAGCGGAGAGCGCGGACGCAGGATTGACTATCATTGTATTTCTTGACTAGGTAATCTTGAGCGCCCGCGTGGACGGCGCGAATCGCTTGCGTTTCGTCGTCCAAATCACCTACGATCACCAGGGGAATATCGGGCGCATCCGTCCGTAGGGATTCGAGCATCTCCAATCCAATTTTCCCTTTATCGTTAGCAAGATGGCATCATACCGTCCCACCGCGAGTTGGTGAAATGCTTCTTCCGTTCGCTTGACCAGAGTGAAAACATACTTGACGTGGTGGCGTGTGACTAATCTTTTTCGCAGCCAAGGTATTTGATCCAAGCCATCCGCAATATGCAAAATTCGATAAAGTTCACTTGGCATCTTTGTTTCTCACGCGTCAAGTTTGGATGGGCGTTTCGGCGTCATCGTCACTCTCGGATAAAATCCTTTCCAGGTTGGCTTTCCAAGGCGACGCCACATGGGCAATGACACGGTCGCCCATAAGCAATTGCGTATTCCCGCGCGGCACAATGACGCGCCCGCCGCGTTGAATCGAAACGATCACACAGTCGTTCGGCAACTTGATTTCGCGCAACCGTTTGCCAATGGCAGTTGCGCCATTCGTCAGATCAACTTGCACTAACTCCGTGCCAACCTCGGATTCAAGCCGCAACCGTGCCAGATGATGTTCGCGTTGATGTTTATCAACGAGAGCATGGGAATACGCGTGTACAATGTCGCTCCGCCGCAAGACGCCAAGCACCCGACGTGGATTCTGTCGGTCCACGATTGGAATGCGCCCTACATCGAGTGCGCCGAAATGCCGCAAGGCGTCGTCTAATGTTTCATCAGCGAAAGCCGTCAAAACACTGGTCGTGCAGATGTCCGCTACGGTCGCGTCGGTCTTGCCGACTTCTAGTGCGTGTTCGAGATCGGACAGCGCCACCACGCCATAGAGCTGATCATCATCGTCCAACACGATGAACCCGTGATGCGATGTATCCTGAAACAATTGCGCCAGGTCAGATAATGTTGTCTTCAGTCTAACCACAGCGAGCTCCTTAATCGGTGTCATCGCTTCTTCGACCAAAATCGAGCGCATCAGGTTCAGATCTTTCTTAGCGCGCAGGTCAATCCCGCGTAGCTTCAGCTTTAAGGTGTAAATGCTTTCGGCTTCGATGTGTTGGGCAATGATCGTGCTCACGACTGTCGCGAACATCAGCGGAAGGATGATGCGATAATCCTGGGTCATCTCAAACAGTATGATTATAGCGGTAATCGGCGCGCGCGCAGCACCCGCAAATACTGCCGCCATGCCGACCATCGCGTACGCGCCGCTCGCTGCTGTGATGTCGGGAAATGCCAGATGAGCGATTTCGCCGTACGCGCCGCCGAGTACAGCACCAATGAACAAGGCAGGCGCGAAGACACCGCCGGATGAGCCAGAGCCAAGTGTCAATGTGGTCGCCAGAATCTTGCCAAAAATCAGAAGAATCAAGAGCGATAGTCCGAGATTGCCATTCAGCGTTTTTTCGATGGTGTCAAATCCCGTACCAAAAACTTGGGGAACGAAATAGCCTACGATGCCTAGCCCTAGTCCGCCGATAGCTGGTTTGAGATAGGGCGGAAAATTCCACTGATCGAAAAGGTCCTCCATAAAATAAAGCGTCTTGACGAATGCCATTGCGCCTAGCCCCGAGGCAACCCCCAGCCCCAAATACAAAACGAGTTCCCAGGGGCTTTTTAACGCATAAGCCGGGACGGCAAACGCGGGCGAATCGCCTAACACCGCGCGACTCACGACACTGGCAGTCACCGCCGACACCACGATGCCGCTGAACGTCTGAATCGCAAAATCACCCAGTATGACTTCGAGCGCAAAGATGACGCCTGCAATAGGCGCATTGAACGTCGCGGCAATGCCTCCCGCCGCCCCCGCCGCGACCAGATTGATCACGCGCCGTTCGTTGAGTTTGAAGAATTGTCCCAGCGTCGAGCCAGACGCTGCGCCGATCTGCACGATGGGTCCCTCGCGCCCGACCGAGCCACCTGAGCCAATCGTGATGGCAGAACCCAATGCCTTGGCTAAAACTACGATGGGGCGAATTTTTCCGCCTTTGGTCGCAATAGCCGTTAGCACTTCGGGCACGCCGTGCCCTTTCGCTTCGGGGGCGACGAAATGCACAATGGGACCAACGAGCAAACCGCCGATGATGGGCAAGAGAATGACGTAAACGCCGCCCATAAATCCTAGAATACTAGCACCGCCGCTAAAGAATAAATTGTTGAAAAAGCGGATCATCTCGACGAAGACAATCGTCCCTAGCCCTGCCGCAATCCCAACAATAACGGCAAAGGTCATCATCACCGTTGTTTCTGATGACCGAAATCTGTCGATCAAACGAGGAATCATTGATTTTACTGTATTCATAAGAACTTGCCACCATATGGGTGTCGGTAAATCAACCGCAACTTTTGCAAATTTATTGGTGTGACATCCCTTCCGAAGAGAGTGCGGCTTCCGCAAGATTCCATTCCGTTTTTCCAGTCAAGGCGGCGTCCACTTCGGCGACGAGCTTTTCGAACGTTTCTTCTGTGATAACGCCATCGTGGCGTAAGCCCAGCGCCAAACCGATCAGCGTGCCACCTGCCGCTATCCGCGCGAAATCGATCACGCCTTGGAGCGGATCGAATCGGTTTTACCACTTTTAGTCGGTCGGTTTCCCAGCCTGACTGCTCACGTTTGTTGGGTTGAAGCGATCAGCGGTTCGATGCTCTCGGCAAAGATTTGTTCCCAGGCGTATTCACGAAGCACATGCTGCTTCATTTGATAACGCGCGTCGCGATCCAGAAAATCAACCAGCTGCTCCGCAATCGTCGCCGGTGACTCGTCGAGCGCGAAATAATGTCCCCACTCGCGCGCCGATTCGCGGAAGGGCGGGATATCCGAACAGAAAATCGGCAAGTGCATCAACCCCGCTTCCAGTATCGGAATGCCAAAGCCCTCGCGCGCGCTGGGAAACAGCAATAGATCGGCAAGCTGGTACAAGTCTCGTCGCGAGGCATCATCCACCGCACCGTGTTCCTGGAGAAAAATCACATGACCTTGGACGCCGAGTTTGGTTTGTAACCCGCGCAATTCGTCGAGATATGATATGTTGGCTGGATTGTGTGGACCCAGCGGACCCATCACGACCAACTTCGGAGCAAATCCACGCTCCCACACGGCGGCGGTGATGGCGATCGCGAGTTCGATGTTTTTGCGTCGCGTTACGCGCGCAGGCAACAAACACAACGGCGCGGCATCGAGCAAATGCAATTCACGTATCCGTCGAGCTGTGGTCTCGGTTGCGCCCAAAAACTCGAGCGCATCAACGCCAGGTGGCACAACGGCAATCTGCGTCATCGGAATTCTCAACAAGTTTGCCAATTCCCCGCGGCGGGTGTCTGACACGACGACGTACTGCACGCCCTGCCACGCTTGGCGCAACAAATCCCAGGGTAGCCCGTTATGGACATCATTGGCGTACACCGGATCTTCCCAGGCAAAATCGTGACACCACGCAATGAACCGCGGCTTGCCCATCTGCGTCAATTCATGCAAAGCGTTCGTCAACGCTAGATTTTTATGCAACGTTGGAATGTTGTGCGCTATGCACACGTCCACGTCGATCAGCGCTTCCTGGAGAGTGTGCCGGATCGCGGTCGTCAATGGGAGGAAATCGCTGGGGATGATACCTCGATTCAACTTCTGATTGACCTCGCTCACAAATGAATGCCGCGAATCGAGCAAAGGTATAATCTGGACTGGGATACGTGGATCAAATTGCTCAGCACGCCCGGCAATAATTTTTACGGCATATCCATGTTCGATCAACAATCGGGCATGTGTCGCAATGGTGGACTCGACCCCGCCGATGGTGGGGGGCGCGGCATAATGCAGAATCGCAATGTATGGTTTAGGTGCTGTGGTCATGGTTGTTTTCCGCTGGTGGTTCATTGTCCTTGCCAGTTACGGCATCCCGAAATTTGCGAATGGCTTGCCCCATAGCGCGCGCCATTTCAGGCAGGCGATTCGCGCCAAAAATCAAGAGAGCCACGATGAGAATCAACACCAGGTCTAGAGGTTCAGGTCTTGGCATTTCCCAACTCCTTTTGATTTGGGACGGGGACACGTTGCGTAGCGGGAATTGATGCCGACGTTAACTGAATCAGAGGACAAGTCCCGTCCTATTTTACAATAACACCCGATGAATGTCGATGATAAGTTCTCTAACCGTGAAAATCACCAATGAAGCCGACGGTCAAGTCTCCACCGACTTGTTAGGGTGTCTCGCGTGACGCTTCCAAAAATCGCCCCAGCCAAACCCGCACGTCCTTTGAAGATGCCAGTTGTTCTTTAGCCTTCGAGGTCGACAAAAATTTGCCGACTCGCACGGGGATACCGCCGATCTGTCGCACAACCTCGAACGCCTCTTCATCCTTGTCGTCATCGCCAAAATAGACCAGCATTTCACTTTGCAATTTTCTCTGACCCAATAACCATTCGACTGCCTTACCCTTGTGCGCAAGAGTTGGAGCGACTTCCAAGAAATCCACATCTGCAAGCACTCGAAAATTTGTTGGTCGCACCGCCATCCGCGCGATCACCTCGGCGCTGGGTATGACCACCGCGCGTTCTGATGGTTTCGCAAAACGTGCATGCAGCGCAATCGACAAGCCCTTGTCTTCCAGCAAGAAACCCGAACGCTTGGCAATCAATTTGCGCCATGCCGACTTGATCTTGAGGATTTTCGGACGAATGCGAGTTGGGTCTACCCGTCTGACGATGGTCGCATTTCGCTTTCTCACCTCGATGCCGTAGGTGCCAGCCAACGTGATGCCAGGCATCCGTAGCATAGTTCGTAAGGATGCGAGTGGGCGACCGCTGATAATCGTCAGGTCGATTGATTCCGTTCGCGCGATTCGCGCCAAGAGATAGAGTAAGGCCGCGTCGGGTTGCGCTTCGTCTGGAGTTCGCGCAATGGGCACGAGCGTTCCGTCGTAATCCAAAAAGAGCCACAAGTGCCCACCAGTGTGCAAATGGGTTTGGACCGCTTGCAGAGTTTTGTTCATAGATCCTTTCTGTCCTCGAGACAAACCTTTTGATTCAAGAATTCCTCAGCCCACCAATTTATATCCTCTCGCTTGATACGGTCTTGCATCGCCTGCATGCGTTTGCGTTGCTCGTCTTTCGGCATCTGGAGCGCTTGGACAATGATGCCTGCCATATCTTCACTACTATACGGATTCACCATCAACGCTTCGAGCAATTGCCGCGCGACACCTGCGAATTCACTCAGAATCAAAACGCCATCGGTTTGGGTGCGTGACGCCACATATTCCTTCGCGACCAAATTTAGCCCATCGCGCAAGGGAGTCACCAAGGCAATATCTGCCGCTCGATAGTACGCCACAAGTTCGGCTGGCGAAAAAGAACGATACTGATACCGAATTGGCACCCAAATCCCATCGCTGAATCGCCCATTGATCCGGCCGACCATTTCATCGATTTCGCGTTTCCTTTGGCGGTATGCTTCCACGTCCGCCCGCGAGGGAGTGACCAATTGCACCAGCGTGATCGAACGGCGTAATTCAGGATGATGTTCCAAGAGATATTCCATCGCCTGCAGTCGTTCGACGATGCCTTTGGTATAATCCATCCGCTCGACTCCCAGGATGATCTTTTGTCCGTTCAAGGTTTTGCGCAACCCACGCACGCGCTTTTCGGTGATCGATGATTGTGCTTGCTTCGCAACCCCGACATAGTCAATCCCAATCGGTCGCGCGATGATTTGAGTGGTCCGTCCGCCATATTCCAGCGAACTGCCTTTGAATTGAGCATCCAGAACCTCGATAGCGGTCTCGATAAAATTCTCGGCAAATTCTGGCACGTGAAATCCAATCAGATCACAAGCCAGCAAACTTTCCAGAAACGGCCGCCGCCACGGCAACGTTCGGAAGAGTTCTGCCGCCGGGAATGGAATGTGCCAAAAGAAAACAATGCGATTCGACGTTTGCGCCTCTCGCAAGTACTGCGGGACGCACGCCAAGTGATAATCATGCACCCAAATGAGATCTCCGGCTTGGGCTTCTTCCAATGCGACTTTCGCAAACTTGCGATTCACCTGTTGGTACATCTGCCATTGCGAGTTGTCGTAGTGCACCCGCCCCAAGAAATAATGACAGAGGGGCCAAAGCGCGTTATTCGCGAGTCCGAGATAGTATCCTTGGAGTTCCTCTGGCGTTAGACCGATATAATGCAAATCGAAATTCAAGGGTTTGGCAGAACCCGGATACCGACCTTCCGGCTCGCCCCAGGAAATCCAAACGCCGCCCCAGCGCTCCACCATTGGGAGAATCGAGGTGACCAAACCCCCGACCGTCTTTTCGCGTTTGATCCCTTGTTTGGTCACATGGATATGATACGGACCTCGATTCGACATGATAATCAGACGTTGTACGCTCATGATGCAAACTCCGGGGCATTGATAGTTTGTTGAACCAATGGCTCGATGGTTTGCGCGAAGATGGCAGACCAGGTTAGATGCTGGCGCACATGTTGAGATAATTGACAAACCCGATCCTGTTGCATCCAGGATTGAATTCTGCCAGCCACCTGCTTAGGCGAATCGGTCAGATCGATGCGATGTACGAGATTTTCGCCTACTTGAGCTAACGCGGGCATTGACGTACAGAAGATGGGTTTGCCAATGAGTCCTGCTTCCAAAACACCCAACCCAAATCCTTCCCGGTGGCTGGGTAAGAACACCAAATCGGTAAGTCGATATAACTCGGCGACGATCTCAGCCCCAATCATTAGCGAACGAGGCATTCGTGATGTACCTTCATGGACAAAAACGACTTCTTTGCTCAATTCAAGGTCCTGCCGAAGGGTAAGCAATTCGTCAACGTACTGGTCAATCTTAGGCGAATGGGGGTCGGGTGGTCCGGTCACCACCAACTTGGGTTTGAGACCTTGTGCTTTCAACGCTCCGGTTACACGGATTGCAAATTCGATATTCTTGGCGCGGGTGATCCGAATCGGCATGAGCATAATGGGATTGCCGTCGAGCAATGCAAACTCCTCGATTAGATGACTACTCGTTTCCGCAAGCCCCAGAAGCATCGACAGGTGGACTCCGTTGGGAATCACTTGGATCTTCTGAGCCGGACAACCCAGCACCTGAGCCAAGGCGCTTTGACGATGCTGTGATACAGCGACGTACGTCACCGTCGGTCGAAAGGTCCGAAGTAAATCCCAAGGAAACCCTACGCGCAGCGCTTCACCCGACGCCGGATTTACAAACCTTGAAATATCGTGACACCAAGCAATCATCTGGCGAACGACGTGGTGATCGATCAAGTCATGTAGCGCGCTGGTAAAGGGCAAGTTGAAATGAAAATTGAAAACGTTGTGAACGATCACAACGTCGGTTCGACGGAGGATCGCTGTGAGAGCGCGCGCAATCTCAGATTGAACTCGAGCGAAATCCTTCGGTATAACGCCGAGTGCGAAGGCGCGCGCAATTGCGAGATTCGTGGGATGCTGCGAATCCAATTCAGGGAAGATCACAACTTTTACGCCGTCTAATCCTGGGTCCGACTCGCCGCGTCCAACCACCCAGGTGACGGGATACCCTGCCTCAACAAGCAAGCGACTATGTTGCGCAATAACATTTTCCACTCCACCAATAATAGGCGGCGCGGTATAGTGCATGATCTTAACTTGGGGTTTCATCATTAAACCAATCTTCCTCACTCGCGAACAATTGCCGATTCAGGGATGGGTTGAAACGCGCGGAAGGATTTCTGGATCCCCGCTTGTAATCTCCAACGCATTGCCAATAACCCATCGCTGGGTTTCATCATCGCTCTGAATCCGGTACCACTTGCCGTCTTGACTCCGTTCAAACAGCATAACTTGAGCACCTCGCGCCAACTGGCTGACTACGGCAGCTTGCAGGTTGGGTGCCGCACGCACATTTACTTTTTCCTCAATCACTCTGGCCAGCACTGACGCGGGTTTAGCGATTTTGACAATCGTTGGGGGTACTGGCTTTGTAGGCGTAATGGGTCTCGTCGGAAACAAAACAATTTGGTCAAGCGAAGAAGTAATGGACGTCGCCATGATAATAATTCCGCAGGACAAGAGACTCAGAACAATCAAAGCCCAACAGCCGCTAATCGTAGTGGCAAAGCGATCAGCGAGCGGTTTGTCAAACCTGGTCAAATGATTTGTCCCTGCGATGCTTTGATGGCAAGTTCAATGAACACCGCGCTCGACCAGCCAAACACGGATGCCGCATTCGGCGGCGGATCGCCGGTTTCAGGATTGTAATATTCGTAAATGTCGTTCTGCCGCATCAAAAGGTCGAGCGTCTTGTCCCGCAAGAGACGTGCCACTTCCAGATAACCGCAGCGCACTAATCCTTCGATCAACAAATAGTTGATATTGACCCAGGTGGGACCGCGCCACATCTGATTTGGATTGAACTGAGGATCATTGTGCGCAACGGTTGGAATCGGAAAGCTCGTCCAAAACTCATTGGGTGAAATGAGATGATGCATCAGACGATCTGTTTTCTCGCGAGACAGTCGCCCCGTCATCAACGGATAAAGATTAAAGGGCGTCAGCACATGGATGGGCTTGTGAGCGCGCATCGCCCAGAACACCCCTGCTTCTTCATCCCAAAAGTGAGTCTCCATTTTGTGCGCCAGCACATCCGCCCGGACGAGCCATTGAACCGCATCCTCTTTTAACCCGAGTATCTCCGCTATTTTCGCCAAGGCATCCATCTGCATCACGAGGTACGTGTTAATGTCTGGTGATTCGACCGGCATGCCTTGATCCCATAGCGGATTGTCATCCAAGCCGGAGGAATAAGGATGGTTATATTGGATGACACCATCTTGATCGTCATCATGGTGTTCAAACCACCAATGATTCCAGCGGCAGACTGGCTCATAAATCTCATCGAGAAAGTCGCGGTTGCCGCTCGTCTTGTAAAGCTTCAACGCTGTCCATGCGACGAGTGGAGGTTTGGTGACTTGAGCATCCTGGGTCAAATTGGGCAGCTTCCACTCCGTGACGATGCCTTCGTCATGGACAGCGTCCGGGATCATGCCATCGCTCAATTGGTGATCGAGCAGGACGCGCAGTTGATCCTCGGCAAGTTTAGGATTGATGTGCCGGTACGCTAGGGCATGAAAGAACGCATCCCACGCCCAGACGCCGACATAGTGCATCATCGACGGGATCATGGCTTCGCGCGTCAGAAAGAAACGTGAACTGAGCAAGCCAGCCCGCAGTATCCACCAGGCGTAATAATATTGCGCGCGATATTTCTCGTCGACCGGTGGAACTGCGGCGAACCAGGCGTGCCAGCGTTGTTCGGCATTGCTAAGGATTGTATTGGCATCGGAGACCGTCCGATTGAAACAGAGACGCGGTGTGACGTTTAGGGTCAAGGTAGAAGCTTCGCCTGCATCGACGAGCAGGCGGACACCCAGATAACCGTTGTCGTCGGACTCAATCGAATTTGTCACAATGCGCGCATTGGTGGTATACGCTGCATTGCGTGGGATCCGCCGATGTTCGGGATCACCCTTGAATTCTCCACCGCGTCGATCTGTACGCCCCTGGCTCGCAAAAACTTGGAAAGAGATTCCACAGGCGGTTGGTGGTAATTTCAGGCACAAGGATTCTTCGTCTTCGAACGCCAGTCCAAAAGTCCCCACACGCGTTTCGAAAAATAGCGCATGAGGATACGCCGTCAGCTCGAATGCAAGCGGTTGACCATTCTCGTCCGTAAACACCAGGTCTTTGATGATGGGCGCGCGATGGCGATAGTCGCCCACGACTGTTTCCCATTTGACCCAGCGTTCTGCCAAACGAATATTCACTACGGACTCGTTGCGAAAGATAAGTAAGCGCGAGCCACGCTCACTGAATGGAACTTCGTCGAGAGTGATCCGGTTACGCAATTGCAGGAGAAAGGGCGAGGTTGGCAAAGTCATATAAAATATCCTCTGGGTTGGTTTTTCGATAGTGTCCGGGCGACGCATAGTTACATGTACCGCATTATCCTCATCATGCACAACCGTGGCGTTCAAATTTCAACCCGGAAATACATTTATGCAAGCGTCCGTTACCTACGCCGTTCTTGGAGATTGACCGTCTGGGGCTGGAGCTCGCTATGCGTGAAATTGTTCGTGCAATATGGGACAAGAGCGTCCGCGTTCCATTTATTCTAAAATTCCATCCGCTCTACGCTGAGCTTTTACTTGTCAAAGCACCGGGAGTATCAAGCCCCGGATGGTCGGCGGGGAAAAATCCCCACCGACCGCTAGCGAATCGGGCGAAGCACGACGAGTTTACTCAGGATGGCTTGACTCCGAGTTGGGCAAGAATGCCGGGGATACCTGCGCCCGGTCCAACATCGAGATGAAAATTGGCAATTTTATCCTCTGCAAAAGTCACTCGACCAGGTGATTGTGGCAACGTGATGGACTTGCCGGTGGCTGGAATGACTCCCATTCCCAACGGCGTCAAGTTCAATTCGCCGTTTTGGGTGCCAGTGATCCGGACAGTTACGTGTACTACATTACCTTCTTCGCGCACGACTGTGGCGTTAAAGTTCCAATCCGGAAATGCTTTCAGGAACACACTCGCCAGCCCACGCCATTCTTGCAGATTGACGGGTTTGGGTAGTGGTCCACTGTACGTGAAATCGTTCGTGCAGTATGAGGCAACGGCGTCCAGGTTCAAAGTATTGATTCCCGCCAAGAATGCCTCGGCGGCTTGTTTGTTTTCCATTATGGTTCACCTTCTTCCTTGCGATTGTCAACATTCACTCACACACTAGCGCGCTGTGAGCCGCACGTTTCTTGCCTATGGACCACATGTTTTCTACATTTGACACCTCCAATCGTCAGAGTTCGCGCTTCATCACGCGTAACGCTTGCCTAGGATCGACGCCGCTGTACGATCCACCCAGGATTGCAACTTGAGGTTTTGTCTTTTCACTCCAAGTTCTGGTTCTCTATTTCTTCGTCATCTATTTCCAGAGAGAGGAATGCCTCGGCTACTTGGGGGTCGAAATGTTTCTCCTTTTGCTCAATGAGATAATTGCGTGCTTGCGTACTATTCCAGGTGGAGCGGTTTAGTTGTGCACACAATTCATAAACTCTTTGCGCGTCAAGTAAACTCAAACTTGACATTGCACGCGCCTTAAACCAGGACCACCTCGCGTCCACTCAGGCAGGCACTCTTCTACAACTCATCAAGCGCTTCCAAGAAGGACCAGACATCGTCGAAAAATTCGTTCACAGCACGTTGCCCTCCCCAAATGACAAAGCGTTTATTCTCGGCATCGTATACTGACCCATGGTCAGACATGGGGAAGGGCAAATCGTCCAACCGTTTCCACCTCAAGGTGTTTAGATCAAATGTCCAGACTTCTTTGGTATAGTTGAACTTGGACGCGGTCGAGTCCCACAATGCGCCTCCGAACATATAGGCATTGTTTCCATTTTGCACGGTCACGTACTTGCTACGCTGTCCCGGAGGCAACTCGCCTTCTAGCTTGAGTTGTTCCCAAACCCGGTTAATCATATCGTATATTTCTATAGTCCCGTGGTTGAATGGAAAATTGTGCACATCCAGTAGATAGGCTTTGCCGTTCTGGACCAATGGTGCGGCATTGGTCGTGGTAAAATTAGGCGGCTCCTTCAACTGTTCCCAGATTCTGGTAGCATAATCATAGCGCCACAAATCCGAGTAGAGGATCATCTTGCCGTCTTTTTTTCCGATGCCTCCCTGACTGTACCGTCCGGGGGGTGGGGTGTTTGCGTAGACGACCGATTTCCAATCTAGCGTTTTCGGATCAAAGATATGGAGATCCATTAACCCGCCGCCATCTTCATCTTCGCCGCCGATCAGGTACGCTTGACCATCCTTGCCGGTGAACATGCGAGCATTTGCGCGCGCCGCAGGTGCTTGAGATGGATTTAATTTTGTCCAATCGGTATTTCCTGCCTGCAGATATTGACGTGATTCAAGCGCCAGTCCACCGACAAGATTGACAGAGAGTACCAGTCCTAGGTTATATCCAGGCAATTGCGCTTTTGTCGCGAGACCTAGAACCCAGGTATCGCCGAGCACTTTGCCATCCTTACCACGACCACCAGGAAGCAATATCCTACCGCCACTGAGAACCGTCATCGCCTGTCCAACGCGCGGGTCGGGCGCGTGCGCGGTCTTGACTGTTATCCAACCTTTGGGACGCGGAGTCGGTGATGGCAACTTGATCGGCGTTGCTGTAGGCGGCACCTGTGTTGCCGTTGGTGGAACACGCGTCGCTGTCGCTGAAGGCGCAGGTGTCGGCGTAGGAGGTACTGAGGTTGCTGTTGATGGAACAGGAGTGGTTGTAGGCAAAGGTGTCGCCGTTGGTGTCGGCGCGGCACAGCCGACGATTGCGAATAGGACGAACATTGTCGAAAGCAGAACCTGTTTCATAAGCTCCTTTGTGAGTAAGGTGATTTTGGATTTTACGATGCTTGACGAGCAAACTTTTGGTCAGTTTGCGTCTTTTCTTTGATGTTTTTTTCCTCCTTCTCCCCAACACCCCCTGCCTCGGCTATACCCGTGTTATCAAAGCACAGCAATTCACGCTTTATAACGCGCAAGGATTGCTCTGGATCAACACGTCCGCAGTCTTCGGGATGCTCACAAGATATGCCACCCCACTCCCCTGCGCCCAACGGTTTGTGTGAGTGGCGTGTGGACTGGCGTGGACTCTTTGAGATTTTGAAAGACTCCAAATCAGAAAGATGTTTGTAAAACGCGCAGAATCCCACACGCCCGCTGACCGCCTTGCTGGGCAACTTTACAGGCGGATAGAAAAGGTTAGAGCGAGAACGGTTTTTCTGGTGAGTATATGTCATCAAAAAAGCCCATACAGGGAATCTGGTTTTCGATACATTTTATCTTGTAGTTCAATTCACCTTGCAACTCATCGTCACGCTCATCCATGCGCGGGACATAATGTAGGAATTCTTCGACTTGGATCAATTTGATCAACATGGGTAAATGCCCCATCCATCCAATAGGCAATGAGTTCTCGCGGTTGTACCCTTCCATTACCTGCCTCATGTAGTGTTCCATGAATGACCTGCGTTCGCTCAATCCACGAAACATTGCTCTGCCTATTCCGCCTTCCCAAGCTGAAGCAATCTCGTACATGAACCAAAAATGACAGGAATCATCAAAGTCAAAAACTGTAATATCTCCATTGGCATAATCCACTGTGAAGTTGCCATCGTTCAAGTCCCCATGGATCAAGCCAAAAGTGTCTTTGGTTCTAGGTAAAGATTTCAGTTCTTCCAAAAGGAATTGGATTTGCACCTGAACACGGTGGAATCGATCTGGCAATTGGGTTGCCATTGCCAACTTGCTTTTGTGCAAATCGAACCATTCGGGACGTTTTATTTCATCACTTTCTGGACGATAGCTTTTTTTTAGCGCGTGCATTTGTCCAAGGAGCCGTCCCCATTTACGAAAATATTCTTCGATGGGTACATCGGTTCTGTAACGATACTCATTATCAGGCACTCGCATTCCTTTGCCTTTGACAAAGGTCACGATGTGGAATGGAATACCCGCCGCCTGAAAGGTTTCAACCCAATTCCCATTATTGGATGGTACAGGTTTGGAGACATTGACTCCGTTGTTGGATAGATAATTTACAAAATGCAATTCCGCCTGAATCTGTTCAAGAGTTCTTTCTGGCGTGAAGGAGATTCTCAAAATCATGGGCGTTTTATCAATTTCGTACTCATAGACAAGGTTTGCTGCGCCTTCATACCCTGGGAACATCTTCAACGAGTCTTTGCGGGTACCAAATCGCGCGGTTGCTCTTTCAAGAATCTCATTGTTACAGATCTGTATGATTTCTTCTCTTTGCATATATTTTGTCCAAGGTCAACCGCCCAATCTATTGATTAGTCGGAATTTCCAGCATAGGCTGCCCCCAAGGTGACCTGTACGGAATGCTTCCGCTACTCATCCAAACTCGCACGGTGGACCATACGCCTTTTGCGCCTTGATCTACTGCGCCCCCCGTACGATTCGCCATCAAAGCGTAACCGTACGCGTTTCATCACGCGCAACACTTGCTCAAGATCGACGCGTCCATACAATACTCCCAGGATGCTTACGAGTTGCTAAAGAACTTTTAGCGAGATGTATTTTGTGCATACAATAACTTTCTTGAGATTCTTCGCTAGGGCTTTGCTTTTTCAATTGTTTGAAACTCAACTCGGTTCTTGCCGTCGCGTTTGGCAACGTACATACAAGCATCCGCAATCGAAACCATTTCGTCTGCCGTGGAGGGGGGTTTTAAAAAGGTGACCACGCCAATACTAAATGTCACGCGCCAAAGATACTTTCCGGCTGTCGTCAATAGGCACTGGTGAATTCTTTCAACCACGATGCGCGCCGTGGCTTGGTCGGTCTCGGGCAACAAGATCACAAACTCGTCACCTCCCAGCCGCGCGGCTGTGTCGGTCGTGCGAATCTGTTTTAGGATTGTCTCCGACACGGCTTGAAGCAAACGGTCACCATCGGCATGTCCCAAGACGTCGTTGACTTTCTTGAATTCATCCACATCGATGTACACCGCGGCTAAGGGATGTGCGTACCTTTGAGTGCGTTCTAGTTCGTGTTCGGCAATCTCAAAGAAATGACGCCGATTCGCCAGCCCGGTTAATGAATCTGTGCGCGAAGTGATTTGTTCCTGCTCGAGCTGGGAAGATGTAGTCTTGAATGCCGAAAGCACAGACGCCATGATTAGAAATGAAATGAATCTCGCTGTCGCATTCCAGTAGAAAACGACAAGATTAGGGTCATTGAATGCAAAGTGCACATTCGCGATGCTCCAGACCAGAGTGCTCGCGACAGAGACCAGGACTCCAATTCGCTTGCCGATGAACCAGGTTGCAAAAACGATCGGAATTAAATAGAAAACAAAGGTCGTCGTCTCAGGGGATGTGTAATAGTCCATGACGCCGATCACGACGACCATCCCGAGTGCCCATATCGTCAGATGTAACTTTGATTGCTTGATGAGCATTTCAATCTGCTTTATAGGGTTACGCTCGGAATTCCAAGCCCAAGAGCGCTTGACCATGAGTAGAGTACGATGCTATTTGGCAATGGGCAAGGTCGTTACGTCGCCGCTTGCAATTTCCAGGGTCTCGGCAAAAATCCAACTTGGCTCGGCAATGTCATTCAGGCGAACCTGATACCATGCCTCGTCTTCGGAGCGACCCAGGATCGTAACCATATCCTCCTTGATGACTTTGCCGAGAATCTTGGCGAATGTATTGGGTTCAGCGCGCACGTTGACCCGTGGTTCGATAATTTTCCCAATCACGGGGAGTGGCGTCGCGGTTGCTGGTGGCAACGTGGGCTGGCGCACGATGGTAGGTACGAGAGTTGGCGTAGAGAGTCTTGCGACTCGAGTGGGAGTCGCAACCGGTTCTTTTTCCAACCCACTTAAAACGATTTGTCCGTTAAAAAAAATCAGACATGCGGCGACAAACAAAAACACGGATACCAGCGCCAATGGAATCCACATTCGATTCGAACGATTGATCGATCGTCGTAGGCGGTGTGGCACATTTTGATTGATCAACGTGCGTCGCCAGCTCAGTTGCGTTTCCGACAACGGTGTCTCTTGCGCGCCAACTGCTGCGTCCGTTGGCGTGACGGTCGGCGGCGCTGATGTGGACGAAACATCTGGCGAAGTCAGCGGCGAAATAGAGGGAACTGCGGAATCTTCTCGTCCGGGTGGCACACCCCGAACCCATTGCGAACCATCATAGTACATCCACTGCGCGCCGTACGGATGAATTTCCCACCATATCCCGTTGTCATCCTACAAAGCAAGCTTACCCACTTGCTGTTCAAACTCTGCACGCCTCATGATTGTCCCTAATCCGAGCCGGGAGCGCAATTCACGATACTTGACCTCGGCTCGATCAAAATTCATTTTGGTCATTGCTCCTTTCTTTATTTTCATTACCACGATTGCAATTCGAACCAAACACCCTCTGTTGCATCGCCCAAATGGTTTGATAGGGTAGCAAGGTCAATGAGCACACGCCATTTAGATCGTGCGTGTATGTTGTAGAGTCCGCCAAGTTTTTCCAGGATTCCGCGTCCACATTCTTCCCTAAATGTACCGAAACGACTTCGTTGGCAACATTGTGCAAACACAACACGCGTTCGCTCTGATCGGACGCGACACGCAGAACCGCAAAGATTCGTTCATCCCATCCAACGATGTGTTGGTCCGCGTGCGGATCGAAAGCGCGATGCGTGCGCCGCATGCGAAGCAAATCGGAATACCGCGAAAAGACCTGCGCGCGCTGGGAACCCGGTTGAGCCAGTTCGCGCTCTAGTTCGTCGCGCGTCGGTTTTTGACGATTGATGCGGCGCGAAAGCCCCGAGGTTTCTGCCGCCGCGCGATCTCCGCGCGAACCGAAGAGCGAGTGGAAGTAAATCCCGGGCACGCCGGCGAGCGACAGCATAATCGCTTGCGCGGTGATGAAACGGTTTACTTGCGTAGACATCGACTCGGCGTGATTGTTCGGATTTGATAGCGCATCGAAATAGTTGATATTTAGCTCATACGGAATTGCACTCCCATCCCTGTTTTGTTTGTACGAAACGAGACCACCATGCTCCTGCGTGAGGGTCACCAAGTCATCAATCTCGGCATCATTCAAAATTCCCCGTACAGGATTAACGCCAATGCCATCATGCGAGGCGAGAAAGTTGAAAAACGCCACTTGATCGGAAGGCAGCGTCAGAGTTTGCACCCAACGCGAAAGGATACTCGCATTGCCCGTACGAAAGGCGTGCAGGACCAACGGGGGCAGTGCAAAATTGTAAACGAGTTGGGCTTCATCAGAGCCATTGCCAAAGTACGCGATGTTGTCTACATGCGGAACATTCGTCTCAGTAATCAACATCACCCACGGTGCAACCTCATCGAGGATCGCGCGAAATAGTCGAATGATCGCGTGGGTCTGGGGCAAGTGAATACAGGACGTGCCTACTTCTTTCCACAAGTACGCAATCGCGTCGAGTCGAATGAAGCGCGCGCCATGTTGGACATAGAACAAGAGCGTATCAATCATCGCCAACAAGACCTTCGGAGTATTGTAATTGAGATCGATCTGATCTGCGCTGAACGTGGTCCAGACTTTTTTCTCGCCCGATGGCGTTTGAAAAGCGGTTAATAACGGCAGCGTGCGAGGGCGCGCGACCTGCGAGAGATCAGGGTCGTCATCCAATACGATAAAGAAATCGCGATATGTTGGATCATCCGCCAAGAATCGTTCAAACCACTTACTCTTGGCGGAGACATGGTTGAGGACCAGATCAAACATCAAATCAAAGTGGTGCCCCAGTCGATCCAGGTCTTTCCAGCTTCCCAGCGTCGGATCGACTAAAGTGTAATCCATAACTGCAAAGCCGTCATCAGACGAATAGGGATAAAATGGCAAAATGTGAATTCCGCTGACCAGGTTCTGTACGTGTACGCCCAAAAAGTCGGTGAGCGTTTGTATGGAGGTCTCGGGCGACTCACGCACTTGATCGGGGTAGGTGATGAGCAAGATGTCCTGTTCGCTCAAATGAGTGCTCTGAGTGACACGACGTATTGGATTGTACTTGCGTTGAATTTCAACCACCCGCGGGAGTAGAGCGTATGCGGTAGATTCATCAAATAAAAAATGCAAATGATCAAAGATGGTTGATTCCACTATTATTTGTTCCCAATTGATGCAATCAGTTGTTCCGATTGCTGGACGCGTTTCTCCAATACCCTGATCCGTTGGTTGAGACCAACCAATTGAGCGCCCTGTGCATCGAGAATCATTCCCAACGTTATCTTATCGGTCATTCGTGCGATATTTTCCGCTGGCGTGTCGATCTTTACTCGGGTTTGCATTTTTTCCTCCAAATTTTATCCTTTGACTCCCCCGGCGACTAAACCCTGCTCCAAGAATCGTTCAAAGATCAGGAACAGTACGATCACGGGGATCGTCATCACCGTGGATGCCGCCATCACCACATCCCACCGCGTGTTGAGTTGCTGCGAAATCGAAAGCAATTTGATCGGTAAGGTGAACAGATCGCGGTTGTTCAGAAAAATAAAAGCATAGAGAAATTCGTTCCAGGCGATCATGAACGTGTACATTCCCACCGATGCCATCGCAGGTACCGAGAGCGGAAACGTAATCCGCCAGATTACGCCCAGCCGACTCAAGCCATCGACCAAGCCAGCATCTTCGATTTCTTCTGGCACAGTACGAAAGTAACTGGCAAGCATGTACAGCGCAACGGGCAAGGTCTGCGCGAGATAAGTCAAAATCAAAACGGGCAGATTATCCGCAATCTCCACGTCGAGCCAACGCCCTACTTGTGCGAGCATCGCAAAAAGCGGAATGATGAGCAGCACACCTGGGAATAAATAGACCAACAAGATGGTGTTGAGCATGATCCCCTTGCCGCGAAAATTCAATCGTGCCACAGCGTATGCGCCCAAGGACGCCAGAACAACCGCCAGCACCGCCGTCGTCGTGGCAACGAGCAAACTGACTTGCAGGTTGGTGCCGAAATTCATCTCTTCGAACAGCACGCGGTACGCTTCCAGCGTCCAGTGGCTGGGCCAAAACGTTGGCGTGCGCCCCGACAATTCCATCAGTGTCTTGGACGATGAAATGATCATCCAATAAAATGGAAACAGGACAACGAAAAGAAACGTGACGAGCGTTATGACGAAAAGAATTCGCGTCGATGTGATCCGGCGTCGAAGCGAAGCTAGTCTGCGTGTTAACATTGGGTGGATTTGGAAGGTTTGATTTACCATTCGAGCACTCGCTTGATATAGAAAAACATAAACCCCACGAGAATGATAAATAACACCATGGCGGTCGCCGCGCCGCGACCGAAATCAAACAACTTGAAACTAAATTCATACGTCAAGATCGGCAGAACCTTGGTGCCAAAGCCGCCGCTAGTCAACAGGAAAATGTCGTCGAACTTGTTGAACGTCCACATCAATCGCAAAAGAAAAAGTGTGCCTAACACATACCTCAGTTCGGGCAGTGTGATCGACCAAAACTTGTGCCAGGCATTCGCGCCGTCGACCGCGGCGGCTTCATACAGCGTCTCATCGACAGCTTGCAAGCGCGCGAGAATCATCAGCATCGCAAAAGGAAAATAGCGCCACGCCTCAAAGATAACAACCATGATGAGCGCCAGTCCTGTCTTACCAAACCATCCCATCGGTTCTTCCACCACATTGCCATTCACTAGTAACCAGTTCGCGACGCCGCGAATCGTCGGATCGAACAACCATCTCCAAATGAACGCCGCCGAGATAACGGGCGCAATATACGGAAACAGAAATATCGCACGCACCAAGCCGCGTCCACGGAAACGATGGTTCAAAACCAGCGCGGCGATTAAGCCCACACTAACGCTTGCCATCGTCGCTGCAAAGGAATAAATGACGGAGGTCATCAGTGCGTCAGGAAAGGCATAGTCGTTAATGACACGCGCATAGTTCTCAAAGGCGACGAATGGCGCGTGAAAAACGTCATTCAGATTATCCAGTCCAACATCGTGAAATGAAATCCAGATGCTGAAGAATGCTGGAAAAATGACCAGTCCCGCGACGATGACAAATGTTGGAATGATGAGTGCGTAGGCGAGTCGTGCTTCACGTTCAGGCAGAGTGGGTGTACGCCAAGTCATCCGACCACCTATTCTTGAGATGATTTTCCAATGAGCGTGTCGAGTTTGTCAATCAGAATCTCCAAGGTGGCGATTGGGTATGCCTTGACTTCGATACTCTGACGCAGTTCCGTTAAGCTGGTGATAATCTCACCAATTGCCAGTTCTTGATCGAGTGGCGCGAGCAATTGCGCCTGTTCTAACGATTCAATCGCCGTCGCCAGATCGCGCTTGGCCAATCCTGGGGACTCGTTGGCAAGGTAGACACTCGCGCGCGCCACGCGCGCGGACGCTTTCAACAGAAATACCTGCATCTGTAATCGCTTGCGTCCCTTCTCCAATGCTATAACTGCCTTGTTCAAGCCATCCACCTTAGACTGCAAATGCGTTGTGTCGGTCTGGTGTTGATCTATCTGGAGAGCGAGGTCGCCTTCTACTTTATCAATTTTGGTCCCTAATGATCTTTCAATTGCCTCCGTCCTAGCGAGACCGATGGACACCGCGTTTGAATACGCGAGGTAACTGCCAAGCACGTTTTCCATGATAAGAAGCACCAACACCACGCTCCCGATACCAAACCAAAGCACAGGCACGCCAAGTATTCTTTTGTCTAGCATATATTGCCTCCGTTTCCAGATCGCCATACTGATGATAATGTACTCTCAGTTACAACATGGCTTGGGAGAGCGCCCCAATCATGTTCTGTCGCTCTCCCTCGCGGGTTGGGCATCTTCGCTGATTACCCAACAATGCGTCACCTCTGACTCTGCCATCCCAATCTCTCCGCGGGTATTGAGTTGTTATGGAATCGAAAGTAATTGAGTGGGCGAAGTACACAGATTGAGCAAGGCCCCTAGTGTCCTATTCTTTCCTGACTCTGTATCGCCACGACGATAGCGCTAGCCATGCCCACTCCCATCAATCCCCCCAGCGCGATACCGCTGTTCGTGTCGCGCATTACGAACGACAAGATAGAATACCCATAGACTAATCCGATGACAAGGCCAATGACGATTCCGATCCCAAGCGGACGCACCTTTTTCATTTGCTTTCCTTCGTGCGATGAGGGAAATGCCTGTAAGACTCAGCGGTCTCCTCTGATAGACCCAAGCATTTGGTGGCTATGCTAATCGCCGCTCATTTAGTGCGCAATACCATCTCTTCATCTTTCATGCGTTCTGGTAGCCCAGTTTCAAGATGGGGAGCGCTGGCGGCATTGCCAGGCGCTCCCCGGGCAACTCTATCATGGCGCTGCCCATCCTAACCTTTGGCTTGCTCCGTCAAAGACACACCTTGAAGATTCGCCGACAGGTCCAGAATTTGAGACTCTTCGGCACGCGCCAAGATCGTCGTCATGGGAGCGTCTTTGCTGCCAATGTTCGTAATCACGGCGCGGGTGATCATTTTCCTCTGTGCGAGTGGACCTTGAACGTAGACTTTGCCGAGCGAAAATCCGAGCACATTGCCTCGATCATCCAAGAGAACATCTTCGACAGCGCCCAGCTTGGTTCCACCTTCGGTCTGAATCTCACGTCCCCTCAAGTCGTTTGCCAGCACGAATGTATCCGCTTCGTTAAGTGTGGTCAGATCGACAATGGACTCGCTGTCTTTCGCCAACCAGACATCGACGCCTAAAACTTCGACGGTTGACCGAGGGATGACACGCGCTTTGCGATTCAAAAGCCCTTCGGTGCCGACGAGCACAGCGGTTATCGCGTGCAAGTCTTGGTCAAGGTAGAGATCTTTGACTTCGCCGACTTTTTTCCCATCGGTCAAGGCGACCAATGCTTTGTTTTGCTGTTGTTTGATTGTTAACATCACAACCTCCTTCCTTCGTTCTGATCTTTTTGACGACGCGGTGGAGCGTCGGCGTCTTTGACGCTCCACCGCATCGCCGCTATTTTTGTGCCTCCCGATCTTTTTTCAATTCTTCGACGCGGGCTTGAAGCCAGTCGGCGGCTTGCTTGGCAGTCATCTTGCCTTCGACGACATTCGAGATGGCTTGCGGCATCAACAAACGTCCTTCCATATCGCCGATCACGGCACGTTGAGTTGGCGTTGTCCATGACGTGAATGCCCAGCGTTGCATCGTGTTGTACCCGTTCGCGACGGTATCCAAAACTTCTTTCGGGTACGATTTGAAGATGTCGTTCTTCGCCCAAGCATCGACAGCCGTCTTGCGCACCGGAATCTTGCCATTCGGCGCGAGGAACAAAATGTCGATATAGTTTTGTCCGTCGAGCATGTATTTCAAGAACTTGGTCGTCGCGTCACTGTTCGCGCCCTTGAACATGACGTTCACGACGAGCGTGCCATACGTTGCCTTGTCACCGCTCTTGCCGATCATCGATGGCGCAAAGCCGGTATTGACCGCCAAATCTTTCACGGTCGGCTCGACGCCCTTCTGCAAGCCCGCCAGGTCATCCATCACGTAGGTCGAGTAGAACAGCATGGGCGCTTGCCCCGTGATGTAGAATTGGCGCGCTTGGCTCCAATAGTTCGGACCGGGCGCGGCACACTTTTGCAAACTTGTGTAGAAATCAAGCGCCTCAACCATCGCGGGCGAGTTCATCGTCACGTTGCCGCTCTTGTCGAACGGATACGCGCCATTGGACATGGCAAACTGCTCAAAGAGTTGATGCCCATAGTTTTGACCTGGGTCAGTGCCGAGCGTAATGCCGTAGAGATTGCCCTCTTTGCCCTTGAGCGTCTCGCACGCTTTTTGGATGTCTTCCCATTTGATCGGCGCATTCAACCCGAGTTTCTTGAATTCGTCCGAACGATACCAGATCGCTTGAATCCAGCCATCGAACGGAACGGCAGCGTACGCCTTGCCATCCGGCGTTTTGACCATGTTCAACGGACTATCGTAGAATGTGCTCTCGCCCAAGTCCTTGATGACCTTGGTCGGAATGTCGGTGTCGAGAATCCCATCCGCGAGGAAGGGGGCAACGCGCTCTACGCCCACACGCGCGATGGCGGGCAGGCGATTTGCACCGCGCGCCGTCGCGACACGCTGGCTTACCGTCGCTTCGTCAATTGGCACGATACGTACGTCCACATCGGGATTGTCCTTCATGAATCGCGCCGCGACTTCTTCGTACTTTTGCACGCGATACTCTTCATTGTCGGTTGTCCAGAACTCGACGATCGTCTTTTTTGTCGGCGGCGGTGGAGTGGCGGTGATGACCTTTTCGATGACTTTGGTCTGTTCCACCACTCTGGTTTGCTCGACGACTTTAGTCTGTTGCACTACCTGGGTTTGTGGAACGATGACGGTTTCTTTAACCGGCGGTTGAGGCGTCGGCGTGTTAGACGGCGCGCAAGCCGCCAGGACAACGACCAGGATCAAAGTCCCCAGAATTGGTTTGAAGTTCAGTTTCACATTTCCTCCTTTGAATGCTTGAATTGTTCGATACCATCGAAAAATCATTTTACGACATCACCTCCTTCACCCAGTAACTAAGCCAGGATCAGCTCAAGGTCAAAGGCTTGGATTACGTGGTGGCACTAGCTGTCGGCGCAGACGAGGGCTTGATCCTGCCTACAGGTTCTAATCCGATCGATTCGAATCGTTCGACATCGACAACAAAAATATTAACTGAGGGATGGGTGATATTCATTTTAGGAAGCGTGTCGGCGCAGAGTCGTTCGATCTGCTGAATCGCATCTTCGGTCTTGGCAGCCTCGACGCCGATCATGAGAGTGGCGTTCCCTTTACGCAACAAGCCGCCGGTGGTGCTGATTAAAGTTGCGCCGTAATGGGCATCCATTAGAGCGTCGAGAATACCGTTTGATATTTCTTCGGGCACAACAGCTAGAATAAGTTTTCTCTCCATCGTAATTTTTCTCCGTTCGGTCGGTTCGTAGGTATAGGTTCGATGCTGCGCGTCAATGCGGACAAATTGTTCAACGGGTACTACAAAAACGGTTGCCCCGCCAACTTGAACTTCGACTGGGGTGATGAAATGAGTTGAACCGGCCGCGGGTACATACGGTTCAGCATTCAGGTAAACCATTCGCTGACGACATTGCTCGGAGAGCACTTGGATCGCCAACGACACCTCTGGGCGCGCGAGTCCTAACAGCAATGTGACGTTTCCCTCCCGCAAGAACCCACCCATCGAACTGATTAAGGTCACTTTGAGTCCTGCGGCGACAAGCGCACGAGTTGCACGCTCAACATCCTGAGGTTGCACGATGGCGACTAGTAACGAATGAATACCCGGCATCGATCTTTCTCCTATCGGATCCGCTGAGGACGTGGGATAAATCCCCACCACATCTGCAACCGCGATCTAGTTTCCTTTGCGGTGCAATGCCAATCGCACAATCTGATCAAGCATCTCTGGATAACTATAATTGCTAAACTGAGCGGCGGCGAAAAAACTTCCCTCAAAGGTAATGTCTGGATTCGCATTGACATCAATTACAAACGGCGTGCCATCTCGTAGACGAATATCGATGCGTCCGTAATCACGCAAGCCAAAGGCGCGATACGCGGCGCGGGCGACTCGTTCTATGCGCCTCTGGACTTGCGGCGAGAGATCCAGTGCCGGTTTCAGTTTAATCGTGTGGTATATCGCTGATGTGTCATCCCACTTGGCGTCGAAAGTACGAATGTGCGGTACACCCAATGGGAGTGCTGAAAAATCCACCTGAACCAGGGGAAGCGCTTGAACCCTGCCATTGCCCCAGAGAGCCACTGTAAATTCCTGCCCCTCAATGTATTCCGCAACCATCAGATCGTGAACACCCAATGCCCCAAGTTCATTGAAGCGCTTTACCAATCCGGCGGTATCATGAACGACTGAATCGAAGGTTAAGTGTTCGCTACCATGATCATTAGCTACTTTGACGATAGCGGGAAAAGTTGTCCAATCATGCAGCGTATCTCGCTGCAACACTTGGCCGCGCGGCGTCGGTATGGCATGCGCTCTCAGTACGCGCTTGGTGCGAAACTTGTTCTGCGCCATTTGCCAAGCCACCGCGGCCGAGCCGGTATAGGTAAATCCCAATTCATCGAGACGCTGGGTGACCGCCGCTCCATCACAGGCATTGGACTCGACGCCTTCGAACCAATTCAGTACCACGCAGCGAGACGGATTAAACTCAGCTAGAGCCGATGGCAATTCGTCCGACGACTGGATTTGAATCGGGACGACCGGATAATTCATTTGCGCTAGTCCCTCATGCAATGCCTGTGAATAGGTAAGGACAAGTTCTCGCGCTTTGGGCGTCCAAATCGAATCGTGTTCTCGTAATACCAAGACGGATAGCAAAGCATGGTTAAGATCATTGAATCGCAATTGGTTCCTCTGAGTGAATGATTCCGGACATTGGCATACTCAACTTACAAAATTGTCGCAGCGGATTCTTCAACTTTCACTCAAGGAATCCTAAAGCTAATCTAAAGAAAAAAAGGGTTGTTTCTTACAGAAACAACCCTTTGGACGCGCATCTGAAAATATTCGTCAGATCAAGCCGATGGTGAAATCACTTGGGCAAGGTAAAAGTAAATTGCGTTCCTTGCCCTACCTCGCTGTCGACCTGAATTTCGCCGCCATGCGCCATAATGATTTCGCGGCAAATTGCCAAGCCCAAACCCATACCGCGCTTCTCCGGCGGACGCGATTCTGCGCCGCGATAAAATTGCTGAAAGAGATGCTCCATTTCTTCCGTCGCAATGCCGGCTCCGGTGTCTGCCACACGCACCCACAAATGGTCGGTGTGTGCGCCAACACTCACGCTGATGCTACTACCGTGCGGTGTGAACTTGAGGGCGTTGTCGATCAAATTCATCATTACTTGAATCAAACGATCTTCGTCCGCGCGAATGCTTGGCAATCGGGTGGGAAGCTCGACATTTAATGTAATCCCACTATTCGCAGCAATGGGTTTGAAATGTGCGATGCTCGCGCGAATGACCCGTTCGAGCGAAACCGCGGAACAATTCAATTGCATCGGACGCAGCGCACCCTTCGCTACCCCACGCAGGGTGCTTAGCAATCGTTCCAGACGCGCGAGTTCATCCGTCAAGCCATCTAGAAACTCATCGCGTGTTTCGACATTGACGTTCGGATATTCACGCAAGGTTTCGAGCGCGGCGCGCATTCCTGCCAAGGGACGCGTCAATTCATGGACAATCGCCGCGAGTTGACGGGTGCGAATTTGCTCCGCTTCCTCTAAACGCGCAGCCATTTGATTGAAATTCTGCGCCAATTGTCCGACTTCGTCTTGACTACGAATGGGCACACGTTCGCGATAATCTCCTGCGGCGATTTGTCGTGCGCTTGTACCGAGTCGTCGCAGAGGACGCGTGATCGTCGTTGCCAATCCCAGTCCCAAGCCCAAACCGCCGAGTGCAGTCAATATCACTCCTAGGAGAACCGTCCAACGGAGCTGAGCGAATTGAGCGCGCACATCGTCTACTTCATACGAGAGTCGCAGGACACCGGTCGTGACACCGTGGCTTCGCAGGGGCAACACGACATAGGCAACATCGGTTGTAAACCCTGGTCCGATCCCTTGCGCTGTCTCGCCCCCCAGGGCACGCTGAATCGCGTCGTCGGTGTAGCGAGTTCCGATTCGTTCAGCATCCTCGGAACGAGTGGACGCCAGGATCGTAGTATCCCGCGACAACAAGACCACCCGCGCATCAGTTAAGGGCGAAATTTCTGAGAGCAAATTCTCCGCCGCTGGCTGACTCTCAATGAGAGTTGGATTCTGTTGGGCGCGATTCTGAACCAGGCGCGCTTGATAGGTCAATTGCTGAAGCAGATTCTGATTAAAGAAATCTTCCAAAGAATAGAAAAGATAGAGCGTGAGAATGGGCATCAGGAGCAGAAAGGGAAGGGCGTGACTCAACGCCAATTTAACACGCAAAGACTGCATCATGTTTCTGTCTCCGTTGCCTCAAACCTGTAACCGACGCCGCGCACCGTATGAATATAGCGTGGATGCCGCGCATCCATCTCGATCCGTTCGCGCAACCAGCCCATGTGAACATATAAAACTTGGACGGCTCCCGCAAATTCTTCGCCCCACACGGCGTCGAGCAAATAATCAGTTGAGAGGACCGTTCCCGCATTCGCCATCAGCAAGCGCAAAAGTTCGAATTCTTTGGGCGGCAACTCCACGGGTTTGTCATGCACGGTGACCTGGTGGCGTTTAGGATCTAGCACGATGCCGGCGAGGGCGAGCGGTTCATCGGGGATGCTGGTGGGAGCACGCTCAGCTCGGCGTAGCACAACCCGAATCCGTGCGAGTAATTCGCGCATGCCGAACGGTTTGGTGATATAATCTTCAGCGCCGATTTCCAAGCCCACGACAATATCCGTTTCTTGACCGCGTCCCGTTAAGAAGATAATCGGAACCTGCATTTCGTGTTGCAACGTCCGCGCCACGTCGAGTCCATCGCGATCGGGCAAACCCACATCGAGCAAAATCAAATCGGGTGGATTGAGGCGCGCTTGACTTAGCGCATCTTCGCCGCAGTCCACCGCGACCACCGTATACCCCTCGTTTTCGAGTTGGAACTTGAGACTCCGGCGAACCAGCGCATCATCGTCGACGACGAGAATCCTTTTGGACATTCGCCCAACCTCGAAGAAAAGATTTCCATCGCATTCTAGCACGAAAGAAAAGAGTGTCAATCATTCGGCTTTAGAAAACCTTTAGGTTCGCTTGAGAGGGACTTGAAGTAACGCCATCCACTCTCGCTTATCCTATGTAGAGATATGAAGATGATCGATGTGGTTGTGCGGTAGAAAGGAACTGCAATGAAATCGAATTCTGATTCACGAGAAACACGACGGACACTTGAAGAACAACGCATGGTTCTCAGCGAACGCATAGCGGACGCAGAACATCGTTTGGGTGTGCCCATCGAACCAAGCCCTGACCGACTCGATCTGACCCAAAGCCGCATCTCGAGGGAACGCAGCGCTATCTTACTTGCCGAGTCGAAGCAATTGCTCGATCAGATCGAAGCCGCTTTGCGACGGATTGACGACGGCAGCTATGGCACGTGCGCGGCATGCGGCGAAGAGATTATGCCAACTCGGTTGAGGGCGATCCCGTACGCTTCGCTTTGCATCCGTTGCCAAACACGGCAAGAAGAAAAAGTTAGCGTAAATCTATAAAGAGAAGGAGACACCATGAAAATCAAATCAAAAACCGAAGCGTTGGAAATATTGAGCAATGCCAAGTGCGATCCCTGGGACCGCGAAACCGCGGCGCGTTATTTGCTTCAATATCCCAGCCCGGAAGTGATGGAGTGTTTGATAAATACATTGCGAGACGAAGATTTCGGCGTGCGTTACGTCGCCGCGCAGGTCCTCATCGATATGAGAGATCTGGCTTTGCCCGACCTGTTACGGACTTTAACCGATGCGCATCATGCGAGTGACACACAGCTGCGCGAAACCATTCGACACATCCTGATGCGGAATCGTTCCGTCCTACAGATTCGGGTAGATGCCTTGTTGGATGCCTTGAAAGGTCCCGTGCCTGGTCTCGCGGCGATGGAAGAAGCCAGCAAATTGCTGCGGCAGTTAGGGGAGGCACGATGACCCATCATCAGCATGTCGAGACAGATACCCATCGGCATGGTGGTATGCGCCGTGAACATGCCGAACATGAAGAACCCATGGCTCAGGGCGAACATACCACGACCCTTAGCATGCCCATGGCTCATCTGGGTCATGAACAAGCGGGTAATGACCATCGTCAGTATATCGCTCACACCGGTCACGAGATAATGTTCCGCAATCGCTTTTGAGTCTGTTTCGCACACAGTATCCCCGTCTTGCTTTACAGCGAAATGATCCAAATGTGGTTTCGCTTTGCGATGCCAGTGTTTCCCGGCAGTGTATGGATTACGCCTATATTTTCCATCGTCGTTTTTCTATACGGCGGTGTTCCATTTCTCCAAATGGCAATGGTCGAATTACGCAATGGTCAACCTGGGATGATGACGCTGATTTCGCTCGCGATCAGCGTCGCGTTTATCTACAGTCTCGCCGCGCTCTTTCTATTCCCAGGCAGTTGGTTCTTTTGGGAACTCGTGACCTTGATCGACATTATGCTTCTGGGACACTGGATCGAAATGCGGAGTGTACGTCAAGCATCCGGTGCATTGAACGAACTTGCCAAACTAATGCCGGATACAGCGAAACGCGTTCGTGCCGATGGGAGTACCGAACAAATCCCGGTGCGTGAGCTTGCGACCGGCGATTTGGTTTTGGTGCGTCCCGGCGCAAGCATCCCCGCCGATGGTGCGGTGGACGAAGGCGAGTCGGACGTCAGCGAGGCGATGCTTACCGGCGAATCCAAACCGGTGAAGAAAAAGATCAGCGACAAGGTCATCGCTGGCGCAATCAACGGCGATGGTAGTCTGCGCGTGCGTATTACCGCGACCGGCGATCAAACCGCGCTGGCTGGGATTATGCGTCTGGTCGAGCAGGTACAGCAAAGTAAATCGCGCACGCAAGTTCTGGCAGACAAAGCGGGGTGCTCCTATTGAACGCGGTGGATAATTCGCGGTCCACAAGCAAGTTGGAAAGAGCAGCAATTGTCCCTTGACAAATATTTCCACGCGATTATTCTTGTTCCTTATTCCTACCTCGCACCATGGAGCAAGATTTTCGCATGATTGCAACACCTTGGACTGTTGCTTTACCTCGTTTCGGTGTTATCCTCGTGCTTTGGTTCATTGACCTCTGGTGGTTTCAGGTCTGGCGGTCAGCGGCCCGTCCTGTACCGCCTTCCAAGAAAGCCAAACGACCACCCCTACCGCTCAAACCACGCACACCCGCGGATTGTCCTGACTGTGTGCGTTCGTTAGCGATAACGAATGTGCCGGCTGGCACCGCCACCGTGCGTCCGTGGCGCGAAGGCAAGAGTTCACGCGGACGCCCGAAACAGATCGATACCGAGGGCTATGCCTGTGAGTTTGAACATTGTGACTACCGTGACATTACCGACGCGCGCATCCATGCCTTAGTCGGCAA
>JACRMI010000092.1 GCA_016215025.1 Chloroflexota bacterium
CATGGAACTGCGAGACAATGTTATGGCTGGGGTGGCGCGCACGCGGCGCTCGTCCAAGCGTTTATGGGCATGCATCTTTGCTTCCGAGTTACCCTGGGAACGCTAGGCGACGCGGACATTAATTTTTGAAAATTCAATAATCAACAAGGGACAACGTACGGTCAAGAATTGCGGGGGCAACTCCACCGTGTGCTTGTTCACCAGAACAGTGAGGATTGGTTTAACCGGCGCGGCGGCATTTTTATTTTGTATGCCGATCAACTAGGCGACGCCGACCGCGTGCTCTTGGAAACCGCAGCGCGCGTCGAGCTCGATGGAGCCAAAGGTTCGTTGGCTCAACAATTGCAAGTGCTTCTCAAACAACCAACTCGCCTACCCCCCTTTATTCCCATGACTCCCGATTCGAAGGTGGAATCCACGCCGCCCCTTGCGCATCCCAACGATCTTCTCTTTGATAACGGACTGGGCGGTTTTAGCGCGGATGGGCGTGAGTATGTAATTTATCTTGAGCCGGGTAAGTGGACACCTGCACCCTGGATCAACGTCATCGCGAACCCCAATTTTGGATTCATCGTCTCTGAGTCCGGCGCGGGCTATACTTGGTGTCGCAACAGCAGCGAAAACCGACTTACGCCTTGGTCAAACGATCCGGTCGCCGATCCGCCGGGGGAGGCGCTCTACTTGCGCGACGAGGAGACCGCGGAGGTTTGGTCGCCGACGCCACTACCGTGTCGTGCGCCAGCTCCGTACCTGATTCGTCACGGTGCCGGTTATTCCATTTTCGAGCACAACAGTCACGGACTCGTCCAAAGATTGCGACTCTTCGCCGCACCGGATGCACCAGTCAAAGTCGTGCAACTACGATTGGAGAATACGTGGAAGCACACTCGACGGATTACCGCGACCTTTTACGCCGAATGGGTGTTGGGCGTCACACGCGACGCCGCACAACAATATGTGGTCTCCGAATTTGACAGCGACCATCAAGCGCTCTT
Source organism: Chloroflexota bacterium (assembly GCA_016215025.1). Taxonomy (GTDB): domain Bacteria; phylum Chloroflexota; class Anaerolineae; order UBA4142; family UBA4142; genus JACRMI01. The sequence continues at coordinate 996 of JACRMI010000092.1, forward strand.
GGCGCACAATTGCTACAACACAGAATTTGGCGAGCGCGTCGCGTTCGTAGCGGCAAGCAAGCGGATTCACGGATTGACGGCGGATCGGACCGAGTTCCTGGGACGCATGGGAAGCTTCAGTCATCCCGCCGCGCTTGATCGCATCGGACTGGCGAGCGCAGTGGAGCCGGGTCTTGATCCGTGTGCCGCGCTGCAACTTCACATCGATCTAAAACCGGGCGAACCGGAAGAAATCTTTTTCTTGGTCGGCGAGGGCGCGAATCGAGCAGAGGCATTGCAGCTGATCGAGCAACATCAAAAAGCAGAACAGATCGAAGCGGCTTGGAATCGGCTGAATAAATTCTGGGAGGATTTGCTGGGAGCCGTACAAGTGCAAACGCCCGATCCTGCGATGGACTTCTTGCTGAACCGCTGGCTCCTCTATCAAACGCTGGTGTGTCGGGTGTGGGGACGCACGGCGTTTTATCAATCGAGCGGAGCATTCGGTTTTCGCGATCAATTGCAAGATGTGATGGCATTAGTGCACGTCGCACCGCATCTCGCGCGCGAACACATTGTGCAATCCGCGCAGTATCAATTCGAAGCTGGGGATGTGCTGCATTGGTGGCACCCGCCTTCCGGTCGCGGCGTCCGAACCCGCATTTCCGACGACCTGTTGTGGCTTCCGTTCGTCACGGCCAACTATGTGACGGCGACTGGCGACAAATCGATCCTTGATGAGACCATCCCGTTTCGTAAAGCCGCACTGTTGGAGCCAGGTGAAAACGAACGTTACGATCACTATCCACCCACCCTAGAGACATACACGCTTTACGAACATTGCCGGCGCGCGCTGGAGAAGGGAACAACTAGCGGCGCGCATGGCTTACCGCTAATGGGCACTGGCGACTGGAACGACGGAATGAATCAGGTGGGTATTAAGGGTCATGGCGAAAGTGTGTGGCTCGGTTGGTTCCTGTGTGCTACATTGACCCGCTTCGCGGAATTGTGCGATATCAGAGGCGATAAAGAGCAAGCCGCCACATATCGGCAACGCGCCGGTGAGTTGAGCAAAGCCATTGAAGCGAGCGCCTGGGATGGCGCGTGGTACCACCGCGCGTATTACGACGACGGCACGCCTTTAGGATCGGCGACGAACGGTGATTGCCAGATTGATTCGATTTCACAATCCTGGGCAGTCCTGTCTGAGACAGCCGACCCGGCGCGGGCAACGCAAGCGATGGAATCGGTCGCCAACCGCCTCGTGCGCCCAGGCGAGCAACTCCTGCAACTCCTCACGCCGCCGTTCGACAAGACACTGCGCGACCCAGGTTATATCAAAGGGTATCCGCCCGGCATTCGCGAGAATGGCGGACAGTACACGCACGCGGCGGTGTGGGCGGTGTGGGCGTTTGCAGAACTCGGTCAGGGTGATCGTGCTGAATCTTTATTCCATTTGCTCAACCCGATCTACCACAGTGATACGCCGGAAAAAATTGCGCGGTATAGGGTGGAGCCGTACGTAATCGCGGCGGATGTTTACAGTGCACTATCGCACGCCGGGCGCGGCGGTTGGACGTGGTACACTGGCTCGAGCGGCTGGATGTACCGCCTGGGATTGGAAGCCCTCTTAGGAATCCGCCGAAAGGGAAAGGTGTTGCAAATCGATCCTTGCATCCCCAAGCGTTGGCAAAGCTATCAAGTGACGTACCGCGTGGGTGAAAGCACTTTTCATATCCGAGTGGACAATCCGTCAGGTATCAATCGAGGCGTCAAGGCAATTTTGCTGGATGGAAATGTCCTCAGTGGGAACGAGATTCTGTTGTTGGACGATGGTGGTCAGCATCAGGTTATTGTCTTGATGGACCGACTTTCGTCAAGTCAATAAATCCCCGCTCAACGTCTGTGGATACCAACTGCACACGGATTCGGTCGCCGACATCCAATCCCTCAAATCCATGAACCACTTTGCCCTCAACTGGAATCGTGACAAGCCGTGCCCAAGTGCCTTTAGCAGAAGCTCCCGTGACAATGCCGTCAAACTGCTCGCCGATTTTCGATTCTAGGAGAAGCGCCGCCGCAGATTTTTCGACTTGCCGTTCGACCTTGTTCGCGGCATCTTCTTCTTCAGTGAGATGTTTCGCCAGCACATCCAATCCATCTTTGCTATAGGGCGAGGTTTTTCCTTCGACGGCAGCTTTCAACAAGCGTTGGGTGAGCAGATCGGAGTAGCGGCGATTCGGCGCAGTGGAATGGGTATAATCCTTGACCGCGAGACCAAAGTGTCCTGGGGCATTACCGTTTGCAAATTCGGCCAAGTATTCACCCGCGCCCAAAAGCTTGATCACCGCGAGAGACAAATCGGGGAATCGAAGCGGATCGGCAGCTTTCTGCTTGGTCAGAAATTCCTCCAGCGCTTTGGAATCTGGATTTGGCGGTAAGGCAAACTTGTGCTCACCGGCAATCGCGACAATTCGATCCCACCGTTTTGGCGTGCGGACCACCCGGCGGATCGAAGGAAACTTTCGGGACGAAAGATACCGGGCGGTCACGCCGTTTGCCCCAATCATGAAATCCTCGATCAACTCCTTGGCGCGATTCTTTTGTTCCGCTTGCAGTTCGCGAATTGCATCGCCTTCAAAGATGGGGCGCGCCTCGATGGTTTCCAAACTAAGCGCCCCGTGAACGTGCCGCAGATTCTTCATGCTTTGGGCTGCTCTATCCTGCATGCGCAGATTTTCAGCCAATCCATTGACGCTTGCAATTGCTTCCGGCAGACTGCCACCTTCCAGCCATGCCGCAACGCTGTTGTAAGCGAGCTTCGCATGATTGCGGACGCGCGCCCGATAAATATCAGAACCCTGGAGCGAGCCGTCGATGCCAATTACCATTTCGACGACAATGGCTAGGCGATCTTCATTGACATTCAAGGAGGTGAGGTCAGTAGAAAGCTGTTCGGGCAACATTGGGAATATTTTGGCGGCGGTGTAAACGGAGGTCGTATTGTGGCGCGCGTGCGCATCAATGGCTGATCCATCTTCAACGAGCGCATCGACGTCTGCCACCGCGACCAGTACCTTTATCTTGTCGCCGGGCATTGCCTCGGCAACCGTTAGTTGATCCAAGTCACGCGAGTCGTCGTTGTCGATGGAAACCCATAACAAATTTCTTAGATCACTCACGGGTCTACCGGTTGCTGTTGCCGGTGCTTGAATCTTATCGAGTTCAGCGAGCGCCTCCGCGGAAAAGTCAGGGAGCAATCCTCGCTCAAGCATTGCTCGCCGCGCGATGTCCTGTAAAAGCTCACGATCCTGGTTATCATGCGAATTCATAGGATTTCCTTTTCAGTTGCATTTCAACAATCACCGATTTTTGGAATTTGAACGCTGATTTCATCCCGTCTCACTCAAACGATCATTATTATAGGCAACGACACAGTCGCGACCAGCTTGTTTGGCTGCATACATCGCTTCGTCAGCGGCGCGTAGCAAATCATCGGCGGTAAGACCATGTTCAGGCGACTGAGCGACACCAATCGATACGGTTACCGTGCCGAGCAGTTGTTCTCCATATCGGACTGGAAGTTCCTTGACCTGCGTGCGGATCTTTTCGAGATGCTTGCGTCCGTCTTCCAAACGTGAATCGGGCAGAACCAACACAAACTCCTCGCCGCCATAACGACAGACGATATCGCTCTTGCGCACATTATCGCGCAGTGCACGACCCAATTCGCGTAAAAGTAAATCGCCGGCTTCGTGACCAAAGGTATCGTTAATGTGTTTAAAGTGGTCTAGATCAAGCATTGCTAGACACATCGGGGCATTGTGCCGGAGCGCACGATTCAACTCACGCGGTAGCGTATCATGCAAGTAACGTCGGTTGAAGAGTCCGGTCAAAGGGTCCCGGGTTGCCTGTTCGCGTAAAATGTCGCGCAGTTTCAGGTTGGACAAAGACACCTTGATCCCCTCACCAATGGTTACGACAAGTTGATTCCGGCTGCTTGACTGTTCTGCACTATTCTCGGCTGGGGCATCAAGACAAAACAATCCCATTGTTTCGCCCTGAACTACGAGAGGCAGGCACAGGTAACCTGTTTCCGGTTGCCGCACAAAGTGACGGCACATCACACTGGTTCCTGGGTTCTCCACCCAATGGAGTTGTCCGCGCCGCATTGCCCAGCAATCTTCCAATGAAAAGACCGACTCGAGGAGTGGTTCGCTTCCCCACCATGCGACTGTTTCAAGATATTGCCCAGAGGCGTGCATGGTTGCTAGCCCTCCCCTCTGACCGGGAAATAGTTCCTCTGCCGCCAAAGCAATCACCCGATGGGCTTCGTCCACCGTCTTGCAGGTTTGAAGCAAATCGATCATCCGATTGACCAACCGCATTTCACGCTCATGCTTTTGCAATTCGGTTACCATGAGCGATAGGTCTTGGTTCGCTTTCCGAATCGTATCTTTTGCTTTCACGCGTTCGGTGATGTCGCGGATGTTGCATTGAATCACTTTATGGCCATTGACCTGATAGACGTTGGAAACAAACTCCACATCGGAGCGCCGTCCATTTTTGGTTTCCAGCGGTAACTCATCGTAACGAATGTATTGTTTCTTTTGCAATTCGCGAAAGGCGATTTGGCTGGCGGCGATATCTTTAAATGGACCAATTTCCCAGAGCTTCTTCCCCAAAAACTCTGTACGGGTATAGCCCAACAGCTCAACCAGAAATGGATTGACATCGGTGATTTGCCCCGTGTCAGCATTGAGAAGCAAGATGCCGTCTTTGGCGGTTTCAAAAAGCCGCCGGTAACGAACTTCGGAATCCTTCAACGCTTGCTGTGCTCGCTTGCGTTCAGCCATCGCCTTCGTGAACTGCGTTCCTTTGCCCAAGGACCGCTTGGGCGATTGTGATTCCAATTTTGCCAAGCGCGCTCGCAAAGAAGAATTTTCTGCGACGAGTTCAGATTTAGTTTTATTACCCATCGTCGTGCTCCCAAGTTCAGAGGTTTCTTGCAATCGATCACGATTGCGAGAAACAGCTCCCATGCTTGATTGTTCGCTGTAAAGTATGATGGCAAACTTTCAAGGCTTTGTCAAACGTCAAATACTCAAGTAAGCGCAGTGTGCCACCTTCGCCTACTGTTTTTGAGAGTTTGTTCTACGCGTGAGTTTTTTCCCCAGGAGTGCGCGCAATTCCAGCCGCTCGATTTCGGCGAGGACATCTTCGGGTTTGGTTTCCTTTTCGAGGTCTGCCAGTTCGCTGTCCTCATCGTTCGAAATCCCCATTCTGTCTTGAATCGCATCGAGCATTTGCAGCACCCGCGTTAGCTCATGCTCGGTGAGCATGCCGACGTGCAAAGCCAGGTCGGCGCGCCGCTCGGTTTCTGCGCTTAGGCGGTTCTGGCTGATGAGCACGAAGGTCGAAAGAAAAATCGCTTCTAGCGATACAATCATCGTCAAGAGACCATAGGGAAAAGGATCGAAAGCAGGTACACCCAAATATCCGGTGTTACGCAGAATCCAAACAACAAACCATACGATATGCACATAGGCAAACAGCATGCGACCCGAAAAAGAGGTGATGGCGTCGGCGATGCGGTCTTGCACGCTTCGATTGCGCGCTGCTTTTTGCCGGAGTTGAATAATCGTGCGGATGTTTCTCTCAATGACAGCGCTCAACGCCGGATTGTCTCCACAGTGTTCTTCTTTTTCTGCCGCTGCTTTGATTTCCATTCGGCTCTGCCGCATAAGACCGTCGTCCTCTCTTCAAAATTTCATCTTTGAGCAAAATCGCCTTCACCCTTTCCGCCGTGAGGATATAAAATACCCCGATCATCCTGATCAACAAAAGGAACGAGATTGGCAACGGGCCTAATCCAAAATAGCAGCAAGGGCTACGGCTTGGGCTGTTTCCGTTTTTCTTCCTGCTCGCGCTCCAGTTGTTGCTGTTCCGCTTGACGCTGTTTCCGTTTCTCTTCTTGCTCGCGCTCTAGTTGTTGCCGCTCCGATTGTTGCTGTTTCCATTTCTGTTCTTGTTGTTGTTCCAGTTGTTGTTGCTCCTTCTGCTGCTGCTCGAGGTGTTGCTGCTGTCTCTGCTTCTGTCCCTGTTGCCGTTCCAGCTTCTCTTGCTGCGTTGGCTCTTGTTGGTCTGACATTTTATTCCCTTCTTTAGTGCGCGTCTGACTTACAGACTTGCCTGTCGCGCGCCTTATTCTTTTTCGATGATTTTGTTTTTCGTAGCGGGATTATCCTTCCTTCAATGACCACTCAGCGGAAGACCCAGGGGCAAAGCGCAAGGTTTTGCCCTTGTATTCTCCGTCGAGGATGCTAAAGCAGTTCATAATCCCCAAGACACCCGCGCCCACATCTTCGATTACGGCTCCCGCAAACTCCAGGTGTGTGCCTGCAGAGACGAACGTCCCAGGCATTCCGGGCATCCCCAGCTTGTGGTTCAAGGTAAAGTGTTGCCCGACCATTCGACCTGTAAACACTAGGAGGATCGTAGGAACGAAAACCTCATTCTCGATGCCCAAGAATTTGACCTTGACGAGATGATCGTTGCAAACGAGTGTGATCACACCCTCTTTTCCAATTCCAATACCGGTTTGACCGAGCTGCTCCTGAACATATTTTTTCACCCCCTCGAAACCGGCGACCTCCATCGCTTTGGCAATCGCGTCGCCATCTTTTCTAGCCCGAGACAGATCGAGGGTTTTCAGGCGAACAGCTCTTCCTTTTTGAATATCCATCGTTGCCTCCCACTGCTCATTTTCTCGCAACTCTTTGATTGCCTCGTAGGGTTGACGATTCACCAAATTTCTTTCAGCCACGCGCCAGCTCTGGATGTAATTCGGGATCGGCCCTACAGACAATTACTACTTGAAGTATTGTCGAACTTTGGCAGCAATCTGGTGTTCGGTCATCTTGTCAACGGGTTCAGTCGCAACGATGCGCGATCCGAGCCCTTCCTTCTCAAGTTGTTTTTTAAGTTCGACCTTTGCCTCACCAGGACCAAAGATGAGGATCGATTCTGCGTCGCGAATAGACGCAATCACCTTATCATAGTATTTGTTGAGGTGTCCCGAGAATTTGTTGTCTTGGATGTCCTCTTCCGAGGATGCCTGCGCTGCGCCAGAAAATCGAACATGCTTTTCCATGTTAGATGCTATTCGTTTTGTTTCCTCCGCTTTGCCTATGACAGTCACGATAACCGATTCTCGATGGTCAATCCACAAACCCACTTGTTTTTTCATCAATTCCTCCTTGGTCTAAATAATTCGTGCAACGGCGCTCTCACGAAATCGCTCGCGCGATCATGAATGCAACGGCTACTACCAGCCCACCGATCAGCGTCGTTTGAATCGCACTGCGGAGCGGCGGCGCACCCGTAAAGTGACCTTTTACAAGGTCGCGAACTGTTTCTGAACCGGCAAATTGTCGCTCGATATGAGGTGGTTGTGGCATGATGATTTCTCCGATGATTATGATAACAAGTATCCGCCATCCACAACCATCAGACTGCCGGTCATATAGTCAGCGGCGGCGCTCGCAAGAAAGAGTACCGCTTTGGCAATGTCATCCGGTGCGCCCATACGTCCGAGCGGAATGCGCGACACAAAACCCTTGACCATTTGCTCGGGGGTCATGCCCGTCGCCTTGAGAATGGTTGCGGCTTGCGACTCACCACCAGGTGTCTGAATTCCGCCCGGTGCAATTGCATTCACATTAATATTGTAACGACCGAATTCGACCGCTAACGACTTGGTGAGCATGAGCATACCGCCTTTTGACGCGTCGTAATGCGCCAGGTTGCCCGTCGGGTGGAGCGAATCGATCGAAGCGATCATGATAATCTTGCCGCCACGTCCTGCATCGATCATTTTCTGCGCGACCGCTTGAGAATAAAAAAATGCTCCTTTGAGATTTACATCCAAGACCTTGTCCCACAGTTCTTCGGTCGTTTGGGTTGCTGGCGAAAAAGGAAAGATGCCAGCATTATTCACCAAAATATCAATGCTACCGAAAGCCGATAGAGTCATCTCGACCACCCGCTTGGCATCGGCGACGCTGGCGGCATCGGCTTGCACCGCCTGAACTTTTCCACCTTGCACCTTGATTTGCTCAACGGTTGCGTTTGCCGCGTTGAGATTCACATCGGCAATCGTTATCGCTGCGCCCGCTTCCGCTAATCGGAGCGCAATTGCCTGTCCGATTCCCAGCGCGCCGCCAGTGACGATCGCGCTCTTGCCTTTCAAATCGAAAAGCTGTGCGATAGGGTTTGGCATTATTTCTCCTTCGACTCTATGGTCGATTCAATCCGCTTGTTTCATTTCTTTCCAGATAATCTTCGCGCCAATAGGATGGGACTGAGTTTTTGGCGAACCAATTTTAATTCGGCGGGCAGAAGAATCAAATAGGCAACCAGCCCCGTCATTGCGCCGATCAGGATAACAATTGTTGCCGTAATAACCTTGGTCGGCACGGGCAAGCCATAATCCGTTCTGACAAACGCGATGTCACCCATGGCGACGACGGTGGCGCACGTAATCCCCAGCATCAAACCACCGATCATAAAATAATTGAGTACACTCAACAATTCTTTCAACTCTTCTTTGGTAATCATACTCCTCTCACTTTCTCCAGTGCGGCCCTAACCTTGAGCAAACTCAGTCGGCAGATGTGCGTTGCGTGCGCCAAGCAGACTGCCGAGCAGACCATACCCTGCCCCGAAAGCAAGCGAGAACACAAAAATGAAAATGCTCCCACCCCAGGCACTTGCAACGCTGAACGCTTCCATGCTTGCCTTACCGCTTGGTTGGAAATCGATCACGGTCAATGCGTTGTGACTGAGGGTATCCATGAATAAGAACGTAATGACCCACAGTGAAACAATTCCGATGAACGCACTAACGAATCCTGTCACCAAAACAGTCCAAGCCCCGGATTTTATTCGCCCGGTTTCTTTCGAACTGATGTATCCCGCCAGTCCGGGCAAGACAATCATAACGACCAGCAAGCTATTCTTCAGCCAGGTTTTGTCAGTGGCATCGAGGTTTGCCAAGTTGTTGATTAGGTTGAAGACGAGCAACAGGACTCCAAGGATTATTCCGAATAGCAATCCTTGCCGAAGCGCGGAATGATGAATGCGCGATTGAGTTGTTTGCACTAGTACCTCCTCATGCCTTGATGTCAGACGACAGAAGCTTGTTCTTCAATGTCCGAACTCAGGTGTCGATTGCTTCAAACTTAAAGCGCCCTTGGGTGAAAAGATTCGAACAGGCATTCACCACATCCGTATCGTAGAGAATCCCACGATGGGTATTGATCTCGACCAGTGCCTGTTCTATGCCAAGCGATGGGCGATAGGGACGATGCGAAGACATGGCTTCGACCACATCCGCGACTGCCATGATGCGCGCTTCCAAAAGAATTTCTTGGCCTGAAATCTCAAGCGGATAGCCAGAGCCATTGATCCTTTCGTGGTGTTGCAGCACGATGGTCGCCACCGGTTGCGAGAATTCGATCACTTTGAGAATGTCATAGGACACCCGCGGATGCGTTCGGAGAATCAAGTATTCAGCATCGCTCAACTTGGTGGGCTTCATGAGTATCTCCGCGGGCACGCTGATCTTACCGATATCATGACCCAGCCCTGCTTTGTGAATTCCCTCGATCTGTTCTTCGGAGAGATCCAGCTCGCGCGCAATTGCCACGCTAAGTTGGGCAACCCGACGGTTATGCCCAGCGGTATATGGATCTCTTGCTTCGACCATCGCGCCCATCGCGCGGAGTGTACTATCGAGAAGAGTTTTCACTTTCTCGAAGCTATAGCTCAACTCTTTCTCTGCCGTCTTGCGCTTTGTAATATCCTGACCCAGCGCAATCGACCCAATGGGGTTTCTCCTCTCATCCAAAACATTTCTTGAATTCCATGAAATCACTCTCAGGGTGCCATCTCTGCGCTGGATGGTGGTTTCAAGACTAATCGCTTCGTCTCCCTGTTCGATGATTGCATCTTTCTTGAGAAGGATATTCGCGCGGTACTGTTCGTCGGGATAAAGGAGCTCCCATATCCTTTGATGCCCCACAACTTCATCCATCGAGTAACCGGAAATTTCTTCGGCGGCTCGATTCCAAAAAACAATATTGCCATTTCGATCTAGCACATCCACCCAAATATTGGCGCTTTCAGCCAGACTCTCTTGATAGGGTTTAAGGGTCAGTAATTGGTCCTCTGCCCACTTGGCGTATGTGACGTCGTGAATTATCAAGAGTAACGCGGGTTGATGTTGAAACGTAATCGGACCGACATAGACTTCAACCAGAATCGATTCTCCCGCCGCTGACTTGAGCACGGATTCGATGATCGGCAAGGGCGCCTCTCCGGCTTGCCGACGCTTGTAACGATCAACCGCGGCAGGCAGGACGTGCGGATCGATAAAGTCTGAATAGCGAGTGCCGACTAGTTTTTCAACCGGATAGTTGAGCACCTGGGAAATTTTGGGGTTGGCAAATTTGACCAGTTCGTCTTGAATAATTGCGATGCCGTCGTGGGAATGATTGAACAGTTCAGAAAAGTGGTTACGGACTTCCTTCAGCGCTTTAATTTCGTTTTCTAGCGCCAGTTGCCTTGATTCCAATTCTGCAATTTTATCTTGCAGTTCAAGCAGTTTTTCAAGTAGCTGTTCTCGGGTCATGGGTGTCTGTTTCATCGCAAGACCTTGGCTAATCTTTCAATGCAAAACTCACGCAACGGCACACCTGCTTAATAGCCACGTGCGTGCCGTTGCAGAGAATATATTCGTCATTCAGACGAGGATTCCGGTGGCTTGTTATACAGCTAGGGCGGAACCTGAATGGCTTACCGACCCATCAGGATTAAGACACCCGCCGCGATGGCGAGGATCGCCATGATGATGGGTAAACCCGAAAAACTTAGACCGAGCAATGCGATTAACCCGGTCACGATGAGCCAAATCGCGAGCAAGAGCATTCCCAAGTTATTTGTGAATTTCATGTTGTTCATCTCCGTGTATGAAGATAGCGATCTGTAATTCCGTAGACACCGTGCGTCGTGATGTCCACCGTCCTGATCGTTCAAATGTTGGCATGTACGTAATCAGAAAGTCAGGTCTTGGCTTATGGCTATTCCTCCTTTCCTAACCCGCTCCCACCCTTGTGCCTTGGTGGGGACTCGACGAGCAGATGTGGGTGCGACCCAGCTCGACAAAGAAAAAAAGGACGTTGAGAGCGACCCAGGCATAGGTAACCAGCGGCAAGTTCTGCGACCGCTGTTATCGTCACCGATTGGGAACATAACACTCTTACTCCTTTTGCTCTAATGGGATTGCGAAATTCCCCTAACCATGGCCGCGGTTTTATCTGGCTGGTCAACCCGCGTCGCCACATCTGCCTGGGCGATAATTCCGACAATGGCATGGTCGTTGTCTACGACTGGAATACGCCGCAATTTATTCCAAGACATTGCATCCAGCGCGTTTTGCAGATCGTCTTCGGCATGGCAGGTGACGACCTTGCGCGTCATCACGTCTTCTGCTTTTGTCGATTTGGGATCTCGCCCTTCACCCACAATCTTAAGAGCCAGGTCGCGATCGGTCACGATGCCGACCAACTTCTTGGTTTGCTCGTTCTCGATAATGGGAACTGAACCGAAATCTTTGCTCTTCATCAACTGCGCCACCTTTGACACCAAGTCATTTGGCAAGCAACAGACGGGATTCTTGGTCATTACGTCATTACATTTTTTCATCGGATCCTCCTGGAATCTCGTTAAAAACGATCTCCGTGTTTGTTGGGGCAAGCACAATTACTCGCCCCGACAAGTTATTACTTTGCAGACGCTAGGGTTTTGGTGTAACGGTCGGCGTGCGCGTTGGCGTGTTCGTGGGCGCAGTCGTTGCGGTTGCTGTTCCAACGGGCGCAGCTGGGTTGACATTGATCGTCACTTGAGCTGTCCTAGACTTGTCGCCGCAGGTCGCGGTAAGCGTATACGTCGTCGTTGTCGCGGGACTAACGGCAATGCTGCCGGGCGTTGATACGCCGCCAATCCCATTATCGATCTCAGCCATCTCCGCGCCAATGACCGCGCCCCAGTTCAAAGTTGCCGATTGTCCTGCAGTGATCGTCGTCGGAGTAATAGTGAAAGATTCAATGGCGGGTGTAAAAGGACAACTGACCGCCGTATTGATTGGCGTGGGACCGGGAACATTGATGCTCACGCTAAGAGTCGTCCCAAAGATTGCGCCGACCCGGTTTCTCATGCGCCAGTCGCCGGTATGCGTGCCAGGCGCTACTGGAGCCGTCATAGCGATCGCCAGATCAGCCGTCGCGCCGGGCGCAGTAACAGGAATTGCAATCGTCGCCGTTTTCGTCATTGCTTCACCGCGCACGAAAATCAGTTCCTCGTCTGTGCCCCAGGTGCAAGTGCCGGTGTTCCGGACGCGCCAAACTTTGTTGAACGTCTGTCCAGCCGCAATCACCGTTCTATCAGGAATAGTCACATCGGCAACAAACGCAGAGTTGTTCACGCACGTGAGCGAAGATACGGGTGTCACGGTAACCGCTTGGACTTGAGGTATTGGCGTGACAGTGATAACGCGTGGGGTTGGCGTTGCCGCGATGACCGGCGCGACCGAGATGGCGATGGATGCCGGCGCACTCGAGATGTCGGCTTTATTCACCGCGCGCACTGTGATCGTATGCATGCCGGGGGTTGCGATCCAAGTTTGGACCATGATCGCTGTCGTCTGCGACTGTTGTAACGGGTCGGTGCGTACGATATTGTTATCGACCGAAAGTTCCACGCGAACGATACCGGCTAGATCGGTCGCGATAGATTGCACAGTCACCAGATCGCCTTCCTTGAATTGAGCATTGTTCAAGGGTGCGTTCATCACGATGATCGGGTTGATCGCCGAATTAGTTGCCGCACTCGATGTCGCCGTGCATGCGGTTGTCATCAAACCCAGGATAATAATTAGAATTGTCGAAAATAACATGTATTTGTTCACTGTAAGTGCCTTGGACATTAGTTTTCTCCTTGAATTTTGGAATAGGTATTCGTTTTTTGCGGTGACTGCTCTGTCTGTCATTTATCTCATCTGCTGCGCAGAAATTTGTGAGACGGAAAGTTAGTCCGCCAGTGCGACCAGCCATCTGCGCCACCCAAGTTTCCGCGTAAAGCATCTCGAACCACTTACGCCGCACCCTGTCGGGAGTGCAGGCGTGATAGTCCGGTTGAGCAGTCACCTTTAGTGCGTGGCGTGCCTATCTTAGTACGCGGCGACCTTGCAACAGGTTAAACGCTATTACGATCAGCGCAATGACCAACAGAGCGTGGATGAGCCCGCCGCCGACGTTAGCCACGAAACCGAGCAGCCACAGAACCACGAGAACCGCTACAATCGTCCATAACATTGAACACCTCCCAGTGTTAGAATTGCGATTCGAAATCCCGCAGACACCTTTTGCTAGTGCCCCGCAGTCCGAGTCGCACAAAATCTTCACCAATAATCAATCTGAAAGCAGGTCAAGAGTTTTCGCGTTTAGACTTGCCGCTTCTAGCCATTTGGAATGATGACAGTCATACCAATTCTCATCCCCTCGCGGCGGCGTCCACCCAACTTTAGATAAAGTTCACGCGCCTGCGCTTGGGCAACAAGCGGAACCTCTACAAAATTTGGTCTGAAGTGAGATACGTTCTGAGATGAATATTGCATTATGCCAGTCGCCCTACCGTGCGCATCGGTTACTAAAATCTCGCGCAAGTGACGAACATTTTTCAGATTCACTGACATACCCCTAACGATAATAAACTGGGCACGATCATCACGCCATGGTCGTGGCTTGGACTTGTCTCATTCATTCGCTCACTGCCCACTATTTCTTTGGTGGATTATTTGCTTGGTCGTACACGCGTCCGAACTCGGCGATGAATTGCTGTGCGAGCGACAAGTCGTCGACGATCAACAGGTTTTCGTCGTTCTCCGTTTCAGCGTTCTCCGAGAAATTGAACGAACCCAGGACGACGGTCTTGCCATCCACGACGAAGACCTTCTGGTGCATCAGGTACGGATTACCGTCCTGCCACACATCCAGCCCGGCATTTTTCATACCCGTGTATTCGCTGAACTCGGTTTCCGAGCCGGTGTTCTCGAACACGCCGCGCACTTTGACACCCGCTTTGGCGCGCTCCAGCACCATCGCGCCCATCTTGTCGTCGGTGAACGAGAACGCCATAAAGTCAATGGTCTGGATGGCTGATTTCAAACGCGCGATGATGGCTGATTGAACGTCGTCTTCAGCCGCAAAATAACTTTCGACCGGCGTGCCGTTGATGGTGAGTTTTTGCGTCGTTCCACCTGGCTTGCGTTGCGAACCGAATTTTTTATCGACGAACATTTTATCGAACGTCACCGTGTAATTCTTGGCGAGTTCCGGCGAATACATTTCGATGCCGTTGTTGTTATAGCGATACGTGTCGTTCTCGGTGAAATTCCACGATCCGCTCCATACCGCCTTTTTATCCACGACGACGAATTTGTCGTGCATAATCGCGTTCGGATTTCCGTCGATGACCGGAATCCCCACTTGCTGCATTTCCTTGAACGACAGGTTTTCTTTTGGATTTTGGATAATTTCCGTTCCCGTGACCACTCGTACGGTCAGACCGCGTTTTTTCGCATTGATCATCGCCTGCGTGACGTTTTCCAAATCAAGTTGGTAGATCGCCATATCGACGCTGGATTGCGCTTGATTGATGAACGCAGTCAGTTTTTCGCCGAGACCGCCGTGATGGTCTGCTGGGTTGTCGGGATATTTCGGCGTGGTGAAATACAACTTGTACCAACTGTCCCCCGCAACAGACGATGGCGTTTGACCCGAAGAACCAGGGACGGTGGAGGATACAGCCGATGAACTTGATGCTGACGCTGACGGTTGCCCTGTCACAGGAACAGGGAGAGATTTCACGAGGGATTCCAATTGTTTGCCAATGGGTTCCAGTTGTTTGGCGATTGGATCCAAGACCTGCGCAACCGGCGGCGGCATCAGCCCAGCCCAATAAATCAATCCGGCGACGATGATTAAGACAAGCAACAGCGACCCCGCACCGCCCGACGATCTTGCGGTTCTTCGCTTTGACATTATTTTCTCCTCACGACGTTACCGTTCGTATCCGGCTCGGTGTTGCTGAACTTGGCTTTGGCGGAACGAGCACCACATAACCATGCTTTTTTTGAAGTAAACTTATTAGAGTGTCGTAGGTGCCGTTGATATTATCGAGATCATCAGTGGTGAGGTTGTTCCGCCACCCTTTGATCGGGCCACGCGACTGATTCCATCCATTGACCAGAATATCATGCATGGGTTATAGCTCCTGGGATTATCCGACAGATCGTTTCTGTTTTCGGAAATTCCATGTTGGAGGAGTAGGAGATCGGATATTCCTCTGATCTCCTATCCCAACGTTATGCGCTTGCCAGGCGTCTGACAAGCACAAGAAAGACCGCGACCGTCAGCAAGGAGCCGATGGAGATGGCAAGAATGCCAGGGGCATGGTTATCATTTTTGGGGCGCAAGTTCATCTTTTTCAGAAAGAAATCTACGTCCTGCTCCGCCTTTTCTTTGGTGTAACCATACTTTTCCTGTACCAGCCCCACTAACTGGTCGCGCTTGCCGACTATTTTGTCGAGGTCATGGTCGGCGATATGTCCCCATTGCTCTGTGACCTTGCCTCGGATTTGTTTCCACTTGCCTTGAAGCATGTGTGTATTCATCGTGAAACCTCCTAATTGTTTATGATTTTTCATTTCACCATGGGACCAGCGCTCATGGCGATTCGACTTGCTTACTTGCTTGATCGACCTCGCGATTGGTGACTAGCCGACCGGGGGAGATTGATCGCGCTCATACGTCGTGACGGTCTTGGCGCTTGGATGGTAAAAGACCAACCAGACCAAACGGATGAGGACCGCGGCGATCAAGGCGTAGACGATCAGCGCGACGAGCGACGTGATCTCTAGCACATTACCGCCCATCGCCGGGTTGCCCACCAAACCGGTGAAAGGTGCAACGAAGGGAGCGGTGAGCTTGTATATGAGACTGGCAAACGCATTCTGCGAATTGGCGTCGATGAACTTGAGAACGATCCGCAGACCGATCAATCCTTCCAGGATCGTGAACACGAAACCGATTAGGGCGGTGACCCATTGAAGCGTCTGGCGCTGCCCGGCATTCACGTCCTGGGTTACCACCTGGCGCTGCTCAGCGCCTGGTTGCTGACTAACTCGAACATCTTCCCGACGAGCTACGGGACCTACATTGGTTGACATTTTTTCCTCCTTATTGAATTTTCAAAAATTAATGTCCGCGTCGCCTAGCGTTCCCAGGGTAACTCGGAAGCAAAGATGCATGCCCACAAACGCTTGGACGAGCGCCGCGTGCGCGCCACCCCAGCCATAACATTGTCTCGCAGTTCCATGGCGTTGTGCGGGGCGCTGCTCGCCGTATACTCACTCACCTGCGTCCACACGAATTCGGTGGGATTGAGATCCGGTGCC
>JACRMI010000093.1 GCA_016215025.1 Chloroflexota bacterium
ACTGAAAACCAAGTTGCCCACACCATCCACAAACTCGACTACAACGACGGCGGCTACATCAGTCGCCGATCCCAATCAGAAAGGAGAAAGTTCCACCTTAAACTTGACCCATTTTGTGTCTTGACAAAGGGGTCCACCTTATCGTTCTCTATTTTTTATGATCATTATTGCTACTGACAAGCCAAAACACTCACGTCGTCAATAAAAAAACTCGTCGGATTACTCTCATCCGTGTTCGCTAGAAAAACAATTCGAAGCGTCTGCCCAGTG
Organism: Chloroflexota bacterium; assembly: GCA_016215025.1. Taxonomy (GTDB): domain Bacteria; phylum Chloroflexota; class Anaerolineae; order UBA4142; family UBA4142; genus JACRMI01. The sequence continues at coordinate 271 of JACRMI010000093.1, forward strand.
TATAGGGGAGAAACTAGTATTGTTTGCTGTACCCAAGTTAAATTTACATCTCCGTCATACAAGGTATAAAGCGTTTGCAATACGGTACCATTTGAATCGGCAAGTTGGATTCGAAGACTATCGTTAACCAATGGTGTGGATTCAGCCGTATTGACTTGCCACCAGAAACTGACTTGAAGGGTGAATGCGCTAGATGCAAGACTGAATGATTGCCACAAATTTTCCTGCATGGAATTGTTCCCACCCAACCACGCTTTCCAAGTACCCGTGTGAGTAGGCTTGGGTGGAGGAATTGTAGAATTATCGAGGATGCTACTTGATGTGTTGCTACTGACTTGCCAATACGGATTAGGTTCTCCAGCTTCAAAGCTGGTATCCTGTATGAGCTGGGTAGTAGTACAACCAAGCGCACCTTCGCGTACGATGATTGGAAGGTAAACAACCCGAGTTGGCTCGGCGGCGATCGCAATGGGCGCTAAGGGTTGTGAATGTAAATTGCCAAGACTAGATGCCAGAATGACGAGTCCGAATGCGATTAAACCAAAGAATCGATGGTGCATTATTCATCCTAGTCAATCAAAAGGGTGGTTGTAATCAACCACCCTCTGTTACGACACTTTACAACGATGCCATGCGCTGGTGTGAAATTTAATGCCCAACTGCACTTGACTGGCCAAATGGTGAACTGGTGGGTCCGCTCGTACCTTTGACGATAATCTGGACAGCATCGATACTTCCATTGGCTTGCAAGTATCCTTTTACTTCGACGATGGACCCAACTTTAGCTGGACCATTCTGGATTTGGGTCTGGTTGGTCACATTGACGGTGATCCCGCTGACCACCCATGAGCCTGCTGGCCCGGGAGATGGTAAGCTCTGCACGATGCCGTAGAATTTGATGTACTTGTTGATGGGTGTAGGCGGCGCGCTAGACCTCACTACAATTTCGGTTGCAGTGACCGAACCATTCGATTGAACTGTGCCTTTAACTTGGACAAAGGCACCAACTGCGGCTTGGGCGCGGGTCTGATCAATGGGAGTGCCGGCCGGGACATTCACCTTGATTCCGCTCACCGTCCACTCGCCGTACAGACTGCCACTCGGCAGACTTTCGATCTTGCCAAAGAATGCAATCGGTTTGCCTAAGAGTTCCGTCGGCGTGAACATTACGGTGATGTTGGTCGCATCCACAGATTGATCGTCCTTAAGTACGCCTTCCACTTTGACGAATGCGCCAACAGCAACTTTAGCCTTGGTCTCATCGATCTTGGTTGCGCCGGATACGTGAACGATCACGCTTTGGTTGACCGAAGCGATCACCGTCCAATCACCAGTCAGGTCAGTGGAGGTTGGTAAGACTTTGACAATGCCAAAGAACTTGGCTTGGTCGCCCACGCCCGCAATGACCGTGATGAACGTTCCATCTATGGAACCATCTGGTTGACACCAACCTTGCGCCGCAACCAAGGCTCCAATTGCGACGCTTCCTCTTTGTTGGTCAACCACCGTATTGGGGGTGACGTGAACGATCACGTTGTTGATCTTCCAATCACCAATGAAATCGGTGGTGTTGGGTAAACTTTGAATGGTTCCGAAGAAAAATGTCCCTACATACTCATCCGCGTTCGCAACTGGAGCTGGCAACAAACCAACCAAGAGCGCCAGCAAGATAAAAAACCCCAACCATCGAACGTTCCAATTCGCTTTCATAGTTTGATCTCCTTGGGTTACAATCCGAAAGATTGCACTCCAATGCCATCTAGCTAAAAACCATTCTTGCCAATTGTATGTAAATTCTATCCAATTATTATGACGTTGGAAGACTTGTTCGGTTACGCTAACAAAATCAGCGCCGCGACAGTCTACCTTACGCTGAAATTGATTGTTTGGGCGAGAACGCCGTTGGCGTATATTTCCACGCGATATATTCCAGCCAGCGTAATAGGTCCCTGTGTAAAATCGATGAAGGTGTTCCCAGATTCGACGGTCCATTCGATGGGGGCTTGGATTTGAGTATTAGGCGGAGATGCATTGCCAACGTCAATAGCGTACCAGATGGCTTTAATCTTCGTTTGATCCGGTGCGTTTTGCAAACTGACAACGGCATGGGCAACCGCATTACGCGGAAATACGATCGTTGCGCTAATCGGCGCTCCTGTAGTCAGATCAATTCCTTGCGCCATGGTTACACTCTTGATAAAACTGGGGAGTTGGACCACAGTTGGTGAGGGTGTGCGCGTTACTGTTGGCGGAACCATAGTACGTGTTGCTGTTGGTTTGGGTTTCGCTGTGTTTGTGGCTGTAGGCGTCATCGATGGGTTGGGTTTGAGAGTCCGCGTAGCAGTTGCTGAGGTTCCCGCTCTGGCCGTCGGCATCCTTAGTGGAGTCTCCAACGCATTTCGCGCGGAGGTTGTTGGCGGAGAAGTAGACGTGGAAATTCCCATTGTTGTTGGAGTAACTTCAGGCGTTGAGACTAACGCAATACGTTCGTATTCGGTGGCGATAGGTGACGGCTCTTCTTTCGCAATTTCAATCTGCGAAAGTAATTGGCACGCGAGTGTCGGCAAAATAAACCACCAGAAATTTAGAACTAGGAAAAGCCAAAACCGTCGATGTTGCATTGTCTTTCTCCATGCGCCCAGAATAGTAGATCCATCGATGGGATTACTGGCAGGCACAAACGCTCACATCATCGATAAAGAAACTCGTCGGATTACTCGAATCGGTGTTCGCAACAAAAACGATTCGAAGTGTCTGCCCAGCGTAGGTCGGAGAAATCGGAATCGTTTGTTGCACCCATGTTGAATTCGTATCGCCATCGTATAGTGTGTAAATTGATTGCAACAAAACACCAGTTGCATCGGCGATTTGGATGTCGAGACTATCATTGATCAAAGGCGACGGTTCGGTAGTGTTTACTTGCCACCAGAAACTGACTTGCAGACTTGATGCATTGGATCCTACAGTGAACGATTGCCACAGACTTTCTTGCGCCAAGTTGTCTCCACCTAGCCACGCTTTCCAAGTGCCTGTATGTGTAGGATTGGGTTGAGGAATCGCGGAATCATCGAGGATGGCGCTGGATTTGTTACTGGCAACTTGCCAGTGAGGATTGGGAGAGCCAGCTTCAAAGCTACCATCACTGATTAATTGAGTGATTGTGCAAGAGGTGGGCGTGCTCGTAGGCGTATTCGTCGGCGTATTAGTAGGTGTGTTGGTCGGTGTGCTGGTGGGCGTGTTCGTCGGCGTATTAGTAGGTGTGTTGGTCGGTGTGCTGGTGGGCGTGTTCGTCGGCGTATTAGTAGGTGTGTTGGTCGGTGTGCTGGTGGGCGTGTTCGTCGGTGTATTAGTCGGTGTGTTGGTCGGTGTGCTGGTTGACGTATTCGTTGGCGTACTGGTCGCTGTCTGTGTTGGAGTAGGAGTTGGCGTACGTGTGGGTGTTTGCGAGGAACCGTTATCATACAGGATCAATGGAAGGAAAACGGCATGGGTCGGTCCTCCTTCATTTATTGTCTGCCATGGAGGGTTGGGTGATTGAAGCATCGAACCGACAATTAATAGGCTTGCCCCAATGATGATCAGATATAAGACAAAACGACGCATGGCTCCTCCTAACGAATTATCACTCCCGATAACTCTTTCCATCCAGTAAGATCTGGCGCAGCGTAACCACAGCGCGGTGCTGTAACGCCTTGATGGCTCCAGTCGGTTTGCCTAATGCCAATGCAATTTCCTTGTTATCCCAATCTTCATAAAACCTGAGCATGATAACTTGGCGTTGGTCGGGGGTTAGACGCGTCAAAGCTTGGCGTAGCTTGGCTTGGTCGCTTGGATCTGGCATTTCGTCGGTAAAATCTTCGGTCGAATATTCAGAACCATCGGGATCACTGGGTATATTCAACGTTACATGACAGCGCCACCGGTCGGTGATCCAATTGTGAGCAATGCGATACAGATAAGCCTGCAAATTATCGCGAGGTCCCTTGCCGTTTTGCAAAACATCGAGCAGACGGCAAAAGACTTCGGCAACACATTCCTCGGCCAAATCGGCGTTGCCTAACAAACGCGCGGCGTAGCGATACAAGCCTGGGTTATATTGATCGTAAATATCCACCAAGGCTTGATGCTCTAACCGGCGAGCGCGCTGCAAAATTTCGTGTTCCCTAGTCCGGGACATACCTATCCGCAATTCCTTTTTGAACTGGCACCATTCCCAAGTCACCACAACTCATTCATAAACCAAAACTTCGCGCACGGTTAGACGCGATGCGTTATATGCTGGGAAAAAACTCGAAACAGCGGACAAGAAAATGACAATGATGAGCCATAGCTCCATTCCCGTAATCGAAGCCGTATAGTCGAGCGGGAGCTGCAACACAGCAATGCCAACAGCGTCGCTGAGCAATTGACCGACTGGAATCGAAACCAGGATTGCGATGATCCCGCTAATCAAACCCACAAAAATTCCTTCCGCCATAATAATTCGACGAATCGCGCCGTTCGACGCACCAATCGCCCGCATCACGCCAATTTCACGTGTTCGCTCTAATACGTTCAACGACATGGTTCCCATCAAACCAAACCCGCCGACCACAGCCATGAGGACTGTCATGACGAGCAAAAGCGCAACAATGATGTTAAAAAAGAGTTCATTCTGTTCACGAATCTCTCCACTGGTAATACCCCCTCCCCCCACCCGCATCCCAGCCTGTTTGTAACTTTCCTCCAAGGCCTTCTTGATTTCGATTTGACGGACTGGATCGTGTAGGTCCGTTACCACTTGAACACTCCCCGCGCGTCCCGCTTGTCCAACAATGCGTGCATAGTGCGCATAGTTCACATAGACGTTGCCAATTCCAAATCCAAACCGACCCAGCACCGGCATAATCCCCACCACGCGCCAGGTTGTTTCGTGTTCTCGGATTTTGAGCGTAATCTCACTACCCACTTGAATGTCTGGCTCGGCTTTGATGACATCGGTACTGACAACGATCGCGTTTTCATCTTCGGACAATAACCAACGCCCCTGGGTCACATTCGGCAGAAGCATAGCAGTCTGTGCTGTGGGTGCGAAGAGCGTAAGCGAGTCACTCTCGCTTTCGTCGGTGCGCAATCGGCGCACGGTATCAAATCCCCACGATTCGGCTCTGACAATGCCAGGCACACTTACGGTCGCCTGCTCAATCGCGTCAATCCGATACGGATGCGCAAAGGGGATCAAGACATCGAATTGCCAATATTGCAGTACCTTGTCGAGTGTGACGAGCATCGAGTCGTGAATGCTCAGGACGGAGATAAAAATGACCCCGCTTAGACTCAAAGTAAGCAAGGTCAGAATCAATCGAGTCTTGCGCCGAAACATATTGCGAAATGAAATGCGCATTGGGCGTGATAATCCGCGTACGTGCGCTAACACGCGATCTACTCGACCAGCACCGATTGCACCCTTACCTAGACCGTAATCGTCGATCGCATCGCGAACGGTGAGACGTGTCCCATTGCGAATTGGGATGAGAGCTGCCAACAAAGGCACGAGCAATCCAATGCTGATTTCGATTCCAATAACGCTGAGTGAAACTTCAAATCCCGGCAAATCTACATTGACCAAACTCGCAAGGTAAACGCTCGTTTGACTAGCGACATACATTGCCGCAGGGATGGCAATGGCGAGCGCTAATACACCGAACATGAAAACCATCCCAAGGTACATGAACGTGATCTGATGAGTGCGCGCACCGATTGCCTTCATCACTCCGATCTGGCGCACTTGTTGCGCCAGCAATCCAGAAATCGTATTGATGACGAGAAAGCCGCTTAGAAATAGCGCCATGAATCCCAGCATATTGAGAATCAATAGCATCCCAACGAATAAATCTTGCAAAGGATGCTTGCCAGGAATGGGAATCTCTGTTCCGTAGACAGTTCGTCCGCTGGATTCGATTTTGTCACGGACTGTGTTAGCCATGTACGTGATGTGCGCTTGGTCCAGTTGATTCTCGGCGACGATTATGTGCAATGTATCGGACTGGCGCGCGCCAGTCAGCCATTCAAAAGTGCCCATCGTGATATAGCCGTACGCAGTGCTCATGAATGGCGCTGGTAACTGAGTGGACTCGTGCGCTAGTCCGGCCAAGATTAATTCGCGTTGACCGCCGTTTGCCGCCAATTCGATTTCGATTGGTTTGCCCACTTGAGTATCCGCTGGCACGAATCCCGGAATGAGCAAGGACGAACGCTCAAGTACGACAGTTCGATCGGGCGGCGGCCAGATTCCCCACTCGGCATGAACATCTGGGTTTGCACCAAAAACATCTGTAGGCATAACCTTATTGATGCGAATGTTGGCAAAATCCGGAATTGCGTAAAGCCACAAGGATTTCCATTCGTCCGGCCCAACGCGTACACGGACAACGACGGTGCTGCGGGCTTCTACTTCGCCAATCCCAGGCATTCGACGCACCGTTTGCACTAGGTCATCACTGAATGGATCCGTGTACAAAGTCGCGCTGGCCGGATTAGCTCGCGGATAACTGGTGGTCAGTTCCTGCGAAATGAGCATGAAAGTTTGCGTAACAGCGCCGATTGCAAATACGCCCACTGCAATGGACAAGACAACCAACAAGGTTCTCAGCTTGTTGCCCCCAAAATCGCGCAGGACTTTGCACCAACGCGGACTCAGGAACCAGGATAACCCCGGTCGTGAACGCAACGCTTTTCGAAAGACGGGTTTGATCGTCGGCTTTGCTAAAACCTCCATAGCGTACCTCGATGGTGTGCTTGATTTCCGCTAAACGCGTACGCACAATGATTTACCCTCGTCGGCGGGCAGTCACAACAACGCTAATCCACAATATTGCGGCAACACTGGCCAGCGCTAGCAAGATTGCTTCGCGTTGCCATGCGTCATCCGTAGCCGCGCGAAAACTCGATAGCGTCACGCTCGTTGGCTCGCCTGTCTCAACGTTGTACACCGTCAGTGACGAGATCTCGTCAACGGTTGTGACGGTAACACTACCAAATATGCTAATAGTAACTCTCGCCGTGGCAAAACGAATGTAGACAGAGCCACGACAATTGGTGTCCGGATCTTGATCGTCAGGAGGTAGTTCACTCACAGGCACTCGCCATTCGACAAAAGCCGTTTCACCCACGCGCTCTCCGTATTCTGGTCCTGGTAAAATAAAGTAGCCGCCGCTTTCCGGAAAACTCCCCTGGGCAACGAGGGTCATATCGTCGTATGAACTATTCCCACTAATTAGAAAAGCGATCTTACGATCATGCACCTCGTTATCAAAACCATCTTGGTCACAGTCGATAATCGCCATTGCCGCTCGCGTATTGGTGCCGGGAGGATTCAGCGCCGGGGCGGCGCTGGTTTCGATCATAAAGTTGAGGGATTCCGGAGTTGTGGTCACTGCGCTCGTAGCGATCCAGACATTGACGATATCCTCTGTAGCGGTGATAACATCGCCTGTCGGATCAGTCCGAAATACTGAAACGCTGCTCCAATCAGCCGCCGAACTGTCGTCCGTGTTGATGGGATAGAACGCTGCCACGACAAGCGAAACGGTTGCTAGCACCGCCAATGTCACAAGCATAAAGATAAAACTGACGCGGAACGTTTTAAGATCGCGCATGGGGGAAGGCATAGTAACCTCCTTTGGTTAATTGCACGCCTATTGTGCTTGAAACGTTTGATCCGTTTTCGATAAGTCGGGGGAGGCAAGTAGAATCTTTGCCTCCCAACATTAGGTTTTGTTGTCTGGCGACTAGTGCACGCCAAGCGGACTGAATGCGTTCACAAGACCGGCTCCATAAGCATCACCATCCGAAATAGCTTTGCCACCAAGATGGCAGTATCCATCTTTGCAAACGATCCCAGTCAGATCGCCAGTCGATTTGTCCGTTGCGCTCAGTGGCGGAATTGTATTGCCACTGATTTTTTGTGCTCCTTGTTTCATCAAACGAATCAAGACATCGGGCTCCCGTCGTGCCATTGAATTCTGACTCGCAATCAATGCCAACACCGCGGAGACATGAGGTGTTGCCATCGAAGTGCCCTGGATCGTCGAGTAGCACTCGTTCGGATAAAAGACAGTACTCGTGGGCCAATAGTAACAGGGTATCTGTGTTGCCCAGTTCGACGTGACACTAAAGTCTTCAAACGCTTGATACTGATCCGCAGTGGTGACGGGGAAACCTGGCGTTCCGCCGCGATCCCAGAGCGGCAGGTTGAACTTGCGCGCGCCGCCGGGCGCTGCTATATCAACCCGTGGTCCATAGTTGCTATAGTACGCCAACTGATTTAGCTTGCCGACGCCAAACGGTTGATGCGCGTCGCTCGCCGGTTTGCAGGTTGCATTCGATCCGGTTGTCCCGGATGGGCAACTCGGCGATGAACCCTTGGCGACATTACCAGTTGCCGATACCATCACCACACCCGGCACACCCGCCGGATTCTGGAACCAACCATAGTAATCCTCAACCGAAGACCCAGGGGCAGTCAAGATACCATGAGTTAGAACGATACCGCCGGGTCCGATTCTTGCGTGTTCATTGCCTGCCGACGCGACAATGACGGTTCCTTTCAGACGCGCATACGCGACCGCCAGCACGTATTGTTTGTAAATCGTCTGTTGTTCGGGGTCTTTCAAGTCCAGGTATCCACCGAACGAGATGCTGACAATGTTGATGCCATGATCTGCCGCATAGATAAACGCATCCAAGATCGTGGAATCGTACGCATAGCCGCACCACTGCGAGATTTTTAGTGCGACGAGTTTGACATTCGGCGCGATGCCGTTGATACCGACACCATCTAGCGCGGCCGCAATGTTGCCACCGATCCACGAACCGTGCCCATTCCAATCTGTCGTTGCCGGACCGTCGTACTCTTGCGCCAGGTCCGCATCCGATACACCGAAGTAGTACTTGCAGAGCGGTGGGTCTTCGTTCACTGTCAAATCCACAACATCAGCGATTTGCGATTTGAGTTCCGAGTGAGTGAAATCCAATCCGGTATCCGCGACCCCAACTTTAACAACTGGATTTCCAAGCGTGATCTTCCAGGCTTCCGGAGCGCGAATGCGTGAAACGTTCCACAACAAGCCGGGCAGCTCATAGGCCGGATCGGGTTTGACGGGTGCCTTGATCGAAATTGGAGTAGAACCCATGTTGATGCGTTGACGAAACTCGGTCGTGCCATAGAATTCAGCTTTCATGTCCGGGCGAATGAGCTTTTGGACCCGATCAGGAACCACGCTAGCGGCGTGAGTGCTCGCTTTGAGTAAATTCTTGAGATTGCCCGGACCGGAAACGACCAACATCTTGATCGCCGGTATTTCACGGATGATCTTCCCCCCCTGCCTTGAGGGCTTCGGCACGCAGTGTGCTCAAGTCAGCATCGCTCTTTGCGATAGCGATGAAACGTTGACTGGCAGCACCTTGTGCATTTGCGATTGGGGCGCTACCGAAGCTGAGCAAGATCAAGGCAATGAGCATCGTTAGCGCCAACACGATGAACCAATTCTTCCGCGATGACATCTTGTCCCTCCTGACATTCAGACTCACTTGATCCGATTCTTTTGCCGATTCATTCAATTGTGTTCGATAGCTTGACCTCCTTTCGCAGTCGCGCTGACGTTTCTGACCATCCACGACATTTGACCTGGCGTCCATGTCCTGCGATGGCGAGCGCGGCCGCGTATCCTGGCTCGGGAAACAATTCGCGTAATTCCCATCGCTGGGCTGCACGATCATCGCCATGGACTCGCAACAACGTCACCGGCTCACCAGGAATAATTGAAACATCAAAGTCTTGCAACGACATGGACAAGCCCAATCCCATTGCCTTGACGAATGCCTCTTTGCGTGTCCAACAATTGTAAAACGCTTTGATGCGTAGAGTTCTAGGAAGCATCCGCAAAACAGCCACTTCGCGCGGCGAGAAAAATTGTTCGGCGATTGTCATGTTTGCATGAATTGGGTCGATCCGTTCAATATCCACTCCAATTTCAGGAGTGTCTGCGAGAGCGATCAACCCGAGCGTGTTCGAGTGCGACACACTAAAGTGAATCGCACTCTTGTTGACATTTTGATCCAGCGTAGGTTTGCCGAAAGGATTATAACGAAAGTGTAATTGCGCAGGATCGCAATCCAAGTAATAACTGAGAATTTCTCGCAGCAACCCGCGATTGGCAATAAAGCGCTCTCGGTCACGGCGAAAACAAAACCGTTCGGCTCGCGCCCGTTCATCGTCTGCCAGATTGATCCAATGCCTCACTATTGACGACGCCGGCAAATCCAAAGAGATACGCCAAACGTGGACTTGGCGCTCAAGGCACAATGTGTTCGGCGGTGTTTGCCATTGAATAACCGGAAGCATAAACCTTCTTCTCAGCCTCATTGTGTTTCAAAGCTAAATCCAGTTCTTGCGCGACCATTCGCAACACCGATGCGCGCGCCGTGTTGATGAAAAAGTGATCGCCTGGAAACATTCGGATCGCAAATGGAGCGGTTGTCTGTTCGCGCCACCCTTCAAGTTCCACATGGCTAACGTATGCATCGCTCAATCCACCGAACGCGGCAATAGGACACTCGAGGGGAGCGACCGGTTCGTAGCGGTACGTTTCGCACATCGCGAAATCGGCGCGCAGAACGGGCAAGATTATTTCAAGCAGTTCGGGATTATCGAGAACCTGGGACGGCGTCCCTTTGAGCGCGCGCAATTTGGCGATGAACTCGGCGTCTGGTAAATCGTGAATCGGCAGATTACGATCTGGAATATACGGCGCGCCGTGACCTGAAACGATCAAGCAAACGGGTGTGATGTGATGCGTGCGGCGCAAATAGCGCGCAAGTTCAAAAGTCAAAAGTGCACCCAAGCTATGCCCAAATAGAGCAAAGGGCTTGTCGAGATACGGCAACAGTGCATTTGCAGTGGCTTGGACCAGCGGAGCAAGTTGCGTGAAAGGTGACTCGGCAATGCGCGTTCCGTGACCGGGCAATTGCACTGGATATACTTGGATACTCGAGGGCAAACCATCCTGCCATGCATGAAATAGCGCCGCATTGCTTCCCGAGTAGGGAAAACAAAATAATCGGAGCCGTGCAGAGGTAGCTTGACGCGAAAGGACAAACCACGAATTTGATTTAGGTATATTGTTCGCCATTGGTCTCCTCATCGTGATTGCTTGCGATCAATCAATCGACTGGTATCCCGCAATTTTTATGTCCGCGTGATGTTCAGTCTCAAAAGCTAGAAAATTCCGAAATTCGCATCGGATCGAAACAAGGATAGACAGTATCAGCAAAACAGCCCCACACCCCACGTAAATCAACGGGATATTTTGATCCAACGCATCCGCGATCACGCCAGTCATCCCCATCGCAATCGGTGTAAGGCTTGCGGCAATCGTAGCGAGAAAACCAAATACGCGACCGCGAACATCACCTGGTGTCGTGAGCTGTAAAAGCGTCGTTATTAGAATGCCGACAAATCCGCCGACACATCCACCCAATAATGCGAGCGCGACGGCGGTGAACGGATTATCCACCAAACCCAGCAAGCCATAACCAATCGCTTCGAGAAGGATCATGCCAACTACCACGCGGCTGCGTACTTTGCCCTCCAATCGAATGACGCCAGCCAATAAATAGCCGAGCATGGTCCCGCCTCCATAGGCGGCAAGTAGGAATCCGTACCAATCCACGCTGACCTTGAGAAAATCTTCAACATAAAAAGGTAAAAGCACGATGATGGGTACCGTGAAGAAATTCAAGAAAGCGGAAATCAAAACGAGTTCGCGCAATCCACGAGTATCCCACACATATCGAAAGCCATTCATCAAATCCACTCTAAACGTCGAATTTTGTTTCTGCCGATCACCTGTGTCGTCCGGTATTCCCTGTGGAATGCGGATGAACAAAACACATGCCGCTGAAACCAAATAAGTTAACCCGTTAATTAGAAAAAGTACCGGCGCACCTAGCAGACGAAAGAGCGTGCCACCGATGCCTTGTCCGAGGAAAACGGCGACTTGCGCGGTAGACTGGCTCAACGAGTTCGCCGTGGCTACGCGCGCTTCAGGAACGAGATCAGGAATTGCGGCGGACATGGCTGGGTTAAAAAATGAGCTAACGATGGCACCAAAAAATGAAACGATAAACAACCAAATGAGAATCGTATCCGTCGAGTCGGGCGCGACAAATAATAACGCGGCGAGTGAAAGTACGGCGACGCCATTCAACGCTTCGCTCACCAAGATGATGGCGCGTCGCGAGTAGCGATCGGCGACTGTGCCGCCAATCGGTCCAAGCACAATTCCCGGCAAATTGGACAACATCAACATTAATCCCATTAGGGTTGCCGAATCGGTCGCGTGCTTGATCCAAAACAGCATCGCAATTTCGAATGCCTGAATGCCCAAGCGGCTAATCGACTGCCCTTGCCAAAGCAGAAAAAAGTTTCGATTCAACAATTTGGTGGGACGCTGCATTTTGGATTCCTTTACGACCGAAGAGTGTGCTAGTTTTACGCTTGGTCCAAACAAGTTTTCAATTTTTCCGCCAATACTTGAACGTGTGGCGCATGAATCATACTAAGATGGTCGCCGGGTACGGCGTGAATCTCAACTCCATCCTTTGCCAGCTCGCCCCAACCCAGGTCAGATGTTGGCGGATCATCGTCTGGTCGCTCGTCCGCACGAAAGAGTGTGACCTTGCCCGCGTAGGGTTGCGGTTTGTATTGTCGAAACGCTTCGGTGTGTGTCCGCAAAATGCGAATGAAATGACTGAACTGATCGAGTGTGACATCAGGATAAAGCCATTCGGCTTTGCGGGCTTCCTGCCAGACATGCGCGATTTGGTCATGCGGTTCGAGTTGACGAAGTTGTTCTGTGGATAGTGAAATATGCTTGCCGAATGTGTCGACCAGATATGCCGCATCGTCTTCTGGGCCTTTGGCTTGGAGGGTGGGACCCTGATCGAGCATCGCCAGTAGTGAAACGCTTTCATTCGCCGCGCGCAATTGCTGCGCCATTTCGTATGCGACCGAAACGCCCATCGACCAGCTACCAATCCGATAGGGACCATTCGGTTGTTGTGCGCGCAAGGCATCCAGGTAAAACGCTGCCATATCTTCGACACGCGTGTGCAATTCGGCATCGCCATTTACGCCGCGCGCCTGCAATCCATAAAAGGGTTGTTCTGCGCCGAGATATTCCGCCAACTCGGTGTACCAATGCACGCTTCCGCCAGAAGGATGCACAAAGAATATCGGCGGCTTGGTGCCCGTTGGCTGAATCGGCACAATGGTCGGCGTTTTCACATCTGGACCCCGTAACACCCGGGCAATATTTTCAATCGTTGGTTCTTGAAAAAGATTGACCAGTGGAAGACTCTGACCCAGTTCTTGCTGAACCAGCGAAATCAGACGCAATGCAAGTAAGGAGTGTCCCCCTAGTTCAAAGAAATTGTCACGTACGCCGATAGGATGAATACCCAGGATGTTCTCCCAAATTCGCACCAATTCGAATTCCAAAGTGTCCCGTGGCGCAAGCGCAATGCGTGTTGCACTAGCTATAGTGTGGTCCGGCGCAGGCAACGCACGGCGATCAATCTTGCCATTTGCGTTGAGCGGAAATGCTTCCATCATTACAAATGCGGATGGAAGCATGTACGCGGGTAATTTTGATTTCAAAAATTCGCGCAGGTCAGATATCGTTGTTTCTTTGTTGGACACGACATATGCGACCAACCGCTTTTCATCTGGGGCATCTTCGCGCGCGAGCACAACCGCATCGCGCACCGCCGGGTACTCACGCAATACTGTTTCGATTTCGCCCAACTCAATTCGGAAACCACGCACCTTGACCTGATGGTCAATCCGCCCCAGGAATTCAATATTGCCATCTGGGCGATAGCGCACCAGATCGCCGGTCTTGTAGAGGCGAATTGGCGATGGGCGATTGGTCATGGGTGATTGCCAATTAATAAACTTGTCAGCGGTCAACTCGGGACGATTCAAATATCCACGCGCAAGCCCGACTCCGGCAATGTGCAGTTCGCCCAGCACACCAACGGGGACGGGACGGAGTTGTTGATCGAGAATGTAGAGTTGCGTATTAGCAATTGGACGCCCGATTGGAATACTCGCCTCGTCGTGCGCTTCGTCCACGCGATACCACGACACAGCGACAGTGGCTTCGGTTGGTCCATACGCGTTAAAGAACTGGCGACCACGCGCCCACCGGACTGCATCATCGCGATGGCAACTTTCGCCGCCCGAGATGATGGTTTTCCAGTCAGGCAAGCCATCGTTGGGCAGCAAGGCGAGCACAGACGGCGGAAGCAATGCAACCGTAATGTGTTGTTCTTCAATAAGCCGCCGCAAGTCGGCAATGGACGAAAATGCGTCAGGCGGGATCAAGCAGAGTGTCGCCCCGTTCAATAAAGCCGAGAAAATGTCGGCAACCGACCCATCAAAACCAAACGAAAAGAATTGCAAGACTCGACTCCCGTTGCCGATGCCAAAATCGCGATGGTACACGGAAATCAAATTGATCAAGCCGCGATGTTGCAAAAGCGTGCCTTTGGGTTTGCCCGTCGAGCCGGAGGTGTAAATCACATAGGCGAGATTTTCCGGCGTAGTGTTGAGCGGTAGATTTTCGTCACACGCCTGGGCGATGTTTTCCCAGCCGGTGTCAATACAAACCTGGGTGAGATGTTGTGGCAAACGCGCGGTGAGATGGGATTGAGTGATCAAAATGGATGCTTGCGAATCGGCAAGCACAAATGCCAAACGGTCAAACGGATAAGTCGGATCGAGCGGAACATACGCCCCGCCCGCTTTGAGCACGCCTAGCAACGCAACAATCATTTCGAGCGACCGCTCAACGCAAATGGCGACGAGCGTTTCGGGCTGGACGCCCAGCGTTCGCAAATGATGTGCGAGTTGATTCGCACGGGCGTTCAGTTCGCGATAGGTCAAGTAAGTCTCGCCAAGTGCCACCGCAATCGCTTCTGGTGTTTGTTCGACTTGTTGCTCGAATAATTCGTGTGCGCATTGAGCAGATTGAAAATCAGCAGTGGTGTCATTCCATTCGACCAGAATTTGTTCTTGTTCGGGCGCGGTCAACAGTGGCAAGGTGGCAAGTGATTGGTTTGGATTCTCAGTCATTCCTTCAAGCAAAGTTCGCCAATGTCCTAGCATTCGAGTAATAGTCGGTTTATCAAACCGTTCAGCGTCATAGACCAATTTAAGCATCAATTCAGAGCTGGGTCCCGCGACCGCGGTGAGCGGATAGTTGGTTTGTTCCACCGAGCGATAATTCAAAACCTCCAGCTTGTCAGCTTGACCACGGAAAGAATCACTCACCGGCAAGTTTTCAAAAACAAGAATACTGTCGAAAAGCGACAGACCACGCGGCACTTGGCTCCAGCCTTGAATTTGCAAGAGCGGTGTGTACTCAAACTGTCGTAGTTCGACTTGGCGTGCTTGCAACTCTTGCAACCACGCAATTAAAGACGCATCTTCTGATATTTGCACGCGCACTGGCAAGGTGTTAATGAACAAACCAATCATCGTTTCTGCGCCAGGCAATTCAGCCGGACGTCCCGAGACAGTCGCTCCCAAAACAACATCCTTTTCACCGCTGTAGCGACTCAACAGCAACGCCCACGCCCCTTGAACAAGCGTGTTCAGCGTCAACCGATTCTGCCGCGCGAGCGATTGCAGAGCATGGGTTGTCGCTGACGTCAAGTGCGTTTCTTCTTCGGAGCTGCTCAGCATAACGATATTTTCACTGGCACGCTCGACGACGAGCGGCGTCGGCGCGACAAATCCTTTGAGCGTGCGCCGCCAAAAGTCTTCAGCTAGGCCGAGGTCTTGTTTCTTTAACCACACGATGTAGTCCCGATAGGGACGCGGTAGCGGCAGACGCAAATCGCGACCATGACTGAACGCATCGTAGGATGCGAACACTTCTTGAAGCACCATTGGCACTGACCAACCATCGAGCAACGCATGGTGATGCATCCAAATGAATTCGTAAATGTCGTCCATCACACGAATCAACGTCAAGTGCATTAAAGGCGGATTCGTTAATACGAAACCGCGTTGGCGTTTCTCCAAAAGCAAGGTGTTCAATCGTTCGAGTTGAATGGTCGCCGGTGTACCACGCCAATCCTGAAACTCAAAGGGGAGTTTTACTTGACGATACACGACTTGCACCGGCTCTTTGGGACCTTCGGTAATAAAACAGGTGCGTAGGACCGAATGACGGGCGAGGACACGTTGCCACGCGCACTCAAACGCCGTAACGTTGAGTGTGCCGCGCAGGGTACAGTGCAATTGTTCCACGTAAACGCCCGAACCGGGCGCGGCGATGCTGTGAAAGACCATACCTTGTTGCATTGGCGAGAGTGGATAGAAACTTTCGATGTTTTTCGTATCCATGACCGGTTGACCTTGTCGAGATCGCGTTTGGATGACTCGAACGAAGCGAGACAACTCGCTTCATTCGAGTCATCCATCAATCTGCCAACTCCTCGGTTTTCACTTGTGATCTGGCAAGTGATCACGGCTGAGCAGTGCTAACCTCGTATGCGCCGAGATCGCATCCGTTATCGGTAGGACGAATCACACCACGTTGATCGGTCGTAAAAGTTGTGCCACAGCCATTGACACCCGATAGAATCTGATCGATTGCCAGACTACCTGACAAGAGCGCGTGGGTTTCTGTTGCACCGCCATTGTTTTGCAGCGGACCCAGATTTGGATCACCGGAGAGCGTAGGACTGCAGGTGTTGTCTTCGATCAATGTCCCAGCTAGGGTAATTGAACTGCTTTCATTGACACAATCCTGTCCCATGCTGTTGGCAATGATCGTGTTTGTGAGCGACGAGAGCGTGTCGGTCACCGTGCCGGTAATGTAGATTCCGCCACCGATCGTACTGGCGCTGTTATTGCTCACGGTAACGAACGTTGCGCTCAGGGTTCCTTCATGGTTGATCAAGCCGCCGCCATATAAGTTGGACGTGTTCCCACTGATCGTGCTGTTTTGCAGCGTGAGTGTGCCGGTAGCGTTGTCAATTCCACCGCCGCCGGTTCCAATCTGCCCTGAACCTGAAATGGGACGTTTGCCGTTTGCTAGATTTTGTTTGATCGTGCTGTTGACGATGGTCAGCGTGCCAAGATTTTCGAGTCCGCCGCCGTCTCGGTCGGCAGTGTTGCCAGCCAGCGTGCTGTTTTGGATCGACAGATTGCCGGCTTGCCAGTTCAGAATTCCGCCGCCAAAGCCGCCCCATGCGCCTTTCGCCTCGGAATTGGAATTGTTGCCCTGCACCGTGCTATTGCTGATCGTCATGCCGCCATTGTTGTAAATGCCGCCGCCGCCGCCATTCGAATAGCCGATAGCTTTATTGCTCGAGATCGTGCTGGAGGTTATCGTGGCTGTGCCGCGATTGGCAATGCCCGCGCCACCAAATTGACCTAACGCTGCGATCGTTTGAACTTGGTTGTTGCGGACAGTGCTATTGGTCAGATTCAACGTGCCGTCATTGAAAATTCCACCTCCACCTGCCGAGTTCGCCGCATCTTTATTGTCGCTGATGGTGCTATTGGTAACCGTCATCGTTCCCGAATTGTAAATGCCGCTTCCGCCAAACATGAGCACACCCAGTAGGTTTCCACCGATTTGATTCTGAGTGATTGTGCAGTTGTTCAAGGTAAAGGATCCGGCATTGTTGATCCCACCACCGCGCAGATTATTGACCCGACCGTTTGCAACAGTAAGATCGGATATGGTTACGATGCCGCTGGACCCAATGTTGAACACACGCCTAGCGTTGTTGCCGCTGATCCTCAGGTTGCCCGCCCCCAGTCCATTGATCGTGAGACGTTTATTGATCGTGAGTTGCGTGCTCGTCAGGGTAATGGTTTTGCCACTGAGACTGCTGTCAAAAACAATCGTGTCCCCTGCGGCGGCACTCGTAATCGCCTGTCGCAATGAGCCAGCGCCACTGTCGTTAGTATTCGTCACAGTGATCGTAGCCGCCTGTACGACATTGACCGGTGCTAGACCCAAAACCAGACCAATGACCAGGAGCGTCACAAAGCAGAGGCGCCAAGCATTATTTTGCTGATGCATCAAGCGTTGGCTGTTCACAGTTCATTCCTCCTCTAGAGAATTCCAGAGTCTGGTCGCTTCCGTTCACGCACATGTGCGCGGCTATGTTCAATAAAGGTATGAACGAACGCGGGCAGACATTAATCGTTGTCGATTGCCTTTTCGATTACGTCAGTAGTGGGTTCTTCCTTTCCAATCGCCGAGAAAATTTCTTGTAGGTCTTGGTCGCTCCATCCGAACGCGTTGGCATCTTTGGTCCACTCTGGTTCAGGCGATTCGCTAGCTGCAATCAACGCGCGCAACGCGGCGATGAAATCGTTTGCGACGCGTTCAATCGTTTCACGGCGATGAACATTCGCGCTGTAGGTCCATTCCATTTGCAATGTTCCATTCGCAATACCGCCGTTGATGTCGAGCAGATGGGTGCGCGCGCAATGCGTGCTACGCTCAGCGCCGTGCGCTTCGGGCGCGATTTCAAGTGAGGCAGACACAAGACCAGGATCGAATTGCCCCAAATAGTTGAACACGATTTGCGGATGCGCTAGGGCGCGCCACTGTTCTGCCGTATCCGCATTCAAATAACGCAGCACGCCGTAACCGATTCCATGATTCGGCGCGCGACGTAATTGCGCCTTGATCGCTTTCAACAACCCGCACGGCGTTGCAGCGTCAACCGTCAAGCGCACCGGATACATCGCGGTGAACCAGCCGACGGTGCGAGATATGTCCACATCGTCAAACAAATCTTCGCGCCCGTGCTCTTCCAAATCTACCAGCACCGCGTGCGCCCCCATCCACCGCGCCAGGGCTTGCGCGAGCGCAGCCAGCAAGACATCGCTGATCTCAACCTCTTTCGTTGTGAGCACTTGATGGAGAAGCTGATCTGTTTCGCCGTCGTCAAGCGCAACCGTAACGCTTTGAGCCGACGCTTCAGTATTCTCGCCGTTCGCATCGATTGGCAACGCTGGCGCGCCATCGCTCAATACCTCAGACCAGTACGGCAATTCCGCGCGTACAACTTGCGATTGCGCGTACTCGGTCAACCGCTGCGCCCAATACTGAAACGCCGTTGTCTTGGGCGGCAACTGAATGTGCTCGCCGCGACTCGCCTGTTGATATGCCGTCAGCAAGTCTTCCAGCACGATCCGCCACGATACACCATCCATCACAAGGTGATGGGCGATCAACAACAATCGCCCGCCGCGCTCCGCGCCCAGGTCAAAGTACGCGACACGCCACAGTGGTCCCTCGGCAAGATTTAGACTGGCTTGCAACTCCGCCGCACGCATTTCGATCAAATGGGATTGTCCTGACTCTGCGGTCAAATCAATCCACTCGATGGGCGCAACATTGCCTGTATCCGCATTCATCGCCCGCCAACTAGAATCGTCGCGCGTAAAGCGCATTCGCAGCGCATCGTGGTGCGCAAGCAATGCGGCGATGGCGCGCTCAAGCGCTGGGCGATTCAGCGACTCACGGACTAGCAGCATCAATGATTGATTCCAGTGATTGGGATCGCTGAGATTCAGATCAAAGAACCAATGATGAATAGGCGTGAGCGGAACGTCTCCCGTCACGCTACCTTGCTCGACGCGCACCTGCGTTGGGCGTGCCGTGCCTACCACTTGCGCCAGTTGGGCGACAGTTGGATATTGGAACAACTGCTTGGGCGTCAAAACCAGCCCTGCCTGATTCGCCCGCGCTATGATTTGAATTACCAGAATCGAATCGCCGCCGAGTTCAAAGAAATCGTCGTGAATTCCAACACGCGGAACACCCAGGATTTGCGCCCAGATGTTCGCGAGGATTTCCTCGGCGCGTGTACGCGGCGCGATGTATTCAGAGTGCAAGTTCGCGCGGCTTTGTTCTGGCGCAGGCAGCGCACGCCAATCCACTTTGCCGTTCAGGGTGAGCGGAATTTCGTCAAGCATCACGAATGCTGACGGGATCATATATTCCGGCAGTTTGGCTCTCAGAAAATCACGCAAGGCAATCTCCGTCGGCGGCGAGTCGTCGACAGTGCATGGCACGAGATACACCACCAAGCGTGGTTCGCCGGTTTCATAACGCAGGATCGCAGCAGCTTGCCGGATGTTGGGATGTTCAGTCAACACAGTTTCGATTTCGCCCAGCTCGATGCGAAAGCCGTGCAGCTTCACTTGAAAGTCCGCACGACATAGATATTCGAGGTTGCCGTCCGGCAAATAGCGCACGAGGTCGCCGGTCTTGTAAAGACGACTGCTGATCACTAACGACTGACTGCTGTCGGCGGTCGGCGGTTGTTGATCGATCGTGATGAATTTTTCCTCGGTCAACTCCGGGCGATGGAGATACCCGCGCGCGACGCCGACACCCCCGATATATAACTCGCCCATCACGCCAATCGGCACGGGCTGCAAATGCTTGTCGAGCACATACAGTTGCGTGTTGATGATCGGTCGCCCAATTGGAATCGCGCCCGTTTTGTGCTTGCCAAGCAGCGTCCAGTACACACAGCAACCAACCACGGTTTCCGTTGGACCGTACTCGTTGACGAGTTGAGAGTTGGGCGCGTGCGTTTGCCAAAATGCGATGTGATCGGTCAGCAGATTTTCGCCACCGATGATAAAGGCGCGGGTACTGCCCGCTGCCTGCGCCGGAGTCAATTGTTGCCCCAACAATTTCAGATGCGCCGGCGTGATCTTGACCAGTGACAAATCGCGCTCGCGGATCAATGCCTCGCTCAACGTTTCGACGCCGGAACCTTCGGGCAACAGAATGGCGCGGCGACCGCTCACCAGCGGCGCGAACAAACTGGTGATGGTGAGATCGAACGAAATCGAAGAATGCACCGGCGCGCCCTGTCCGGCGTCGAGTGGATACGCGCGCTGGCACCACGTCAGATAATTCACCAGTCCGCGATGCACAATCATGGCACCCTTGGGTTTGCCCGTCGAACCCGACGTGTAGATGACGTATACCAGATTGTCAGGGCTCACACCGCTCTCCACGCTCGAGTAGTTTTCGCGCGCAATCTCGTCCCAGGATGTGTCGAGACAAATTGGGTGGCGCAACACGCGCTGCGTAAAGCGGGGCAATAGTTTCGATTGCGTGAGCAGAATCGGCGCGCCAGAATCTTCGAGCATGAAGGTGAGGCGTTCGATAGGATACGTCGGATCGAGCGGGACGTACGCGCCACCGGCTTTCAGGATGCCCAGCAAGCCAATCACCATTTCGAACGAACGCTCGGCGCAAATGCCCACTAGTGTTTCCGGTTGCACGCCCAGGTTATGCAAATAATGCGCCAGTTGATTCGCGCGCCGATTCAGTTCAGCGTAGGTCAGTTGGGCATCGCCAAGCGTGACCGCGATGGCGTCGGGTGTGCGCTCGGCCTGTTGCTCGAACAATTGATGCGCGCAGAGATGCGCCGGATAATCTGCCGCCGTGTCATTCCATTCGACCAGGAGTTGATGACGTTCGCGCTCGGTGAGGATCGACAGAGTTGAGATGGATTGGTCGGGATACATGACGATGGATTGCAACAATGTCTCGAAATGTGCGACCATCCGGGTGATCGTAGTCGCATCAAACAAGTCGGTGTTGTACTCGAATGCGCCGCTCAAGCTGTCCGGGTCTTCGAGCATGAACAGCGTCAAGTCGAATTTGGCGGTGCCGCTGTGCGCTTCGACCGGAGTCAACGTGAGATTGCTCGAAATTTGTTGCGTCCCGGTCGGCGCATTCTGGATAACGAACATGACCTGGAACAATGGCGAGTGACTGAGATCGCGTTTGGGTTGCACTGCATCTACAATCATTTCGAACGGCACATCTTGGTGCGCGTACGCGCCGAGGGCAGTTTCGCGCGTGCGTTTCAACAATTCGCGGAAACTTGGCTCACCCGCTAGATTGGCGCGCAGGACCAGCGTGTTGACGAAAAAGCCGATCAATCCTTCAAGCTCTTCGCGCGTGCGATTGGCAATCGGCGTGCCAACACAAAGGTCCTCTTGATGGCTGTAGCGATACAGCAAGACTTGAAATGCGCTGAGCAGGGTCATGAACGCCGTCGTGCCTTCGCGCTGGCAGAGTGCCTTGATTGCGTGTGACAAATCTTTGTCCAACGTAAAAGTCCGATACGCGCCATTCGGCGTTTGCACGGCGGGGCGTGGTCGGTCGGTGGGCAATTCGATCAGCGGCGGAATTCCGGCGAGTTGTTGTTTCCAATACGCCAGTTGTGCGTCGAGCACGGGACCTTGCAACCACGCGCGCTGCCACGCCGCATAGTCGGCGTACTGAATCTTGAGCGGCGGCAGAGGCGATGCTCGGCCATAGACGAACGCATCGTAGAGTACGCTGATCTCGCGGATAAACACATTCGACGACCATTCATCGCCGATGATGTGATGCATCGCCAGCAAGACGATGTGTTCGTCATCCCGCAGGCAGACGAGTTGCGCGCGCAAGAGCGGACCACGCGCGAGATCAAAGGGGCGCTGGGCTTCGTCTGCCGCAATTTGCAGCGCGCGCGTTTCACGCTCTGATTCATTCAGGTCACGCAAATCACTGATGGGCAATTGGAGTGTCAACGCCGGTGCGATCACTTGGAGCGCTTTGCCATCGACCGTAGGAAAGATGGTGCGGAGTGATTCGTGCCGGCGCACGATCTCGTTTAACGCGCGTTCGAGCGCGGCGACGTTCAGCGCACCCGTGAGTCGCATGGCTTCGGTGAGATTGTAGAATGGACTGTTCGGTTCGAGTTGATCCAGGAACCACAAACGTTGTTGCGCAAACGATAGCGGCAGTTCGCCCGCGCGCGGCACGGGTTGAATCGGCGGCGCGACGATGCCCGTCGCCGCGCGTTTCGCCACCTCGACGTGCTCGGCAAGTTCTGCAATCGTCGGCGATTCAAAAATGTGGCGCAAGGGCAATTCGATTTGGAATGCTTTACGCACCCGTGACACCAGTTGGGTGGCAAGCAACGAATGCCCGCCCAGGTCGAAGAAATTATCACGCACGCCAATTTGCTCGACGCCGAGGACTTGAGTCCAAATTTCGACCAGTTGCTCTTCGACCGGTGTGCGCGGAGCGACCCAGTCGCCCGCCCCTTCGCGATGCGAAAGATCGGGAGCAGGCAATGCATTGCGATCCAATTTGCCATTCGGCGTCAGCGGCAGTACGTCGAGCATGACAAACGTGGAAGGCACCATGTAATCGGGCAATTTTGCTTTCAAAAACAAACGCTCGTCCGCAATCGAAAATCCTTTGGCTTTGATGAGCGCGGTGAGCCGCGTGTTGAGCAAATCGTATTCCGCCGGGGTTGCATCGAATTTGATACCGGTGTGCCCGTTATTGCGCCACCACACTCTGCCCTTCATCCATAATTCGGCGGGCGCGCCTGGCAATTGCAGACGCACTCGCGCGCCACAGCCCGGTTCGGCGAATTGATTGTCGCTGACCAGACATGCGCCACCGCGGGAAACATTTTCGACGGTGAGTTCCTGCGTGACGCCAGGATCAAACTCGACGAGACACGTTGTGCGAAGCGGTAGCCGTGGCTCGCGATCGCGCAAATCGCACACCCAGTCCACTTGCGTCTCCGCGATGTACTTGACGCTTTTTCGCAAGAGGGTCTCTTGTTCGCGAGTGGGCGCAAAGGTGATCCCCGCGTTGCCATTGCTCCGCCAGGTCACCGCGCCATCCAGCGCCAGTTCATTCGCTAGGTTGGGCACTTGCAAACGCAAATGCAATTGCTGACCCACGCGCCACGCCGCCGGCGCGTGCATCAGGCAAACACCGTGATAGGCAAGGTCAACCGTTTCTAATTCGACATCATCCTCGACGACCCTGCATTTTCCCTGCACGGGGATTCGTTCCACTGGCAGTTCGGCAACCAAGTACGCCACCAGGCGTTCATCGCGCGCGACGACGGCGACATCGCGCACTACCGGATGCTGGCGCAATACTGATTCGACTTCACCGGTCTCGATGCGATAGCCGCGCACCTTGACTTGGAAATCAGTGCGCCCCAGGAATTCGACATTGCCATCGGCGCGATAGCGCGCGCGGTCGCCGGTACGGTACAGGCGGGAAAAGCAAGGATGCAGGATAAATTTTTCGGCGCTAAGTTCCGGGCGATGGAGATATCCGCGTGCGACCCCAGCGCCGCCGACATACAACTCGCCAGGAACGCCAATCGGCGCCGGTTGGGCGCGCGCGTCCAAAATGTAGAGTCGCGTGTTGGCGAATGGACGACCGATCGGCACAATGCGGTCGGTCGGCGCGTCCGCGAGCGAACCTTCAAAGTACGTGCTGTCAATCGTCGCTTCCGTCAGCCCGAACGAGTTGATGAGTCGAGTATGCGCGCTGACCAAGCGTTTGAATTTTTCGTACTCGTACACGTACCAACTCTCCGAACCGCAAATCACCAAGCGCATGAAATCGAGCCGATGATTGGTCTCGTCGAGGTACTGAACGAGTTGGCGCAAAACGGCTGGGACAAATTCCGCGCAATCGACTCGCTCGCGGCGCATCAAACCGTACAACTGATCGGGCGCTAACAACCATTCGCGTGGACAGAGCACCAACTTGCCGCCGGAACACAACGCGCGCACGAGATCGCCGGTGAATACATCGAAGGAGAAACTTGCCATTTGCAAGTGCGCGTAAATCTCGTCCAAACAGTACGCCTCGCGCCAGGCGTGAAATTGGTTCACCAACGAGCGCTGCTCGATCATCACGCCTTTGCTCTGCCCAGTCGAACCCGAGGTGTAGATGATGTAGGCGAGATTTTCCGGTAACGCCAGACGAGTCGGATTGGCGTCACTCTCTTGCGCGATAGCATTCCATTCCGAATCAAGACAAAGCATGGTGCGCGCATCGTCAAACTTGAAGCGCGAAACGAGGTGCGCTTGCGTCAACACGATAGGCGTGCCGGAATCCTTGAACATGAACTCGATGCGGTCTGGCGGATAGTCCGGGGCAATCGGCACGTATGCGCCGCCGGCTTTGAGCACGCCAAGAACCGCCACGATCATTTCGAGCGAGCGCTCGGCGCAAATGGCAACCGGCGTTTCCGGCGCGACTCCCAGGTTACGCAAATAGCGCGCCAGTCGATTCGCGCGAGAATTCAGTTCACGGTACGTCAATCGCTCGTTGTTCCACACAACCGCCACGCGATCCGGCGTGCGCTTGACTTGCGCCTCAAAGAGTTGAGCCACACACACATCTCGCGGATAATCGGCGGTGGTCGCATTCCATTTGCCGAGCAATTGGTGTTGCTCGGCGGGCGTCAATAAGGCGTAATCGGAAATGGGCAAGCCGGGATTGGCGACGATGTTTTCAAGCAATGTGCGATAGTGTCCCAGCATTCGCGTGATCGTGTCGGCGTTAAACAAATCGGTGGTGTACTCGACGGCGATATCAAGTCCATCGGCGACTTCGGAAATCGAAAAAGTGAGGTCGAACGTCGCCGTGCCGGCATCCACGTCGAGCATCGTCAGCGTCATACCCGGCAATGCCTGGGTTTTCACTGGCGCGTTTTGCAAAATCAACATTGTTTGGAAAATTGGCGAGTGGCTCATCGCGCGCTGCGGCTGCAAGATTTCGACCAATTGCTCAAAGGGTACGTCCTGGTTCGCGTACGCGTCGAGCGTCAACTGCCGCACGCGCTTGAGCAATTCATGGAAGGTCGGATTGTCGGAGAGATCGGCGCGAATGACGAGCGTATTGATGAACAAGCCGATCAGCAGTTCGAGTTCGGCGCGCATTCGATTGGCAATTGGCGTGCCAACACAAATATCATCTTGACCGGTGTAGCGATGCAAGAGGATTTGAAACGCTGTCATCAGCGTCATGAATAACGTCACACCTTCGCGCTGATTCAACGCGGTGATAGATTCGAGCAAGCGTTTAGGCAAGCGCGCGGATTGCGTTGCGCCACAAGAGGTCTGCACTGCCGGGCGCGGTTTATCCGTCGGCAATTCTAGAACGGGGAGCGCGCCGCCCAATTGTTTTTTCCAGTAGGCGGTTTGCGCTTCGATGCCGCCTTGGTCGCACCGCTCGCGCTGCCACATTGTATAGTCGGCGTACTGAATCGGCAGTTCGGGCAAGGGCGATGACAGCCCCATCGAAAACGCTGCATATAACGCGCCCATCTCGCGGATGAAGACTGCCATCGACCAACCGTCGCTGATAATGTGATGCATCGTCAGCAAAACAATATGCTCGTCGTCGGCGAGACGCAGCAAGCGCACGCGCACGAGCGGACCGCGCGTTAGATCGAACGGTTGCCGCGCTTCGTCATTCGCGCGGCGCATCGCTTCGGCTTCGCGTTCCGATGGAGCCAGGTCGCGCAAATCCTCCAACGGCAACGTTAAGGCGAGATGTGGCTTGATGATTTGCATCGGTTGACCGTCGATGGCTACAAAGGTCGTGCGCAAAATTTCGTGACGGCGCACGATTTCGTTCAGCACGCGTGCGAGCGTTGCAACATCGAGTTGACCTTTGAGCCGCGCGGCGGAAGGAATATTGTAGAACGGGCTGTTGGGTTCGAACTGATCGAGAAACCACAGACGCCGTTGCCCGAACGATGCGGGAAAGGCATAGCCCTCATCGGGCGCGATTTCAGTTTGATTGATCGACTGGACAAGTTGTTCGCTCATTGCGGTATCCTTGTCGTTTCATCCGATTGCTGGGATCCATTTCCGCCTGATGCAAGTGTAGAGAGTTTGACGCGACGAGTTTCGCGCGGAACAACTTTGATGGACGACACATCGGCGGGCTTGCTTTCAGAGTGCAAACGCTCGACTTCGGAAGCCAGTTCGGCGATGGAGGGTTTTTCGAACAAAGCCCGCAACGGCAATTCCGTCCGCAACTCCTCCCGCACCCGCGACACCAACTGCGTCGCCAACAACGAATGCCCTCCCAACTCAAAGAAATTGTCGTGAATGCCAACC
>JACRMI010000094.1 GCA_016215025.1 Chloroflexota bacterium
CGGATGGACAGCATGAACCAATCGGTGATACAATTCGTAACTGTTGCTCATGTTTGGGGCTCCTTTGGTCGTCAGACAACCAAATTATGCCTCAACATGGGCAACCTTGCTACTTCCTTAAATTGGTAAGGGAATCAGTGTGGTTCCATCACGTTCCGTGGAATTATCGGCTTAAATCGGGGAGAACGTTGTGGCAAGGGTTGCGGGATCGATACGATAAAGGTGTCGCGTATGTCGAAAAGATGCAAAACGATTGGGCGAATCTGCAATCGAAAATCGATGGCGAGCGATTCGAGCATGTGCGTCAACGCTTGGCGCATCAACTCGACAATGCGCGTGAGTGGCGCGAGGTATGTCTTGATTATTTCGGTCGCTTTATCGACAAAATATAGTTGCTTATGATTCGAGTGATGAGTTTCAATATTCGTTACGGCACTGCCAACGATGGAGAACAGCGATGGGACAAGCGCAAAGAGTTGGTGATTCGCCGAATCCAAGCGTTCGCTCCGGACTTGATCGGTCTGCAAGAATGTCGCGACGATGCGCAAGCCGAGTACGTCAAAAACAATTTGCCCGACTACCAATTTATCGGCGTGCGGCGCGGCGGCAACAGTGAAACTGCGTTAGAGATGACACCCATCCTTTACAAAAAAGCAGCCTTCACAGAAATCGCGCGCGGGAATTTTTGGCTGAGTGAGACGCCGAATATTCCTGGCTCCAAAAGTTGGAACAGTCTCTTTCCGCGCACGGCGACGTGGGTGAAACTGCAATGCAAGAATTCTGCCCACTCGGTCGCACTCCTGAATGCGCATTTCGACCATCGCTCGGTGATCGCGCAAGAACGATCCGCCGATTTGATGCGGGCGTGGGTAGATCAATTTGCGCAAGAACACGCCGTCGTCGTGACCGGCGATTTCAACACCGGTAAAGATACCGTCGTCTATGATCGTCTAGCGAACAGGAATGTGCTCTACGATGTATATCGTACAGCGCACCCAGGTGTCGCCGACGAAGCGACGTATCATGGCTATGGCAAATCCGATGCGCAAGAAGCAATCGATTGGATTTTGGCATCGCACCATTTCGAGACCATCGCCGCCGCGATTGATCAATTCAGTGAAGACGGTTTGTATCCGTCCGATCACTATCCGCTCACGGCGGTGATTCGTATTGTATGAACTGTGAATCCACGAATCCCGCGAATTTCCGCGAAAATAAAAAAGATTGGCGAGGATTCGCGTGATTCGCGGATAAAATTGGCACACGGGGGATAGGACAAGTCTCCTCGGTATTGTAGATGCCGCGATTACCGCGCAAATTAGAGGTTTGCGTTACATTTTTAGGGGAGTTGAAATGATTGGCAGCAAATGGAAATCCGAAATTCGTGAATTCAAGGATGACAAGACCGGACGCAAGATCAAACAATTGACGACGACCGGTAACAACGTGCATTTGTACTTTACTGAAAACTCGTTCGATCCCAACTGCAATGGAATTATTTTTCGCTCCGACCGCGCTTCGGGGCGGGATTGCGCGCCGCACGAAAATCCCTTCTACGATTTGTTTCGGCTGAATTTTGAGACGGGCGAAATCGTGCAATTGACCGACGAATCGTCGGCTAGCGCGAACGATGAAAACGGATCGCTTCACAGCGTCACCAAAACGCCCGACAGCCGTGTCGTGGTTTATCGCACGGGCGATCACATCAAAAAGTTGGACACGGTGACCGGCGAGAATTCCATTCTCTACACCGAGCGCGGCAACTACAACCTGGGTTCGCCGTCGATTGCGCCCAATCGCCGTTACATCGCGTTCTCGCGGAACGAGAATGTTCACGTTGCCGACGGTCCCAATTACACCGGCTTTAAGGATCGATTTTACCTCGTCAAAGACGGTCGCATCACGCTGGCGTATCTCGACAGCTCCGGTTGGTTCGACGTGTTCAAAGACACACATCAAGTCGGACATTTTCAATTTTGTCCGGTGGACAGCACCATTGGCTCGTACTGTCACGAAGGACCCTGGAACTTGGTAACGCAGCGCATGTGGCTCTTGGATTTTATCGCGCGTGAGGCGCGCCCCTGTTTTCGCCAAAACGAACAAGACTCAATTGGACACGAGTTTTGGACGCGTGATGGCTATCTCTTTTTCGACAATCGCGGACCGGGACATGACGGGACGATTACGTCGGATCGCACGCAAGCGGTCGCGACGAATGTGCAGGTCAATCAAAACGCGCTGATTCCGTTCGTCGGTCTCTCCGATCGCTGGGGCAACATCGTCAAGCGCATCGAGATGCCGTTCTACTGCAATCACTATCACGCCAACCCGGACAATACACTCCTGGTCGGCGACGACGTGGACGATTTGGTGTTGATCGACATTGCGAGCAAGCAAGCCAAGTTGCAAGTGCTGTGCAATCACAAAACGTCGTGGCATACCCAGAGCGCGCATTGTCATCCGACGTGGAGTTGGGACGGTAAGAAAATTTTGTACGCATCGGATTACGGCGGCAAAGTAAATTTGTATCTCGTCGAATTATAACTCCTTAAAATGTCATTCTGAGGAGCGACTCGAAGAGTACCATCGGAGTTGGAATTATCGAAGCGACGAAGAATCTCTCACTTGCGAATACGAGACGCTCTGCGTTCGCTCCGCTCAGCATGACACCGGATTGGATCAAACTAGCTATGACACAATACTATCAACATCTTGGCATTTTCAGCGATTGGGTGGATGCGGCGCGCGAACAGCAACCGCTTTATCCGACTGCACGACCTGGGTTGGAAACGCAGCAACGTGTCCGCGAGGTTTTGGGATTTTGTAATCGACCAGAAACTCCGCTCGACATCCAAGTCGAACAACGCTGGGAGCGCGATGGACTCGTCGGCGAAGAGATTTCCTATTCGGTGGGTTTCGGTCCGCGCACACGCGCTTTTGTACTAAAACCTGCTCATGCGTCTCAACCGTTGCCGGGCATCGTCGCGTTGCACGATCATGGTGCATTCAAATTCTACGGCAAAGAAAAAATCGCTGATGGTCCCGACGTCCCGGCAGCGTTTATCGTCGAAAAACGTAATCAAATTTATGGCGGTCGAGCATTTGCGAACGCGTTAGCGCAAGCTGGGTTTGTAGTGCTTGTGCCAGATGTTTTCTTGTGGGGCAGTCGCAAATTTCCATTCGCCGAAATGCCGGAACCGGTCAAACAAGTCACGGCTGAAATACTTGAAGCGACGCCGCCCGATCCAAGCGTTCCCTTTGAAATCGCGCAGTATAACACGACGGCATATCATCACGAGCATTGGGTGTCCAAGTATTGCAATCTGCTAGGCACGAGTCTCGCTGGCATCGTTGCGTACGAAGATCGCATCGCCACCAACTATTTGCTTTCACGCGACGATGTAATGCCGGATCGAATCGGCTGCATCGGCTTGTCGGGTGGGGGCAATCGCGCGGCGCTGCTCACGGCGACGCACGATCAAATTGCGGCGACGGTGATCGTCGGCTTGATGTGTACGTACGAAGAGTTGCTCGATCACAACATGTCGCATACGTGGATGTTTTTTCCATTTGGCTGGGCGCGCTACGGCGATTGGCCCGACCTCGCGGCGTGTCGCGCGCCGTCGCCAATGCTCGTGCAGTACGATGTTGAAGACGAGTTGTTTACCGCGAAGGGAATGTTCAACGCGGACGCAAAATTAAGAGCGCATTATGCCAGCGTCGGCAAACCTGATGCGTATGTCGGACAGTTTTATTCGGGTCCGCACAAATTCGATTTGGAAATGCAGGCGCAAGCGTTTGCCTGGCTCAAACAAACATTAGCATAATTCGATGCGAGGAGAATCAACGATGATCGATCTTGCGGAATCCAAACTATTTACGCCGATCAAAAACGCGGACAATGGCGTGCCGATCTATTTGCTCACGCACAAAGTCGCGCCGCTCCAGCAGAATTTTTACTTTGTCAATAACGGCATGACGGACGACGGTCGTTTCCTCTGGTTCTATTGCGCGTTCCCGCCCTCGCCGATCAAAACGCTGGGCTTACTCGATCTCGAAGCGCAAACGGTGCGCCATTTCCCAGAGACCCAATTCAGCGGCTCGTCTCCCTGGGTCGATCCCGTTTCCGGTTTTGTCTATTGGGCTGCGCATGAATCGATTTGGTGTCGCGGTCCGCACGAATCGGAAACGGTCCAATGCGTCAACTCGCTGCCCGAGGATGTTGTGCGTGAGCGCACCGTGTATCGCATGGCGACGCATCTCACGCGATCGGCGGACGGCAAGGAATTTTTCATCGATGCGGCGCTCGGACTGCAATGGGTCTTTGGCACATTGCCGATCAACGGCGGCGATTTTCAACCAT
The DNA here is from genome assembly GCA_016215025.1 of Chloroflexota bacterium. Classification (GTDB taxonomy): domain Bacteria; phylum Chloroflexota; class Anaerolineae; order UBA4142; family UBA4142; genus JACRMI01. Next base: position 4,364 of record JACRMI010000094.1, read on the forward strand.
GGCAGCGGTTCGACCGCAACTATAATCACGCGCAGTTCAGCCCAACCGATCCCAATCTGGTGCTCTTCGCCGAAGAGAATCATCCTGATCCGATCACCGGACTAAAGTTTCCGATCATCGACCGCATGTGGTTGATCGAACGCGGCAAGCGCGCACGTCCGGTGTTCTCGACGCCGACGCGCGTGACGCACGAATGGTGGGACGAAGATGGTCAGCATGTTTGGTGCGTGTGGGGTAATCAAGCTTGGCGTACCAACATCGTCACCCAAGAGATCGAAAAGATCGATTGGCAGCAGCATTGCTGGCATGCGCATCACAGTCGCAGTGCGCACACGCAATGTCTCGTCTCCGATTCGAATGAACGATTTTATCGCGGCTGTCCATCCGGCGTGCATTTTCTCAATCGTGTGACCGGCAAAGAAATTCAAATCATCCGCCATCCCGAAATGTCCAACTTTACTGGCGCGCGTTATCACATCGATCCGCACCCGCGCTTTTGCGGTCAAGATCGATTTGTGGTGTTCACCACCGTGATTCGAGGTCAGGTCGATTTGGCAATCGTCAAAACGTCCGACCTGATCGAAAGGACGTGACATGGAATATACGCATTTGGGTCGCACCGGTCTATCGGTCAGTCGATTTTGTTTAGGCACAATGGCATTCGGGCGTGAGGCCGACGAAGCGACGAGCGTTCGCATCATGGACTGCGCGCTCGAACTCGGTATCAACTTTTTCGATACGGCGAATCGATACGGAGAAACACCCGGCGTGACCGAATCGATCATCGGACGTTGGTTCGCGCAGGACAAAACGCGCCGCGATAAAATCGTGCTGGCGAGCAAATGCTACGGCGCGATGGGCGATGGTCCGAATGATCGCGGACTATCGGCGTATCACATTCGCCGCGCGTGTGAGGATTCGTTGCGTCGCTTGCAAACCGATCATTTGGATTTGTATCAAATGCACCACGTCGATCGCGCGACGCCCTGGGAAGAAATTTGGCAAGCGATGGAACAACTCGTGCGCGAAGGGAAAATCTTGTACGTGGGCAGCAGCAACTTTGCCGCATGGCACATTATGCAAGCGCAATGCTCCGCGAACGCGCGAAACTTTCTGGGACTGGTTTCGGAGCAGAGTCGATACAGTTTGGCGATTCGCGCGATTGAACTCGAAGTGTTGCCCGCGTGTCGCGCGCTGGGCATCGGCATTCTGCCGTACGGTCCGTTGCGCGGCGGCATTCTCGCCGGCGGCACGCTCGAAGCGACGACCGGACGGCGAAGCAGCGAAGGCGCGCGTAAACTGTTCGAGAAACATCGCACGCAGATACAAGCGTACGAATCGCTCTGTCGCGAAATCGGCGCAGAACCAGCGCACGTCGCGCACGCTTGGCTCTTGCAGCAACCCGGCGTCACTTCGCCGATTCTCGGTCCACGTACGGCCGAGCAGTTGCAGCACAGCGTCAAATCGGCGGAGGTCAAGCTGAGCGATGACGTGTTGACCAAGCTCGATACGATTTGGCCAGGACCGGGCGAAGCACCTGAATCGTACGCGTGGTAGTACAAAGGTGAAAACAATGCGAACCGTGCCATTAGCAAACACGCGGGTTAGCGCCATGTGTTTGGGCGCAATGTATATGGGCTGGCGTACGCCTGCCGAAATCGCGATTCGCCTGCTCGATCAATACGTCGCGGCGGGCGGGACATTCATCGACACCGCAAATGTTTATGGTCGAATCAGCACGAATACGGAACGCGTCGGCTGCATCAGCGAAAACTTGCTGGGTCAGTGGATGCGCGAGCGGCGCAATCACGGTCAACTCTTTATCGCGACCAAGGTTGGCGCGAGCTACATTGGTGTCGAAGCGGGATTGCGCGCGAGCCAAGTCATCGGCGAATGCGAAAAGAGTCTCAAGCGTCTGGGCATCGAAACGATCGATCTCTACTATGCGCACATCGATGATCGCAATACGTCGCAGGAAGAAACGTTGGAAGCATTCGATCAACTGGTTCGCTCCGGCAAGGTGCGCAATATCGGCGCGAGCAACTTTTTGGCGTGGCGACTCGAACAAGCCCGCTGGATCAGTCGAACCCAGGGTTGGGCGGAATACGTGTGCATTCAGCAGCGCCACAGTTACTTGCGGCCCGTTCACGGCGCAGACACCGCGCCCCAAGTCGTCGTCAATCGCGACTTGCTCGATTATTGCCAAACGCACAACGTCGCGTTGTTAGCTTACTCGCCTTTGGTGAGTGGTGTGTACGCTCATCCGGAAAAACCACTATCGCCAGTCTATGCCGGGCGTGACGGCGAAGCACGGCTGCGCGTTTTGCGACGGGTCGCGCGAGAGCTGAACGCGACGCCCAATCAAATCGTGCTGGCTTGGATGATGCACAGCACGCCGACCGTCGTTCCGATTTTCGCAGCGAGTAATCCGGAGCAAATGACTGAAAACCTGGGTGCGTTGAATCTGCAACTCGATGCAGATACGATGCGGAGGTTGGACGACGCTTCGGGAATGCAATCAGAATGATCGTCCGAAATTTTCTCGATGCGCCCGCCAAGATTCAATCGATTCATGCGGGCAAAGGCGTGGGCAAGAACGCGCGCGTGTTCGACCAGGCGGATTTCGATACGCCGCTCAAGTTCATCAACTATGTCGAACTCGAACCGGGCGCGACGATTGGCGTGCATCGCCACGGCGAAAACGAAAAAGTGTATGTCGTCTTGTCAGGCAACGGCGCCATGATCGTGAATGGCGAGCGTCAAGCGGTGAAACCTGGCGACATTATTTTGAACAAGCCGGGCTGGGAGCATGGGATTGAGAATACCGGGCAACAGTCGCTCAATCTGTTCGTGTTTGAAGTGGATCGGGATATTCAAAATTCGTAATGCGTAATTTGGAATTTAGAATTTGTAATTCATAGAGGTGACCAATGAATGCAGGCAGAACATGGAAATCTGAATTGATCGACACGTACGATCCGGTGACGGGCGCGCGCGTAAGGCAACTGACCGATTATTTCGGACACAGCAATCACTTTTATTTTACCTACCCGTGTTGGTACGACAACGGACGCAAACTGGTCATTGCATCCGACCGCGAAAATCGCACCAACTTTTTCGGCGTCGATCTAACGAATGGCGAGATGACGCAGCTCACCGATCTCGACCCGGCGGAAGGAAACATCGGCGCGCAATCGATGACCAAAAATCCGCGTCGCGAAGAAATCTATTTTTATCAAGGTAAGACTGTCTTTGCACTCGATCTCAAGACGCTTGTGCGCCGACCGTTATTTACGATTCCACCCGGCTATAATCCGCAATCGGCGAATGCGACCGCGGATGGGAATTATCTTGTGACGGGCTACACCCAGGATTTGTCCGACCGATTCCAAGTCGATTTGGGGCATGGCTATGTCGGCTTTCGCGAGATTTGGGAGGCGCATCCGCACTGTGTCATCATCCGCATCGCCTTGGACACCGGCGCGGTGGAAAACATATTTGAAGACCATTGTTGGCTCGGTCACTTGAATACGTCGACCACGCTGCCGCACATTATGACCTTTTGTCACGAGGGTCCCTGGGACAAGGTGGACAATCGCATTTGGGGACTGAACCTGCAAACGCGCGAGACGTGGAAGATTCGCGCCACCGCGCCCGGCGAACGCGTCGGGCACGAGTATTGGATGGATGACGGCGAGCATATCGGCTATCACGGTTACATCGCCAATGGAACCATCTACGGTTCGATTCGATACGACAACACCGATCAAGTCGAAGCGCCGTTTGAATTTCACTCCTGGCATTTTCACAGTTTCCGACTTGATCACGTGGTGGGCGATGGCGACGCGCAGAATCCGTATTTGCTTTTGTGGCGCATGAAGGATGGCAAGTTCGAAGGACCGAAAGCGTTGGTGTGGCATCGCGCCTCATTCCACACGCAACGTCAGCATGTCCATCCGTGTTTTAGCGCCGACGGAAAACAAATCGTCTACACGGCCGACCCGCAAGGATACGGCCAAGTGTTCATCGTAGACATTCCGGATTGGGATGCATTGCCTGATCGCAATTCACTCGAAAAGAGGTCAGAATGAACTTTGCCGCGCTGGAAAAGAAAGGACTCGCCAAATTTCTCATTGGAGAAAACATCGATCCACAGAAATTAAGCATTCACATTTCCGAGGTCGAGCCGGGCAATCGTTCGCACGCCGCGCACACACATACGGGCGTCGAAGCGTTTTATGTGTTCGAAGGTCAAGCGACGGTAGAGTTTGAAGGTGAACAATTCCCACTCGATGCCAATCAAGCGATGGCGATTGATGCAACGCGACCACATGGCATTTTCAACAATGGTGCGACCCGGACGCGGTACATGGTGATAATCGCAAAGTAAGGCAAATTTCCAATTTGCCTGATCGGGTGATAAAAGTGGGCAAATTAGAAATTTGCCCTACGTCAAGGAGCAAAAATGTCAAAATCATTAAAAATTAGTGTGATCGGCGCAGGCAGTGCGCAATTTTCGCTTGGCATCGTCAAGGACTTGTGTTTGACGAAAGGTCTCGACGGCAGTCATGTTACGTTTATGGACATCGATCAAGACCGCTTGGACATGATTTACAAGCTGGCTTTTCGTTACGCTCAACAACTTGGCTCCAAGCTGACGTTCGACAAAACGCTGAATCGCCAAGAAGCATTAGAAGGTTCCGATTTTGTTCTCAACGCCGTTTACATCCTGGGTCACGTTGTCGAAGCGAACATGCGTAAGCTAGCCGCCGACAAGTACGGTTATTATCACACCGGCGGACAATTCGGCGCGTATCATCAATTGCGCCTCATGCTCGATGTGGCACAAGACATGGAAAAATTTTGTCCCGATGCATGGCTCATTCAATCGGGCAATCCGGTGTTCGACGGCTGCACGTTGATGACGCGCGAGACGAGCATCAAAGTGTGCGGGCTGTGTCATGGGCATTACCACTATCGCGAAATCGCCGAAACAATCGGCATTGATCCGGATCGCGTGACGTGGCAAGCCCCGGGTTTGAATCACAACATCTGGCTCACGCATTTCATTTACGAAGGCAAGGACGCGTACCCATTGATCGACGAATGGATCGCGACGAAAGGCGAAGAGTACTGGCGCACGCATGTTGCCACCCGCACGCACGACGCGCAAATGTCGCGCGGTGCAATCCATCAATATCACCTGTACGGCTTGATGCCGATTGGCGACACGGTGCGGCGCGGCGGTTGGTGGTATCACACCGACATCGACACCAAAAAGCGTTGGTACGGCGAACCCTGGGGCGGTCCCGACACGCATCTCGCGCGACCGTACTTTGTAAAAAATCTAGAGGCGCGCATTGCGGAAATGACGAGTTGGGCAAACGATCCCAACACCGACATGGTCAAAGCGGTCGGCACGGAAAAAACGCGCGAGCAAATCGTGCCCATCATCGATGGCTTGGTCAACAACAACGAAGGTTATTTCCAAGTGAATATGCCGAATCATGGCGCGCTCACCGGGCTGCCCGATGATTTGGTGGTCGAGGTGCCGGCGATTGTCAATCAAAAAGGCATTCAGCCTGTTCGCGTTGGCGCGCTCCCGCCCAAGATCATGATCGAACAAATTCTGCCTGATTGGTTAGAGACCGAGCGCGAATTGCTGGCGTTCAAAACGGGTGATCGTTCGATGTTGTTGTACGGTGTGCTGAATCATCATCAGACCAAATCGTACGATCAAGCGGTGGCTATTTTGGATAAGCTGCTGGAACTCGATCAAGTGAAAGAGGTCGAAGACTGGGAAAAGATGAAACGCATCAGCGAGCATTACAAGTACCTGTGCAAGTTATAGTGATTCACCCTCACCCTTGACTGTGGCGAACATCGCCACAGCCACCTCTCCCTCAACAGGGAGAGGGAACTAGCTCCTTCTCCTTCACAGGGAGAAGGTTGGGATGAGGGTAATAAGGTGAATGACATGCAACCTATCGAATTAAAAATCGCGTACATCGGCGGCGGCAGTCGCGAATGGGCGCGCAAGTTAATGTTCGATCTCGCGCTCTGTCCCGATTTGACCGGGAACGTTGCGCTCTATGATATCGATGCTGAATCGGCGCGCTTGAATGAACGCTTTGGCAACTGGCTTCAAGAGCAACCTAACGTGGTATCGCGCTGGCGCCATGAAACCGTCGGCTCGCTCGACGAGGCGCTGCGCGGCGCGGATTTCGTCGTGCTGTCGATTCAACCTGGGACGCTTGAAATAATGGCGGACGAGATCGCGATTGCCGAAAAGCACGGCATGTTCTTTCCAGTTGGCGATACGACGGGCGCACCGGGGTTGGTGCGCGGACTGCGCTGCGCAACCATCTACCAAGAATTCGCGCACCGCATTGCTGCGATGTGTCCGCAGGCATGGGTCATCAACTATACCAACCCCATGACGATCTGCACGCGCACCCTCACGCGCGTCGAGCCAAAACTAAAAGTGTTCGGCTGCTGCCACGAAGTTTTTTCGACGCAGCGTTTGCTGGGTTCACTCGCCGAAAAATACTTGAACGTATCGCCCGCGCCATCACGTCATGAAATTCAGGTCAACGTCCTCGGCATCAATCATTTCACCTGGATCGATCGTAGCTCTTATCGCGAGGTCGATTTGCTCGACCTGGTGAAACGATACATGGCTGAACCCGGCGTCGTGCGTGATTATACGCAAGCGGAAGTCGAGAGCTGGCACGATTGGTTCCGCAGCGTGCATCAAGTCAAGTTCGAATTGTTCAAACGCTTTGGGATTCTTGCGGCCGCAGGCGACCGTCACTTGGTCGAATTCATGCCGGGCTATACGCGTTCGCCCGAAGAATTGTTCCGCTGGGGCATCATTCGTACGCCCGTTAGCTATCGCATCGAACGATGGCGGACTGCGCCACAAAAAACGACGGACTTGATGGAGGGACGCACGCCGCTTGTCCTCGACGCATCGGGCGAAGAAGGTGTCGCGCAAATGCGCGCGCTGCTTGGGCTAGGCGATTTGGTGACGAATGTGAACGTCGAGAATGTAGGGCAAGTTTCCAACTTGCCGCTTCATGCCGTTGTCGAAACTAACGCGCGCTTTTCGCGCAATTCAGTGCAGCCACTTGTCGCCGGCGCATTGCCTCTCGGCGTACATTCCATCATTGCGCGGCATGTTGCCAATCAAGAAATGATCGTCGATGCGGCGCTGACGTGCGATGCGGACATGGCGTATCAAGCTGTGCTGAATGATCCGACCAATCGTTTGCCCACGGATGAAGCACGTGAAATGTTCGACGAGATGTTGCGCGCGAGTCGAGAATTTTTGCCAGGATGGAAAATACCATGACAGCACGATGGTCCACTCGCCTGGCCGATTCCACCATGGCGCGTTTTGCTTTGCTCGCCGAGGACTGGAATTATCAATGGGGCGTTGTCCTGAAAGGATTTGAGCAAGTCTGGTGCGCCACCGGCGACAAAAAATACTTTGATTACATCAAACACAATATCGATGCGTTCGTTCGACCGGAGGGCACCATTCGCGGTTATCGACTAGACGAGTACAATGTCGACCGGCTCAACACGGGCAAAGTGTTCTTCATGCTCTACGAAAAAACCGGCGATAGCAAGTACAAGTGTGCGCTTGATCTTTTGCGCTCGCAGCTCGACACGCATCCGCGCACGCCGTCGGGCGGACTTTGGCACAAGCAGATTTATCCCAACCAAATGTGGCTCGACGGCATTTACATGGCAGACGCTTTTTACGCGCAGTACGAAGCTGTCATCCACTCACGTGACACGCAACACGCAACACGTGTTTTCGATGACATCGCCCACCAAATCATGCTCATCGAACAACACACGCGCGATCCAAAAACCGGTCTACTCTATCACGCCTGGGATGAAAGCAAACAACAACCTTGGGCAAATCCAGAGACTGGTTGCTCGCCACATTTTTGGGGGCGCGCGGTTGGTTGGTACGTGATGGCCATCGTCGATATCCTCGACTACATGCCGCGCGAACATCCTCGCCGCGATGATCTCATCGCCATCTTGAATCGCGCTATCGATGCGGTCATCCGCGTGCAAGATGCCGACAGCGGCGTGTGGTACCAAGTGCTCGATCAAGGTCAGCGCGTGGGAAATTATCTCGAATCGTCTGGATCATGCATGTTCGTGTATGCGATGGTCAAGGGCGCACGCAATGGTTATTTGCCGCAAGCGCTGTTAGAGGTCGCGCAACATGCCTATGCAGGCATCATCCAACAATTCATTCAAGTGGACGATGCAAACCAAGTGCATTTGACCGACACGTGTCGCAGTGCGGGTCTAGGTGGCACGCCGTATCGCGACGGCTCGTACGAATACTATCTCAGCGAGCCGCGCGTGACGGACAATCATCATGGTGTCGGAGCATTTCTGTTGGCAAGTACTGAGATCGAAAAGTTGTAAATCATTCTTGGTAGAGGCAGAACAATGAAGTTAGTAACCTTTGCATATCAGAGTGGAACGCATATCGGGGCGCTCGTTACGCACGGCGCGCGCAATTTTGTTTTAGATTTTCAGCGCACGCAAACGGAGTTGCCAGTCGATATGGTGCAATTCTTGCGCGGTGGCGAAGCAAACTTGGAATTGGCACAACGCGCGATTGCCGAGCCAGATGAGCGCGCGCTCATTGCGGAAGAAGATGTGACATTGCTTGCGCCCATATCGTCGCCTGGAAAACTTATTTGCGTCGGGCACAACTATTACGATCACACCGCCGGTCCAAGCGACCCAGACGAGTATCCAATTTTCTTTGGCAAATTTTCCAATACCTTGATTGGACACCAACAACCGATCATCTACCCGCGCTTTCCAATTCAACTCGACTATGAAGCGGAGTTGGCGGTCGTGATCGGCAAGCGCGCCCAACATGTGAATGCCGAACACGCGCTTGAATTCGTCGCCGGATACACCATCTTTAACGATGTCACCGCGCGCGATTATCAACCGCGTGCGTCGCAATGGTCGCTCCGAAAATCGTTTGACACATTCGGTCCGATGGGACCGGCGTTGGTCACAACCGACGAAATTCCCGATCCGAGCAATCTGGAATTGAAACTGGATGTCAATGGCGTCGAGCGACAACATTCGAACACGCGCTATTTGATCTTCTCCATCCCATTCTTGATCGAATATCTCACGCGAACGATGACGCTCGAACCCGGCGATGTCATTTCAACGGGGACGCCGAGCGGGACGGGGCAATCGCAAAAGCCGCCGGTGTATATGCAGCCCGGTGACGTGGTGCGCATCCAGATCGAAAAAATTGGTGAATTGGTGAATCCAATTGCAGTAGAATAAAAGTACCCATATAACTCAAGGAGGTTCTACATGACGTACTTTGAATCAGTTCCACGCAATGCAGGTTTAAACGACTTGCCGTCAAATCCATGCAAGCTGCTCGATTTCAAGTTGCTGGTGCTCGCCGATGGCAAATCGTACGAAGGCGCAAGCGGCGACCGCGAAATCTGCGCTGTGATTTTAGGGGGCAAGGCAACGTTCGTTATCGGCAATCAAAAGTTCGAAAAAGTGGGCGGACGACCGAATGTCTTTTCCGGCAAACCGCATTCGGTTTACATTCCTTGCCAATCGCAATTTTCGATCACGGCGAATGGCGCGGTCGAAATCGGTTTGTGTATCGCGCCAAGCGATCTGCAAACCGCGCCGTACGCCATCGCGCCGGACCGAGTCGCAACGGGCGTGTGGGGCGCAGCCAATTTTTCACGAAATTATTATCAGATTCTCACGATGGCAAGCCAGTCCGATCTGCCTGCTCGCCGGTTGATCGTGGGCGAAACGTTCACGCCGTCGGGAAACTGGAGCACATTCCCCCCGCATCGCCATGAAAAAGATGATCTGCCGCGCGAAGCGTACCACGAAGAAATGTACTTTTTCAAAGTGAGTCCCGCCGATGGTTTCGGTATCACACGTTATTACAGCGACGAGATCGACACCGGCTACATTGTGCGCGACAACACGATTTTGATGGCTCCGAAAGGTTTCCATACGGTTGTGAGCGCGCCAGGTTACACGACGTACTATTTGTGGTTCCTCGCGGGCAATCACCGCACGCAGGCAACCGTCGATGATCCATCGTTCGCCTGGGTGGGCAAGACGGTGCCGATGTTGAAAGCGTTAGGACATTGATTCGTGATTCGTGATGCGTGATAACTGAGCTTTCACGGATCACGCATCACGAATTACTCGAAAGGTGATTATAAAATGATTCTTGATCTATTTCGATTGAATGGCAAGGTCGCCCTCGTCACGGGCGCAAAGCAAGGATTGGGGCAGGGCTATGCGATCGCGCTTGCCGAAGCGGGAGCCGATGTCGCCGCACTCGATGTCGGCGAGGTTAATGAAACCGGCGAACGGATTGCTGCGCTCGGTCGACGGTTCATGCCGGTCAAATGCAATTTGCGCGATGCATCGGTGGACGAACTGAACAAAATCGTCGGTGATATTGTCGCGCACCTGGGACGGCTCGATATTTTGGTGAACAACGCAGGCATCATCCGCCGTGCGCCGGCACTCGAGTTCAGCGAAAAGGACTGGGATGACGTGATTCACATCAACTTGCGTTCGGTCTTTTTCCTCTCGCAAGCTGCGGGGCGCGTCATGGCAAAGCAAGGCGGTGGCAAAATTATCAACGTCGCTTCGATGCTGTCATTCCAAGGCGGCATTATCGTGCCATCCTACACGGCGGCAAAGAGCGGCGTGGCGGGCATCACCAAAGCGCTGGCGAATGAATGGGCCAAGTACAAGATCAACGTCAACGCCATTGCCCCAGGCTACATGGCCACCGAAAACACCGCGCCCATCCGCGCCGACGCGCAACGCAGTGAATCGATTTTGGCGCGCATTCCCGCCGAACGCTGGGGCACACCGGAAGATTTGCATGGAGCGGTCGTGTTCCTGGCATCGGCCGCATCCGATTACATGCAAGGCGCGATTGTCCCAGTCGATGGTGGATGGCTCGCGCGCTAAGTTCCCCAAAATTCCCCCGAGTTCCATTCCAATTCTCAGAGGAACTGTGGGAACTCGGGAGAACTCTGGGGAAAAATATTTGATGGAGGAGTTATTATGGCTCGTTTTACCCGTTTACAAGTTTTGAACGCGATGGTCGACACGGGATTGGTTCCGGTCTTTTACAACGGCGATCTAGAAGTCTCGAAAAAAATCGCGGCGGCGTTGGTGGCGGGCGGCGCATGTTGCATCGAGTTCACCAATCGCGGCGATTTTGCGCCGTTCGTGTTCAAAGAATTGTCCGAGTACTGCGCCAAGACCATGCCGCAAGCCATGCTCGGTGTTGGCTCGATTGTCGATCCGTACACTGCGTCGCTCTACATCGCGGCGGGCGCATGTTTCGTAGTAGGTCCATCGCTTAATCCCGAAGTCGCGCGGTTGTGCAATCGACGCAAGATTGCCTACTCGCCGGGTTGTGGCTCGGCAACCGAAATCGCAGCCGCCGAAGAGCTAGGTGTCGAAATCATCAAGGTTTTTCCTGGCGATTCGGTCGGCGGACCCGAATTTGCCAAAGCGATTTTGGGACCGTGTCCCTGGACGCGCATCATGCCAACCGGAGGCGTCGACACGACCAAGGAAAGCATCACAGCTTGGTTCAAAGCGGGCATTACGGCGGCGGGCATCGGATCCAATTTGGTCAAAAAGGACTGGGTCGCGGCGGGCGATTATGCCGCGATTACGGCAAAGACCACCGAAGTGTTGGGGTGGATTCGGGAAATGAAAGGCAAAAAGTAGGACAGTGAGACAGTAGGATAGACAACTGGAGTCAAACATGGCAAACATTATTAATTACAAACAAATCAAATCGGCTGACCAATGCAGATATGATGGCGTCTCGCTTGGCGAGGTGATGCTGCGGCTCGATCCATTCGATGTGCCCACCGGACGCGCGCGCACGATGCGGATTTTCCAAGGCGGCGGCGAAACGAATGTGGCTTGCGGCCTGGGCTATACGTTTGGATTGCGAACGGCAGTCGTGACGGCCTTGGTCGACGACGACATTGGCAAGAATATTCGCAATCAACTGCGCGAATCGAATGTCGATCCGAGCAAGATCATTTGGTTCAACACCAAGAACGATGGCTCGCGTTTTACGACGGACGCCAAAGGCACGTTGATGAACGGCATCAACTTTACCTTCATCGGCAAAGGCGTCATTCCGTCCGACACGTTGTATTATCGCGCGCATACACCCGTGCGTGAATTGCGCGAAGGCGATGTCGATTGGGATGCGCTGTTCGGCAAAGAAGGCGTGCGTGTCTTTAACACCGGTGGAATTTACACCTTGATTTCGCCCACATCGGCAGGACTTGCAATTCAAGCTGTGCAAAAAGCCAACGAGTATGGCACGTTTGTCTCCGCCGATTTGAATTATCGTTCGAAGGTTGAGCCGAGCAAACAACGCGCGCGCGAGATCAATCGCCAGATCACGCCGCACCTGGGATTCCTGGTTGGCAACGACAGTGACCTGAACGATGCCCTCGGCTACGAAACCAAGGTCGATCACGATGCCTCGTATTCCGAATGGATCGCGGCGTACCAAGAGACAGTGAAAAAGGTTGCCGCCGATTATCCCAACTTGTCGTTGATCGGAACGCAGTGGCGCGGCGCGACGAATGCCGACATGGTATCCTGGGGTGCTGTGCTCTACGACGTGCTCGAAGGCAAGATGTATCAAGCGCCGTTGCGCGAGGATATTCCAATTGCGGATCGAACCGGCGGCGGCGATTCGTTTGCGTCCGGTGTGATCGCAGCGTTGCTCAAGGGCAAGGACTTGGCGACCGCAGTGCAGTGGGGCGCGGCGCATGGCATTCTCGTGCAAGAGACGCCGGGCGACACGACCTTGATCGAACAAAAGTTGGTCGAAGCCGAAGTCAAACGCGCGGCATCCAAAGGCGGCGTGCGCGCCACGCGGTAACAAATCCCGCCGAGGAAAAAATTTTTCCCACGAATCTTCGAAGATTCGTGGGCGGTTCTTTTGGACACGGCGCGTAATTCAGAGTATAATTTTTTCAAAGATGAGTATCGTCACTTGTTTGTAAGATCAAGTGACGATTTTGTTTGCGAAAGGAAAAGCATGGCGGACAACAAGGAATTGGATTTGCTGTTTATCGGTCACTTTGCCAAGGACCGAAATGTGGTCGATGGGCATGGTAAGACTGAATCGGGCGGAGGCATTTATTTCGGCAGCGTCGTCGCGCGCCGAATGGGACTACGCGTCGGCGTTGTGACGCGCTTGCACGCAGACGATTTTCCGCTGCTCGACGAATTGAAGCGCGAAGGAATTCAGGTCTTTGCAACCGCCGCGCCTGAAACATCGGGGATTGAAAACACCTACAAATCGACCGACATGGAGCGGCGTATTTGCAAGCCACTCGGTTTTGCGGGCACGATTCAAATTGCTGAACTGCCGAACGTGTCGGCAAAGATTTACGTCATCGCATCGATCATTGCGGGCGAAGTGGATTTGCCGTTGCTCAAGGTGCTGGCGTCGCGTGGTCCCGTCGCGCTCGACATCCAAGGTTTTGTGCGCGTCCGCGAAGGCAACGATTTGGTGTTTCGTCCGTGGGCGCAGATGGCAGAAGGTCTCAAATACGTCACCTATCTCAAAGTGGATCGCGCGGAAGCTGAACATCTCACCGGCGAAACGGATTTGACGACTGCGGCACGTCGGTTGCGCGAGTACGGTCCACGCGAAATTGTTCTCACCCAATCGTCAGGTGTCACAGTTTTCGCCGATGGAAAAATGTACCAAGCGCCATTCACGCCGCGTTCGTTGGCAGGGCGGACAGGGCGCGGTGACACTTGCTTTTCGTCGTACTTGAGCAAACGATTAACATCGTCGCCAGAAGAGGCGTGTCGTTTTGCGGGTGCGGTCACAACAGCGAAGCAAGAAAAGCCGGGACCCTGGGATGGCACATTGCCGTAGGGCAATTGGCCAATTTGCCCAACAAGGTGAACAATATGTTTGACATTGCGTACATTGGTCATTACACCAAAGACACCATCGTTTATCCGCACGAATCCAAAGTGGTTGATGGCGGCGCGTTCTTTTACGGCTTGAATGTTGTCGCGCGCATGGGACTCAAAGGTGCAGTCGTTACCAACCTAGCGCGTCAAGATTGGCACGTCGTAAAAGAATTGGAGCGATTGGGTGTTCACGTTCTCGCACGCGAGTCCAAATCTTCGACGTGTCTCCGCCTCATCTATCCAACTTCCAATCTCGACGAGCGCACGATTGAGCTGACAAGCCAAGCCGATCCGTTTAGTGTCGAGCAAATCCAAAACGTCGAGGCGCGCGCATTCATCGTCGGTGCATCCGTGCGCGGCGAAGTTCCGACCGAAGTGGTAGAGGCAATCGCGGCGAAAGCTTCCATCGTTGCGTTAGACGTTCAGGGATTTTTGCGCATCGTGCAAAATGGAGTTTTGATTTCGGATGGTTGGCAAGACCGCGCGCCGATTCTCAAGCATGTGACGATTCTTAAAACGGATGCGGTCGAAGCCAAGTTGCTCACGGGCGAAGATGATCGGCGTGTTGCGGCGAAGAAACTGGCTGCGTACGGACCGCGCGAAGTTTTGTTGACGCATAGCGGCGGCGTGCTCGTTTATCACGATGGTGGATTTGACGAAGCGCCGCTCGTGCCAAAAGAGGTTCGCGGTCGCAGCGGTCGCGGCGATACATGCACAGCGTCGTACGTTTCGCGCCGTCTGACGGCACCGCCGAGTGATGCTGTGGTATGGGCAGCCGCTATCACCAGTTTAAAATTGGAAACAGAAGGACCATTCCGCCGTGAGGTGAGCGAAGCGCAAGCAGTGTACGAAAAATTGAAGCGCACGTAAAAAAGTGCGACGCACCTCCGGAGGTGCGTCGCACTTTTTTACGCAGTTTTGACATTGCTTTCGATTTTTGTTATACTGCGTATGCACACGTGTGCATTAGGGGAAAATGACCATGAAAGTATCCATCAAAGATATTGCTCACGTCGCGGGCGTTTCCCACTCGACGGTCTCGCGCGCGCTCGCCGACAATCCGCTCATCGCCGAACCGACTCGCCAGCGCATCCGGCGCATTGCGCAAAAGATGGGCTATTCGCCGAACGCTATCGCGCGCGGACTCGTTACGCGTCGCACTCACGCCATCGGCGTGATCGTCACATCGATTGAAGACCCATTTGTTGCCAAAGTGGTGCGCGGCATCGAAGAGACCGCTGGCAACAGTCACTATCGGGTTTTCCTCGGCACGTCGCACAACAACCCCGCGCGCGAAGTGAATCTCGTCAAAGCGATGCGCGAATGGCGGGTCGATGGTGTCATCATTGCGTCGTCGCGCGTGGGTTCGCTCTATAAACCGATGCTCAAAGAGATCGGCGTGCCGATTGTTGTCATCAACAACGAGCACGCCGGTTCGTTTATTCACTCGGTCGCAGTCGATGACGTGCAGGGGGCAGAGCTAGCGACGTGGTATCTGATCGAACAAGGTCATCGTGTCATCGGTCATTTGCAGGGACCCTCCGATCGTATCTCCAATGAAAATCGCTTGACGGGTTATCGACGCGCATTAGCCAAAGCCAAAATCAAATTCGATGTGTCGTTGGTCGTGCAGGTCACCGGTCGCGCCGAAGGCAGCGAGGCCGTCACTCAGCTTTTGTCACATGATCCAGTCCCGACTGCAATTTTTTGTTACAACGATATGAGCGCCATTGGCGCATTGCGCGCGCTCAAACGTTGCAAGGTGCGTGTGCCTGAGGATGTATCGCTCGTCGGATTCGACGATATTCCATTTGCGCAATACGTCGATCCGCCGCTCACGACCATTCGCCAGCCGATGTTTGAACTGGGTCAGCGTGCAGCCGATATGGCGCTCAAGTTGATAAATGATGAAAAAGCCAAAGTGCCGAATGTCGTGATTCAAGGTGAATTGATTGTGCGTGAATCGACAATAAAAAAATAGGACAAGTCACGCTACGCGACTTGACCAACAAGGAGAAGAACATGGAGAAGATGCAGGCATTTTTGATTGAGGACGTGGGCAAACTCGTCCACAAAGAGCTGCCCATTCCTCAGGTGAAAGACCCCGACGACGTTTTGCTCAAGGTCAAAGCTGTTGGCATTTGCGGCTCCGACGTCAAAATTCTCGAAGGCAAGCACCACTTTAAACCGAACACGGTGCTCGGTCATGAATTCTGCGGCGAAGTGGTCGACATCGGTACGCACGTTCATCACGTCAAGATCGGAGACCGGGTGGCGATCGACAACAACATTCGCTGTGGCTTTTGCTCGTTCTGCCGTATGGGTCTCAGCAGCCAATGCGTCGAGATCAAGACGAGCGCGCTCGGCGTTATGCGCGATGGCGGTTACGCGGAATATTGTCTCGTTCCCGAAAAGCAATGCTTTATATTGCCACCCGAAATCGACGATGTGGCCGGCACCCAGGTCGAAACGCTGGCGACGGTCGTCAATGGCATGAACACGCTGCTCATGTTGCCGTACGATTACGTGATGGTCCTGGGTTTTGGTCCCATCGGTTATTTGTTCGCGCAGTTTGCCAAGAACATTGCCGCCAAAGTCGCCGTGACAGAAATCGATCCGTTCCGCATCAGCGTGGCGAAGGAATGCGGCTTGACGGTTTGGAATCCAAACGAAGTCGATGTTGCCGAAAAAATCACCGAGTTCACCTACGGACGCAAAGCCGACATCGTGGTGGAAGCGACCGGCAACGCGTTGGAAACCGCGCTCAAGTGTGTCACCCCTGGCGGCAAGGTGTTGCCGTTCGGAATGGATTCGAGCATCAAGACGACCGTGGTTCCGAACGAGATTACGCGCTGGGCGACCAAAATCCTGGGATTGTATCTCGGACAGAACACGATGGTTCCGTCGATTCGCATTTTCCAAGAGAATCGTTTGAACATGAAACCATTCTATACCAAAATCATTTCGCTCTCTGAAGCACCCTCGGCATTCGAGTGTCTCGGTCTCGATTTGAAGACCATGTCGCACAAGCCCAAGAGAGCGATGAAGATTGTGATGAAGGTCTGATGCGTGATACGTGATGCGTGAGTCATCCTGAGCTTAGTCGAAGGGTTGCGCATCACGCTTTCACATGAGGTAGCCATGTTGAGAAGAGTCAACATTGCCGTGATCGGAACGGGGCGCATGGGTAGCGTCCACACGCGCAATTTGGTGCGGTCGATTCCCGAAGCGAAAGTGGTTGCCGTGTGCGATATTCGGCTTGAAGTGGCGCAAGCTGTCGCCGATGAGCTGGGCATCCAGAGCGTCGTCAAAGATTATCATGATCTTCTCTCCGACAAAAACATCGAAGCGATTTTGATTGCGACGACGACGAACACGCACGCATTCATCATGCAGGATGTCGCGCTTGCAGGCAAGCACATCTTTTGCGAAAAACCGCTTGCGCTCGACTTGGCGACGATTGACGATGCGCTCGCAGTGGTCGAACGCGCCGGTGTGAAATTGCAAGTCGGATTCAATCGCCGTTTCGATAAAAGCTTTAGACGCGTGCATGACCTGGTCGCTTCGGGCGACATTGGACAACCGTGCATTCTGCGCATTACGAGCCGCGACCCCGAACCGCCGCCGATGGATTATGTGCGCGCATCGGGCGGCATCTATCTCGACATGACGATTCACGATTTCGATATGGCGCGTTTTCAGCTTGGCGAGATCGAAGAAGTGTACGCAACTGGCAATGTGTTGGTTGCGCCAGAAATCGGCAAGGCGGGGGATGTCGATACGACCGTCGTGACGCTCAAGTTTGCGAACGGCGCGATAGGTGTGATCGACAATAGTCGTCGAGCGGTGTACGGCTATGACCAACGCCTCGAAGTCTTTTGTTCGAATGGCGTTGCGATGGCGGACAATGAAACGCAGGACACGGTGGTTAAGGCAGGAAAAGACGGTTATCACACTGCTCCGCTGCCGCACTTTTTCATGAATCGCTATGCGCCATGTTACATCGACGAAGTGCGCGAGTTTATCGCGTGCGTGCGCGATGACAAGCCCACGCCGACGAATGGCAAAGATGGGCGCATGGCAGTTGTGTTAGGTTATGCAGCACTGAAAGCGTGTCGAGAAAATCGACCGGTCAAGTTAAGCGAAATTGGATAAATCATAATATGTCACTCTGAGCGAAGCGAAGAGTCTTGCAACTCCGATTAGAGATGCTTCGCTCCGCTCAGCATGACAATAGGGAGAATACTATGAGCGGAAAAATGGCGGGCGTGACTCTGGTTGCCGATTGGAGTCCCAAGCCCGAATTCAAACTTGGCGCAAAAGATATCGAAGGACGCCAAACCTATCTCGGCAGCCAGGTCTGGCGCAATCCCAAATTGGAAATTCGCGAGTACGATATTCCCACGCCGGGACCCGAAGAAGTTTTGCTCGAAGTCAAGGCATGTGGAATCTGTGGTTCCGATGTTCACATGGCGCAGATGGACAAGGACGGCTATATTTTCTATCCCGGTCTGACCGGTTTCCCCAGCATTCTCGGTCATGAATTTTCGGGTGTCGTCGTCGATGCAGGCAAGAAAGCATACGACAAACGCACGAACAAACCGTTCAGGGGCGGCGAGCGTGTGACATCGGAAGAAATGTTGTGGTGTGGCAGTTGCCGTCCGTGTGCTGATGGTCAACCGAATCACTGCGAACGCCTCGACGAAGTGGGCTTTAACGTCAATGGCGCGTACGCCAAATATCTCGTCTTGCCCGCGCGCACGATTTGGAGTCTCGAATCGTTGGCGCAGCGCTACAAAGGCGATGACATTTTCCTCGCCGGCAGCCTGGTCGAACCGACCTGCGTTGCGTACAACGCCGTGATCGAACGCGGCGGCGGTATTCGTCCCGGCGATCGCGTCGTGATTCTCGGCGGTGGTCCCGTCGGCATGGCAGCGTGCGCGATTCTCAAACGCGCGGGCGCATCGAAAGTGATTATCTCCGAACCCGCCATCGAACGGCGCAATCTGGCGTTGCAGATGGGCGCAGATTACGCCATCGATCCGACGAAAGAAGATTTCGCGGATCGCGTCTTGGAAATCACGGAAGGTATGGGCGCGGACTTGTTCATGGAAGCGACCGGCTTGCCGACGGTTGTTTATCCTGGGATCGAACGCGTCATCTGGGAAGGTCGAACGTTGAACAGCCGCGTCGTCGTGACGGCGCGTGCCGAAGCCAAGATGCCGGTGACCGGCGAAGTGTTGCAAGTTCGGCGCGCGAGCATCATCGGCGCGCAAGGGCATTCGGGACATGGCAATTTCCCGCGCGTGATCGATTGCATGGCAGACGGCATGGACATGACACGCATCAGCACAAAAAAAGTGACGCTCGAACAATTGCCGCAAAGCATTGTCGCTTTGCAGACAGACAAAACGGATTGCAAGGTCACGTATCTAGCCAAGTAGTTCAGTGAACAGTGAACAGTTAACAGTCAATACGGTTGGTGCAAAGTCCCTTGACAGGCGATTGAAATCGCGGCAACGACTGCACGAAGCCTGCCGCGGCTTGGAACAAGCCGACGCAGGCTGGACACCAGTCCGCGTAGGCGAACTTCGTGATCTGGTTGCTGCGACTTGAGTCGCCCGTTCTGACTTTGCAACAGCCCTGTAACAGTCAACAGTGCAGTAGGCAGAATGGTTCGATTGGTGTATACTTTTCTTACTGTTTACTGCTCATTGTTCACTGTTGACTGAACAAGAGGGGGTGATCGCGGCGCGCGCGACTCGCCATCGAACTGTCCATATTGTTGCTGTCGCCATCAGGTGACAGAGCCGATTTTTCAAGGAGGAGAAAGACGATGGACAACAAATGGTCCCCAACATTGAACCGACGTGAATTTTTGAAATTGCTCGGCGTGGGCGTCGGACTCACGGCGACAGGCGGACTGCTTCAAGCGTGCGCCCCCAGCGCACCAACAGCGTCCGGCACACTTTCGATTTACTCCGCTCTCAACGAATCCACCAACAATCAACTTTTCGCCGCATTCAAAACGGCGAATCCTGGTATCGAAGTTCAGGTACTTCCACTTGCCGCCGCGGGCGAATTGCAAACGCGTATTCAAACCGAAAAAGCATCGCCCAAAGGCGACATTTTTGTTGGCGGCGACCGCGCGTTCCACGATGGGCTGGGCAAACAGGGCTTGCTTGAAAAATATGTTTCGCCTAATGCCGGTGCTGTCGATGCGAACTACAAAGACGCGGCGGGTTTCTGGGCTGGGTGGTACCTCGGCATCTTTAGCTTTTTGTATAACACCGACCGCTTTGGCAAAGAAATGGGTGGGCTAAAGAAACCGACGACCTGGGATGATTTGCTCGATCCGGCGTGGAAACAAAAACTCATCATGCCCGATCCAGTGAAAACCGGCGGCGGATTTATTTTTCTTGCGACGCAAATCTTCCGCTTTGGGCGGGATGAAGCCAAGGCGATGGATTTCATGAAAAAGTTGCACGGCAACCTGGCGCAGTATACCGGCAGTGCGCCCCAGGCGATTCAGCTTGTCGCGCAAGGGCAATTCGTCGGTGCAATGAATTGGGCGCACGATATCCTCACCGAAAAAGGCAAGGGCTCACCCATCGACTTGATCGTACCGCAGGACACGGGGTTTGAAGTCGGCGCGGTCAGCATCATCAAAGGCGGACCCAATACC
Source organism: Chloroflexota bacterium (assembly GCA_016215025.1). Classification (GTDB taxonomy): domain Bacteria; phylum Chloroflexota; class Anaerolineae; order UBA4142; family UBA4142; genus JACRMI01. The sequence continues at coordinate 25,095 of JACRMI010000094.1, forward strand.
AATGCGGCAAAATCATTTGTCAATTGGATCCTCACCAAAGATGCCGGCGCGCTCAACGTCAAGTTGTCAAATCGAGTCGCCGTGCTGAAAGATGTGGCTCCCGCACCCGGCGCACCAACGCTCGATTCAGTCAAGCTTGTAAATTATGATTGGCAATGGGCAGCCGATAACAAAGAGCGCTTGCTGAAGGCATGGCAGGCGGCGGTTGGAATATAAAAAGAATGTGACGTGGGACATGTGGCGGGTGACGGTTTGTTACTCGCCACTGGTCACTCGCCACTCGACACTTATGAAAAACATTTCACGTGAGCCTGCGGTCATTTTGGTACTCGTGATTCTCGTCGGTTTGATGGTGGCGTTCATCATCTATCCCCAAGTTCAAGTCGTTCTCGTCCCCGGACTCAAGGGCTATATCGATTTTCTCGCCGGGCAGATGTGGGTCAAGCCGCTTTGGAATTCAATTCAGATCATGCTTGCTTCGACGACGACCGCCGTAACGCTTGGGTTCATTTACGCGTATGCGATGGTTTACAGCGACATGCCTTGGAAACCCTTCTTTCGATTGATCGGAATCTTGCCGCTCTTGTCGCCGCCATTCGTCGTCGCCGCGTCGTACATTTTGCTGTTCGGTCCCCGTGGCGTTATCACGTACGGCATTTTCGGACAGACGCCGCTCATCCTGGGATTCGGCGGACTGTGGGGCGTACAGACGATTGCGTTTTTCCCGTTCGCATACCAACTCATCGCCGATGTTTTAGCGCGCAACGATCCCAGGTTGGAACAGGCATCGCGCAACCTGGGTGCGAAGACATGGGATACGTTTCGCACGATCACGCTACCCCTCGCGCGTCCCGGTCTTGCCGCCGCGATCCTCACCACCGCAATCTACATCCTCGAAGATTTCGGCAATCCCGTGCTCATCGCCGGACAATTCACCGTGTTGCCGACACAAGCGTATGGACTCATTTCCGGTTTCGGCGATTTCACGGGTGCAGCCGCCGTCAGCACGATTCTGCTTGTGCTGGCGCTGATTCTCTACATTGGCAAATTGCGCATTGAGGGAGGACGGTCGTACGTCACAGTGAGTGGTAAAGCCACATCGATTCCGCGTCCGCCGGTGCCGCGGGCAGTTTCGCTGGCATGCTTTATCGCGTGTCTTGGGTTGGCGGGACTCATCCTCATGGTCTATGGTGTTCTCGTCGTGAGCGCGTTGACGATTGCATTCCCCAATAATCTCACTTTCACCACCAGACATTTCGAGTATCTCGGCGCGAATTCGCTTTCGCTGCGAAATACATTTATTTACGGTGGCATTGCAGCGATCATTTGCGCGTTCTACGCGCTCATTCTCGCGTTTCTCGTTCAGCGCAAGGAATGGTACGGTCGTCGCCTGGTCGATTTCATCGCCATCATGCCCGCGGCGGTGCCGGGACTTTTCTTCGGCATTGGTTACGCGACAGCATTCAACCAACGTTATCTCGATTGGCTGGACCGTGGCGCGCTCATCACCATCTCGATGATCTTTTGGAACATTCCGGTTGGGTATCAAGCGGCGATTGCGGGCTTGCAGCAAATTGATCGCTCGCTCGACGAGGCGGCGACGAGTCTTGGCGCGAGTTCGCTGCGCGGTTTTCGCGATATTCTTTTTCCGATGCTCAACAGCGCGCTGCTCACCGGTTTTGTTACGGCATTCGTTCGCGCGGTGACAACGCTCTCTGTCGTGATTTTTCTCTTTACGCCGGGCACCACGGTTGCGACGATTACGATTTTCCAATTGGTGAACGATTTCGACTGGGGTGGAGCGACCGCGTTCACCGTCTCCGTTATCGGCATGGCAGTGATCGCGCTGAGCGTAGTTTACTTTGTCAGCGGACGACGCGCAGGATTGCAGAAAACGACAGGTGGATAAAAACGGATGGACAGCGGACAAGGAACGGACGAACGGATAGGTGCTGTGTCCAGTTGCCATTCCAGTGATGACGAGAATAAATACGGAAAGTCGAGTGAGGCGATTGAAAGTGAAGAAATGGCAGTGAACTTGAGTTCAGATAAAACGGTGGTGGTGTTGGCAGCCCATGGTGCGCCTCCAAGCGACTATCCACCTATGCGAGTCGGGCTGCTCATGATGTTGGAATTCGCTGGCAAACGGGTCCAGAGCGTGGGCGTGTTACGGGCTTGGCGTGACAAACTAGCCAACGAAGTGAGAACGTGGCATCGAACAGCCGACAATGACGCATACAAAGTGGCAGTGGATAATTTGGCGGCTGATCTCTCGTCTCGTCTCGGCTTGCCCGTATCGGTCGGATACAACGAGTTTTGCGCGCCCACCATCGACGACGCCATCGACGAGGTGATCGCTCAAGGGGCACGTTCCGTGATTGTGCTTCCTACGATGTTGGTACGTGGCAATAGTCACACCGAATCGGAAATCCATTCGGCGGTGCTTGAGGCGTGCAAGCGACATCCCACGATTTCGATTGACTATGCTTGGCCCTTTGAACAGGAACGATTGGTGTCACTGTTTGCCGATCAAGTGACGGCACATTTGGATAGAATACCGTCATGATGGCAACAGAATACCGTCCAATCAAACTAGAAGATTATGACGCCGTCCGCCAATTGTTAGCCGATTCCGGTTGGCAAAATCGTGTGAAGGACCCAGTACGAGGATTAGAACAGTCAGGACTCATTACGCCGAGGTTGACAGAAGAAACGAAAAAGCGTAATGAGTCAATGCGACTCATTACGCTTTGCCCAATCCCTGGGGTTTACTTTAACAACTTAATTGTTTTCAGAACGACGCGTGCACAAGCGTTGTAAGAAACGCACATTGATCAAAAGATAGATCAATGTGTTTTCGTTGGCAATCGCCTGACCATTCCGCAGATGCGGTCGCTCAATCCCGAGTGCCACGGCTTGCGAGTTAATGCGCTCGGTCGCGGTGCGTTGGCGATAAATGTTTTTGTAGCGTTTACTCTCGCGGTCGAGCGTGTGCCGTAAACGTGCGCCGATGCTGGTCGGCATTTGCACCGTACAGCCACCGTGTTTCCAGGTGGCGTGATGGACGGGGCACCGTGAGCGCGTCGATGCGGGGTGCTCCGCGTGAAGCGGGCACACGTACACACCGCGCTCGTGTTCGATGAGGCACTTGGTGCGATCTGTGAAGGTGTATTTCAACGGCATCGCTAAGCCCGCTTGGCACAAAGGCAAACCCTGGGCATCAAACTGGCGTTGCTTCGCTTTGTAATTGCCCTTCTCCGAAAAGGGCACCGCGGCAAAACCGAAATCCGGCTCATTTTCGTGGTAAAAATGGGCGTAGACGTACCACGCATCAAAGGCGGCATCGAACGTGCCATAGCGGGGACGATAGCCCAAGCGTTGTTCGACTTGTTGCATCAGCGGGAAAAAGTAAGTGACATCACTTTGGTCAAAGGGCTGGGTCATTTCCGCGAGGACGAATTCGCCCCAGCCAGGGACATGGGTGACGACGATGCCCGAACCATAGCCCCAATAATATTCGCCGACCGCCACGGCGGAAGCTGGTCGGGGATTGGTCGTGGGAGTACTGCGATTGTGTTTGCGTTTGCACCCCAAGCGACAATCCGGATCGCCGAGTGGTTGCAGGTGTTTGTTGTAACGTTCCGTCACATAGGCTTTAGGATTGTTTTCCTTGACCCAGGCGAGGATGTGTTTGGTGTCGAGCGAAACACATTCGATGGGTGGGGCATTGAGTTGGAGCAATTCCGCGCGGATCAGGCGCACACTATCCGCCAGCAGGAATTGCAAGAGCGTATTGGGGATGCCGCGCAAGAGAGAAGTGAAATGACGCACGGTGGGGAGACTGGCACGGGGATTGAAACCCAGGTCGGTTGCGGGGTCTGGCACGAGCGGAAAACCGAGGAGCCATATGAAACCAGGATGCTCCACAAGAAAGCGATGGAGGCGTTCGGGGGTGGGCAACGGTTCATTGAGGCGGAGCAATTCAGCGGCAATGAAAGCGGCATAGGGAATCGTGGGGTGTCCCCAATCCCGTTGTAGATTGCGTTCGGGCAAGTAGCTCCAACCGAGCGGAGCCAGCAACTCCCAGCATCGCATAATGGTGGGCGAGTCGGTGATCCATTTGGGTAGACTGGCTCGGAAAAACCAGAGGGAGTGCAAATCGAGCAGTTTTTCCGAGGTTTTTGGCACGTGGGACGCCAAGTGCCACAGAGGTAATTGTGTTAGAATAGGTGAGTCCGTCATAGGAATGCCTCCTTGGGCAAAAGATGGGATTGGGCAAATTCCATTTTACTCAAGAGCGTCTTGTGACGGACATCGTAATCAGTCAATTTGACTCATTACGCTTGAGCCAGCAAATGATGTCTGAAAACGATTACGTTGAATCAATCACGTAATGAGTCATTTTCACTCCACGAATCCTCCAGTACGATTCAGAAAAATGATGGAGCGCGCCGACCGCACCATCGTCGTTGTCGAGGATTCGCGCATCATCGGATTTGCCCGCGCATTGTGTGATGACGTGTCCAACAGGTACATCTCGATGGTCGTGGTCGCTGCGGACAAACGCGGTCAAGGCATCGGCACACAAATGGTGAAAAGATTGATCGCAGACGACGATGAGGGAAAGATAACGTGGGTCTTGCGAGCAGGCAGGGACAGCGGCGACTTTTGGCGAAAGCAAGGTTTTACCGAATCGCAGATTGCAATGGAACGGGTAAGACGCGCGTGAGTAGAATATGCGAATAACAGAGACAGATGGATGACAAGATCCGTTGGACTTTCGCTTTGGCTTCAACCTTCAGGACAACTATACGACGAATTGAGCAAGACGATTTCTCAACTGAGTAAGAAATACGGAGCGCCCGTTTTCCCGCCGCACGTTACATTACTTGGAGATTTGATTGGCGATGAAAAGGAAATAACATCGCAAGCGCAGCAACTCGCGTCACGCGTCCAGCCATTTCAAATCACGCTGACGACCATCGATTATTTGGATGCATACTTTCGTTGCCTGTTCATTCGTGCTGAAGAAACGCCTGCACTCTTGCAAGCCAACCGAATCGCACGAAGCGTTTTTCATCGCGAAAATGATCCCAGTTTCATGCCGCATCTCAGCTTGCTCTACGCCAACTTGGAGGTCGAGACCAAGCAGCAAATCTTCAAAACAATCGGGCGAGAATGGGCCAAGGCGTTTCCCGTGAATAGCATTCATTTGCTTTCGTGCGATGGCGAGCCAAAAGATTGGTACCGCGTGCAAGAATTTGAAATACCGAGTCGATAGGAAAGATCCCATGGTTGACCAAACCAACGCATCGATTACAAAAATTCAAACCTCACCCCTGCATTTGCAAAATGTGACCAAACGTTTTGGCTCCGTTATGGCAGTCGATCACGTTTCGCTGGAGATTCCGCGCGGCTCGTTTACCACTCTTTTGGGACCGAGTGGCTGCGGCAAGACGACGCTTTTGCGCATCATCGCGGGGTTCTACACGCCGGATGAAGGAAACATTTATCTCGACGATCAGCGGGTCGATCAAATGCCCGCGCATCAACGCGGGACGGCGATGGTTTTCCAAGACTATGCTCTTTGGCCCCACATGAGTGTTTACGACAATATCGCGTATGGTTTGCGCATGAGAAAAGTGTCTGACGATGAAATTCGCAAACGCATCGAAGGCGTTATGCAACTCGTCGAAATGCCGGCTGAATTTCTAAAACGCAAGCCAACCGAATTGTCAGGTGGACAGCAGCAACGGGTTGCCGTCGCGCGCGCGTTGATCGTTCAGCCGCGCGTGCTCTTGCTCGACGAACCCTTGTCGAATCTCGATGCCAAAGTCCGCCAGCGTCTGCGTGTCGAGATTCGGCGGTTGCAGCGGCGCATTGGCATCACGACGATTTATGTGACGCACGATCAAGAGGAAGCGTTGAGCATGTCCGACAAGGTCGTCGTGATGAATCGCGGCAAGGTGATGCAAGTGGGTACGCCGGAGGAAATCTATCACAAGCCGACGACGGCATTCGTCGCGGAATTTCTCGGCGTGACGAACGTGCTGCGCGGGACAGTGGCTGTGGACGGCGATACGGTTCAAGTGGCGGGGACAAGTATTCACTCGAAAGGAACACCCGGCAATCCGGTCACCGTCATCTTCAAAGCGGACGAAGCAATCGTTACCACTTTTGATTCAACATCAGCTTCGACGGTGGCGTTTTGCGGCATGCTTGAAGAAATATTTTTCATCGGCACGGTGTATCGCCACTATGTCAACGTCAACGGCGAAATGATTCTGGTCGACAGCCCAACTAGAGTCGATGGGAAAGATGTGCGCGTGACCGTCCCGCGCGACAAGATCAAAGTTTTCTAGACTGTGGACGAAGACCCTAAAAGTTTCCTTATCTGATCGATGCGTTGGTTAGGAAAGAAACCTTTAGGGTCTCTCAAAATTTGCCCAATGCACACGTTTGCACACTTGCAATATTTCGCCAGTCGTGATATTTTGGGGTAGGGCAAATTGGAAATTTGCCCCACGGAGGTCACATTGAAGCTAGGATATAACGGCGCGACCACCATGACGAGCAACTTGGAAACGGACATTCGCATCGCCGGCAAAGTCGGTTTTGACGTGCTGGAAATCACGGCGTCCAAGTTAGACAGTTATTTGCAGACTCGCACGCTTGCCGATGCGCGGCGTCAGCTTGAAGCAGCAAAGCTGAAAGCGCACGCCATCAACTCCATCGAGAAAATAAATTTCCGCGATGCGGCCGGTCGAGCTGAGGTGCTTGCGCGCACGCGGCAGTTGAGCGAATACGGCAAGGCATTGGAATGTCCATGGATCATTGCCGTGCCCGGTCCTGCGCCGGAAGGAACGACATGGCAAGCGATTCGCGATAACACGGCGACGTGTCTCCGCGCGATGAGCGAAACCGCCGAACCGTACGGTGTCCAAATCGCCTTCGAGTTTCTAGGTTTCCCATGGTGCCCGGTGCAAACGGTGGCGCAAGCGTGGGAGATCGTCAAGACGGTGAATTCGCCCAACGTCGGCATGGTAATCGATACGTGTCATTTCTACGCCGGCGGCTCGACGCTCGACTCGGTCAAATCAATCGACGCAAAAAAGCTCGCCGTTTTTCACATTAACGATGTCGAAGCGATGCCCAAGGAAAAAATCACCGACGCGAACCGATTGTTTCCCGGCGATGGTGTGATTCCGCTGAAAGAAATCATCGGTGCCGTGCGCGCCACCCGCTTTGACGGGGTCGCCTCGGTGGAAATCTTTCGTCCCGAATACTGGCAGCGTGATCCGCTGTCGGTTGCCAAAGAAGCGTTACAAAAGTCAAAAAGATATTTCTGATTTAGGATTTACGCAGCAGCCCGACGCTCCCCCCTGTCATTCTGAGGAGCGACTCAAGATTCTTTGGCAGATCGAATTTAGAGCAGCGACGAAGAATCTTGAGCGACGAAAAAGAGATTCTTCGCTCCGCTCAGAATGACAAATCCTAAATCATAAGAGAGAAATCCTAAATTCAAGTGGAGGAAAAAATGTCTAGCGTTACACCAGCTCCAAAAGGTTTATTACCTACGGAACAACCCGACTTGTGGTTTGAAGATAATCCAGTCGGTCGAATGAAAAAAGAAATCTGGGATATGAATGAGGACCAACTCAAAAAGGTCCTCGCCGAGTACGGGTTCCCACCCCCGGGGGCGGAATGGGCAAAGCCCGGCGCATATATCCAAACGACTCCCCATCACATGGTTGTCGAGAATCGTCACAAGAACGATGTGGTGTTCATTCCGGTCGGTTGCACCGAATTACATGGCGCGCATTTGCCCAGTGCCGACGACACCCTCTTTGTGTCGATGATTTGCGAAGGCGTGCGGCGCTATACTGAAAAGAATCGCGATGGACATGTCAACCTGGCTTTACCTCCGCTAAACTACGGCGCACATCCCTATCATCACCTGGGAATGCCAGGGACCGTGATCGTGCGCGAGACGGTCGTGCGCGAATTGATGATCGACGTGATGCTGGGTCTGTGGAACGATGGTTTCCGCAAGCAAGTCATCGTCAACAATCATGGTCAATTGTGGGTTCTCGAATCGGCGATTCAGGAATTCCAAAAACGATTCCAACTCCCAGGAATCTTCCAGGTGCTCGATTGGCATCGCGGCGTGCGCGAAATGTTCCGCACAAAAGAACGCGGCGGGGGCTGGGACACCAACTTTGTTCACGCCGACGAATCGGAAACGTCGCTCTCGCTTTATCTCTTCCCCGACATGGTCGATATGACGAAAGCGGTCGATACTGAAGGGCGCGCGTACTTGCCCGAAGGTCACTTTGATAAATCGGTCGATCCGTTCGGTCGTCCGCATCGCTGGTCGGAAGGCGAAGGACATTTCGCCATCGAAATGTCGGCGACGCCGGAAGGTGTGGTAGGCAAGGCGACGCACGGCGATGCCAAGAAAGCGATGCGCCCGCTCGCCGCGATTCTGCGCTACCTCACGATGGTCAACGATGATATTCTCAAAGCGTTCCCCGCGGGCAAGGTGCCACCCGTTGAAGAGGTGACCTTGCGCACGCAAGAGGAAATGGAACCGTATCTCCGCGAGCCGATGAGTCCTGGTTGGCGATCAGTGTATGCGTTGCCGCGCATTGGGCAGGATACGTTGGTAGGGTAAAGGGACGAGTGACGTTAAGACCTCGTCACTCGTCACCCGTCACATGGCACTTTTATAATGAAACTCTCTTTCGTTATCTCCACCCAACCCACTCAGTTCCAAGCCGTCGCGTTCGATCCAAATTTTGATGCGAACGTGGCGCGGCTGGCTCAACTTGGTTACGACGGTGTCGAGCTTGCAGTGCGCGAACCGAGCAAGCTCGACGTTGTTGCGATCAAGCGCACGCTCGACAAACACAAACTCCAAGTACCTGCGATTGGTACAGGGCAGGTGTTCGTCGAAGAGCATTTATCGTTCACCGATCCGGACGTAGCGATTCGCGAGCAGGCATTGACGCGCGTTCAATCGCATATCGAGTTGGCGCACGAATTTAATGCGCTCGTCATCATCGGTTTGATTCGCGGCAAAGTCCAGCCGAACGTTGCGCGCGAGCAAGCGTACGCGTGGTTGGTCGAATCGATGAAAAAGGTAGCGCGCGCTGCTAGCGCGCGGGACGTGCGCGTCGTTATCGAACCGATCAATCGCTACGAAACCGATTTGGTCAACAATGTACCGGATGCGCTCACACTCGTCGAAGAGATCGGCGCGAGAAACGTGGGTGTCTTGTTCGATACATTTCATGCGAACATCGAAGAGCCGCGCATCGAAACCGGATTGATGGTCTGTCGGTCGCACTTGTTCCACGTTCACATTGCTGATTCAAATCGCTGGTATCCCGGCGCGGGGCACACCGATTTCGGACGAGTCATTGCGACGCTGCGAGCGATGAAGTACGGTGGCTGGATCAGCGCGGAAATCTTGCCCAAGCCGGAAATGCTGCGCGCCGCCGAGCAGACGATGCGCACCATGAAGGATTTTTTGGGCAAGTAGCGGCGAGGCACTTGTGCCAAGACCTGGTCTGTGTTGGTGGCTATACATCAGTGAACGGACTGTCAGGTAAATGTTTTTGGGCGAATGCCTCGCTCATACATTTATTTGGACATGTGGTATAATTGATTAGAAAGCTTCCCCAGACACTAACGCATGGGGAAAAATCGTCACTCGTCAGACTGTCATTTCGAGGAGCGCCGCGACGAGAAATCTTCTGCCGCCGCTAGATTTCTCGCTCCGCTCGAAATGACATGAGACGGAGCAGAGACGAAAAATCGAAGAGGAGGAAAAATGCTTTCACGCAAGACAATGTTGTTTTCGTTGATCGTTCTGGTGTTGATCGTGCTCGCGGCCTGTGCGCCTGCGCCAACGCCAGCCCCTACGGCAGCCCCGCCAACCGCCGCCCCCAAGCCAGCTTCATCGGCTGCATCGAAACCCGCTCCCAAGGGTGAACTCAACTTGCTCTGTACGCCGCAAGAAGAGTGGTGCGCCGGTATGAAGAAAGAGTTCGAAGCCAAGTATCCTGGCGTCACCGTTAACTACATCCGTCTGTCGGCGGGTGAATCCGTGACGCGCTTGCGCAACGAAAAATCCAATCCCCAGTTCGATATTTGGTGGGGTGGCCCGATTGATTCGCAGATTTCTGCCAAAGCGGAGGGCTTGCTAGAGCCGTACAAGACCGACGCTCAAGCGAACATCGTCGATCCCAAGTTGATGCTTGATACCGATGCCACGCCATCCTGGGCCGGCATTTACGTCGGCTCGCTTGGTTTCGCGACGAACACCAAACAAACTGCGATCAAGCCCCCGACGTCACTCGACGATTTGGTTAAATCCGAGCTCAAGGGTCAGATCGTCATCGCGCACCCGGCGACCTCCGGCACATCGTACACCTTTATGTGCACCGTTCTCCAACTCAAGGGCGAACAAGCGGGCTGGGATTACATGAAGAAATTCTCCCAGAATGTTTTGCTCTGGACCAAGAGCGGCGCGACCCCCGTTCAGAACGTCGGCAAGGGCGAAGCTTCGGTTGGCGTGGTCTTTTCGCATGACATCGTCAAGGGTATCGACGACGACAAGTTGCCCTTGGCTTTGACATTCCCCGCGGAAGGGACCGGCTACGAAATCGGCGGCATGGCAATCATCAAAGGCGCCAAGAACTTGGCGAACGCGCAAGCTTGGTACGATTGGGCCCTGCAAGGCAGTACGCAAGAACTCGGCAAAAAGTACAAGGCGTACCAGGGCTTGACGATCAAGGGCGCAGTTCCACCCAAGCCGGAATTGCTGCAAGTAAAACTCATCAACTACAACTTTGACTATTGCGGCAAGAACAAGACGGCGTTCATCGACAAGTTCTCCAACGAAATCGCAGCGGCATCGCTCGCGAAATAAAACGATCGTAGGGGCGTTCACGTGAACGCCCCTACACTAATCCCCCTATGACAACTGTTGCTCGTTCCTCATCCCTCGACGCGCTTGTTCGCCGTTATCGTGAATTTAAACTGATTGCCCGCGATCCTGTCCTTCTAATTGGACTGATTGTCGTCGGCGTTTTCATGCTCGCGTTTGTGATTTGGCCTCTCGCGCGGGTGATCGTTCAAGGTTTTTTCATCGCCGATGCCAAGCCCGATGCGGGCACATTCAACCTCGATCAATTTACGCGCTATCTTAGTCCGCAATTCGCCAATCAGTACTGGCAGGTTTTTTTCTGGACCATCCAAATGGGCGTGCTGGCAGCAATGGGGAGTACGGCGCTGGGTTTTCTTTTTGCCTACACGGTCGTGCGCTGTAACATTCCCTTCAAACAGGTGGTTCATGCGATCACGCTTCTGCCAACAATCTCGCCCCCGTTTGCTATTGCGCTCGCGGCAATTTTGTTGTTTGGACGTTCAGGGCTGGTCACCAAAGATATTATGCACATTGAGTTCAAGCCCGGTGTGAACGACATTTACGGTATGGATGGACTCGTCCTTGTCCAGATCATTACGTTCTTTTCGGTGGCATACCTCATTATCCGCGGTATGCTCGAACGGATCGATCCTTCGATGGAAGAAGCGGCGCTCGCGTTGGGCGCAAGCAAGTGGCATATTTTCAGAACGATCACCTTGCCCCTCTTGACGCCCGGTATCGCCGCCTCTTTTCTATTGATGTTCGTCGAATCGCTGGCGGACCTGGGAAATCCGATTTTCATCGGCGGTAATGTCACCGTTCTCTCGACCCAGATCTGGATTGCCGTCAACGGCGAATTCAATCAACAAAAAGGCGCGGCACTCTCGCTGATTTTACTCTTGCCAACCCTCACCGTGTTCATTTTGCAACGATACTGGGTCTCGCGAAAATCATACATTTCGGTGACGGGCAAGCCCACCGGCGGTGGAGCCGGTTTTGTCAAAGAGCCATTGATTCGCTGGACGTTTATCACACTAACATTTCTCGTCCTGCTGTTGATTCTTGCGCTCTATGGCGCGATTTTCCTCGGCTCGATTACGCGGCTGTGGGGAATTGATTACACGATTGACCTGACGCACTATTCACGCATGCTCGCGGCGGGTCTGACCGCCATCCTCGATACCACCTTTCTTTCGGCGCTGGCTACCCCGGTGGCCGGTCTTGCTGGCATGGTGATTGCGTTTCTGGTCGTGCGCAAAACCTTTAGCGGGAAAGAAGCCCTCGATTTTGCCTCGAACCTCGGTGGCGCAGTGCCCGGAACGATTCTCGGTATCGGTTATATCATTGCGTTTATTCAAGCGCCGATGCCGATCATCATCATCATCTATGTTTTGCTGGCGTACTATTTGCTTGCGGCGATTGATCGCGGCTTGATCGCACGTAGTCTCATTTTGCTTGTGAGCACATTACTCGGTATGGGTACGCTTTTTATCGGCATGGATGCCAAAGCACGCCAACCTCTTTTGACGAATGCCTGGATCAAGCCGTTTGAAAGTTTGCCGATGCTCGATGCGCAAACTTGGTTGATGCTGCTGGGTGGGATATTGGCGGTGCTGGCGATTGCGAGTGTGTTTCTGGCGGAGCGTAAAGTGCGGAATGTGACCGTGATTTTGCTCGTGTTCATGGCGCTCTATCTCTTGTCGCGCCAGTTTATCGCCGATTGGACGCAACCCCTTATCGTTTGGGGACGCGTCACGGGCGGCGATATTTTACCTCGCTTGACGGCGAGTTTAGCCAAGTGGATCAATTTACTTTTCCAACCACCCACTGCGATTCTGGGCTTTACGTATACGGCTATCGGCGGTTTTATCATCAGCGGATTTTCTCCGCGCGTCCGTGTGCCTCTGGCGATTGGGTTGTTGATGGTGAGTTTTGCTATCACCTTCATGGGAACGCCGTTGGCGCTCGTTGGCTCGCCGTATATCATTCTCGCGGCGTACGCCGTGCGGAGTCTGCCGGCTTCGGTGCGCGCGGGCGTCGCATCGCTTCAGCAAATCGATCCAGCGATTGAAGAAGCGTCCACGAACCTGGGCGCAGACGCGCAACTGACTTTTCGACAGGTCACTCTGCCGCTGATTCTCCCTGCTTTTGTAGCCGGTTTGATTTTTAGTTTTGCGCGCCACATGACGTCGCTTTCGGCAATCATTTTCTTGTCGTCAGCCAAGTGGCCCATCTTGACGGCACTAATCATGAGCGAAGTCGAACAGGGTGGTACGAGCGTTGCTGCCGCCTATTCGATGGTGCTGATCGTGATCGTGCTAGCGGCCATCGGCTTGATGTATGCCTGGGCCGGGCGTGCCTTCCGCACCACGGGCGGTATTGAAATGAATCTCGGAGCAGGGTAAATCAGTGAACAGTGAACAGTGGACAGTGAGCAGATAAACCATTATTCATTACATCGGGTGGAGTTACCATGTATTTGACCTTAGATCATTTGACCAAAAAGTTTCCTGCGCGCGGTACCGCCGGCGAAGTATCGGCGGTCGACGATGTATCGCTGAGTATCGAGAAAGGACAATTCGTCACGCTGCTCGGTCCATCAGGCTGCGGCAAAACGACGACGCTGCGTTTGATCGCCGGCTTTGAATTTCCCACCTCTGGTGTGATCGAGCTAGACAAGCAGCGCCTCGAAAATGTGCCGCCGAATCGCCGCGACATGGCGATGGTATTTCAGAGTTATGCGATTTTCCCGCATCTCAATGTCTTTGAAAATATTGCTTACGGTTTGAAAATCAAAAAACTTTCTACGACCGAAATCAAGAAACGCATCGACGAAGTGATGAAGTTGACGCAGTTGACGGGCTTGGAGAACCGCGCGCCCAATCAACTGTCGGGTGGGCAGCAGCAACGGGTGGCACTTGCTCGCGCGCTCGTCGTTGAACCCAAAGTGTTGTTGTTCGACGAGCCGCTGTCGAACCTGGATGCGAAATTGCGCGAAGAAATGCGATTCGAGATTCGCGATCTGCAAAAGCGGCTGGGGATTACGGCGATTTATGTGACGCATGCGCAAGAAGAAGCGCTCGTCATGTCTGACCTTATCGCAATCATGAACAACGGCAAGTTAGCGCAGCTTGGCTCGCCGGAAGAAATCTACGAACGACCACGTTCGCGCTTTGTGGCCGATTTTATCGGCTTGTCGGATTTTATTCCGGCGCAGGTCGAATCAATGGATGACCGAACGACGCGAATCACTGCCGCCAATTGTGTTTTCACAGTTCCTGCATCGCAAGAGGTTGCGGTGGGTCAATCGCTCTTGCTTCACATTCGTCCCTACGACATCAAGTTTGTGACCGAGCAATCGGATCAAAACGTGTTGAACGGAACGATCAAGCAAGCAACCTACCTGGGCAATATCATGGACTATCGCGTGGCGATTCAGCATGGCGTGGACGTACGGGTTCAATCGGATACCTTCCAGCGATACAAAGCGGGCGACTATATTCAACTTTATTTCCCGCCCGAACGATGTCATTTAATTCCAGAGGATTGAGATCAAAAAAGAGACACGCGCGTCGGTTTCCAGACGCGCGTGTCTCTTTTTCATTGAATCAAGGCACGCACGCTGGCGGTGCTACAGGATTCGGCAAATACGTGCGCGCATCGGGTGCATGAGTCCAGACCGATGCGTACGGCGACATGTTGGTGCTGCCAGTCGGAGTCACCCCGGCGATAAAGTGATATTGCGTCCAAGGAACAACCGGAATGTCGTTAAAGTTCCAGCGCGTGAAGGTTTGGCCGTTGACGGTGTACTGCACCGGCACTAGACTGCTGTACGTTGCCGGACCCACCGGATTGTTCCAAGTCGCGACCAACAGCGAAAGTGTGTATTGGAATTTTTGCGAGCTATCGGCGGGGACTGCATTCCGGGTGCCATGCTCGAAAACTTCGACGCCGATGTTCACGCGCGTTGCATATTCCACCGGTGTAAAAGTTCCAAACGCGTTGTGAGGCCAAACGATTTGAATGCGTGCATCCATGCCTGCCGCGGGCAGGGTGCTGGTGCTAAACCCAGTTGGCGTGATCGGATTGGGATAGTACGTGCGCGGGTCGGCGGCATGGACCCACACATTGCCGATGAAGCGCTGGGAGGTCGATGTGGTCGGGCCGTAAGAAACAAATCGGAATTTCGCGGTTGGGTCGACCGCAAGGTTGGCGGGCACATCGTTGAATTCGACGCTGGGAAATTTTCTACCGCTAATGGTGCGCGTGATCGTCACGCCCGTGATCGGTACTCGGTTGCTTGGGTCGTTGTTTTGCGAAACCAAGAGTTGGATGCCGGGATTGTCAAAGCAGCCGACTTTGTCGGTGGGCCACACGCTGACGTTGGCCGCACGCGATTGACTCACCGTTGTGGAATGTCCAGCGCCATCGTGGGGCCAAACGATGCTGATGCGTACGCCACTGAGCGGGGTCCAATCGGCCAAGAGCGGGAGCGTGCTGAGAATGAGTAGGGCAATCAAAAAACTGAACACGATCAAAGGTCGCTGCGCTAGTTTCATGTGATTCCTCCAGTTTCTTGGAAAGCGGTGAAGGGAAAAAGCCCTATTGTTGATGCTTTGATTGTAACATGGTGAAAAACTAGTGTCAACCATTCGATTTTTCAAATAATCTGGCAATTTCTATTGACACCGGACGTGGTCTATCATATAATGCAACTGGTCTAGACCGGCTAGTACCGCTCAAAAAAGGAATCGCAATGGCGCGCCTGAAACGGAATCATCCCCTTCCGCTTTACGTTCAGCTTTCCGATACGCTGCGAGCGGATATTCACGCGCAGCGTCTTCAACCGCATCAGCAATTACCCTCTGAACGCGATTTGTGTCTGCGTTTCAAAGTAAGCCGCATGACCGTGCGCCAAGCCCTCATCGATTTGACGCGCGAAGGCTTGATCTATAGTCGGGTCGGCAAGGGCACTTTCGTCAGCGAACCCAAGATCGATCAACAACTCAGGACACTAACCGGCTTTTCGCAAGAAATGTCTAGTCGTGGCAGTGCCACTTCCAGTCGGGTGCTCGAAGCGAAATTGGTAACGGCCGATCAAGAGATTGCGCAAACCTTGCGAATTCCCCTCAGTTCCGAAGTGGTGTTACTTTCGCGTGTGCGCCTTGCCGATCATATTCCTCTCGCGATTGAAACCGTCCGTCTCCCGCATCGCCTTGTTCCCAATTTGCTGCGCCATGACTTTTCTATTGAATCACTCTACGATGTGCTCGAACGCGAATTCAACTATCGCCTCACGCGCGCGGAGCAAACGATTGAAGCTGCGCTGGCCAGTCCGCGCGATGTAATGCTGTTGCAGCTTGTTCCACCCGTCGCCGTGTTGATGATGGAACGGTTGACGTTTACCGATCAAGATGTGTTGATCGAATACGTTGAATCGACCTATCGAGGCGACCGTTATAAATTCCGATCTGCGCTCGCGCCCCGTTCCATGCAACTGGCTATCACATGAACGATTTTTCGATTTGCGGCAAAGCGTTATTGCCCGATGGTTTCACCGAAGTGACTGTTTTTATCTCCGATACACAGATCAGTTCGATCAAGCCAGGTCTCGACGCACACGCCGATTTTCACTTCGATGGATGGATTGCGCCGGGGTTGATCGATCTGCAAGTGAATGGCGCGTACAGTTTCGATTTTACGACCGACGGCAAATCGGTTGTCCCAGTCGCCCAACGATTACCCGCAACAGGTGTCACGGCGTTTTTGCCAACGATCATTACCTCGCCGCTCGAAAATTATCAACCGATTTTGCACGACATCACGTCGGCGACGAAAGATGCGCAGGGCGCGGAAATCCTAGGTGTCCATCTCGAAGGTCCGTACCTGAATCCAAAGCGCAAGGGCGCGCACAATGCCAGCTTTTTGCGAACGCCGAACGTCGCCGAAATCGAAAGTTGGTCCGGCTCTGCGCTCGTTCGCTTGGCGACGCTGGCTCCGGAATTGCCGGGCGCGCTCGACACGATACGCCGTTTGCGAGTGCAAGGCGTTGTGGTCAGCGCCGGACATTCCGATGCGGATTACGCTCAAGCGATGACCGGTTTCGAAAATGGTGTGACATACGGGACGCATCTTTACAATGCCATGTCGTCATTCACGCATCGCGAACCAGGACTCGTCGGCGCGTATCTGGCGACAAATGTGCCGTGCGGCTTGATTGTCGATGGGGTGCATGTGCATCCTGCGGTTGTGAATGCGACCTATCGCGCAAAAGGCGCACGCGGTATCACGCTCGTCACCGATGCGATGGCGGCGATGGGGATGGAAGCAGGGCGTTACAAGCTTGCCGACCGCGAGGTCATTGTCGATGCGAACTCGGCGCGACTTGAAGACGGCACGCTCGCCGGCAGTATCTTGCAAATGGATGCCGCCATCCGCAATATGATCGATTACACCGGCTGCTCGCTCGCCGATGCGATTGCGATGGCAAGCACAACGCCCGCGCGCGTGTTGGGTCTCGCCAACAAAGGGCGCATCGATCAAGGTTGTGATGCAGATTTGGTCGTGTTGGATAAATCGCTTCAAGTCGCAATGACCATCGCGCGCGGCAAGATTGTTTATCAGAAAGAGAAATGATACAGTTAACTGAATCTGTGAATCCGCGCACCCGCAACATCGATCAGGTATCGACGTTGGAAATGGTGCGACTGATCGCCGACGAAGATGCGCGGGTTGCGCCAGCCGTTGCGGCAGAGCAAGAAAAAATCGCGCGCGCGATCGACGTGATCTCGGAACGATTCTTGCGCGGTGGTCGATTGATCTATATCGGCGCAGGAACATCGGGCCGCATGGGCGTCCTCGACGCGTCGGAAATTCCGCCAACGTTCGGCGTGCCGCGTGAGCGAGTAATTGGACTAATTGCCGGTGGTGCCATCGCCGTTACCGAATCTATTGAAGGGGCGGAAGATGACGTGACAGCCGGTGCGCGCGATATTGCATCGCTTTACGTTTCCGAGATCGACGCGGTGATGGGCATCGCGGCGAGCGGCGGCACCCCCTATGTTATCGGTGGAATGCAAGAGGCAAAAAAGCGCGGCGCGTTTGTGGGTGCGCTTGTCTGCAATCAACCCTCGCCGATGGAAGCATTTGCCGATTTGACCATTGCGCCCTTGGTGGGTCCCGAAGTCATCACGGGATCGACGCGCATGAAAGCAGGCACGGCGCAGAAACTCGTCTTGAATATGATTAGCACGGGCGTGATGGTTCGCGTCGGTAAAACCTATGGCAATCTCATGGTCGATGTCCAAACCAAGAACGCAAAATTGCGTGATCGCGCACGACGCATCGTCGAAATGGCGTGCGATTTATCGAGCGCAGATGCAGAAGCATTGCTTGCCCGTTGCGATGGACAAGTCAAGACGGCGTTGGTCGCCGAATTAGCTCACGTTGAACCAGCGGAGGCGCGACGACGATTAGAACAGGCGAAGGGCATGGTCCGCAAGGCGGTTGAATCGAATGGTCAATAGTGGCTTGGATGTTTTGCTCAAAGAACATTTGGGGCGACTGAATAATCGGCGGATCGGACTGGTCACCAACCCGACCGGCGTAACCAGTTCATTGAAACCCAACATCGATGCGTTGCGCGACGCGGGCGTGAATCTGGTTGCATTGTTTAGTCCAGAGCATGGATTGCTCGGCGCAGTCGCCGACGGTGTGCAAGTTGCGTCGGGACAAGATGAGCATACGGGATTGCCGGTCCACTCGCTTTATGGAGCCACGCGCAAACCGAATGCAGAAATGCTGAATGGCATCGACGTTTTATTGTTCGATTTGCAAGATGTGGGCGTGCGCTTTTATACTTACACCGCCACGCTGGGTCTGTGTCTTGAAGCGTGCGCCGAAATTAAGATCCCGCTCATCGTGCTTGATCGACCCAATCCAATCAACGGAAATTGGATCGAGGGTCCGATCATTGCTAAAGAGCAACAATCGTTCGTCGGACACGGTCCATTGCCCATTCGATTTGGAATGACGATGGGCGAGTTGGCGCAATTCTACAATAGCGAGTTGAATACCTGCGCCGAGCTGCAAATCATTTCGATGCAAGGCTGGGAACGGAGAATGTGGTTCGACGAGACCGAGCTACCCTGGGTTCTATCATCGCCCAATATGCCGCATCTTTCGACGGCAATCGTTTATCCAGGAATGTGTCTTTTCGAAGGCACGAATTTGTCGGTGGGGCGCGGCACGGCGTTGCCTTTTGAAACTTTCGGCGCGCCGTGGATCGATAGCTATGCGCTAGCCGATGCGTTCAATGCGCTCGGCATCGACGGCGCGCATTTTCGCCCGATGGCATTTACGCCAACGGCGGATAAGTTCGCTGACACGCTCTGTTACGGCGTGCAGATCCACGTCACGGATCGAAACGCGCTGCGCCCGGTGACGATGGCATTGTATTTGCTGCGAACCCTGCGCGCAATGTATCCTACTCCATTCGAATGGATTCCCGCCAGTTTCAACTTGTTAATGGGCGATGCGAGCGTGATGGAAAAAATTGATCGCGGCGAGGCGGTTTCGGCAATTGTGCAAAGCTGGCAATCAGAGTTGGATTCATTTCTGCGCGTTCGCAGTAACTATTTGATGTATCGGTAAATCTCACCCTCACCTGACCTCTCCTTGCGAGGGAGAGGAAGCAAATTCCCTCGCCCTTTGGAAGAGGGTAAGGGTGAGGGGAAGGACACTTTATGGCAGTAACCTCAACGACGATTAAAACCAACAGACTTGCATGGCTCGAGGGCATTGAAAAGATCACGAACAATTTTTTGTTGCGGCGCATCGTCAAAGCGTTGTTCACGATCTGGGTCGTCACGTCGATCACGTTCTTCGTCGTGCGCGCGATGCCGGGCAGCGCCGTAGACATTCTGATTCAGGATTTGACCGCGGCGGGGTATTCGCCGGACGATGCCAAGAATCAAGCTGCATCGCTGATGAGCATCAATTTGGATGCGCCGGCGCACGAACAATACTTGGAATACGTCGGCAATGTGCTGCAAGGCGACTTGGGCAAATCGTTCAAATCGCGCGGACTCAACGTGTCGGACATTATTGCGGGCGTGTTACCCTGGACGATTTTTAGCGTCGGTTTGTCGTTGGTCATAACGTTCACATTAGGCATCGCCTTGGGCGCAGTGATGGCGTACGCGCGCGATACCTGGATCGATCATTTGCTCAGCAATCTGGCGGCGATACTCGACGCGATTTCGCCTTACATCATTGGCTTGCTCGCTATTCTATTTTTGAGCGTACTCTGGAAAATTGTTCCAATTATGGAAACGCGCGGTGCGATGTCGCCGGGCATGCAACCGGAATTCTCGTTCGAGTTTTTCGCGGACATTTTTAGTCACGTCAAGGTGCTTGCGTTCGTCTATGTTCTATCGTCGATTGGTTCGTGGATGTTGATCATGAAGAGTAATACCATTACGACGCTTGGCGAGGACTATGTGACGGTTGCCCGCGCGCGTGGCTTGCCCGATCTGCGAATTCTGAGCGCGTACGTCGGTCGCAATGCGACGTTGCCCTTGTTCACCCGTCTCGCGATCACCATTGGTTTTGCGGTTAGTGGATCGGTTCTCTTGGAGAGTTTGTTCACCTATCGGGGCATCGGTTACCAACTCTGGCAAGCTATCTCAGGACGCGACTATCCGGTAATGCAAGGCATCTTTATCGTCGTTACGGCGGCCGTCGTGTTTGCGAATCTCATCGCCGATTTGCTTTACGGCTGGCTTGATCCACGCATTCGAATCGTCGGAGGTAGCAGCTAATGAAGTCGCTCCTCAGTCTGCTCGCCGGTATCTGGCAGGAAACCGTCAAGACCCTAAAGATTCTGAGCCGCAACAAAATCGGCATGTTCGGTTTTAGCACTGCGTTATTGATTGTCTTGCTTTCCTTTTTCGGTCCGTTCATTTGGCCCCCCGAAGATTCTGCGAACGTCGCCGACATCAATCAGGGTGTTTCGGCAAAACACTGGCTCGGCACCGATTTCCAAGGACAGGACAATCTTCGAAAAATTGTCAACGGCGGCAAAGATATTGTCACGGTCGCATTTCTCACGGGGTTGCTCGCTACGTTGTTTGGCGTGGTCATTGGTTCGTTCAGCGCGTTTGCCGGTGGAAATATCGACAGTGTGCTGATGGAATTCGTCAACATCTGGCTGACGATTCCCAAGATTCCTTTGCTGGCGGTGGCGGCCACGGTCATCAAGCTTGGCGATCCGATTACGTTCTCGTTGCTGATGGCATTTCTCGACTGGCCCTCACTCTCGCGCCAGGTGCGCAGTCAAGTCTTGTCGCTCAAGCAGCGTGATTACATCGAAGCGGCGACGATGCTTGATCTGGGCACGCGCAACATTATCTTTAGCGAACTCTTGCCGAACATGATGTCGTTCATTGTAATCTCGATGATCGGCACGATGACGTTTGCGATCTATCAGCAGACGAGTTTGGTCTTTCTCGGCATCGTGCCGTATTCGGGGAGTAATTGGGGCGTGATGATTACAGCGGCGCAGGCACGCGGCGTGCTTTACAATCCGCAAGCAATGTGGAGCATTCTTGCGCCCATTGGCGCAATCGTGCTGTTTCAACTTTCGCTCGTCACGTTTGCGCGGTCGCTGGAAGAAGTGTTCAATCCAAGATTGAGAACATCAGTCTAATAGTCCTGTAGTCAACTAGTCTTGCAGTCATTTTTTTCGACTAGGAGACTATACGACTATCCGACTAAACGACTACAAGACGGTTTTATGCAGCCTACTTTATCCGTTCAGAATTTGTCAATCGAATACAAAGCGCGGCGCGGGCGCGTGCAAGCGATTCGCAATGTCTCGTTCGACGTGGGGCAGGGCGAGGCGCTGGCGCTTATCGGCGAGAGCGGCTCTGGCAAGACGACGCTCGGTCTTGGCATCGTGCAACTGCTACCGGCGACGGCGAAAATTTCGGAGGGGCGCGCCATCTATCGCCGACGAAATAACGGCGCGACCAAAGAATTCGACGCGCTGAAACTAAAGGGCAAGGCGTTGCGCGAGTTTCGCTGGAAAGATTGCGCCATGGTTTTCCAGTCGGCGTTGAATTCGCTTAATCCGGTGCTGCGGATCTGCGATCAATTTACCGATACAGCCAAGGCGCATAACTATTTGCAGGGTCACGAATTGGAAAAACGCGCGCGCCATCTGCTCTCACTCGTGCGGCTCGATCCCGACCGGGTGTGGAAATCTTTTCCGCACGAATTGTCGGGTGGAATGCGGCAACGTGTGCTGATCGCCCTCGGCTTGCTGCTGGAACCGCAACTTTTGATTCTTGACGAACCGACGACGGCGTTGGATATTTTGACGCAGCGCAATATTATGGACGTGCTGAAAGAGTTGCGAACCAAGCTGGAATTTTCGCTCATCTTCATCTCGCACGATTTGTCGCTGGCGGCAGAACTAGCAGATCGCGTGGCGACCGTTTACGCGGGCAAAGTCGTCGAGCTTGCGGATGTTGAGACGACGTTCAAGGAACCAACGCATCCGTACACCATTGGCTTGATTAACGCCGTGCCAACACTCAAAGGCACAAAAGAAGATTTGACATCGATTCCTGGTTCGCCGCCCGATTTGATTGAGATGCCATCGGGCTGCAAGTTTCATCCGCGCTGCCCGCTCGCCGATCAGAAATGCAAAGCGCAAGAACCGGAATTGGAACAAGTCAAGCCAGGGCATCAGGCGGCATGCTGGCATTGGCGCATGGCGCGCGAATCGCTGCAAAAATTTAGACAATAGATATTTTTGGTTTGTCATTGCGAGGAGCGACGTGAACGAGTGTCGTTGTCGATAAGCAACAGAGCGACGAAGCAATCCCATTCTTGGACGGAGATTGCGCGGACGCAGTTCGTCCGGTGCTCCGCTCGCAATGACAGTGGCTAGAATGTAAATGGCTAATCCTATCATTACGCTAGAAAACGTTACCCGCACGTTCCAAGTCAAGCGCCAGGTCATCAGGGCGGTTGACGATGTGTCGCTATCGGTTTGCGAAGGCGAGATCATGTGCCTCGTCGGCGAGTCGGGCTGCGGCAAGACGACGACGGGCAAAATGATCGCCGGCGTTTTGCCCATTTCTTCTGGAAAAATTCTATATCGCCATCAAAGTATCGACATGCTGCGCAGTGACGATTATAAAAAATATCGACTTGCGGTGCAGATGATTCACCAAGACCCGTACGCCTCGTTGAATCCCGCGCATACGATTTTCCAGATCATCGCCGCGCCGCTGCGCCATCATGGGTTTACGCGCGACGAAGCGCACACTCAAGCGCGCGTGCGTGAGTTGCTTCAGTTGGTCGATCTCACTCCGCCCGAAGACTTTCTTGATAAATTTCCGCATCAATTGAGCGGTGGACAGCGTCAGCGCGTTTCCATCGCGCGCGCGTTGACGGTTAACCCATCGTTCATCGTCGCCGACGAAGCCGTGTCGATGGTCGATGTGTCGATTCGCATTAGCTTGCTCAACACGTTGACGAAATTGAAAAATGCGATGGGACTCGCCGTGCTTTTTATTACGCACGATCTTGCGCTCGCAAAGTACTTTGCATGGGAAGGTCGGATCGGCGTCATGTACCTGGGTCGATTGGTGGAGCTTGCACCCGCGCACGAATTGGTCGAAAGCCCCAAGCATCCATACACGCAAGTTTTGCTTTCGGCAATTCCAGAAGCCGACCCGGAGGTGACGCGCCGCAAAAAACATATTCAGCTTCGCAGTATGGACGTGCCAAGTTTGCTGCGTTTGCCCACCGGGTGCGCCTTTCATCCGCGCTGCCCCGCGTTCATGGGCGAGGTGTGCGAAAAGGTCAGACCTGAGTTGATGCCGGCGGATGGCGCAATGGTGGCGTGCCACCTAGTAAATCGTAAGACGTAATCTTTACGCCATACGTTTTAGGATTTGGATTTCGCATGAATCCTGAACTTGGACTTGGATGGTTTCGGATCGCCGTTTTTATCACCGGCGTGTCCGGTATTCTCGCATTGATCGAGCCGCCTGACAGCGCCGAGTTTGTCATTTCGGTTGCATCGTTCGGAATGGGTTTGCTGTTTATTTTTATCATCGTCGTGATCGTTAAACGCTCTAGTTGATTCACAAGGAGGTGAGAAAACAAACAAACCAACTAACCAACGACTCAACGATCCAACTATCGCACTATCGAATCGTGACACTATCAACTAAACAGGAGGAGAAGAAATGAAAAAGATCGTTTTGCTCGCGCTGATTGCGTTGGCAGTGCTTACCGTCGCATGCGCGTCCGCAACGGTTGCAACTGCGCCCACGAGCGCGCCGTCATCTTCGGCTGCGCCTAGCTCGTCGGCAGCTCCCTCGTCTTCGGCGGCGCCGTCCTCGGCGGCGGCTGCTCCAGTCAAGGGTACGATTACGATTTGGAATGGCTATCACACCGGCGACAATGAAGAAAAAACGCTGAACCAATTGCTTGATGCCGCCAAGAAAGCCTTCCCCGATGCCAAGATCAACGTCTTGGAAATCCCGTTCGATCAACTCTTCAAC
>JACRMI010000095.1 GCA_016215025.1 Chloroflexota bacterium
AAACGCAGCGCCGACTCCAAGTCCTGTATCGGTTTCGGCATCATCCACGGCGGTGTCTCAAAGAATTGGAACGTCAATGGGCGGAAGCCGTTCGCCGCAAACCTTAAAAAACTTGTAGGTGGAATTTTGCGGTTACTGAAAAAAAATCATCAAGAATCGCGTAATAATCTCTTTTACAAACGCTTGTCAACAAGTATCAATCGACCCTGATACGGTAAGAAAAAACGCACCAACCTTGCGGGATAATTGGAGTAATCCAAAATATAATCCCGATTCTGCCGAATTTGTCGAATAATCCGAAATTCCCCAACACGCCGTTAAGAATCTGCGATACTGCGACTAGACAGAACGAGATCTGGTCGCAGTTGTTTTAAGCCATGGTAAAACAATTGCGGCAAACCAAGACTTAAAGGAGACGAATTAAATGAATCAAGAAACAGTAACAGCGTTTTTGCTGGGCGTTGCGGTGGGACAATGGCTGAGTCTGCGGCAGTTGATCGAGGCGCTGAAAGACGCATTCGCGAAGCGTGCACGGAGGAAATGAGTTGGCAACAAAAGACCTGGAAGGTTTTCCGAAAACCTTCCAGGTCTCGTCTCTACTCCCACTTGCGTTCGTCCACAATTCCTTTGGCATCCGCCGCAATCGTCGGAACGAATTCCACTTTATCCACGCTCACCCGAATCAAACCCTTGACCGCTTCAGAAAATTCTTGCGCGAGTTTGTCTTGGTCGGCAACGGGTTGTCCCAATTCGACTTTGAGTGTGAGATCGTCGCGCACGTTGTCCGGGCGTGTGACGATTCCTTGCGCGCGCGTTATCGCGGGGAATTTTGCCATCGCGGCTTTGAGTTGATTGGGATGCACAAACATCCCGCGCACCTTAACCGCATCGCCCACGCGACCGACCAGCATTAGGCGCGGCGATTTGCGACCACACGCGCACGGCGCATCGATGTACACTGCCATATCGCCGGTGCCCAATCGAATCGTCGGATACGTTTCGTTGAACGTCGTTACGACGACTTGCCCGGCTTCGCCCGCTTTGACGTGCGCGCCGGTCGCCGGATCGCAGACCTCGATGACAGCGCTATCGACAAAATGCAAACCCTGTTGCGCGGAACAGTCGTGAGCAAGGAAACCCAGTTCGGCGGTCGCGTACACATTCAAGGTCTTGAGACCAAAAGTCCCTTCAAACTGCGCGCGCAACGACGGCGGATACGGCTCGGCGGTGAACAGCGTGTGATGCAGCGTAAAACTTTTCTTGACATCGATTCCCATCTCTTCCGCCTTTTTGATGATCGTCATTAGAAAACTTGGCGCGCCCGCATAGCCGGTCACTTTTAGATCGATCATCATCTTCACTTGCAGTTCCGTATTGCCGACGCCGCTTGGTACGACGGTTGCGCCCGCTGCTTGCAAACCCGCATCGAGCAAGAGACCTGCTGGAACGAGATGGTACGACAGCGTGTTGATCGCCACATCGCCGCGCTTGAAACCGGCGATGCGAAACACTGCGCCCGCGGTTTTGACCAACGCTTTTTCTGCGCCATGCGGTTCGTACAAGGGACCCGGCGAAAGAAAAATGTGTTTTAGTTTCTTTGCTTTGGTGTTGCGAAAGCCACCAAACGGCGGCGACTCTTTTTGCATTTCGACGAGCCGGTCTTTGGTTGTGACCGGCACGCACTCTAAATCGGCGACGTGCTTGATGCGCGATGGCTGAACCCCAGCGTCGTCAAAAATTTTCTTGACTGCCGGTGTGGTTGCATAAACCGATTTTACAAATCGAGCGAGTTCGCGATCCAGCGCAGTTGTTTTCGTTGGCATAGTCCTCCTTATGAAATAGCGCGAAAGGGCACGAAAGGCACGAAAAGAAACGCTTCTACCCTCACCTAGCCCCCCTCTCCCTTCGTGGGAGAGGGAACTTGAGTCTCTTCAATCTCTCCCTCATCCACCGGCGCGATTGTATCGAGTTGGTGTTCCAAACGGAAAAAGCGCGAACGGAATGCAGCTTGCGCATCCCAGACCGCGTGCCAAAATCGGCGGACAACCGATGCTGGTCGCTTGGGCAACGGCTGTGACCATTGCCAAACGACTGCCGCTGAAGTAAGTCCTCCGCCGAACGCGGTCAGCAATACGTGATTGCTCGGCACGATGCGTTTTTGTTCGATGGCATCGCAAAGCGAAACTGGGATCGCGGCGGATGAAAGATTGGCATAGCGCGCGACATTGACCAAGGTCTTGTCCGACGGCACGTGCAATCGCTCGGCGACTTGGCGAATCAGTGTGGCATTGGTCTGATGTGGAATAAACAGATCGATGTCTTTAATTTCTAAACGCGCCTGGCGCAGCGCGCGTTGCGCCAACCACGACATCGCTCGGAGACCGTAGCGATACAGGGCGCGTCCATCCATTTGTCCGTACTGCAAACCTTGATCGATCACTTCTTGCGTGATGCCGTATCGCGTACCACCGCCGGGCAATTTGAGCAAGTCGCCACCCGACCCGTCCGAACTCAACGCGAAACCAAGCAGTCCACCGGGTTGATCGCTCGCCGTCAGCACGACCGCGCCTGCGCCGTCGCCAAAGTAGGCACAGATCGAATTTTTCCAATCGATGATGCGCGAAACCGTTTCGACTCCGACCACCAATATATTGCGATACGCGCCTCCGCGAATGAATTGTTCGGCGGTGACGAGGGCGTACAGAAACCCGGAACAGCCAGCCGCAAGATCGAATGCTCCAGCGTGGTCTGCGCCCAGCGCGTCTTGCACCAAACACGCGGTCGCGGGAAACCAATAATCCGGCGTATTGGTTGCAACGACGATGAGATCGAGTTGGGATGGCGACAAATCTGCGACTTGGAGTGCCGCGTGCGCGGCTTGCGCCGCCATAT
Source organism: Chloroflexota bacterium (assembly GCA_016215025.1). Lineage (GTDB taxonomy): Bacteria > Chloroflexota > Anaerolineae > UBA4142 > UBA4142 > JACRMI01. The sequence continues at coordinate 2,893 of JACRMI010000095.1, forward strand.
CGGCACTGGCTTGCTTGGGATCGGCAATGTGGCGTTGCTCGATGCCGGTTCGATTGGTAACCCACTCTGCGTCAATCCCAGCCGTTTGCGCCAATTCCGCATTCGTAATAACTTTGCTGGGCAAGTATTTTCCCCAGCCGATGATGTGTGCGTTGATCATTTCACGTCCAGTATTCAGTCTTCAGTTTTCAGTATACAGTAACTTGGCGCTCAGTCTGAATACTGAACACTGGATACTGGATACTGGCAACTAACCCAGCCATCTCTTGCGCCGTTTATAATGCTTGACCTCGCGGTAACTCTTGCGTTCGCCGAGTTGAGTCAGTCCGAGATAAAATTCCTTGATGTCTTCATTGTCGCGCAACTTGTCGGCGGGACCGTCGAGCACGACGCGCCCCGTTTCCATAACGTAACCGAAATCAGCGATTTCGAGCGCGGCTTGCGCGATTTGTTCGACGAGCAATATCGCCGTTCCTTCTTTTTGATTGATCTTTTTAATAACTTGAAAAATTTCCTCGACGATCAGCGGCGCTAGTCCCAACGACGGCTCGTCGAGCAGCATCAACTTGGGATGCGCCATCAGCGCGCGACCGATGACGACCATTTGCTGTTCGCCGCCAGAGAGATAGCCGCTCACGCGCCCGCGCATATCGCGCAAGCGCGGAAAATATTCGTATACCATTTCCAAATTGGATTTGGTATTACCGTTCGCTCGCGCGAGCGCGCCGGTGATCAGATTTTCTTCGACGCTCAAATGCGAGAATAATCGTCGTCCTTCCATCACCTGCACGATGCGACGCTCGACAATATCTTCCGGACCCAGCCGGTCAATCCGCGCGCCGTCGAATTCAATCGAGCCGCGCGTCACTTGACCGAGTTCGGTATGCAGGAGACCGGAGATTGCTTTGAGCGTCGTCGTTTTGCCCGCGCCATTCGCGCCAAGCAGCGCGACGACTTTTCCATCCTCGACTTGGAGCGATACACCGCGCAAGACGAGGATCACATCGGAATAGACGACTTCAATATTGTTTAACTTTAGCATATGCGTCACATAGTCGCTAGTCCGATAGTCCAGTAGTCTCGTAGTCATTATCAATTTGACTATTTGACTACTGGACTAGACGACTATTCGACTAATCGACTATTTTGGTTTTAGATCCGGCGTGGTCATCCAATCGGTCACGTAGACAAATTTTCCGGCTTTGACTTGCGCGATGCGCGCTTTGGTGGTGGCGCGGAGGTCTTTGTTGAACGCGAACGTGGTTACGCCACTCGTTGGTTTGATCTCACCGCTGATCATCGTTTCGTAAATAGCTTGACCGGTCAATCCCTCAAACCCAACGCGGTCGATGGTTTTTTCGATGTATTGTTTCATCGCATCGGTGAAGGCAAACGCGAGCAAATAACCCACGCTTTTTTCGGCGGGTTTGCGCTGATTCGCGGTGAACTGTTCGGTGACGAGTTTGACGCCGGGTTCATTCGCGTCGTCCCACCACTGATTGGGCAGCACACCGTAGAACCCTTCGGATGCTTCCTTCGCTAAACCCAACATCGACGTATCAAGCGACCAATTCACACCGCCGATCAGAAACTCCTCGCGCACCCCAAGCGATACCGAGTCCTTGAGAATTTGCGCGGGGCCGTGCGCGAGCGTGTTGGTGTAGATCACGTTCGCGCCCGCTTTTTTCGCCGCGAGAATTTGCGTGGTCACGTCCGGCGCGCCGACCGCGAATAATTCTTGCGTCACGATCTTGATGCCGAGTTTGTCGGCGTACGCTTGGGTTTCAGCCGTCAATGCGCCGCGACCGAACGCCGAATCCCAGGTCAACACCGCAACTTTGGGCGAATCGAGTCCTTGACCCTTCGCCGGTTTGACCTTGTCCCAGTTCGCCTTGAGCCAATCGAGGAACAAACCGAATTGATCGGAATAGATCGGCACGATGGCAAAAACGTAGCTGGGCGGATACGTACCTTTCGCGCTAACACCTGCGGTCATCGCCGGAATCTTGTCTTCGGCAAAACGATCGCGTAATCCTTCGGTTTCAGTCGATCCGTACAACTGCATGATCAACGGTTTCTTTTCGCGGAAACGATTGTACGCGGACACGGCAAGTTCGAGTTTGTTCGCGGTATCCGACCATTCGACCAGGACTTCTGCGCCGCGAATGCCACCCTGGGCATTGATGTACTTGACGCCATCGGCAAAGCCGTTGACGAGCGGCGTGGTGATCGCGGCGTACGGACCAGTCACATCGCCCAAGTGATAGAGCGTAAGCTTTTCGCCGGGGTTGGCTTTGGTGCGGACAGATGGTTTCGATGCGGCGCTTGAAGCAGCAGACGATGTCGGTGCGGATGAGGCAGCGCTGCTGCTAGCGGGTGCGCTTGTCGGAGCAACGCTTGATGCCACACTTGAGGCGGCACTTGATGGCGCGGCGCTCGACGAAACCGGCGCTTTGGTGGCTGGCACGGGCGTAGGTGGAACGGCGGTTGGTGCAGGGGCACATGCCGCGATCACAAACACAGCCAACACGACCAGCACAAGTAAAACCAAATTCTTGTTCATCTTCTCCTCCCGAAATGAATTTCAGATTTCACGCGAAGCGTTCAGGTTTCAGATTTATTTTTCGCTCGGCATCACCTCCTCGCAAAATGCTGATAGCAGATGGCGTATGGCAAATCGCCTTGGCGTTCAACGGCTATACGCCATGCGCTATATGCTATCTGCCAGCTAGTGCGCGAATGGCCGCAACCTCCACGCAGCTTTGAGAATCTCCCAGCGATGCGCCAATCCGCGCGGTTCGAACACCAAGAATAACATCAGCGCAACGCCGAATAAAATCGGAGCGAGTGCGGCGAGCAGCCCCGCCTCCAATTGCGGGAAAATTTTGCTGAGCATCGGCGTAAGCTGCACGGAAAGTTCGTCGAGCAAACGGAGAAACGCGCTGCCAAGAATCGGTCCCAGTGCGCTGCCCATTCCGCCCACGACGACCATGCCCAGGTACCACACCGATTGTTGCAGCGAGAATTGTTCCGGATTGATCGAGCGCGCATAGAGCGCCCACAATGCGCCCGCCAGTCCCGCGTAAAACGCCGAGAGGAAAAATGCGCGGAGCTTGTACGAGAATTGCTTAATGCCGAGCAATTCGGCGGCGAGGTCGTTGTCGCGAATCGCAATCAGCGCGCGTCCCAAGCGCGTGCGTGCAATGTTCTTCGCCGTAATGACGCAAACGATCACGGTCAGAATGATCGGAAAGTAGAGCGTCTCTTGCGTGTTGAAAACGATTCCGCCCAATTCCGGCGGCGGCAATTTCAAGCCCGGCATCCCACCGAAAATATCGACGCGCACGTTGCGAAAGAACCAGGGGATGATCATTTGCGCAGCGAGCGTTGCCATCGCTAAATAAAATCCCTTGATGCGAAGCGACGGAATGCCGAATAATAAGCCGACGAGTCCAGCAACCAGCCCCGCAAACGGTATCGTGATCCAAAACGATACGCCGTATTTCACGAGCACCGCCGAGGTGTACGAGCCAACGCACATGAACGCCGCTTGCCCCAACGAAATTTGTCCGGTGTATCCCAGCAAAATGTTCAATCCGATGACGGCGATGATACTGATTCCGATCAAATTCAAAATGCCGACGATATCACCCGCCAAGAAAAACGGCGCGACGAACAGCAGGATCAGAAATCCAATCGTCATCGCCCATTGTCCACGATTGCGAATGATCGCCATGTCATGCGCGTAGGAGGTATCGTAGTCACCTGCAAGTCGAATAGCCATAAGACCTCAGTGAACAGTGAGCGGTGAACGGTGAACAGTCACTTACTGGTGACTGTTGACTGTTCACTGTTTACTGCATTAGATTCTTTCAATCCTCTTCAAACCAAAAAGCCCATCCGGTCGGAACCACAGCACGATCAGCATAAACACGTACGGCGCAATGTCGGCAAGGTGGAGTGAGCGGATGGCTGCATCGGCAGGTAGTCCACCCACCAAGTTTTCGATCACACCAACCGTCAGTCCGCCAACGATCGCGCCCGGTATCGATTCGAGTCCGCCAAACAGCACTGCGGGAAATGCTTTGAGTGCGATGATCGACAAGTTGAGTTCGACGCCGCTCATGCTGGCGAGCAACACACCGCCGACCGTTGCTACCACGCTCGCAATCGCCCACGCTAGCCCGAAGATGCGCGGCACACGCAAGCCCACGCTTTGTGCGAGTTGATGATCTTCGGCGGCGGCCCGCATCGCAAGCCCCCAACGCGTAAATCGGAAAAAGATGACGAACAACACAAAACCCAACATCGCAATTCCGAATGCCATCACCAGATTCGTCTTGAGCCGCACATCGCCGAGAATGATCGGTTGCAGCGGGAACATCGCCGGGAGCGAACGTTGCATCGCGCCAAAGCCGATAATCGTGCTACCCTGCAAAACCTGCGACAGTCCAAGCGTCATCATGATCGTCGCCAGGATCGGCTGACCGATGAGCGCGCGCAAAGCGAGCCGCTCGATGAGCAAGCCCATCACCACGGCGACGACAATCGCGGCGGCGAATGAGAGCCACACGTTCCAACCCTGCTCTTCGGTGAACCACCACGCGACGAATGCGCCGACCATGAGCATGTGTCCTTGCGCAAAGTTGAACACGCGCGAGGATTTGTAGATCAGCACCAAGCCGAGCGCAATCAGCGAATAGATTCCGCCCGTGAGTAGTCCCGTTGCGAGAAATTGCGGAAAGAGGTCCCAGTTCATCAATCAACCCCCGAAAGTATCACGAAAGGTCACGAAAAGGCACGAAACAACGCGAAATCGCGAAAGGGTTCGTAGTGGGCGATTTATCGCCAATCCAAGCCCAATGTTTCCACGGACAGAAAGAAATTTGGATCAATTTATTTTCTGTGTTTCTTTCCGTCCGAGGGGGAAAAAAGCATTTTGCCGCGAAATATAGCGTCGCGACACATCGCGCTGAATCCATTCCATGCAAACGAACCACCGATCACAACAAACATCAAAACGAAACAGCTACCGAAAACGTAATCTTCAATTCCTAGCGTTCGAGTTTTGGTCGCGTCAAGCGAGAGCGGAATGGAAAGGATGCCCAACAAAAATGCAGCGGAACCAATCACAGCGGAAATAACCGCCGCTCCATCGATCTTCAATTCAAGAAATGCGCTCGCGACGAGAGCGACACCAAAAAGGACAGGACCCACTAATCCGTAAATCAGATGCCCCTGGGCGATTAGAAAAAACCAATCGAAGAGAAACGGTACCAAGCCAATGAGTGTGCCCCAAATCGCATAGAAATATACCTTGTCGGAACCGCGCAGCGCAGCGCGCACTCCCAGCCCCATCGCGCCACCGCCGAGGATGTGAAAGATGCTGAGAAAGATGGTGATGATAAGTAGTCAGATGGGAGTCATTTCACCCGCCTGTGCTTTGCCAATTCATTTGTTAAGCTGTTTCATTCGCTTGACAGACGCCTGCACCAACTCTTTCAAGACCTTCTTGTCCACATCGTCCAGTGTCTTGATATACAAACACCCCACGCTGGTTGTGAACTTGCCAAGTTTTTTTAGCAAGGCAGCGTGAGTGTCAAATCCTCCCATCAGGTACAACGTCAAGTTTTGCTTGCGAGGCGAGAAACCTGTCAACATCCAGTCGCCTTCGCGTCCGCTTTTCCCTTTGTAGTGATAGCTTCCAAAACCGACGATGCTCGAACCCCACATCTTCGGCTCCTCTTTGGTGATCTGCTTCATCATCTTGAGGATTTCAAAGCAGTCATTCCGTTTCTGCTCGTCGGCGACACCGTTGAGGAATTCCGTCACACTGGCGTCGTTCACCTTGGTTTTGAGTTCAGCCTTTGCCATATCAGCCTCCCATTATTGGACTTTCCAGAGCTATCGCATTTCTTCGATTAATCTATGCAATTACAGAGTGCCGCGTCTCATGATTTTGCCTTTCCTATTTCCATAAAGGGAGACCAATTGCGGGTCTGCTTATTGATGAACAGGAAGTAAATTGAGATTGCGCCGCTGTAAAGCAAGACACCCGTATAAATTATCAGGCTAGGCATGAATTCGGGTTTGACAGTACCGAAGAGCATTAGAAACGGTATGATTAGGACGATGTCATAGGCCAGGAAGCTCAACAACTGTCCGAGAGCGTTGTACCAGCGCGGTTTCAGCAGTCCATATAGGAAATAGAAGGCATCGCCTAGGAAAATACAGCCGAAAATCACGGACGAATCTGGTTTCACGCTCCAGGGGAAAACCGGGATGCGCAAAATCATTGCACCGCCAGCCAACACCAGCGAAACGATGAACACTCCAAAGGAGACACGCACCAGCAGGGGAGTAGCGCGTTCGTCTCTGAGTGGAAGTCTTTGGCTCCACAGGAAGGTGGCTACACTGGCAATCATCGATAAAATCCCTGCAATGCAATAAGGCATCAACTCAGGGCGACTGTTTATATAAAGATAAAAGAAATAGGTAGTGGTCGTGACTGCGATCACCAGGACATTCAGTGACCCGGCGGGCAACGCGCCCCATTCGCCTGTCCAGCCAATCCAGAACATGGCAACACTTACGGCGGCTAGAATGGAGCCGATAAACAAATAGGAGAGCTGCCCATCGGGCCAGGGCCAGATGGCGGTTGTAATAGTGGAGATATGGAAAACGAAACCGAGTCCAATTGCCAAGGTCAGGGCCCCGCCACCTACTACGGTGTAACGTAGATATTTCATGTTCAGCCTCCAAACAGGACCGGTGTGCTTATACGGTTATGATAAGCATAACTAAACTTCAACCATACCTTCGGGAAGAGTAGCTGAATCACTACCTGCTTATGATGAACTATTGCTTATACGGAAAGATTCCGTCTAGTACCCCTCACAGGGATGTTATGCGGAATTATTTCACCTAATCGCTTTTCTATGGAACTTGCAACTCTGCGAACAATCAGAGGTTCGGAATTAACACTGCATGATTCCCCATCGTCTGCCTCACAACCCACACACCCGCACCGCCGTCTCGATCACACCCGCGCGCCCGTCGCGGTATTTCACTTGCGCGCTCACCCGCACCTCGGATTTGCCGCTGTACATCGCCTCGATCAAATCACGATAGCGATCTTCCATCACGTTGCGGCGCAGTTTGCGTGTACGGGTCAAATCGCCTTCGTCCGGATCGAACTCCTTGTGAAGCAGCACAAAACTTTTCACGCGCGCGGGCGGCGGCAGCGTTTCATTCACGTGCAGCACATCTTGCTTGATGAGATCGTACACCTCGCTCTTTTGCGATAGATCGACAAACGTCGTGTAGGTCAAGCGATTTTTTTCCGCCCAGCGTCCCACATTCGCAAAATCGATGTTGATGATGGCGGTGACGAACGCGCGCTCGTGTCCACCTGCCACCATCACGTCTTTGATATACTGACTGAATTTCAATCGACCTTCGATGTACTGCGGCGAGAACTTGTCGCCCGTCGAAAGCTGCAACAAATCCTTGACGCGGTCGAGATAGATCAAATGACCGTCGTCGCGTAGATAACCCGCATCGCCGGTGTGAAACCAGCCGTCTTGCAACGCCTTTGCGGTCGTCTCTGGATTTTTGTAATAGCCCTGAAACACAGACGCGCTCTTGACAATGATTTCACCCTCGGGCGAAATGCGAAGTTGCACGCTCGGTGGTGGCACGCCGACCGTTTCAAACTTTACATCGTTGCCAACGTGCAGCGTGTGAATGATCGCTTCGGTCGAGCCGAACAAGTTGCGAATGTTGACGCCAATCGCGCGGAAAAAGCGGACGACATCAGGACTGAGCGCGGCACCGGAACTGTACGCCGATTTCACGCGGCTCAATCCCAGCTTATCGCGCAGTGCTGCAAAAATTGCGATTTCGCCGAGCCAACCTAGGATACGCCACACGATGGGCACACTCCCCTTGCCAAAGCGCATATCGGCGACGCGGTAACCAATCGGCATGAAGGTTTTGTAGAGGACGCGATTGAGCCAGGACGTATCGGCGATGCGTGCTTGCACCATCGACACGAGCGATTCCCACAAACGCGCGCTGAACAAGAGCGCGTGCGGCGAAATCTCGCGGATATTGTCTTGAACGGTTTCAGGCTCTTCGGGAAAATTGATGACCATGCCGTTCATCACATGCACCGCCAGACCCAGGACGTTCTCGGTGATCCATGCGGGCGGGAGAAACGAAAGATACTCGTCAGTGTCGAGGCGGCGGTCAACTTCATTGTAAATGTTGCATCCGCCGATCAAATTCTTGTGCGCGATCATCGCGCCTTTCGGTTGTCCCGTCGTGCCAGAGGTATAACAGAAAATCGCGAGGTCGTCGCCCTTGCCGTGCGCGAGCTGTTCCTCAAATCGATTGGGTTCGCGTTGATCGCATTCGCGTCCCAAAGTCATGAGCGATTCAAAACTCATGAGCCATGCTTCGCTATCGCGATAATTCCACAGCCCCTTGTCTTCCCAATAAATCACGCGGCGAATCGCGGGAACGTTTGCGCGAATTTCGAGCAGCTTGTCGCACTGCTCTTGATCTTTGGCAAAGACGACGACCGAATCGGAATGCTGGATGATGAACTGAATTTCGCTGGCGGTGCTGTCGGTGAAAATGCCGACGGCGATGCCGCCACACGCCTGCACGGCGAGCTGCGCCCAAAAATATTCGGGGTCGTTGTCGCCGATGATGCACACCTTGTCGCCGTGCTGCAAGGCAAGTTGCTGTAAGCCAAGCGCAAGATGTCGCACCCGCGTGTACGAGTCCGTCCACGAATACTCGCGCCAAATGCCGAGTTGCTTTTTGCGCATCGCCACGTGCTTGTCGCCGTACTTGCGTGCAGTGGCTTGGAGATACTGGGGAAGAGTTTCCATAGTTGGTAATTGGAAGTTAGAAGTTGGATGTTGGACTGTCCCACTGTCCTACTGAAAACTGATTACTGTTTACTGTTTACTGTTCACTGGTTCTTGCGTTCTCGACCCAGGTACGCTTTGATAACCGCCGGATCATTCTTGATTTGGTTCGGCGTGCCCTCCGCGATCTTGACGCCAAAATCGAGCACGACGACGCGCTGGGCAATGTCCATCACCAAGCCCATATCATGCTCGACCAAGAGAATCGTCATGTTGCGCCGCTCGTGAATGTCGAGAATAAAGCGCGCCATGTCTTCTTTTTCTTCGACGTTCATTCCCGCCATCGGCTCGTCGAGCAAAAGCAGTTTCGGTTCGAGTGCAAGCGCGCGCCCAAGTTCGACGCGCTTGCGGAGTCCGTACGGCAATGCGCCGACCACGGCTTTGCGGATATGTTCGATTTCGAGAAAGTCGATGATCTCTTCAATGACGCGGCGATGCTCGATTTCTTCCTTGCGCGCGGGACCGAAATAGAGCGCGCTGGCGAGCATCGACTGTTTCATGTGGATGTGGCGCGCCGCCATCAAGTTATCGAGCGCGGTCATGCCGGTATAGAGGGCGATATTCTGGAACGTGCGGGCAATACCGAGGTGGGGAATTTCGTGCGTAGGCGTGTGGACGAGGTCATGTCCATCGAAGAGGATTTTACCGCGCTGGGGACGATAGAAACCGTTGAGACAATTGAGCGCGCTGGTTTTACCTGCGCCATTGGGTCCAATTAACGCAAGAATTTCGCAGGGGTAGATGTCAAAGCTGATACCCGCCAGCGCAGACAAGCCGCCAAAATTCAAGTGGAGGTTTTCGGCTTGCAATAAGGGGAACTGTGCAGGTGGAGCTTCTGCCATAGCTGTCTTGCCTCCGTCAGCACGAGAACAGTGAATTGAACTGGTGGTGCGATTATATCCAAATCTCGGACTTTTGCAAGACGAAAAAACCTGGAAGGGATTTGCGCAAACACCTTCCAGGTCTCATCTTTACAACTTCGGTCCCGCCGCAATAATCTCCGGCGGTGTGCCTTCTTCAAACTTTTTGAAATTGTCGATGAAGCGCCCCGCGAGGGCGCGATAACGCTGCATGTACGCATTCTTGTTCGCCCACGAGCTTGCCGGATCTAGCACATCGTCGGGCACATCGGGGCAAGTCTTTGGTACCTGGAAGCAGAACAGTGGATCGGTTTTGTATTCCACGTCGAGTAACTTACCACTCAGCGCAGCGTTCAGCAACGCGCGGGTGTATTTGATGCTGATGCGCTTGCCGATACCGTATGGTCCGCCCACCCAGCCGGTATTCACCAGCCAGCAGTTCGCGCCATAGCGCAAGATCTTCCGCTTCAACAAATCGGCGTACACGGACGGATGATGCACCATGAACGGTCCACCAAAGCACGCGCTGAATGTGATTTCGGGTTCTGCGCCCAAGCCAACTTCGGTGCCTGCGAGCTTGGAGGTATAACCGCTGATGAATTGATACATCGCTTGCTCAGGCGTCAGCTTGGCGATAGGCGGCATCACGCCGGACGCATCGCACGTGAGCAACACCACATTCTTGGGATGCCCGCCGCGCTTATCGGACAAGGCATTGTCGATGTATTCGAGTGGATAGCACGCGCGCGTATTCTCTGTGATCGATTCGTCGTCCAGGTCGATCATGCGCGTGACCGGATCGTAAACGACATTTTCCAAAACAGTACCGAATCGTCGCGTCGTGGAATAAATCTGCGGTTCAGCCGTCGGCGATAGGTTGATGACCTTGGCGTAACAGCCGCCTTCGAAATTGAACACGCCGTTGTCACTCCAGCCGTGCTCGTCATCGCCGATCAATCCACGCGTTGGATCCGCCGAGAGTGTTGTCTTGCCTGTGCCTGACAAACCAAAGAAGATTGCTGTGTCGCCATCCTTGCCTTGGTTCGCGGAGCAGTGCATCGACATGACACCTTGCTGCGGCAAGAAATAATTCAATACGGTGAAGATCGATTTCTTGATTTCGCCCGCGTACGCCGTATTGCCGACGATGCACAAACGCTGATCGAAATTCAACGCGATGACGGTGTTCGTCGCGGTCTGATCGATTTGCGGAATGCCTTTGAAAGACGGCGCGGCGATGACGGTAAATTCAGGAATGTGCCGGCGATATTCTTCGTTTGTTTTGAGCGGGATGAACATGTTGCGCACAAAAAGCGAATGCCATGCCAGTTCTGTAATAATGCGAATCGGCATTCGAAATTCTGGGTCTGCGCCGACGTAGCAATCCTGCACAAACAGATCGCGACCTTGCAAAAATCCTTGCACGCGCGCATACAACTCGTCGAATTTGTCCGGCGCGAAGGGACGATTATATTGCCCCCACCACACATCTTTTTCCGAGGTCGCCTCACGCACGATCAGTTTGTCGCTCGCGGATCGACCGGTGTGCTGACCGGTTTTGGCGATGATCGGACCCTGCTGCGAAATTTTGGCTTCGTTGCGAAAAACAATTTCCTCGTACAATGCCTCCATCGGCAAATTCCAATAAATTTGCCGGAGATTCGTCAGCCCAATATTTTCCAAGCCATAATCGGCTTTGAGTGCGTTCGCTTGTCCTTGGGCAGGTGTCTTTATATCGAGTAGATTATTCATGAGTTATCCTTGAGTATGCGAATCAACCCTCTCCCTCACCCTCTCCCTTCCAGGGAGAGGGAAGGGGGTGAGGGTCACATCCAATCCCTTATCATTTTCTTATCGCCGATGTAAATTTCATTCGGCGAGTTTGGATCGAGCGCCCATTTGATGCGCGCGATGCCTTCGGTCACATCTTTCACCGAGCCAGCGAACGACAAGCGCAAATGTCCTTCTATGCCGAATTCTTTCCCAGGCACAGTAACGACGAACGCACGCTTGAGCAAGAAATCCGACAGCGCAACCGAATCGGATTTGTACGCGCGGAAATCGGGCAAGCAGTAGAACGTGCCTTCAGGTTTGACGCACTTGATGCCGGTGAAGGATTTCAATTCTTGCATCATCACGTCGCGATTGTTCTGAATCGCCAAGCGCAAATTTTCGACGATGCTCTGCAAGCCAGTGAGCGCGCCTTCCGCAGCCGTTTGCAAAAATGGCGATGTGCAAGTGGTAACTTGGCTTTGGACATTCGTCATCACGCGAACGATTTGGCGATTCGCCACCGCCCAGCCGATGCGAAAGCCCGTCATGCCATAGAGTTTCGCCACGCCGTTGACGACAATGATCTTTGTGTTTTCGACATCTTTGGTCGTGAACTTGTACGCGGGCGTCGGATGTCTTCCATCGAAGACGAGCTTGTGATAGATGTCGTCCATAATCATGTAGATGCCCTTGCGTTCGCAGAAATCGACGATCTTCGCCAGGAACTCATCGCCGAAGATCACACCCGATGGATTGTTCGGCGAGTTGATGATAATGGCTTTGGTCGACGAGGTGACCTTACGTTCGATATCTTCAAAGCGAGGATAGAATGTTCCATCTTCGGGCGTAACGACGACCGGGACACCGTAGCACATCTTGACCATTTCGGGATAGCTGACCCAATACGGCGCGAGGATAAGAACTTCGTCCTGCGGATTTAGAATCGTATAAAGAATATTGTAAATCGATTGCTTGGCACCGGCAGAGACAATCACATTTTCAGGAGCGACAACTTTGTCGTAGTTCTCTTCGGTGTAACGAATAATCGCTTTTTTGAGCGACGGCAGCCCATCTGTCGGCGAATACTTGATTTCGCCTGTACTCAGTTTCGATGCTGCCGCAAGAATGGCGGTCATTGGCGCGCGATTTTTGGGTTCGCCAATACCCAAGTGAATCACCGCTTCGCCGCGCTCACGCAATAAACGCGCCTCTTCGTTCAGGCGGATGGTGGGCGATTCGGCGATTGAGTTTGCTAGCGTACTCAGTGTCATTGCCGTCTCCTTATTCTAAACTAGCGTCGGATTATACATCGTGATGAGCTTTTTGCAAAAAAAGAACGCCCGTGCTCTGTGCACAGGCGGTTATGAATCAATCTATCGCAACCAGTATTCGGTCGCCTTCGACTCTAACTGAATACGTTTTGATGGGAAACACGGCGGGCATCGTCGGGCGACCGGTTCTCAAATCAAAATGCGCGCCATGGCGAGGACACTCGATTTCGCCGTCGACGAGTTCACCTTCGGCGAGCGGTCCGTTATCGTGCGTGCACAAGTCTTGTGTCGCAAAGAATGTGCCTTCCCAATTTGCGATCAAGATTGGCTTGCCTTCGACGGTGAACGATTTCAGATGCCCCACCGGCACATCCTCTGTTTTCGCTACTGCGATGAACGTGGACATTGTTCTCTCCTGACTGATTTTACGGTGGTTTCTATTCTTCGTCTTCGTCGGGCCAAGCCGTTATGCCATAGACGCCAGCTTTGATGACTTTGAGCGGAAGGAGCGCGCATTTGATGCGCGAAGGACCGAGGGGAATACCTAACAATTCAAGAATGAATTTCTTGTCCAGCTTTTTGACATCGTCGAGCGATTTGCCGATCAATTCGTCGGTCAGCATCGACGCGGATGCTTGGCTAATGGCGCAGCCTTTGCCATTGAATTTCACATCCTCGACGATGTTATTTTTTAACTTGATGTCGATTCGAATCTTGTCGCCGCACAACGGATTGGAATCTTCGTACGAAATATCCGCTTCGGGAATCTCACCATGATTGTGGGGATGTTGATAGTGATCGAGAATCAATTCGCGATAAAGGTCATCCATTGACACTAACTCGCTTTGAAGATTTGTTTTACTTTCTTGAGCGTTTCAACCAGCTTATCAATTTCTTCGGGCACGCTGTAAACGTAGAACGACGCGCGCGTCGTCGCGGCAATGCCATAGTATTCGTGCAACGGCATCGCGCAATGATGCCCACCGCGCACGCAGATACCTTCGCTGTCGAAGATTTGCGCGACATCGTGCGGATGCGCTTCGGGAATGCTGAACGCGACCACGCCACCCCGTTGATCGGGATCCAATGGTCCTAGGATTTGCACACCTTCTACCGAGCCAATTTTGTCGAGCGCGTAAGCTGTGATCTGGCATTCGTGGGCGCGCACATTTTCCATCCCCAACTCAGTCAGATAATCAACCGCAACGCCCAAGCCAATCGATTCGGCGATGGCAGGCGTACCGGCTTCAAACTTCCAGGGCAATTCGTTCCACTTGCTGTATTCCAAATGCACTTCGCGAATCATGTCGCCGCCACCCATGAACGGCTCCATCTTTTCGAGCAACGCGCGCTTGCCGTACAAAATCCCGACGAAGGGAGCCAGCATCTTGTGTCCGCTGAACGCGAGAAAATCGGCATCGAGCGCTTGCGCATCGACGGGCATGTGCGGTACCGCTTGCGCCGCATCGATGACGGTGATTGCGCCGACAGCATGGGCACGATCGATAATTTGTTTGATCGGCGTGATCGTGCCTGCGACATTCGAGACCATCGTCGCCGCAACGATCTTGGTCTTGTCGGTTATCATCGTTTCGATGTCTTCGGGACGCAAGACGCCGTGATCGTCCACGCCGATAAATTTCAGCTTGGCGTTCTTTTCTTTCGCCAGCAATTGCCACGGCACGATGTTCGCGTGGTGTTCTAACAGCGTCGAAACGATTTCGTCGCCTTCGTGGAGGTTTGCCCTGCCCCACGAGTACGCGACGAGATTGATCGACTCGGTCGCATTGCGGGTATAAATAACTTCGCGATGCGTTTTGGCGTTGATGAATTTTTGAATTTTCTTGCGTGCGCCTTCATAGCGCGCAGTTGCTTCTTCCGCCAACGAGTAAACGCCGCGATGAATATTCGCGTTATATTTGTGATAGTATTCGTTAAGCGCCTGGATGACCACGTCAGGTTTTTGGGACGTGGCGGCGCTGTCGAGGTAGACTAACGCCTTGCCATTCACCGTTTGGTGAAGAATCGGAAAGTCTTCGCGAATTGCTGCAACGTTCAAGCCATGACTATTGTTTGACATTTTTATTCTCAAAATCGTCAAATAGTCTGGTGGTCGCGCTAGTCGCATAGTCAAACCGGTCAACCACTCGACTACACGACTAGATCACTACCAGACTATGAGACGATGGATTACCATCCCATCAACAATCCGGGATCTTCCATGAAATTCGGATCCCAGAGATCGGGCATGACAGAAATTTTTATCTTTTTGCCTGAAGTTTGTTCGGCAATGTCTTTGACTTGCTGAATCAGCCAGCCGCCGTACGGGCAGAAAGGCGTTGTCAGCATCATTTTGATTTCAGGTTCTTCCAAGCCAAGATCAATGTCGCGAATCAAGCCGAGCTGAACAACGTCCAAGCCAATCTCCGGGTCTTTGACTTCACGGAGCGCTTGCTTGATTTTTCCCTCAGCACTATCCACAGGATATTCGGGCGCAGGTCGATGCCCTGCGAGATTGGATTGTGTCTCACTCATGGTTCGTCATTCCTATTCTATTCGTATTAGGATTAAGCGCAAACCCCCGTCCTCGCAAGCGAAGACGGGGGCTGCGACGTTAGTTTACGCAGTTTTTCCAGGCGAATTGTATTTCGCTTGGAAATCAGCCGCCGACAATTTATAAAAGTCAGCGTTCTTTTGGGTATACGGCTTCCACTCGTCTTTCACATCCGGTTCCGGGAAAATTGCGCTGACCGGACACTCGGGGACACACGCGCCACAATCGATGCAAGTATCCGGATCGATGTAAAGCTGTTGCACCCCGGCAAAGTCAGCCTCATCCTTTTTGGGATGAATGCAATCGACCGGACACACATTCACACACGCTGTGTCTTTGGTGTTGATGCAAGGTTCAGCAATCACATACGCCATTGTTTTTCTCCTTTCGAGGAATAAGATTGCTAGTCGGTTGACAAAGTATGAGCAAGCACAATCGGCTGAATCAGCTTTTGTCCTACCGCTTTGCGACTTGGATATTCGCGGGCTGCGCCTTTCAGTGTATCAATCCCCAGCGTCGCACATCGCAGCCGGGATTTTACCACATCTTCACCCATTTGGTCAATGAGATCCGCATACGGCATTTCTTCGATCTCTTGCAACGTCTTGCCCATGACCATTTCGGTAATGAGCGAAGCGCCTGCCATGCTGATCGTGCACCCCTTGCCCTCAAATTTCACGTCGGCCACACGATTGTCGTCATCGACTTTGAGATACATACTGACTACATCGCCGCACCCAGGATTGCCGCCGTTGACCAGAATATCTGGATCGTCAATGGCTCCTCGATTCCGCGGGTTATTGTAATGATCGAGGAGGAACTCGATATATTCTGAACGTTCCATATAATGCCTTGTCACGCTGAGTGGAGCGAAGCGTCTCGCTCTTGAATTTTGATATTCTTCGCTTCGCTCACGCTTCGCGTGACAGTCCTACGGTTTCTCAATCGGCGCGCCGACCAAGTTGCCCCACTCAGTCCACGAGCCATCATAGTTACGAACCTTGGGATAGCCCAGCAAGTACGAAAGCACAAACCACGTGTGGCTTGAGCGTTCGCCGATACGGCAGTAGGCAACCACATCTTTGTCGTTCGTGATACCTTGCGACTCGTACAACGATCTCAACTCATCTGCCGTCTTGAAGGTTCCATCCTCTCGAACCGCTTTTGCCCAAGGAATATTTTTCGCGCCGGGAATATGTCCACCGCGCAATGCACCTTCTTGCGGATAACCCGGCATGTGCAACAACTCGCCGGTAAATTCCTGCGGCGAGCGAACATCCACCAACGGGCTGCCACTCTGGACATGCTGCATCACTTGCTCGCGGAATGCACGAATGCTTTTGTCATCGCGCGCTTTGGCAGCGTACTTGGTTTGCGGATAAGTGGGCACATCTTTGGACAGCGGACGATTTTCCGCAATCCATTTTTGGCGACCGCCATTCATAATCAAGCACTTGTCATGTCCAAACAATTTAAAAACCCAAAACGCATAACAGGCCCACCAATTATTCTTGTCGCCGTAAAATACGACGGTAGTGTCGTTCGCGATGCCACGACTCGAAAGCAGAGATTCGAACCCTTTCTTATCAATGTAATCGCGCATGACCTGGTCTTGCAAGTCCACATGCCAATCGATCTTGACGGCACCGGGAACGTGGCCGACATCGTACAACAAAATATCTTCGTCCGATTCGACGACGCGAATATTTTTATCTTGCAAGTGTTGGGCAACCCAATCCGTATCGACCAACACTTCGGGATGAACATACTCTGCCATAGGATTCTCCTATAATTTAGCCACAGACTGCACGACACGCACAGAAAATTTCTGAGTGTGATTAACCGTGCATCTGTGGCTAGATAAGTTAACGAGTAGCGATCAAAGTCCGATTTTGCTCTGGATCGCCTGTCTCAATTCATCGCAAATCGATTCGAGTGGAATCTTTTGCATCAATGGGTCGAAAAATCCTTCGACAATCAACTTCTCCGCTTCGATTTTGGGAATGCCGCGCGCCATCAAATAAAAAACCTGATCGGGATCAACGGGACCGACCGTTGCACCGTGCGTGCAGCGCACATCGTTCGCTTCGATTTCCAATTCAGGAATCGAATCGGCGTGCGAATGTGGACTCAACAAAATATTTCGATTCGCCTGGTACGCGTCGGTGCGTTGCGCCTGCGGGTTCACGCGAATCAATCCGCGAAACACCGAATACGCCGTATCTTTCAACGCGCCTTTGTAAAGCAAATCGCTCGTCGTGTGACCGGCGATGTGATTCTGGAACGTGTGCTGATCAAAATGCTGCTTGCCATCGCCAAAGAAAAAGCCGAGCAAGTTGGCGTTCGCGCCCTTGCCCAGAAACTTGCAATCGAGAAACGCTTTGGTCGTACTGCTGCCCAGCGTACCGGCGAGCCAGGTCAGCGCTGCATCCTTTTCCAACAAGGCGGTCTGCGTGGTGAAATGCCACACATTCTGCGCGAAATCCTGCAAGTGAAAGTATTGTAAACTCGCGCCGGGCTTGACGATCAATTCGACTGCACCGTCGGAAAAACGTTGCGTCTCCGCATCCTTCGACGCATAGTTTTCGATCAACGTCACTGCCGCGCCTTCTTCCACGACGACGAGCGTGTGGGTGAACATCGCCACATTGGGTGAATCGAAATACGTCAGCGATTGCAGTGGCAAATTAACGGTGACGCCGCGCGGAACGTAGAGAAAAGTTCCACCGCTAAAGAACGCGCCATGCAATGCCGCAAATTTCAAATCACCGGTCGTTTCGCCGTAACCGCCACCTTCGTGTCTGCCACTGGCTGTTGTGCGCGGCTTGTCGCTCTTGTACCGATTCTCGCTGTAGGTCACCGCTTTGGTCATGAAATATTGCTTGACCAAATCTGGATACTCGCGAATCGCCGTGTCGATATCGGAAAAGATCACGCCTTTGGCTCGCAAATTCTCGACGAGTCGTGCATACGCACCAGTGGAATTGTATTGAACGAGCACACCGCCAGCGTCGGGATCACTCGCGATCTGACGAAATTTCTCCGGCAGTGCGTCGATTGCATTCGCGTTTTGATTTGGCGCGAAAGGAACGACGCTATCGAATTTCAAATCCTTAAGTGACGTCCGTCGCCACAGTTCGTCATTCGCCGCGGGCAACGGTGTTTCTTCGTACAGATGCCAAGCTTCCAATCGTCGTGCGCGAACCCAGTCAGGTTCTTGTTTTAGTTGTGAAAGAATCTCAATCGCGTTTCGCGAGAAACCAAGATCAAGGTTCGTTGTTGCTGCGGGGTCTACCATGCGTGTCTGGCTCCAAAACAATTTGGGTAGAGACGTAGCAGCGCCACCTGCGGTAGCGATTACGTCTCTACCAGTTATCCTACCGATCCTTCCATCTGCAATTGAATCAGACGATTCATTTCGACGGCGAACTCCATGGGCAATTCCTTGACGATGGGTTCGATGAAACCGCTGACGATCATCGTCGATGCCTCCGCTTCCGAAAGTCCGCGCGACATCAGATAGAAGAGTTGTTCCTCACCGATCTTGGATACGCTTGCCTCGTGACCAATCGTCACGTTGTCTTCGTCCACTTCGATGTACGGATACGTGTCCGAGCGCGAATCCTCGTCGAGCAACAGCGCATCGCACCGCACATTCGATTTGACGCCTTCGCAACCCGGATACACTTTGAGCAAGCCGCGATATGACGTGCGCCCGCCATCTTTCGAAATCGATTTGCTGCTGATGACCGACGAGGTGTACGGCGCGCCATGCACGACTTTGCCGCCCGCGTCCTGGTGCTGACCTTTGCCCGCAAATGCGACAGAAAGAATTTCACCGTGCGCGCCCTTACCCATCATGTACACCGACGGATACTTCATCGTCAGTTTTGAACCCAGGTTGCAATCGACCCATTCCATCGTGGCGTCTTCTTGTGCGACAGCCCGTTTGGTCACCAGGTTGTAAACATTCGACGACCAGTTTTGAATTGTGGTGTAACGCACGCGCGCGTTCTTGTGGACCATGATCTCGACGACGGCGCTGTGCAATGAATCGCTCGAGTACGTCGGCGCGGTGCAGCCTTCGACGTAATGAACGTACGAACCCTCGTCCGCAATAATCAGCGTGCGCTCGAATTGTCCCATGCTGCGCGCATTGATACGGAAGTACGCCTGCAACGGCATATCGACGTGAACTCCCGGCGGAACGTAGATGAACGAACCACCCGACCAGACCGCGCTGTTCAACGCCGCAAATTTGTTATCGGCAGATGGGATAATCGTGCCGAAATATTTCTTGACGATGTCGGGATGTTCCGCCAGCGCCTGATCCATGCCCAAGAAAATCACGCCTTGCTTGCTCAACGATTCCTTGATATTGTGATACACCACTTCGGATTCGTACTGCGCACCTACGCCCGAAAGAAATTTCCGTTCCGCTTCGGGAATACCCAGTCGGTCGAAAGTTTTCTTAATGTCATCGGGCACATCTTCCCACGACCGTTCCGATTTGTCGGTCGCACGCAAGAAATAGTAGATGTCGTCAAAGTTAATATCGTTGAGGTTGCCACCCCACTGCGGCATCGGTTTCTTGTAAAACGTTTCCAACGCGCGCAGCCGGTACTGGCGCATCCAGTCCGGTTCATTTTTCATCCATGAAATCTCATCGACGATCTCGCGGTTTAATCCCTTTTTTGCTTTAAATACGTATTTTTCAGGATCGAAAAATCCGTACTTTTCTTTATATACTGAACTCGACGCTCCAATATCGAACGTCGATTTGTTTGTTTCAGTCATTTCCAACTCCTGGCTACTCGTAATTTGTCCTTCTGAGCGAAGCGAAGAATCTCGTTTCCAAATAACGAGTTTCTTTGGCACAGCGCCTCAGAATGACAACTTGCGTTGTCATTTTGCCGCTTCAGCTTCGATAATCCAGTCGTAGCCCTTTTCTTCCAGTTGCAACGCCAGCTCAGGACCACCGGACATTGCCATCTTGCCACTCACCAAAACATGCACAAAATTCGGCTTGATGTAATTCAAGAGACGCTGATAGTGTGTAATGAGCAACACGCCCAAGTTCGGACCAATCAACGCGTTCACCCCTTCGGCGACGACGCGCAAGGCATCGATATCCAAACCCGAATCAGTTTCATCGAGCACCGCCATCTCCGGATTCAACACTGCCATCTGCAAAATCTCGACGCGTTTCTTTTCGCCGCCGCTGAAACCATCGTTGAGGTATCGCGTGGCAAACACATCATCCAATTTCAAAAGCGCCATTTTTTCGCGCATCAATTTCCGAAATTCGGGAATGCTGATGGGCTTGCCGCTGCCATTCGATCCGGTGGCTTTGCGGCGGGCGTTGAGTGCCGTGCGGAGAAAGTTCGCGACGGTCACGCCGGGAATTGCCATAGGGTATTGAAACGCCAAGAAAATCCCTTTTTGCGCGCGTTCGTCGGCTCCCCAGTTGAGAATGCTTTCGCCTTTGTAAAGAATATCGCCTTGCGTAATTTCGTACTTGGGATGTCCCGCTAACGCATTCGCTAAAGTCGATTTGCCCGATCCGTTCGGTCCCATAATGGCGTGCGTTTCGCCCTTGTTGATCGTTAAATTGATTCCCTTTAGAATTTCTTTACCTTCGACGGAAACGTGAAGGTCTTTGATGACGAGTTCTGCGATCATGTAAGCTTGTTGCTCCTTAAAGAATTAAAAGTCCTATTTTATCACTCGCTGATTAATTTTGCTAAATTCAAGCGTCAATATCTTAAAGCAAAACCATTCTATTTGCAAACTGTAAGACGAGTATAAGAAAGGAAAATCCACGGTAAAGAAATGGTTAAAATCAGAGCTATTTGCATATCAATTTTTTAGGTATTTTCGTATTCAACCCTCCATGTCAAGTTTGACAGGCACTCTAGTCGAGAATAGAATAATTGCCAAGTCCAAGTTTCAATGTCGAAGAATCCTCGGTTCAAAGGAGCATAAATATGGCTGCCGGTACCGATGTCGTCGTTCTGACAGCGCGTCATTCGATCTCTGGTCAAGTGATGCTTGACCAACGCCTCTCGGATTTTTTAAATGATCGCCGTGACACCGCGATCAATTTGCGAGAGACTAAAATTGCTCGACTAAACGAACCCAGTCGTATTCTTCAACAACACGCAGAATCGGTCATTCAAAAAGCCTGGGCAGTCGTCGCCTTTGAACCTCCCAGCAAAGGCGTCAACGCTGGACAACGATTGTTTGGTTACGTACCTAAATTGCGGCACCAAGCTTTTCTTGTCTTGGAAGGGATGGAGGTGCGCGGGACTTTGCACACGGCTGGACCGTTGGACTTGCGTCGATTGCTGGCGACGACGAGCGATAGTTTCGTGCCAATCACGGATGCAGTGGTGACACTCTACGAAAATGATCGCTATGTGATCGAGCAACCAGCAATCATGGTCAACATCCGATTGCTTCGTTACATTGGGACCATTGGTTAGACAGCAAACATCGGCAGAAGAAAAAATCTTCTGCCGATGTTTGCGTTGGCTTCACCAATTCCACACGACGACTTGATTTCGTCCCGCCGACTTTGCTGCATAAAGGGCTTCGTCGGCGGCGCGCAACAATGCATCACTCGATGAGCCAAGCTGAGTGTCTGGCAATCCCGCCACACCCAGCGACAGAGTCACCTGCAATTGTTGATCCCCATACGGAATGCGGAGACATTCGATCCGGTTGCGCCAATCCTCGGCACGAACCCGCGCAATAGTTAAGGGTGCTCCAGGCATCACGGCAATAAACTCTTCGCCGCCGTAACGACACACCACATCATGCGTGCGGGTGTTGGTCACCAGCATTTTCGCCAACGCCTGCAAAACCAAATCTCCGGCCTTGTGCCCAAACCTATCATTGAGTCTTTTAAAGTGATCCAGATCCATCATGATGAGACTGATCGGTCGTTTGTCACGCAACGACCCGGCAATTTCGCGCTCTAACGTCTCGTGCAAATACCGCCGATTGAACAAGTTGGTCAACGGATCACGAATCGCTTGCTCTTGCAATTGCTCGTGTAGAGCCATAGTCTCATTGATCTGCTGTTGCAGGCGTCGGTTCGTCTCACGTAGTTCATTCTGCGCCTGCTCCAAGCTTTGCACCATTGAATTGAACGCCTCGGAGAATTCGCCCATGAAATCAACCCGCTGGGTGAAATCGCCTTGCGCGATCATTTCTGTTTGCCAGGTGAGGTGCCTCAAACTCGCCTGCAATGCTTTGAGACTACCGGCGGTCCGCCCCTTGACCTTGAGCGTCTGCGACAAATCGCCGTTTGCAATGGCCATGCTGAATCGATGGACCGCTTGAATCTCGTTCAACAAACGCGCCAATAACTCATTACGCGCCGCAATGTCCAACACATCCGGTGAATCGATCTCACCGTCGAGCCAGACTTGTTCCAGCGCCCGGATCGCCGCATCAAAATCATTTGGAAAATCGCCAGAGTGCTCTTTTGAATTAGTTGACGAGGTAAGCTTGTCCATTCAAGTAGGTTGCTGCATCCTCTACATCAATTGACTGCGTCAGCGGTAAAACGACACGTTCGATTTCCCGTGCACCAACAATCGACCTCACGCACGACGAATTGTTTGCCGGTAAACTTTTCCATCAGCGCCGTGATAAAGCCCTCATCGTACTTGCACACTTCATAATCAAGTTCAGGCAGACCGGAACAATCTAAATCCTCTGAAACCGTGATAATGAACGAACCCGCTTCCAGGTCCGCTTTCTCAATTCGCATGATACCAACGCCCATGTCTTTAAGAACTTGCTGAAGACATTTTACAAACTCGCCAAAATCGTCAAAATCGTGAACGCCGTAAAGCATGTGATTGTAAAAAGCTTCTCCCGCCAACTTGCCCGCTTTGAAAAAGATTTCATCGGCTAGGTGGGTCCCGCATTGTTGCTCGATCACATCGCGAAAGGCAAACTGCATTAGCCGATAAATTTCCAAGCGCGTGTTGTTTCCCAGATTCGGACGACCGAGTTGAATATCGCCCAACAAATCCCACGAAAACTTGTACTTGCGTTCTAGATCCATGTTGACCTCCGAGATGACCGCATGGGAGAAGATTCCCTATACAAGTTTATCGCGGTTTCGATAAAAACAGAATTACAGTTTAGTTACGGTTTCGTTGCACGACTGAGCCAATAGCGATGCAGACGAGTGTCTTGGGTCAGTTCGGGATGAAACGAAGTCGCCATCAAGTTGCCCTGCTGCACGGCGACGATCGTACCATCGTCGAGCTTTGCCAAGACCTCTACGCCTTTGCCCACGCTTTCGACGAGCGGCGCACGGATAAAGACGGCGTGGAATAGACCTTTCGGTTCGAGCACAGGAATCTGTAAATCAGTCTCAAAACTATCGACCTGACGACCGAACGCGTTGCGCTTGACTTTGACATCCATCAGTCCGAGCACCGGCTGTTTCAAGCCGACATCTTTCGCGAGAAAAATCATTCCCGCGCAGGTGCCCAATACTGGCTTGCCCGACACGCAGAACGCACGCAACGGCTCGATCAACTTGAACTCGGTGGCGAGTTTACCAAAAGTGGTACTCTCACCGCCGGGGATAATCAAGCCATCCAAGTTCTTGAGCTGCTCGGGCAAACGAACTTCGGTCGCTTCAGCACCGATAAAGCGGAGGATTTGAGCATGCTCATAAAAATCGCCTTGTAAGGCGAGAACTCCAATTTTCTTTGTTTTCATATTTGAAACCAAAAACGTAAAGCGCAAAACTCGCTCTAAGCAGAGTCGAAGGATTACGCTTTACGTTTTACGCTTTAGCGTCTACCAACCGCGAACCGCGAGCAACTCATTTTCGGGAATCGACTTGGCTGCCAAGCCCGACATGGGCTGACCGAGTCCACGCGATACGCGTGCGATGATGTCCGGATCGTTAAAGTGCGTAGTTGCTTCGACAATGGCTTTCGCCCGCTTCGCCGGATCGCCGGACTTGAAGATGCCCGAACCGACGAACACACCATCGACGCCGAGCTGCATCATGAGCGCGGCGTCAGCGGGAGTGGCAAGTCCGCCTGCGGCAAAGTTGACGACGGGCAAACGTCCGAGATCGGCGGTCTCTTTCAAAAGTTCGTACGGCGCGCCGAGTTCTTTTGCGACATGCATCAGTTCTTCGGGAACCATGTGCTGGATGCGTCGAATCTCGCCCAGGACGGCGCGCGCGTGGCGTACCGCTTCAACCACATCGCCGGTGCCCGCTTCGCCTTTGGTACGAATCATCGCCGCGCCTTCGCCGATGCGGCGCAGTGCTTCGCCCAAGTTGCGGCAGCCGCAAACGAACGGCACTTTGAAATCGTGCTTGAGAATGTGGTTCTCTTCGTCGGCGGGTGTCAGCACCTCGCTCTCGTCGATGTAATCGACGCCGAGCGCCTGTAGCACTTGCGCTTCGACGAAATGACCGATGCGCGCTTTAGCCATCACCGGAATGGTGACCGCTTCCATGATTTCGATGATCTTGGTTGGGTCAGCCATGCGCGCGACGCCGCCCTCGCGACGAATGTCCGCAGGCACGCGCTCCAACGCCATGACGGCGCACGCGCCCGCATCTTCCGCGATTTTTGCTTGCTCGGCGGTGGTCACGTCCATGATGACACCGCCCTTTAATTGCTGCGCCATCCCGACTTTGACGAGCCAGGTTCCTACTTGTTTCTCTGCCATTGTAATCCTCCCTTTCTTGATCGGACGATATTCAAAATTACTTTCAACAAATTTGTTATCCGCGAATCTCCGCGAATCACACGAATTAAGAAACAAGATTAGCGTGGTTCGCGTGATTCGCGGATTATTCTATTGGCAACTGCCGCGTCTCGTACCAATCCGCCATCGATCCAGCATAATTCCGCATGCGCGGATAGCCCATCAAGCTGAGCGTCAGAAACGCGTGCGCCGAACGCATTCCGGTGTGACAATAGACGACGATTTCTTTATCCGGTGTCGCGCCAACCGATTCAAATTGCGCGCGCAACTTCTCCGCCTCGCGGAAAAACATCGTTTGCCAATTCAAACTCGAATCGTACGGCAAATTCACTGCGTGTGGAATATGACCGTTCACGTACTCGCCATACGAGCGCACATCGAGCAAAAGAACATCGGCGCGATTTTCGTTCGCTTGAATCCATTCCGCCGATGCAACCAAGTCATCGTTGATCTGCGGACGATATTGGGACGGCGTAAATGACGGAACATCGTGTGACACCGCGCTGCCTGCATTTCGCCAACCGATAAAGCCACCGTGCAAAATTTTCACATCGCGATGACCGATGTGGCGAAGCGACCAATATGCCAGTGCGACTGGCTGATCATTCGTGTCATCGTACAAAACGATGGTCGTGTCATTCGCGACGCCGAGTTTCGAAAGTGCTTGCGCGATGTGTTCGGGCGGCGCAGATGAAACTGTGCGCCCGGCAAAAATGAAAAAATCGCGCCCCAAATCTAGCGCGATGGCTTGAGGAATATGACCTAATCGATACCCCATGCCGCGCACATCAAGTATGCGTAGATTGGAATTCGTCAAATTCTCCACCAGCCATCTTGAATCGACTAACAAATCGCTTGGATATGTATTCATTGACCTACGGTGCGATTCTATGCCAAATGATAAGCCTTGTCAAACAAAACGACGCCAGGTTTCTTCTCATCGATGAAACCTGGCGCTGCTGTTTACGTCGTCGCTATCGTTCGTTTCGTGCGCCGACGCAAGAGTGCACGCGCAATCAGCGCAAGCACCACAATCGGAATCAGCAAAACGATGATGACTGGAACAAGAAAGAGCAAAACCCAAATGGTCAAATCGGCGAGACCCTGCATTGCTTGCACGAGTGCTTTGAGTGCTTCTGCCGCCGTTCGGTTAGGCAGCCATGTATCGGGTTCCAACACTTGGACTTCTTGACGCGGCTGGAGTGAAATGGTCAGCGTTGCGAGTGTACTCGTTTTTTCGAGCACGTTCATTTGCCCTTTGATCTGTTCGATCTGCGTACGCACATTCGTGAGTTCGCGATAGATCGCGAGAATATCGTCCGCCTTGGTCGCGCGCTCCGTCGTGCGATCCATCAACTTGCGCAAGTCAGCTTCCGTCGCGGTGAGATTCGTCAAGCGCGCATTCAAATCGGTGTACTGGTCCGTTACATCGTTGGAACTTTTATTGCGACTCAATACCTTCAGCCCGACCGCTTCGATTTGCTTTTGCACGGCATCCAGCGATTCAGCCGGAATGCGAAGCGTAACCGTGCCGCGCATTTGACCCTTGCCATCTCGCGAAAGATTTGTCCCGGCGACATAGCCCTTGAACTGCACAGCAATTGCCGCAATGTCCACTGCTGCCTTGTCTGCGTCTTGCACTTCGAGGTTCAGTTGTGCGTTGTAAACGATCATGCGGTCAGTGATCGCGGCGCCTTGCGCTTTTTGCATTTCACCTGTCACCGTCACATCCCCATCCACCTGCTGTCTCGAATTTGCTTCGGGTGGCATTGCCGGCTGAGGCACCGGTGCAACACCGAGAGCGGAACGGTCTCCACTAGTCTTAGCCGCAGCACAGCCGACGACAAAAATCAAGGACAAGAGCGCCAACAGAACAAAGATTTTTTTCATAGTACTACTTTGTCAGATTGTATTTGAACAAAATTGTTCGATTAAATTTTGAGCAATCAAATCACGAATCGCCGCGCCGCGAAGCCAATCA
The DNA here is from genome assembly GCA_016215025.1 of Chloroflexota bacterium. Lineage (GTDB taxonomy): Bacteria > Chloroflexota > Anaerolineae > UBA4142 > UBA4142 > JACRMI01. The sequence continues at coordinate 30,030 of JACRMI010000095.1, forward strand.
ATCACACGGCGATGGATGGACGCAATTGAGCGTCGCCGTTTATCC
>JACRMI010000096.1 GCA_016215025.1 Chloroflexota bacterium
AACGCAGCGCCGACTCCAAGTCCTGTATCGGTTTCGGCATCATCCACGGCGGTGTCTCAAAGAATTGGAACGTCAATGGGCGGAAGCCGTTCGCCGCAAACCTTAAAAAACTTGTAGGTGGAATTTTGCGGTTACTGTTTATCAAGATGAGCGCGCGATTGTTTTTCTGAACAAGTATCCAACGTTGTACGGCTATACGCTCGTCGCGCCGTGCGCGCATCGGGTACAAGTCACCGGCGATTTTCGCATCCGAGAATATCTCGATCTTCAGCGGCTGATTTATACGGTGGCTGAAGCCGTGCGAGCCGAGACGAACGCCGAGCGAGTTTACATGCTTTCACTCGGAAGCCAACAGGGCAACAGCCATGTGCATTGGCATATCGCGCCACTTCCGCCGGGTGTACCGTTCGAGAATCAACAGCTCGCCGCATTACGGTTTAGCAGCGGCGTATTGAAAATTCCTGAAGACGAGTTGACGGGGCTCACATCGCGCTTACGCGAACGAATACTGAAATCATTGCAACCGTTCATTCGTTCGCTTGCAATCTGCGTATTCAGACACGACGATAAGATTCTAGTATTCGAAGGTTACGACCCAAGCAAGAACCAAGTCTTTCATCGACCGCTGGGCGGTGGAATTGAAGCCGGCGAATACGCCAAAGATGCCATCGTTCGCGAAATTCGTGAAGAGCTTGGCGCAGAAATTACGAACGTGCGCTTGATCGGAACGCTTGAAAGTATCTTTACGTTTAATTGCCGACCCGGTCATGAAATCGTTATGGTTTACGATGCAGAGTTTGTCGATCGCTCGCTGTACGACAAAGACAAATTCGATGTGGTCGAGGAAGTAGAAACTATCCGAGCGATGTGGAAATCGTTGAACGATTTTTGCAAGGCGGATGCGCCGCCGCTTTATCCAGACGGCTTGTTCGATTTGCTAGTGAGATCCTAAAAGCGCCTAACAAAATGAAGACGATTGTCACCCTGAACAAAGCGAGGGATCTAATTCTCTGCAGAGAGAGATGCTTCGCTTCGCTCAGCATGACATTCTGTTGAGGACCCTAAAGGCATCTTTGTAGTGTCAATGTGTTGGTAAGGCAAGAACTTTTGAATGATAAAGGGATTGGTTAGGAAAGAAACGTTTAGGGTTTAAATATCAAGACACTCGTGCATAGGAGAAATCCAGCAATGAAGCTGCCCAGGCTGTGGAACACTAAATCATTCTTTGAACTCGCTCTTCCAGCTTTAACGACCTTATTTGCGTTGCAAATGCTGCGAGTATTGTTGCCATCATTTGTTTGGTACCTGGGTGATTCAGTTGGGCTTTCGTACGCATTGCTTGGCATTATTGCCGTTGGGACGTTTGCGCTATCGTTCTTGGTCATACCGTTCTATCACGCGCTAGGTTTACAGCGCGCCTTGACCGCCGTTTTGGTTGGGATCGCCATCTGCCGACTTGGTGAACAACTCTTATCGCTGCCATTGCTTGACTTTGTTTTTTCGCTGGTCGGTACCGTACTTTACACGTTTTTCATACCGCTGTATTTGATCTATGTGCGGATTCAAGGTGGCTTTGCCCCACGCAAATTTGGCCGCGGCTTTTTGCTCGGTTTTGTTTTCGACACGACGCTGCACGGCTCTTTTCACACGCTCGATCTGAACTGGCAGTCGATTCCGCTCGCGACGATTATCGTAGTGGCAACCGTCATTGCGCAACTCTGGCTGACGCTGCGCTTGCCGCACGTTGAAGGCGAGCCAACCGAAACAAATTTTATTGGCGTTTTGCCGCTCGTTGCACTCGGTCCATTTATTTTCGTAACCGAGGTTGTTTTCCAAAACATTGCGCGGGCAACCACCTTGACCGGTTTTCCAATGCCGTTGGCGTACGCCTTTATCATTCTCGTCAACGCCATTGGAATTACGGCAGCATTATTGCCGATCAAGCCCGATCGCGAAACGAGTTTTGGGGTCGTGGTGGCAACGGGTTTTTTAGCATTTTTAACATCTCGACCTGATCCTGCACCTGGAACAGCCGACCTGCTTTTCTTTTTTGGCAACCTCGTCATGTTCCCATTTGTTACGCTGATTTTCGCGGGACTGGGTTTTCATCAAGAGCGCAACCAAAGCATGACGCGCTTTGCTGTTGCGAATGGCATCGGATGGCTCTTGTTTGCCATCTTGACACTGATGTATTACATCAGCTACGATATTACCATTGGTATTCCGAACACGTGGCTGCCGCCGATTGCGGTGGTCATGATTGGGTTAGCCGTTTTGCAAGCACTGCGCGACATGCCACAGCGTCCAAGCGCGCCGAGCACGACCTCGGCAACGGTGGCATTTGCACTGTTGATCGTTCCGATCATTATTCTGGCGAATTGGCACGATCCCAAAACGGTGGCAGGCAAGGGCTTGCCCGTCCGCGTAATGACCTACAACGTCCATGCGGGATTCGACACGAATGGGCAATTGAATCCCGAAGCAATTGCGCAAACGATCGAAAAAGTAAATCCCGATATCATCGGTTTGCAAGAAGTCGAGCGCGGTTGGTATATCGATAGTTCAGTCGATTTGTTGATGTGGCTCTCTCGTCGATTAGGGATGCCGTACGTGTTTGGTCCGACGGCGGATCGACTGTGGGGGAATGCGATTCTCTCGCGTTATCCGATCAAACAGTGGGGCAATGTGCCGTTGCCGCCGCGCGATCTAAAATTAAAGCGCGGATTTACGTGGGCACGCATCGATGTCGGCAATGGCGATGAGGTGTTCTTCATTGCAACGCATTACCATCACATCGAAAATGATACCGAGATTCGGCAGCAGCAATCGCCAGAGATTGTAAAATTCTGGAACCAACAGCCGCGCACGATTTTTATGGGCGATTTGAACGCCAGTCCCGACGCCAAAGAAATCGGCATGTTGCGCGATGCGGGACTGAAGGATGCGTTCGCGCTGATTGGAACGGGCGAAGGTTTGTCATGGCCCTCGGACAACCCAAACCAGCGAATCGATTACATCTGGGTCTCGTCCGATTTGAATGTGCGGGATTTACAAATGCCGACCAGTACAGCATCTGATCATTTGGGAGTGGCGGTGACAGTCGACAAGAAATGAATCCAACCAAGCAGTCAAGTGAGACGCGGAGGAACACGTCGCGGTGTGATTCGACCGAGTTCTTCCGCGTTCAGTTTTTCAAAGGAGTCCGATGTTTAAGGATATTGCAGAAGTCAAAAACGCACTCGCGGCACAGCAGTACATTGCGACGGATGAAATCGCCACGGTGATTTTTCTCGCCGACAAGTTACAAAAGCCCGTGCTCGTAGAGGGACCCGCGGGTGTAGGCAAGACCGAATTGGGCAAGGCGTGGTCCGCCGCCGTCAAACGCGGACTGATTCGAATGCAATGCTATGAAGGTCTTGACGAAACCAAGGCGCTCTACGAATGGGAGTACGCCAAGCAAATGCTGTACACGCAATTGCTGCGCGACAAGCTTTCCGATATTTTACGCGACACACGAACGCTGGCTCAAGCGGCAGATCGACTAGCGCAAGAAGAAGATGTCTTTTTCTCGCAACGCTTTTTGCTGCCCCGTCCACTTTTGCGTGCCGTCGTGTCTGAAGAACCTGCGTTGCTGCTCATCGACGAAATCGACCGTGCCGACGCCGAGTTTGAAGCGTTTCTCTTGGAAGTCCTCAGCGATTTCCAAGTTAGTGTTCCCGAACTCGGCACACTCAAGGCGAAGCATCTCCCCTTGGTGATTCTCACCAGCAACAATACGCGAGAGTTGTCGGAAGCGCTCAAGCGGCGCTGCCTCTATCTCTTTATCGATTACCCGACGACCGAAGCGGAGTTGCGGATTGTCAAACTCAAAGTGCCTGATCTCGCGCCGCAAATGGCCAAGCAAGCGGTAGAACTCGTTCAACGTTTACGTAAGCTCGATTTGAAAAAGCATCCGAGCGTGAGTGAGACCATCGATTGGGCGCGCGCGCTCGTGATGCTCAACGCGCAGAATCTTGATTCGCAGACGATGGAGAATACGCTGACTGTTTTGCTCAAGCACGAACACGATGTCCAGCGCGCACAACGTCTGCTCAGCGAATTTAGTGTAGACGACGACGATCAACCCGAAGGTGATCGTGGTGTTACGTCACGCCATCGCTTCCCACCATCGAAGAGATAGATCGCGAAATACTTGATCCAGGATAAGCAAAAAGTAACCCGGTGGTTTCCATGAAATTGCTTCGCCTATGCGTAATCATGGTTTTGAGTGGTATGCTCCTCGCGGCGTGTGAAAGTGCGGTTGCTCGTTTTACCATCGAAGGAAAAAGACGATCTAACCTTTACGCCGAGCGCAATCACTGTCAAGCCAGGGCAAACCGTGGAATTGACGTTGGTGAACAATGGCACATTGCCTCATACGTTTACTCTGACCGACTTGAATATCGAAGTCCAAATGCCGCCAGGCGAAACGACCCAGTTCACTTTTATCGCGCCCAAGTCGGGTGAGTATCAATTCTATAGCGGTGTCCTAACTGAGTTTGATAAAATGAAAGGCAAGTTGATTGTCCAATAAAATCGCAAGAGGAGAATTTCAGTGACCGATAACGATGAACGGTGTCTAAACTGTGACCGTTCGAGCGACAAAATTCCATTGCTCAGACTCAAATACGCTGGACGCGAAAGTTGGATTTGTCCCCAGTGTCTGCCGACGTTGATTCACAAACCAGAACGCATTGAAGCTGTCGCTGGTGAATGGATCGACCAAAAAGTTAAATTCGACGAAGATTAAGTTCTCTGCATATCGCTGATAGCAAATGGCACACAAGTTCCGAAGATCGATTTGTCATCTGTTATTAGCACGAGGTAAGTATGGATCAACGAATGGTTGAATTTATCGCGGGGTTGCGCGCGGCAGGTGTGCGCGTGAGTCTCGCCGAAAGTGCGGACGCGTTCCGCGCGGTCAAACATCTCGGCGTTATGGATCGCGACTTGTTCAGAGCTTCCTTACGAACGACCCTCATTAAAGATTCCACCGACGTTCCCGAATTCGAAAAACTCTTTCCGCTTTACTTTGGCAGCGGCGGTCCGCCCATGTTTGACCCTAATAAGGAATTATCGTCCGATGAAATGGATCAGTTGAAAGAAGCGCTCAAAGATCTGTTGGGCGATAACAATAAATTGCAGCAGTTGATGAAATACCTGCTCGAGGGCATGAACCCCACGCAAGAAGAATTGGATCAGTTAGGCAATCGGGCGGGCGTGCCGATGGCGCGTTATCCGCAGCAACAGCAATGGCTGACGCGTCGTATGTTGCGCCAACTTGGCATGGATGAAGAGTTTCAAGAATTGATGGAGCAGCTCATCGATAAATTGCAAAAGATGGGCATGAACATGGAATCGCTTCAGAAAATTGGGCAACTGGCGGAAGAGAATTTAAAGCGGCTGGAAGAACAATTCGAACAATATGTCGGGTCGCAAATCGCGCAGAACGCTGCCAAAGATTCCCGCGAGCGTCAGCCGCTCAAAGGTCCCGACTTGATGCATCGGTCGTTCAGCGCGTTGAACGAGCGCGAGATGGCAGACCTGCGAAATCAAATTCGCCGCTTGTCAGCGCGGTTACGTTCGCGCGCAGCCTTGCGCCAACGACGTGGCAAGCGCGGCGTGTTGGATGCCAAACGCACGATTCGGACGAATCTGAAACATGCCAGTGTCCCTGTCGAAATCAAACACAAGCGGCGGCATCTCAAACCCAAGTTGGTACTGATTTGCGATGTATCGACTTCGGTGCGTCCGGTGGTCGAGTTCATGCTCCGGATGGTGTACGAACTGCAAGACCAAATTCACAGCGCGCACAGTTTTGTTTTTATCGACGATATTGTAGATGTGAGCACCGAATTTACGGAGCATCGTCCGGAGATCGCCGTTGATCGTGTGCTAGCCGATAATCCACCGGGCTATTACAACACTAATCTTGGAGTTGCGCTCGACCATTTCGTCAAAGATTACTTGGGCGTTGTCGATCACCGAACGACGGTGATTGTTCTTGGCGATGGGCGTAACAACTATCTCAACCCGCGTGTGGATGTCTTTCGCGAAATTGAACGCCGCGCCCGGCGAGTGATTTGGTTGAATCCAGAACATCCGCGTCTGTGGGGAACGGGGGATAGCGATATGATGCAGTACTATCCGTTCTGCGATTCGGTGCAGCAGGTGGGCAACTTGGCGCAATTGTCCGAAGCCATCGATCATTTGTTTGATTCACGATAGAATCCAAATAAGAAAACAGTAACCGCAAAATTCCACCTACAAGTTTTTTAAGGTTTGCGGCGAACGGCTTCCGCCCATTGACGTTCCAATTCTTTGAGACACCGCCGTGGATGATGCCGAAACCGATACAGGACTTGGAGTCGGCGCTGCGTT
>JACRMI010000099.1 GCA_016215025.1 Chloroflexota bacterium
AAGGTGTTTTGGAATCTTGGTCGCGAATGTGCCAAACTCGCGAGCAAAACGTAATCAGTCAAATTCACTCATTCCGTTTTTTCGCTACTTCTGTCAACCTTGGCGGAATGAGTCCTGACTCCGCAAATCCTCCCACCATGGTGTGAAAAGAACGGCCTTGTCGTCACCTTAACAAATCCGCTCAATCGAACCGCGCACCCCAGCCGCTCAAACCCTGCACGCCCACGGATTGTCCGGCGTGCCTCGCTTCCTCATCGACTCTCCCTGAGAAGACTTGACACCCCAGTGCGACCCTGGCGGGAAGTCAAAAGTTCCCGCGGGCGCCCCAAACTGATTGAGACCGAAGGCTATGCCTGCGCGCGGCACGATTGTAAATATCGCGGCATTACGGATTCCCGGATTCATGCCTTGGTCGGATACGGGCATCATGGGAAGGATCAATCGATTCAGGATTTCTATTGTGAGGCGAGTGGACACAAATTCAGTTCGCGCCGACATACCGTGCTGTATCGTTTGAAAACTCAAGCGCGTGGGGGAAGTACTGGCGTCTCTCGCGGACGGCATAGCGGTCGCCGCGGCGGTGCGGATCTTTGGACATGCGGAAGGCACCCTCCCCACGTGGCTCACCCGTGCCGGCATGCACAGCGCACACTTGCATGCCCAGAAGTTGCGCGGATTGCACTTGGAGCATGTGCAACTGGATGAATTGCGCACAACAGTGCGGAACAAAGGGCAGGATGTGTGGCGGCGGGGGTGACCAATCACCGCTGGACGGTGGTGGAGCTCTTGAGTTACCCCGTTCCGGCGTAATGGCGCATGCGTAGGCAGGGAGAGGAGGAAAATAATGGATCAGCCTGGGATTGTATCTCATGCTCCCAGGTGGATCGTGAGATACAATCCCAGGAACAGTGAGTTCCAGTCCATAAAATCGCTTCGGGAATCCTTCTGAAGACTGTCAAAAGCTATCATCGAGTTTTGCACCATGTCCAGCGGCAGCACCCGATGAATTTGGGCTTGGTCCAACGCGATGGATTGTCCCGCCGCATCGAGCACGTCCCCACAGCGTTCGAGCAAAACTTCGACTGCACCTTTGACGTAGATGCGACGCGTTGAGCCAATTGTGTGCAAGGTTGCCATATACCGATGTTGCGATTCAAACGGAATCGTATCGAGACGTTGCAACGATGCGTCAATTTGCGCTTTGCGCGCAGCGACAATCAACGCGACTTCGGTTGGGTCGCCTTGCGCTTGCCAGGGTCCTTCTTTCTCGTCGAGCGCGCTGTCGTTGCACAGCAAGCCTGCGGTCAAACATTCCGTCAATGCAATATTGTTCGTCGGCGCATTATTTCCTGGGACGATTTGTCCTGTTGGCGTGTAACCCGAACCTATGACATTATATTCAACGCTACTCGCGACAATTTGTTGCACCGTCATTTGATTCTGCTTCAGCGTCCCAGTTTTATCGGAGCAAATCACCGTCGTGCACCCCAGCGCTTCCACCGCAGGCAACTTGCGAATGATCGCACGGCGACGTGCCATTCGCGAGACACCAATCGCCAGCGTCACTGTGAGCGATGCACCACTGAATCCTAGATTGTCAGCGCTGCTACACACAATAACGGCATGGGCATACTATCGTGGCAAGCCAATCGCAGTATCGCCGGCTTTTGCCGCGGCTTTGCTCAATTATATTATGTTTCCCGTACAACGAAAAGATCTCCTGGCAACAATAGACCGCCGCCGGAAATCCCGGCGGCGGTTGTTTTTTCTAAACGGGTTCGACTGTTGGGCGCAAACCACTACCACGGCGCGCTTTATCCAGCGCGGCTTGAATCATCAGAAACTCGCCGATGTTCTCTTTTGTCACGATGCCGACGAGCTGCCCGGCGCGCGTGACACAGATCATCGACGCTTGATGTTCTTCCATTCGCATCAAGGTGCCCTCCAACATTTCGGCGTAATCAGCAAATGCAACTGAAGTCGCCATCGCCCGTTCCACGCACTCGTCGCGTCCCCGTTGCGCGAGCATGGCAAGTACTCTGTCGCGCGTTAACACACCGACGACCGTGTCATTCGCCATCACGGGGAAATCTTGTTGCGACCCGGCGAGAATCAAATCGACAGCACGGCCGAGCGAATCATTTGGCGCAAGCGTACGATAATCGGTGAGCATCGCGCGACTAACCGGAATACCTCCGAGCGCAGATTTCATTTGCGCCATGCTTGCCTCTTGCGCTGCGCCAATCCACACGAACAGCGCGATGAAAACAAGGAATGGATTCGTGAACAAGCCGACAAACCCAAACAGGAACGCCATCCCTTGTCCAAGCGTCGCGGCGATTTGCGTCGCGCGCACGTACTCCAAACGCATCGCCAACAGAGCGCGCAACACACGACCACCGTCCATTGGAAACGCGGGCAACAGGTTGAACAGCACGAGCGAAATGTTAGTCACCATCAATCGTTCCAGGAATGGACCTGTGGTTACACTCAATCGTTCCAGCGAAACGATATCGTTCGTAATCGTAATCCAGACGAACAAGATCGCCGCGATGACGACGTTCACTGCCGGTCCAGCCAACGCGACCCAGAATTCCTGAATCGGTTTGTCTGGCATTCGCTCGAGCCGCGCGACTCCGCCAATTGGGTAGAGCGTGATATCGCGGGTCTTGATCCCGTACCGTTTTGCGGTGAGCGCGTGCCCAAACTCGTGCAGGACAACCGAAGCAAAGAGCGCGACGATAAACGCGACGCCCGTAATCAGTTGGCTCACGGGATCGCCCTGCAAGACATGGCTCAAAGCGACAAAGCCGATGAGCAGAAAAAATGTTGCGTGCAGATACACACCGATGCCGGCATATTCGCCGATTTTCCATTGCCATTTCATTTTGCAAATCCTTTCTATTGAGATACGGGGCGCACAATCGTGCGCCTCTTTGCATCGCAATTCGTTATTGCGACCGAGAGCAAGAACACCTAGTATAAAAGTGTCGAGACGGCTTGCGCGGCAGCGGCATTTCTTTGCGCATTGGAATCACTACCGATGCTTCGTGTCCTAGCGGTGTACCAAAAACCCTAGCCGCACCTTCGAAATACATTCACTTGCTTGGGCGCGGATTGGTTCGCCAGGTTGAATGCGCGCCTGCAATTCACGGAATTGGGCTTCCACTTCATAAAACGTCATAGACTTGATTGTTTTCCTTACACTTGAATAGTCTGGTTCAATGTCGGCACCGTCACGTTGAAATTACCCATGGTGCGGAGCTCGGCGGCGAACGCTTGCGATGATTCCGATTCGCCGTGAACGACGAACACGCCTTTCAAACCGTCTTTGACCTTGTTGACCCAATCGATCAATTCACTATGGTCGGCGTGTGCGCTAAATCCATTCGCCATGGCGATTCGTGCGTTAACCGTAAATTCATCGCCAAACACTCGCACCTTGCGGGCGCCATCGACAATGCGTCGTCCGAGCGTATTTTCGGCTTGATAACCAACAAACAGGATTGTATTGCGTTTGTCTTCAAGATTATTTTTCAAATGATGCAGAATCCGCCCTGCTTCGCACATTCCGCTGGCGGAGATGATAATGCACGGTTCCGGTAGAGTATTGATTCTTTTCGATTCTTCAACCGAACGGGTATAGTGCAGTCCGTGAAAACCGAATGGGTCGTCGTGATCCATCAAATGATCGCGCACATCTTCGCACAAGGACTCGACGTGCAATCGGAATACGTCGGTGGCGTCGATAGCAAGCGGCGAATCGACGTAGATCGGTATGCGTGGCAATTCCCCGGCTTCGGTTCTCAAATGTAGTGTATAAACGATTTCCTGGGTGCGTCCGATGGCGAAGGATGGAATAATCACCTTGCCGCCGCGGGTAACTGTCTCGTGCACAATCTGCGCCAATTCATCTTGTGCGTCTTTTAGCATTCCGTGTTCACGGTTGCCGTACGTGCTTTCGATAATCAAATAATCGAGAGCATGTGCAATGTCAGGATCGCACAAGAGCGATGTGTCCGGTCGTCCCAGGTCACCGGTAAAGCCAAGTCGAATTGTGCGACCATTTTCATTGATTTCGAGCGTCGTGATCGCCGAGCCGAGGATGTGTCCTGCATCAACCATCATCGCGCGGGCATTGTCATTGACACGATACCATTCGTTATAACCATATCCGACCAAGCGGGGCAGTGTGCGTTCGGCATCTTGCACGGAATAGAGTGGCTCGATGGGCGGCAATCCTTTACGTGATTTTTTTTGATTCAGATATTCCGCATCTTGTTCTTGGATGCGTGCGCTGTCGCGCAACATCAATGTCACCAGATCGCGGGTTGCCGAGGTGCAATTTATTTTTCCTGCATAGCCGTGTTTGACGAGCGAAGGCAAGTTGCCTGAGTGGTCGATGTGGGCGTGTGAGAGAATAACGGCTGATAGCGTTTTGGGATCGAACGGAAAGTTCGAGTTGCGTTCGAATGCTTCGGCGCGATGTCCTTGATAGAGTCCACAATCGAGCAGTATCCGCTCGTTATCGGTTTCGATCATGTGCATCGAGCCAGTGGTGGTGCCAGCGGCACCATGGAACGTAATTTTCATGTCTCACCTTACGCACCTGACTTGTCGTCGGGTGGAAAATATAGGCATGGATAATTTACTTGATCTATACAGCGATTACTTGCTCAGTTCGTTTTGACAAACAATTGTCACTACCCACATGTTCGCCGACTTTCCATTGCCATTTCATTTTGTAATTCCTTTGAGTTGAGATAAGAGGCGCACAACAGTGCGCCCCTTTGCGTCGTTAGTCGTTATTTCGTCCTGTAAGCAAGAATACATAGTACAACAGCGTCGAGATCGCTTGCGCGGCGGCGGCGACATACGTCAACGCGGCAGCATCAAGCACGCCATTCACACCGTACATTTCCTGTCGCGTCAACAAACCGTTGCCAACCAACAATTGTTTCGCCCGCTTACTCGCATCAAATTCCACCGGCAAGGTTATGAGCGCGAACGCCGCGACGCCGGCGAATAAGGCGACGCCGATCCACGCGAGCGTGTTGCCCAACGCGCCGGCGAGGAAGAAGCCAACCATGAAGATAATTGGACCAAGCCACGAACCGATCTGCACGGTCGGCACCATCGTCGAACGCAAGCCCAACATCGCGTACCCTTGTTGATGCTGAAGCGCGTGCCCGGCTTCGTGCGCTGCGACGCCGGCGGAAGCCAAACTGTTGCCGCGATAGACATCGGGACTGAGTCGCAACGTCCGGCTGGTTGGATCGTAGTGATCGGACAAGAAACCGCCCGTCTCTTCCACTTGGACATTCGATAGACCGTTCAAGTCTAGAATGCGCCGAGCGATTTGCGCGCCAGTGATCCCCGTCATCGTCCGCACTTGGGAGAATTTCTTGAACGTGCCCTGCACTCTGAACTGTGCCCATAGCCCGAAGATTAGAGCGGGCAAACTGAACAGCAAGTAAATTCCGTAATTTTCCAATCCGAAAAACATTTTGCCTCCTTTTGTCAGCCGCGAGGCATAAAAAAACGAGACCCTCGCGGCACTTTTTTGTGATGTCGCGTTGGTCTCGCCCTGGTTTCATGACCATCAAATCGCCGAGAGCATTGGCTCTGTCCTGACGACGATTCGAACTTGATGGGCTACTCCCCAACTTGCACGCCTATCATACAGGCGGAGATAATGTTTGTCAATACTTTACGCGTTGGAGTTTTATTAAAACCATTTGCAAGAAACCTATTAAAGCAAAGACTTGGTGCTCCCATTGGACGCGGTTAAAAATTCGCCGTCCCACCATGACGTGAAAAGAACAGCGGCGTCGTCACCTTGACCAATGCGCGGATGGGATGATGCTGGTTCGCCATTTCGCGGATGGCACTTTGCACATGCCATTGGATGAGTTGCGCACGACGTTGCGGGACCAAGGTCACGCAGTCTAGGTATGGTGGGCGTTGGACGCACACACGAAACGGATCGCAGCGGCGGAGTTGGGTCCGTGCACCCACGCGCTGATCCACGCGCTCATGCATGCTTTGGGGCAATCCCTGGCACCTGGGTGCGTGAGGTCTATTGAAAGAGCAAAACCGAGGTTGGCACCTCGGTTTTCGATTGTGTTTCCACATTACTTTTCTACGTTAATTTCGACACTTACAGCCATCCCCCAACGCAAGCCAGCGTCCACGCCTTCTTTCAGATCGATCCAGACGCGGAACACCTTGTCGCCGCGCGCTTCGTTTGCCAGCGGCGCGATGCGCGACACGGTGCCGGCGAACGCTTGATTGGGCAGAGCATCGAGCGTGATTTTGACCGGCTGACCGATTTTGACTTTTGCCACATCAACTTCCGACAAATCGGTAGTTTCAATTCTCAAATTGGACAAATCGCCGATGATGATGACCGGCGCACCCGGCGACGCGAAATCGCCGAGGTTGATGCTGATCTGTGCGATGGTGCCGGCAAATGGTGCGGTGAGCGTTGCATCTTGTACACTCGCTTTGGCAATCTCAAGCGCGGATTGTACTTGCGCGACCTGCGCTTCGGCCAAGGCAATCGCTTCCGGCGTCGGATCAAGTCGGGCAACAGCGCTTTCGGCTTGGGTTACGGCGGCGGCGGCTTGCTTGAGTTCGCTGTCGGTGGGATGACTGGCGGCTTCAGTGTACGCAGCTTGCGCGGCAACCAGGTTGTTGTACGCTTGTTGCAGGACGAGTCGTTCCGGCGCTGCCCCGCCTAAAAAATTGGCATCGCCGCCAATGCGGTCATACGCCGCTTGCGCCTGCCTGACCGTTGCTTGCGTATTATCAAGCGTCGCTTTGAGTTGCGCGATTTGTTCCTTGCTCGGTCCCGCTTTGACCTTATCGTACGCAGCACGCGCGGCGGTGAGTGCATCTTTTGCCGCTTGGCGTTCCGCCGAGCTTGCGCCGGCTTTGAGTTGCGCAAGTTGTCTTTGCGTGACGTGCAATGTCGCTTCGGCTTGTTGGACTTGTTTTTGCAACAACGTGCTATCTAGCGCGGCAATAACGTCGCCGGCTTTGACCGTATCGCCTTCTTTTACTTTGACCTCGGTTACGCGTCCACCGATTTTGAAAGCGAGCGATGCACGTTGGAACGGCGCGACCACGCCTTCGGCAGAGACGACGGAACTGCCTGGGTCCTTCGATTGCACCGGCGTTGGCACGGGTGTGGCAGGCGCGCTCGTACAGCCGATTAAACCGACAATCAAAATCAAGAATGTTGTTGTGAGAAGATTGCGTTTCATTTCGATGGTCTCCCGATCAATTTTGTTTTGTCCTTGGCTTGAACATCGCGGACATTTTTTGCAAGCCCTTGCCCATATCGGTCACGCTGAGCACAGTTTCCAGACTGGGTACCTTACCGTCGCGTTTTGCCTGAGCATACTGTCGTAATTCCGGCAACATTGCGATGAGAAATGCCGCGCTGACAAAAACGGCGTACGCGATGTGCCAAACATCGCCGTTGGCGCGCCACCACAGCCACGGAATCAAGAGGACAGTCCCCGCCGCGTATGCGATAAGCACATCTTTGAAAACCAAAACCCCGATTGCCATCCCGAGCAAGTTGGGAATGAAAATCCCGAGCCAATCGATGACGAACAGTCCGCCCATGATTGCCGAGATACCGCGCCCGCCGACAAAGCGATAATACAGGGGCCAGTTGTGTCCGACGACCCCAGCGGCGGCGGTTATCAAAAAGTACGGCGCGTCGGGATAAAGGAGTTTGAAAATCAACGTTGGAATCGCCACCTTGACCATATCCAGAATGCTGGCAGGACAACCGGCTTTCGGTCCTTTGCGTATCGACAAACTCGTTGCGCTCACGGAGGTCATCGTTACTTTGGCGTCCGCGCCGGGCACGCTAAATTCGGTTTGGCTCAAATCCTCGTTCGGCGCGGCGAACTTGCCGATGATGCGCGTGAAAGAGAGCGCGCCACACAAATAGCCGACCATGCCAGCGATGATTGCAAGCGTGATATCCATTACGTCCCTCCACCGCTAGTCGGCTCATCGTGAATGATGATTTCGCCTTTGTTGCCGTCCACCGAAATTTTGGTATTGTCTTTGAGATGGCATGCGCTGGCGACGGAAACGACGGCAGGAATTTTGTACTCGCGCGCCACAATCGAACTGTGCGACAGCATTCCGCCGGACTCGGCGACGACCGCACCAGCGCGCGCGAACAGTGGCGCCCAGCCCACATCCGAGTACGGCACGACCAGCACATCGCCCTGCGCCACCTTGCCAAAATCCTCAATGCCCAGCACGACACACACGGATCCCGTGTAATATCCGCGCGATGTGGCAATGCCGCGCAATTTGTTGCCACGTGGCGGGATGATGGGCGGCAGTTGGTCGCCGTAAATCACGCTGGGTGGATTGATGTTTCTAAACTCCTCCATTTCCGCTTTGCGCGTGGCGACGCGCGAACGACACGGAGGCGTCAAATCGGCGCCGGCGAGGACTTGCTTGATTTCATCGAGCGCGAGGAAGAAAATATCGTCGAGTTGCGCCAGCGTGCCACGAAATTCTAGATGTTCGCCGAGCGCGAGAAAATATTTACGGAACAGACCATAGCCATAGGTATAAAGTGAGCTAATGGCTTCGCGATAATAACGGAATTGGCGCGCGCGCTTGAAGAAAAAATTGACCAGCCAGCGATTGAGCGGTGCCAGCTTGAGTTGTTGTATCTCGATTTTATCCGCGCCCTGGTTTTCCGGTGGCGTGTAGCTCGCAATCATTTTGAGCACACGTGTCGGGGTTTCGCGCCACGGCATGTACGAAAAATCGTTGCCGCTGTTGCTGAGGTGTCCGAACTGTTTCAAAAATGCGCCGACCGCGTTTTGAAATTCGGCGATGCCGGAAATTAGCGCAAACTCGTCGTAACTGCAATCGGCGATGCGCCGGCGAGTCGTTTCGTTGAGTGCGGCGTATTGTTGATGCAAGTGTGCGAGTTGAACGTTCGGATAAAATATTTCGATTTCCGGCATTCCTTTGGTCCAATCGATTTGCACGAGGTCGATGCCGGCTTGGGCAAGGCGGCGGCGCAAGACGGCGTCATACATTCCCATCAACAATGGCGTGAGGATGTTATAGTACGCTGTTTGCGTGGTAAGCTTCCACAATTGTTCGATTGCCGCGATTAGTTCCGCGTCGGTCCGCGTCGTAGGTCGCTCAATGTCGAATTGCTCGTACTGGGCGCGCATTGCCGGTAAAAATTTTTCGAGCTTGCGCGCAAGAAACCATTTGTCGTACATCATCCGCGCCATGCGTGGAAAATGTCGCAGGGTTTGCCGGGTCATTTTCATTTTGGGGCGCTCGGGACCCGATTCTTCAAAACCCATTAGCATTTCCAGCGACTCGGCGGGCAGACCAAGCTCTTCAAAAATTCTACCGAGCGTGCCCATATTGAAATAGGTGCGATAGTAAAACGATTTTGCCAAACTCGCTGGGGCGATGGTGTTGGGTCCAATCATCTCGGTGAGAAAGTTTGCCCACGCACCGCAGACGATTGGAATATTCACCGACCAAATGAGCGGCTTGATCATTCCCGGCAAAATTTCTTTCGCCATGCGATTGGTGTAAACGTTCAAATCGCCGAGCATTGTGATGTCGCGGAGTTGGACCCAGTTAACTACTTGACCATCGTACACCCATTCCAAATCGGCGGGGCGACCGTACGCTTTGGCAATCGCTTGCGTCTGCGTCACAACTTGCTGAATGATGTTTGCATCGATGCGGCTGGCTTCCGGTTGCGCCGCCCACTTGCCACGCTTGCCGACCCAGCGCTCGGGCGTAACATTGCCGCGCATCAACGCATCGCCGATGCCTTCCACTGCCTCCACCACAACTTCGTCCAAGCCGGTGATGGGGTTGCGGCTAAAGGCGATACCAGAAATCACCGGGCAAACCATTTCCTGCACGATGACCGCCATGCGCAAATCGTCTTGGGCGATGTTCGCCTTTTGCAGGTACGCTTGCACAACGGACGTGGACACCGAGTCCCAAATCTCGCGAATGGCGCGCATCAACGAGTCGATGCCTTGCACGTTGAGCAGTGAATTGAATTGCCCCGCAAATGAATGTTCAATGCCATCTTCGACGTTAGCGGAGGAACGCACGGCATATTGGCGATTGGGGTCGCACAATGCGGCGAGTTCGGCACAAACAGTTTCAAGCGCGGTGGAATTATTTGCGCGGTAGGCGAGGTACGCATCCCACATGCAGACCAGTGTGGCAGGCGTGTGGAATCCTCTGCGAGCAAGGAATCGGATTTTTTCGGCTTTGCTCCCGATTTTGTTCGGCAGTGCGCGGTCTTCAAGTCGAAAGAGATAATGGGACCGCATCGCTTCCCCCTGTGCGAGTGGCGGCTAGTGCTTAGCGCGCGTGCGGATAGAGTACAGAATCGATTTTTTCTTTAATCGCTTGAATTACAATCGGGTCATCATTCCACGCACCGAGATTGACAATTGGGAATCCCTGAGACGTCTTGGCTTGATGCACCAAATTTGGAATATCATATTGGCTATGGATCGAGTCGGCGCTGATGGCGGCAGAGAAAAAGACAAGTTTTTCAATGCCGTTGCGGAGAAACAGTTCTACTTTTTCGGCGGGTTTCGGTTGTTTAAACGCAATAAAGCAAAAGTCACTTTTTGACTAAAAAGAGTTCTCATGAACAATCAGCTCTATCCTGCCAAGGAAAGGGCCAAACATGAGAACTCCAAAGACATTATACCATACCACACCGACCATTTATCCTTGCGAAT
>JACRMI010000100.1 GCA_016215025.1 Chloroflexota bacterium
TGCTCTGGCCGATAGTAACGCTTGGGAACTTCGGAATTGTCTTTGGCTCGTCTCATCCACACACCTTTGCGTCGTAGGGTTCTTGAGAACCCATTATACCGCATCAGAGGCGTGTAGGTGGAATTTTGCGGTTACTGTTATTGAAGATGGACGAGACAGCGGAGGGCTGACGGTGATCGATACAAAGCGGGATGAAGTAATAAAAGAGTTGCCGATTGCCACGTCTGACTTTGCCAGTATGGGTATGGCGACCTCGCAGGAATTATATGTGAGCGGCTTACGGATTATCGATACCAGGGAAGATAAATTGATTCTTGAACCTAAGGGAGATCGAGACGTCACCGGAATAAGAAGTTTCTATGCGCTGGCTGGTGTCTGGAAGCGTTAACGAACAAAAAGTAAAAGTTATTCCGAGCAACTGTTGAAAAATGTACCACATCTATTCAAGGAGATGATTGTGAAGAAGCTAATTTTGAATTTGGTAGCTGCAAGTGTGGTGGTTGTGATTTTGCTAGGATTAGGTAGCAATTTTGTGCTGGCACAACATGGGAGTATTTTGACCCCGACTCCTACCCCCATTTTTCCAGTATCTCTGCCGCCAGCGCCAGGAACGCGTGTTCAAGTGAACGACGACTTGTTTCTTGTAACAGATGAATGTGGTGCTCCTGATTTTGTCGATCATTTAGGCAATCACGTTGATGTATTTTCCAAAGACACCAATACAATCAACAAGCGTCCGGTTCCATTACCCAGACCTTACTAAAGTCCATGCAAGACAATTGGAGTCAGTAGAGTTCAGGCAGCAAAAGCGGCAGCAGCAACCAATGCTCTTCATACATTAACTGTCCCTTGGGGAACATTCAATCGTGGATACGTGTTACTGCCAAGAGACTTGAACACTGTAGCAGGACAATTGGTCTCTCAGTTTTCAACCTATACCCATGCAGGTTTTCACTGGAGTATTGATCAAGTTTTTGATTCAAATTCTGGAGAAGGAGTGAAGATCAAGCCAAATACTCCTTACAAGGCATTTGAAATCTTGGTTTCCTTGTACTATCCCGATAGCAATGTTGGAGTCCAGGCGACTGAACATACTGAAACCCTTTATACTGGTCGTCCGTACATTAATCTCTTTGCCCCCTGGGAATTCTGCGACAAATGGACGACGGACAGGTTCTATTGTAGTCAGTTGGTTTGGCGCGGTTATTACGATCAAGGTGTTGATCTGGACAGTAATACCCGCCAGGTTGGTATGTGTGTCCTCGACCCCTATGCCCCAGTTTTTCCTGATGATATTTATGGCTCATATGAACTTGGTCTTAACTGGGATAGCACTTATGAAATGACCTGCACCGATCCTAACTATCCATGGAAAGGTGACTACTACGATAATCCCACGTTAACTGGGTCATCGTTACTGACTTACTGTGACGAAGCAATAGATTTTAATTGGGGACAAGGCTCTCCCAGTGGTAGTCTGCCAATAGACAATTTTTCCGTTTACTGGACACGCATGGTATCTTTACCCCCAGGGTTCTATCGCTTTCATTTGGCAGGTGATGATGGTTTTGAACTGTACGTCGATGGTGACAGAATCATCAATGAATGGCACGACCAAAGCCGAACTGAATATACGGCGGATCGTTATCTGAATGGTGGAAATCACGAGATCGAGATTTTTTATTATGAACATGTTTATGACGCCAGCATAAGTTTTTGGTGGGAGCCAATCAACAAAAACTTTTTGCCTCTTATCTTGAATGACGGCACATACTATGGTTTCGGTCCAACAACACCAACACCGCCCTCAAAGTCGCGACCTACAGTAACGCCAACATCGCCAGCGAAATTAGTACCCACTCCTACTCGTCCTCCATATCCGTAATATGAGAGGGAATGTGAGTTGAGTTGTCGCCCTGTTAATTCAGTTTTCTAGCGTGGACTATCATTGAATGATCCCGTGCGATGCACTAGCAAATGCATCGCACTTTTTTTGTGACCATTAGCATCGCAGATATTTCTAATTACTGAACACTTCCCAGCGAATTCCCCGCACAATCGACGGATATAGCCCAAATTGTACATTGTAAACAAATAGACATTGTATTAAATTAGTGTTAAACTCGTTTGGGAAGGGAGGCGTATGCAAGTTCAAGAGATTTTGAATCAGATGGTGCAAGAACATCATTTTCTCTCGGCTGTGCTAACCGATTCCTCCGGCTTCCCACTCGCATCAGCGGCTTGCGAGACCGCCGAAGTCTCGGCGGCGATTGCGCTGCAACTCCAGCGTGTTGCCGAAAGCGCGCGCAACCGCGTGGGTATGAAGACGATGAACGAGATTTCCATGTTCGACGATAGTGGGCATCGATGGGTCTATCGCCCGTTTAGTATCGACAAGCACGATCTGGTTCTGGCGGTTAGTGTGCCGCCCAACATTTCCTATCGGCGTGCGACGACTCAAGCCATCCGACAAATTCGGGAGACTTGGGCCTTCGGCGAAGCAAGCCGTTCATTCCAAAAAATCACCTCATAGGTGAGAGGTTCGGCGATGGCGCTCAGTGGTAGTCTCAGCGATGTTTTCTTTGGCGACTTGATCCAATTATATTGCCAACCGCGCAGTCGTGCTCGATTGACGGCGCGGCATGGCAAGGATCAAGTCGTTATCTATTTCAACGATGGCGAGTTGGTCCACGCTGAGTCGCGTCAGTCTGAAGGCGTGGAAGCTGTTTACGAATTGGCGTGTTGGGACAATGGCGATTTTCTCGTCGAACAAGGCATACCATCCCCCAAGGTCACTATCGACGCACCCTGGTCATCCATCTTGATGGAAGCTGTGCGCTTGCGTGATGAAAGTGCAATCGATTCTCCCTCACCGTTTACATCCGCTCCATCGATTCTTCAATCATTGCACGAAATGCTTATCGAATCGTCATTTGAAGGACTCGTCGCTATCAATCGCAATGGCGTGGTGCTGGCAGCCGAACTGCCGGGCAGCTTGGAGGCGTCCCGCGTCGGCGCGATTGCCACTAGCATCTTGAATTTGTCGGATCGATCGGTGGGACAATTGGCGCGCGGTAAATTTCAACAGACGCTGATTCAAGGCGCGACCGGTGATCTAATCATCACCTTTGCCGGATCGAATGCGATTTTGGTCGCGTTGGCAGATCACTCGATTAATCTGGGTATGGCGTTTCTGGAAGCGCGCCATTGCGCGCAAAAGCTCGCCGAACTCATCGATGAATTGTAACGTTGGGCAATTCTCCAAATTGCCCTACATTGCCGAAGGAGTCAAATGCCGTCGCAAACTTTATTTGACGATGCCGATCACAAAAATATTCTGCTCGAAGATTTCACGATTGGGCTGATGGTGCAATCGAATCAACATGTCATTATGCACAAAGACAAGGCGATGCTCTTGGATCCGGGCGGACACAAAGTCTATCCGAACGCGCTTGGAGAACTGTCCTCACTTATGCCGACGAACAGCTTGACATACCTGTTTTTTTCTCACCAAGACCCCGACGTGATTGCGGCGGCGAATGCGTGGTTGATGGTCACCGAAGCGCAAGCGTTATTGCCCCAAGTATGGACGCGTTTTCTCATGCACTTTGGCGTAGATGACATGATGGCGCATCGCATTACGGCCATTCCGGACGACGGGATGATTGTCGATTTAGCGGGCTGCGAGTTGTTGATTATCCCTGCGCATTTTCTTCACTCGCCTGGCAACTTCCAAGTGTACGATCCGGTCTCGAAAATTTTATACTCTGGCGATTTGGGCGCATCGCTAGGAGTGAATTATACCGTCGTGCCAGATTTCGATGCGCACATTCCATGCATGGAGAATTTTCATCGCCGCTATATGGCGTCGAGAGGGATGCTGCGGGCGTGGGCGCGCATGGTCAAGCAGCTCGACATCGAAATGATTGCGCCGCAGCATGGTGCTGTCTTTGCGACCAAGGAACACGTCGGTCGCTTGATCGAGTGGCTGGAACATTTATCGTGTGGCATAAACCTGATCGGCAAAAAATATAAACTGCCAGTAAAAAAATAGAAACCAGGTTCTATAGAAACCCGTTTTCTCGATCGACATTCAAATTAAATCGGAGACGCATTCAAGAAAACGGGTTTCTGAACCAGCAAAGGAGAATTCATCGATGACGGCTCCCATGAAACGGAGCGACCGCTTGGCGCAAACGCTTCGTCAATTAGTCGGCAACTCTATTGATATTCGCGGCGTTGCCGTGATTAGTTTGGATGGCTTGGTGATTGCAGCGCATCTGCCAAGCGAGATGGACCAATTGCGCGTCGGCGCGGTCGCTGCCAGCATTCTGAATCTGTCGGGACGCTCAGTGGTGCAATTGGCGCGCGGCGAATTTCAACAAACGTTGATCCAAGGTACCGAAGGCAATGTCATCCTCACCTACGCCGGCAAGAACGCGACGTTTGTGGCATTGACCGAAAGAGGGATTAACCTTGGGATGGCATTCTTGGAAGCCCGCGAAGGCGCTCAGCGCGTAGCCGAAGTGTTGAGCTAGGAAAGAAATTCATATGCCAACGCAAACTTTTTTCAAGAATGTAGAACACAAGAATATTCTGCTCGAAGACTTTACCATCGGGCTGATGGTCCAATCGAATCAGCATGTTATCGTGCATCAAGACCATGCCATGGTGTTGGACCCTGGTGGACACAAGGTCTATGCCGCTGCGCTCGCCGAGATCGATGCCATTGCGCCGACCAGTTCGCTCGATTATTTGTTTTTCTCGCACCAAGACCCAGATATTATCGCGGCTGCCAACGGCTGGCTGATGGTCACCGAAGCTAAGGCGTTGATACCGCAAGTGTGGACGCGTTTTCTCATGCACTTTGGCGTGGACGACATGATGGCAGACCGCATCATCGGCATCGCCGACGAGGGTATGCGCGTCAATCTAGGCGATTGCGAGTTGTTGATTCTACCTGCGCATTTTCTGCACTCGCCAGGTAACTTTCAAGTATACGATCCGGTCTCCAAGATTTTGTACTCGGGCGATTTGGGCGCATCATTAGGCATGACGTACACCGTCGTTCCTAATTTCGACGAACACTTGCAATACATGACGGGTTTTCATAAGCGTTACATCACGTCAAATAAAGCGTTGCGAGCGTGGGTAGCAATGGTCAAGCAATTGGACATCGACATGATTCTGCCGCAGCATGGCGCTGCTTTTGCGACCAAGGAACATGTGGCGCGGTTCATCGCGTGGCTGGAAGAGTTGCCTTGTGGCGTTGATTTGTTGCCTGAGCAGTTTAGTTTGCCAAAGTAAACGGTACGATTTTCCTGGCAAAGGGCGGAGAGTTTCAGTTCTAGACTGTGCTTCGCCCTTACTTTTTGTTTGCCCTGAAACACGCGAGTAGAATAACATCCAGCTGATTAGTGAATCATACCGCCAAGAATGTGTTCACCTGTGGAGTGAAAAACAGCCACTAAAGTGCAATCTAGGTAAGCAATTAAAGGTGAAACAATGAATGCTGCTCGGCTTCTCATTGTTGAAGACGATCCTAGCTTAGCTCTTTTTCTTAAAGAAACACTTGTTGGACTTGGCTATTCCGAAATCAACATTGCAACCACGGGCGAACAAGCCGTAAATTCGGCGCTCGCTTACAAGCCCAATGCAATTTTGATCGAGGCGCGTTTGCCTGGTGACTTGAGCGGTGTTCAAGCGGTTCAGCTCATTCATCAACAGATCGATGTGCCGGTCATTTTCTTGACGGCGTACACCGACGAATCACTGTTGCAGCAAGCGAAGTTTTCCGGTGCGTCTGCGTATCTATCCAAGCCGGTGCGCGAACGCGAGGTCGCGGCGATCTTGGATTTGGTGCTGTCCAAACATGCAAGTGATCGACGGCTCCAGCACCTCAATCAAGTCTTGCGCTCCGTGCGCGACATCAATCAACTCATCACCCACGAACACCACTCACAACGGCTTCTCGAATCTTCGTGCCAGATTTTGGTGCGAACGCGCGGCTATCGCTTTGTCTGGATCGGCATTATGAGTGGCACAGAACTTGAACCCACGGCATTCGCCGGAGAAGGCAAACGCTTTATCGACAAAATCGGAGCAGCTCCAAATCGTGAATTGCGCAAGTCGTTGCCAGGGATGCAAGCCCTGGCAACCCGACAACCCATCGTTTGTCATGATATGTTGCAAGCAGATTATTTCGCGTCTTGGCGGGATGAGGTGGAGCGGGCGCAGTTCCAAAGCACCGTGTCGGTCCCGATGCAACATAATGGAAACCTATTTGGCATACTGAATGTCTATGCGGATCAAACCAATATCTTTGACAAGGAAGAAGTCGATTTGTTGGTTGAGTTGGCGAGCGATCTGGCATTTGGTCTAAAGACAATTGAAGAACAAGCGGAGCGTAAACGGGTAGAGCAAGCGTTAAGTGAGAGCCAAGAGCGCTTTCGCCTAGCGATTGAAGCATCGGGCGCGGTGCCGTATCGTCACGATTTCATGACCGATACCTATACTTTTATCGGTGAAGGTATTTTTGCGCTCACGGGATATACGGCGCAAGAAATGACACCTGCCTTGTATGGCTCGTTAGAACGTGAGATTGAAATGATGGGTGAAACGGCGCAGCTTGATCCCAAGACCGCCGGGAAATTCATGAAGGAAGGTCTAATTACTCAATGGCACTGCGATAGTCGGATCGTGAGGCGTGACGGCGAAACCCGTTGGATCGCAGATGCCTCTACGCTGATTCGTAACGAGCAAGGCAAAGCAATTGGCTCCATTGGCTTTTTGCAAGACATTACCGAGCGTAAGCGCGCTGAGCAGGCACTTTATGAGAGCGAGGAGAAATTTCGTAGTTTAATCGAACAATCGTCGGAAGGTGTCTTGCTGATCGATGAGAACGGCGATGTGATCGAGTTCAACAAGGCGGGCGAAACTCTTACCGGCGTCAAACGTCAAGACGTCTTGGGTTTGCCTTACACCAATTTGGTGATGCGGTTGCTCCCGCCTGAACGTCGGACTCTTCAACTGCTTGAACAGATTCAAGCTCAGCTCAAGCAAGCGCAGAGCACCGGCAAGTCGCCGGTGTTCGAACACCTTATAGAGCGAGACCTGCCCAATGAAAACCGTTTTATTCAGCAAACGCTTTTCCCGATCAAGACTGAAAAGGGTTATCGCCTTGCCTCATTGACGCGGGATGTAACTGAGCATAAACGTGCTGAACAGGCGCTGCGTGAAAGCGAAGAACGATTCCGCAGTTTCGTCGAACACACGTCGGAATGGATTTTCATGACCGACGAACAGGGCATCGTTGTTCAATGGAACCGGGCAGGCGAGGTCATGACCTGGTTACCACGCGAAGAGGTGATAGGCAAACCCGTGTGGGATGTTCAGTTCCGGCTCGTCTCCGAGGCGCACCGGACGCCTGAAATGTATAATCGAATCAAGTCGGTGTTTTTGGAAACGCTAATGACCGGTTCATCGGAAATTGTGAGTCGCGTCCGGGAACACCAGTTCAATCGTGCGGATGGCGTGCCGCAAGTTGTCGAACAATATCTTTTTACAATCAAGACGGCGAAGGGTTATTGGCTGATGGGAGTCTCGCGCGACATCACCGCTCCCAAGCGCGCCGAGGCCGAGTTGCTCAAACGTTCCCAACAACTCGAAGCGTTGCGCCAGATCAGCTTGGAACTAACGGTCGAGCTTGAGCTTGACGTGTTGCTTCAATCGATTGCGCAGCGTGCCATTCCGTTGATTCAGGCAGAAACATGCAGTTGCTATCTCTTACGTGAAGAGCGCCAAGAATTGGAACGAGTGGTTTTGATTGGGGGATTCGCCAATCCACAAAACAAGCCTACTCGTAAACGGGGTGAAGGGCTGATCGGTAAAGTGTGGGAGCGGGGTGAACCAATTCTCGTGAACGATTATCAAAAATGGGGCGAAGGCAGACCGGTGTACAGTGGACTAGAACCGCGCGCCGTCATGGGAGTCCCGATTCGTCGGGGTGAAAAATTTTTAGGCGTTTTGACTTTGACTGCCAAGGTTCCCCGTACCTTTTCTCGGTCCGAGCTTGAACTGGTGAGTTTGTTTGCCGATCAAGCGGCTATAGCGATTCAAAACGCGTGGCTCTTTGAGCAGGCGCAACAAGAACTTGCTGAGCGCAAGCGTGCCGAAGCGGAGATCCGACATCGCATCGAGCAAATCGAAACGCTGCACCAATCGGCGTTACACATTCAACAGCAGCTTGATCCGGATCGGATTTATACGGCGGCATGTGCTGAACTGCGGCACTTTGGCTCATTTGCCAGCGTATTTAAAGTGCGTGAGGACGGATGGATCGAGCACAGTTACTCTTCGATGGACGATGAATCTCTCCGTTCCTATGTTGAGCGTTTTGGAGATCGCTCGCTCAATTTTGCGCTGCCGCTTGCGACGATGCCTGGCGGAGCCGATGTCTGGTTGTCTAGCGTAAATATCCTCAATACTGCTGAACTGCCCGGTCTCTTGGCAAACACCACCCCGGAGATTCGCGACGTGGCGGATTGGTTGCAAGCGCAATCGCATCAATCGCCCATGATGTTTGCGCCGCTAACACACGGCGACAAAACGGTGGGATTATTTGCAGTTGTGGAAAAATCACTTGGCAAGGCAGACATTCCAGCCATTGCTTTGTTCGCGCGCCAAGTGTCCACGGCGCTCGAGAATGCCCATGTCTTTGCTGCCGAACAAGCGCGGCGTACAGAGTTGAGCGCATTATACAATTTGGCAAGTTCGCTGGTGAATACCGATGCCCTCAATGAGGTCCTGGGACGGGTATTGAACCATGCTATTCAAACGATTCATGTCACGTTTGCGCGCATCGCTTTACTTGAAAATGATCGATTTGTGATTTACGCGACGCGTCCAATACGGATCAGAAACTCGAGCGCGCAATTCGTCGATCTGCAATTCTCGAATCGACTTGATCTCAGTCCAGAGATTCTTGGTCAGATGGATCTCATCCCGCTCGCCGTCGACGACGAAGCCCTGACCTCTCAGGATCGCCAGGCTCTATTCCTGGGAGTTGCGAAATCGGTCTATTTGATTCCTTTGCGCGCGGGCAACTTGCTCATCGGTGTCTTGATTCTTGGCGAAGTACGCAATTCAGTGCGCGAACCTTTCGGCGAAGAAAAACAGCGCTTGGCGCGCTCAATGGGCGATCAGGCGGCCGGCGCAATTCGTCGTGCGATTTTGCATACCCAGACGCAGCAGGATGCGGTCCAACTGTCAAACGCGTACGAAGCTACCATCGAAGGGTGGTCACGCGCGCTCGATCTGCGTGACAAGGAAACTGAAGGGCATACGCAACGCGTGGCTGAAATGACGACGCGCCTGGCACGCTTGTATGGCTTTGCCGAAGATCGTTTGTCGCATATTCGGCGTGGTGCGCTTTTGCACGATATCGGCAAGATGGCAATCTCGGATACGATCTTGCTCAAGCCGGGTGCATTTACAGAACAAGAATGGCAAGTCGTGCGCCGCCACCCGGATTACGCGCGAATGTTTTTAGCGTCGATTGAATATCTGGTTCCTGCGCTCGACATTCCTTACTGTCATCATGAAAAATGGGATGGGACGGGCTATCCACGTGGACTCAAGGGTGAGCAAATTCCATTAGACGCACGACTGTTTGCGATTGTAGATGTCTGGGATGCGATGACCATGAATCGCCCGTATCGCGCGGCGATATCGCCGGAGCATGCACTAAAGCACATTCGCTCGCAAAGCGGCATGCACTTTGATCCACGCGTGGTGAAATTGTTCGTGGAAATGCTAAAGATGGAGTAAGGGTACCACGAAAAACATGCGACGCACCTCCAAGGTGCGTCGCATGTTTTTCGTTATCCCGCCACAATTGACGGCGTATGAGCGACTAACGCTTGGCGGCTCGCGAAGCGATTCAAAAAGAACCATGACACGCTAAACGCGAGCGCCAGTCCGCCAATCACATCGGCGATATAATGCTGCTTGACGAACACGGTCGATAGCACGATGAGCGTGACCCAAATGGCAATCGGCGTGCCCACCCGTTTATCGACGCGAAGCCAATGAATGCCGAGAATCGTCGAAAGCGAGGTGTGCAAGCTGGGAAAGCAATTGTACGCGTTATCGCCGGCGTAGACCTCGCGAATCATTTGAATGAGCGGATCGTTGCCCGTCAAGGTTGGGCGATCCATGTACGATTGGAGAAAAATGTAGAATGCGTAGCTCACAAACCATGCGGCGATCATGGACAGAGCGGCGGATTGGAAAATTCGCGTGCGAAAGAGCAAAAAGAGAATGAGCGTCGCGTAAACGAAGGGTTCGAGCGAAACATACGGAATGACAAATGGTGGGAAGAGCGGAATTAAATCG
This sequence comes from Chloroflexota bacterium, assembly GCA_016215025.1. Lineage (GTDB taxonomy): Bacteria > Chloroflexota > Anaerolineae > UBA4142 > UBA4142 > JACRMI01. The sequence continues at coordinate 10,396 of JACRMI010000100.1, forward strand.
TCGATGGGCGAACGAAGAAAGATGACGTTCGGTCCGTGATTGAGGATGGCGTAAATTTTGTTGGTGAGATAAATTCCGATTGCGAGCAAAATACTGACGCCTGCATTCGTCCATCCCGTGCCAAAGATACCGTGCTTGAGTTGCGCCGTGATCCAGTTCATTGTGTTTTCTCCCACGAACACTTGCACCTAACGCAAGTGCAGGTGTCTCGCGAATCCTCGCTAATTGTTCTTGAACGTGTCCGTTTAGAGGCACGTGTTTCAATTCGACGTTTCCATTCCATATTGCTACACGCACCGAAATTTAAGAGTACTCCTACTTCCAATCCTGTCGCACTCAAGTAATTGAGTAGCTGTCCTTCGTCTGTTGACGTTAGATGATTGGTCGCTTTGATCTCTACAATAATTTTTCCAATAACTAGAAAATCTGCTACATAGGTTTTTTTCAGACGGCGACCTTTGTAGTAGATGACCAGTTCCTTCTGTGCCTCAAATGGAATGCCACGATCTGTTAATTCGATCTCAAGTGCTTGTTCGTACACCGCTTCGAGAAATCCAGAGCCGAGTTCGTTGTAAACTTGCATTGCCGCACCAACAATCGAGTACACTTCTTGCTTGTAAAGTAGCTCAGTCATTGAACTTGCCTCCATGTAAAGTGTTTGACGATTAATGTTGATTTACAAAACTCGTAGTCAATTGAGTTTTTCGAATTTGATTTTTTGATTAGCGTTGATTCGCGAGATTCGCGGGCGATTTCATAACTCTATCGCACGACCACTCTGCCCGGATTCATACAGCGCATCGATGACGCGCAGGTTGTTGCGGTCTAATTCGGCTGGATAGCGCAGCGGTGTGCCGTTCAAAATCGCAGCGGCGAAATGTTCCGCCATGAGCGTATAGTGGTTGGCGGCGGGAACGGTGTACGTCGTCGGTGAAAATAGCGCGTCGGCTTTTTCTCCGCGACTGAGAATGATGTCGGCGGGATTGTTCATCGGCTTGATCGGACGCGGAATATCGATGCGTCCGTCGGTTCCCTGGATTTGCAGCCACTCGCGATAATCCGTGCGGAAACTCGAATCGAAAACGGCGAGCACATCGTTGGGGAAGAGCATTACAGCGGCGAGCATTTCATCGACCTGGGATTCCTCGCCGAAAAGAATATTCGCCTGCACGCTAATCGGTTCGGCATTGGCGATCAAGCGCGACATGTTCACGCAATAGCAGCCAATGTCCATCATCGCGCCGCCGCCCAATTCCTTGTTGCGGCGAATATCGCCGGGGCGATTCAAGAAAAAGCAAAACGCGCTTCGAATCGCTCGCACATCGCCAATCAGTCCCTCGGCGATCAGCTCCCGAACGCGCGTAAATTGCGGATGAAATCGATACATGAATGCTTCCATCAACAGCACGCGATGTTGTTTCGCCGCCGCGATCATCTCGTCGACCTGGCTCGCATTCAACGCAAAAGGTTTTTCGCAGAGAATGTGCTTGCCATGCTGCGCGGCGCGGATCGTCCATTCCATGTGCATACTATTGGGCAGCGGAATGTACACTGCATCGACATCCGGTGATTCGAGCAACGCTTGATACGAATCGAAGGCGTGCGCAATGCCAAACGATTGCGCCACGTCGCGACTTTTTTGTGCGTCGCGACTGGCAATCGCCGCGACGACGCCATTTCGCGATTGTTGAATCGCAGGGATGACAGAGCGGATAGCGATCTTGGCAGTGCTAAGAATGCCCCAACGAATTTTCTTTTCTGACATTGGCTCCTCCGATGTAATCAAGATTGATAAAGCGCTTTTGTGAGAATGCGGCGCATTCCTATAACTAACCGTTTCCGTTGGACGCTATGCCTTCGAATACCGAAACAACATGGGGATCGAAATGCTTGCCTGTTTCTGATCGAATATGTTCCCAGACCAAATCCTTTGACCAGCCCGCACGATAGGGACGATCCGAACGCAGCGCATCCCACACATCGACCACGGCAAACGCGCGCGCGGACAATGGAATCTGCTCGCCTTTTAATCCGCGCGGGTAACCCTGTCCATCCCATTTTTCATGGTGGCAGTACGGAATATCCAACGCCGATCTTAAGTAATCGATGGGCGAGAGCATTTCATAAGCATAGATTGGATGTTGGCGCATGATTTTCCATTCGTTATCGTTGAGCGAGGACGGCTTGAGCAAAATCGAATCGGGGATGCCCATCTTGCCGATATCGTGCAACAACGCGCCACGGCGAATATGGACCAATTCTTCGTCTCTGATTCCTAGGACGCGAACCAATTGCATGGTTTTTTCAGTAACGCGCTGCGTGTGTCCTTCGGTTTCCCGGTCGCGTAGATCGAGCGCATGGGACCACCCTTCGAGCGTGGTATCGTACGCGAGCATGAGCTCGGCGTTGCTCTTTTGCAATTCGTTAAAGAGCGATGCACTGTCGATGGCAATCGCGGCTTGACCTGCCAGCATTTGCAAAAAGTCCAGCCATTCGGCTTTGGGCGTGATGGACTCGCGATTAAAGACTTCGAGTACGCCTTTGCACTGGCCTTTGGCGATGAGCGGCGCGCCAAAATACGATTTGAAACCTTCGTCGACAAAGGAACGCAATTGCCCAGGGATGTCTGGGGTATTCGGCAAATCGGGCACATTGATCATCTTGCGTTCCAACGCGACTCGCCCAGCATACCCTTCGCCGATGCGTAATTGGGAGCGCAAGATTGTATCGCGCCGAAAGCCGCGCGACACGGCGTACTCTAACATGCGCGAGTATGGATTGATGAGCAAGACGGCGGCCGCATCGACATTGAGTTCGGTGGTGATTTGGTCTAGAAAAACATTCAAGGTGACGTGCACATCAAAACTGGCAGTAATCGCCCGGTCAATCTCACGTAACGCCATCATGCGGCGCAATTGTCGTTGCAGCTTGGCCTCAAATTCTTTGCGCTCGGTAATGTCGTGCTCAATGGACGATGCGCCGACGATGCGCGTCTCCTGGTCGAAGACGGGTGAAACGGTCAAGGATACATCGACAGGGTCGCCATTCTTTTTGATGCGGACCGTTTCGAAATGTTCAACGCGTTCGCCGCGTTTGATCCGTTCCAAAATCTGCTTCACTTCGTGCGGTCGGTCCGGTGGCAGATGAATGTTGATGGGCTTGCCAATGATTTCATTCGCCGAATAACCGTACAACTTTTCAGCGCCGCGATTCCAGCTTTGAATGATGCCATCCAGGTCTTTGCTCAGAATCGCATCGTCGGTCGTTTCGACGATGGTGGCCAAGAGCGCGCGATTCGCTTCGTGGCGTTGACGTTCGGTGATGTCTTCGACGATGGCAGTGAAAACGGTCTGTCCCTGCCGGTCGAATTTGGAGATGCCGGCTGCCACGGGAAATTCTGTTCCATCTTTGCGCTGTCCGTAAATTTCACGGCGATGTGCCATGCGGCGTTCTTTGACGTCTTCTTGTCCAAAGACGCGGACATGGTTTTGATGTGCGGTGATAAAGCGGTGCGGCAAGAGAAGATCGAGTGACTTGCCCAGCACCTCGTCTGCCGAATAGCCGAAAATTTGCTCGGCGACTTTGTTGAACAGAATGATCTTTTGCTCGGCATTGACCGAGATCATCGCTTCAGCCACATTGCTCAACACATCTTCCAAGTGTTGCCTGCCGTCGATCAAACCTTGGATCGCATGTTGTCTGGCAATTGCATGTTGGATCAAGGTCCCCAGGTTTGCGGCATCCAAAGAGTTCTTGACGATGTATTCTTGTGCGCCGTTTTGCAATGCCTGGTGGACGGCTGCCTGCCCGTCTACTGAAGCGAGGACAAGAATAGGTGTATGTGGGGATTGGACATAAAGTTCTTCGATTCTTGCAAAGTCGCCATCCGCCGTCTCTAAATCGAGTAAAATGGCAGCGAATTTTTTTGAGGCGGCTTGGAACAAGCCTTGCTCAAAACCGGTGGTGGAGGTTAATTCAAAATGTGATTGACCCGACAGGAGACCGCCTGCCCTCTTTAAGAGGGTGCGAATGAGTTTTGCGTCATCGGGATTACGGTCGATCAGCAAAATGGAAAGCATCTCGACGACAGATTGATCGCCGGTTATATGGTTGTTCAAATTACGCCCGCTTTCTAGTTTGAAAACCCATACACCTATGCCAGATGCATCCGGTGCAAGCAAAAATTCACCGCGGTGAGAATCAATCAGGAGATGGTCAGATTGGCAGGAGATGATCTTCGAGTGTTTTAAGGTGAAACGTTCTCTAGTCCGAGTGAGTTTATTCGGTACAGATTGGCAATGAGCAATTTCTGTACCACGCCGGATTATATGCCAACACCAAAATGTCTGTCAATCGCCGTACGCTGGTTTAGGGCTTTGTCAAAGTCTGGTTCGGGCGATTGAAACACCGCATGGCTGTGCGTATTTCGGCACAGTCACGTTCGGTGCTAGTGTCGTGGCAACCAGATCACGAAATCCACCCCCACTCCGCTTCGCTGTGGGGTTATGGGGGCTTGTGATTGATAAAGATTTCGTTATAATGCCGTCAGAATTTTGGGAGATGATGCCCGATCGAAAGGAAACAAAAATGGAACTCTCTCGACGCAAGTTTTTAGCATTGTTAGGCATGGGTGGTGTTAGCGCCGGATTGGCTGCCTGCGCTCCCCAAAAAGGAGTACCAACCACTAGCTCTGCTCCAATGGCAAGTATGGCAAGTTCTAGTGGACAGACCGCCGAAGACATGGATGCCGCACACGAAGCCGGAGTCAAGCAGTTTTTGGCGGACATCGAAAAGAACTCGAAAATTTTTTGGCCCGCCAAGCTACCGTTCAAGATGGACGGGGAAACGAAGGTATTTGAGCTTACGTGTCAGGATATTGAATGGGAAACAGAACCCAGCAAAAAGGTAACTGCTCAAAGTTATAACGGCGTCGTGCCAGGTCCCGAAATTCGCGTGACCGAAGGCGACAAGGTGCGCGTCGTCGTCAAGAATCAAATGAAAGAAAGCACGTCGATTCACTGGCATGGAATTCATACGCCTAATAGCATGGACGGTGTGCCGTTTGTCACGCAGCCGCCTATCAAGCCCGGCGCGACGTTCACGTATGAATTTGTAGTCAAGCCCTTTGGCAGTCACATGTATCATTCGCATCACAACGCTGCCGAACAAGTGACCAAGGGTTTGTTGGGGGCATTTGTGGTCGAGCCGAAAGACAAATCGAAAGAGCCGAAATATGACAGCGATTATACGATGATTCTGAATGATGCGAATCTCGGTCTTACGCTGAACGGCAAAGGATTTCCGGCATCTGCGCCGATACTGGCAAAGATCGGCGAAAAAGTGCGCGTGCGTTTTATGAACGAAGGGTTGATGATTCATCCCATGCACTTGCATGGCATGTTCATGACCGTTTTTGCAGCGGATGGCGCGATCTTACCGCAGCCCTTTGATTGTGACACGCTGAATATCGCACCAGGGCAGCGTTTTGACGTGCTCATCGATTGTCAAGAACCGGGCGCGTGGGCGTTTCATTGTCACATTCTCAATCATGCCGAATCGGCGCATGGAATGTTTGGTATGGTGACGGCGCTCATCATCAATAAATAATCGGATTGCTTTGAATGCAAATCCCCGCTTAAAAGTGAGCGGGGATTTTTTTCGAGAATTCCGATAGGGTAAATTCAATTAGGATCAAGACAGAGAAATTGAATTAAGGTGGTGACACGTCCGTGGCGCGGCGAAAGCTCATTTTTGGTGGCGCACCGAGAAGGGTCGCGATCTCTTCAATGTGAAAGACGCCAAACTCATTTCCAGCATACACAATTACTTGAAAGCCTTTCGCAATCAAGCGACTCCCGCTGCGCGTATGAAACAGTTTGACGTAGTTGTACCCTAACAACTTCATCACCACGCTCATCGTCACGGCGGCGAGACTGCGTCCCCACAGCGTTTCCAAGCCCCAGCCCTGTTTCAGTTCGCGGTTGCCGTCATTCTCAATGCCCCAGCGCGCTCCATATTGCCGATCAACGCGGATTGCATCCTGGGTTGGGATGGTCGTTACCAAGCCGCGCGCGTCCTCCAGCGTCTCGTCGTCTTTGCGTTGGAGAATTCCATTGAGTGGGATGCAACAACTCGACCAGGTCGTGAGACCCTCGAAGCCTTTCACGCGAATCGGCACGACCACCTTTTGCTTGGGTTGATCTTTCTGCACACGCCGCCGAACGAGTTTGGTGTAAGTCTGCCAGGGACGTTGGTCAATGCGCGCCAGACCGCGCATGTCTTCGAGAATGTCCATGTTCTCTTTGACGGGGATGATCACATCAATGCCATGATCGCCTTTCAGCCAGTTGATCAAGTCTCCGTCCACAAACTCACGATCCATCAACAGCAGTTCAATCGCTCCCGCACCCCCTAGCTGTAGGGTTTCGGTGACCATCTCCCGCACAACCTGTAGGGCATTCGTGTTGAGCGGCACGAGCCGATAACTCACCACCAATTCGCGGTCGGTTTTCAGATTCAGCAGATAGATGAGTTTGTAACCGGTCTTGGTCTCGTAGGTGACGCTGCCATCTTTATGCCGCACCGGCACCGTGATCATGCCGGTACCTTCAAAGGTCTTGGCATCGCCGACCAGAAGCTCTGTGCCATCAATCGCGTAGATTCCACCCCGCACATCGTTCGCGCGGAAGAACTCGCCAAGGCAGCCGGTGAAGAACTGCTGACTCTGTGTGGGTGCAATGGCTTTCAGCAAATTGCGCAAGTCGTCTTCGTGGAAGGGTAACCGTTTCGGTTGTTGGTTTTTCTTTTTCGGTCCGCGTTGGGTAAAGCCGTTAGCAATCTGTTGCGCATTGCAACCAAGAAAGTGAAGCAGTCCAGCATCTTTGAAAAGACGCTCGGGGGTATTGGCAATCGTCGGAATGCCCGCCACGGGCAGGATGGCGAGACCCCGTTTCTGCAACTCATTGGGAATGCCCGCGCGTTGTTCCACGACTTCGACCTGGTCGAGATGTTCAAAGAATTTTAGGGACGCCATCAAATAGACCAATTCATCCGCGCGCCCCATGCCGGTTTGCACAAGTCCATCATATTCGCCGCGCCGGAGCTTCTCAGCCACAGCCGCGCGGTTCTCGTTCAGAAATGTCCATGGCATGGCGGGTCACCTGCCTTTCAAGCCAAGTATACCCGTCTTTGGGGCTTAATTCAATTTCTCTGGGGACTGGCAGGCAGCGGCATCTGCGCGAGTTTAGCCGCCAAGGGGTATAAGGTGCGCGCTATGGTGCGTGCCCCATCGAACCCAGATCGTGTCAATGCGCTCAAGGGGTTAGGCATCGAACTGGTTACAGGGGATTTACGCGATCCGTCTTCGCTACAAACGGCGTGCGCGGGCATGGAAGCAGTGATTACCACGGTCTCGTCGATGCCGTTTTCGTATCAACCTGGGAATGACATTCAATCCGTTGATCTTGACGGCGACACGAGTTTGATCGCTGCCGCAAAAGAAGCAGGCGTTCGCCAGTTTGTGTACACCTCATTTACTGGCAACATCACCCGATCGTTTCCATTGGGCGATGCGAAACGCACCGTCGAACAGCGTGTCAAGATGAGCGGCATGATGTACACGATTTTGCGTCCTGGGTATTTCATGGAAGTTTGGCTCTCGCCGGCGGTTGGTTTTGATGCGGCGAATGCCAAGGCGACTATCTATGGCACAGGCGATCAACAGATCAGTTGGATCGCGGTTCAAGATGTTGTCGCATTCGCAGTGGCGGCGTTGGAGAATCCATCCGCGTGCAACGCGATTATCGAAATGGGTGGACCTGCCGCTGTGAGTCCAAATCGAGTCATCGCACTGTTCGAGAAAAACACTGGTCGCAAATTTGAGGTGGTGCAGGTGCCGCCTGAAGCACTGCAACAGCAATTCGATCAAGCGACCGATCCGATGCAAAAATCGTTTGCGGCTTTGATGTTGAGTTACGCCAAAGGCGATCCCATCGAGATGAAGGAAACGGCGCGCACGTTTGGCATTCAGCTCAAGTCGATTGAACAATTTGTTCAAGGCGCGGCGTAGATAGCAAGATCGTGGAACACTGGATGGAGATTGATGCCCCAGCATGATGAAGCAACTCGGCGTGCAAGCATAGAAGCGAAAAGGCGGAAGCAGCACAAGTCGAAAATACTCCGCTTCCGCCAGTTTTTCAAGGAGAGCCGAATGTATCTACTCGTTGGAGCGACAAGCAAACTGGGGGTGCGCGTGGCACGGCGTTTGCTCGCCGATGGCAAGCCCGTTCGCGCGATGACACGCACACCTGCTAAAGCTGAGGAATTGAAAAAACTCGGCGCGCAAATCGTACAAGGTGACTTGCGTGACGCAGGTTCGCTCAAACGCGCATGCGCCGGAGTCGAAAAGGTTTTTGACGCTGCACATGGATTTCCGGGCGAAGGGAACAATAATCCGTTTACCGTCGACCAAGACGGCAATCGGGCGTTGGTCGATACCGCCAAAGCGGCGGGCGTCAAACATTTTGTGTTCACGTCGATGCTGGGCGCAGGCGTTGTCAATTCGGTTGATTTCTTTCGGATCAAATACGCCAGCGAAGAATATCTGTGTGCTAGTGGACTGAGCTATACGATTTTGCGCCCCAGCGCATTCATGGAATCTTGGGCGACACTTGTTGGGGAACCCATCATCAAAACGGGCAAGACCACCATCTTTGGGCGCGGCGACAATCCGATCAATTTTGTTTCGGTGGACGATGTCGCGCGATATGCGCTCATTGCGCTCGACGATCAACGTGCGCGCAACCAAATCATCGAAATCGCCGGACCTGAAAACTTGACCATGAACCAAGTCGCCGCTGTGTTTGAGAAACTCGCAGGACATCCAGCACAAAAATCTCACGTGCCGTTGCCAATGATGCGGATCATGTCGGCGATGACGCGCCCGTTCAATCCGGCGTTTAGCCGTCAAGTTGCCGCTGGTATCAGTATGGACACCGAAGGATGGGCATTCGATCCAAACCAAGTGCTAAATCCCTTCCGCTTGCAGGCGACTAAACTCGAAGAGTTTGCCCGGGCGACGTATGGCTAGTTCTGATGTGCCCGAGCACGAAACAAATTCCTTACGCTCTCAATCATTTATTGTGCGCGTATGGCTGGAAGAGTTGAGCGACGGTAACGGCGAATGGCGCGGCAAGGTGCAATGCGTCGCCAGCGGCGAAGCGCTCTATTTTCGCGATTGGGAAAACATGGTTACGGCATTCCAGAAATTGCTTGCGCTTTCCCAAAGCCCCCAAGCTTAGACTTGACCATCCTGATCTGAGGAGCATCGAACATGAGAAACATTCGGCTAGTGCTTACCAGTGCTTCAATCTCTGCCTTGATCGCCGTTCTTCTCCTCACCGCATCGCCTACATCGGCGGTGATGAACGGCGGCATTCTGCGTTTGCCCTTTGGAGACCCCAGCACGCTTGACCCAGCCGTGGTTGGGGGTTTCACTGGATATTGGGGTTATGAACTGGCGCTCCAAGTCTTCGACGGACTCGTTCAGCTTGACGCCAACTCAAACGTGCTGCCCGCGATTGCGTCGTCCTGGATTGCTTCACCTGATGCGCGCGTGTTTACGTTCACGTTGCGGAACGATGTCTATTTTCATAACGGACGCCAAGTCACGTCGGCAGACTTTGTCTATTCGTGGAATCGTGCCATCGCGCAAAGTGGGGCGAACGGTTATACCTATCTTACGTCCAGCATTTATGCGTTTACTGCGCCCCTAAATTTTACTTTCGTCGTTACCCTCACCCAATCCCAGTCGTCATTTTTGTCCATCGCGGCGCTCCCACTTTTTTCTGTGATTCCTTCAGAGAGTGCGGGCACGATTGGCACACAACCCATCGGCACCGGCGCATTCAAGTTCGTGAGTTGGACACATGGCGCGGGTGGCAAAATCGTTTTGCAGGCAAATCCCAACTACTTTGGCGGCGTGCCTTATCTGGCAGGCGTCGAATACAAATACTCTCCGACGACCAGCGCGCAATGGGCTGACTTCCAAGCGAACAACCTGGATGTGACTCGCATTCCCACCTCCACCTGGGACAGCGTCAAGACCGATCCGAACGTCATCACGCAAACGAACATGTACATGCGCGGTTTGGGAATCGATACGGTGGCATTTCCAGATGTGAATGTGCGCCGCGCATTTCAACAATCGATTGATCGTGCTGGCATGGTCAATGATCCGCTGATTACGGTCTATACCGGCACGCGCCCAATCGCGTATGGCGCAGTTTCGCCCGGCATGGGCGCGTACGACAACAGCGACATTAGCATCGCTTTCAATCCGACGAATGCGTTGGCTTTGCTCGCGGCAGCAGGATGGACAGACACGAACGCCGATGGCATTCTCGATAATGGTGCTGGCACGAACTTGACGATTCTGTTGTACGGAATCAATAACCGGGTCCGCCAACGCTTGGTGAACGATCTATCGAATATTGGTGGAAGCGGAGTAGGCGCGTCGGTGACCGTAACGACCAATCAGAGCGCGCCAGGAATCAAGATGTTTATGGATTTGTGGGTCTCGGAGTATCCTGATCCAGCAGATGATTTGTCCGGTTATTATACCAGTCAATATTACGCGTCGGAGACTCATTACAACAGCGCCGCGTTCAACAGCTTTTACAACGCTGGACTCACCAGCATCGACCCAGCCACGCGCAATGCGGCGTTCCATGCGGCTGACTCTCAAATCGTCATCACGGATGCAATTCGACTGCCCATCTTTTACAGCACAGCTACGCCCATGATGAAAAAATCCTACGTCAAAGGATTACAGCGCAGCACCTGGTCAGGCTATCCCATGCTCAAATCGGTGTGGCTCGATTTGAATTTTCTTCATCTGCCGCTCGTCTTGCGTTAAAGGAGAAGCATCATGCTCACAAAAAAATCCTCCGAACCACAGTCCATTGCTCTAGTTTTACTCTGCTTGATGATCGCGTTTCTTGCTGCATGTGCGTCTGCGCCAACGCCGACACCAACTATTCCTCCCGGACCCACGGTCGCGCCCATGGCTTCGACCACTCAAACTCTGGAACTTGTCTGGAACATCCACGGTGATCCGAATCCACTGGTAGTACCGATCGGCATCGCCGTCGATAGCGATGGCTATGTCTATGTCGTCGATTCTGGGAACGAACGCGTGCAAAAGTTTGATCGGAATGGCAAGTTTGTAACGATGTGGGGCTTCAAGGGCAACGGCGATGGGCAGTTTAGTTTTGATGGTGGCGGCGTGATCGGCATCGATACCGAGAATAATCTCTACGTCGGCGATAACGGAAATTATCGCGTGCAGAAATTCGACCGCAATGGAAAATTTTTGACCAAGTGGGGCAGCCCTGGCTCTGGCGAAGGTCAATTCGGTTTTATCACTTCGCTCAAGATCGACCGTCAGAACCACGTGTATGTTCTGGATACCGACTATCATCACGTCGAGGTTTTTGATGGTTCGGGAAAATTCTTAAACCGTTGGGGTAAAAAGGGCTATGTCGATGGCACCTTTTATTACGAGTCGTCTTTGGCAATCGACAGTCATGGGCAGATTTGGATCGCCGGTGCAACCTCATTCCCGCCTTCGCCACTGCAAGTGTTCGATTCAAATGGCAAGTGGCTCAAGGGATACAATCCCGGCTTGGTCGGTAACTCGGTCACGCAATTCTACGAAATCATTTTCGACCAACAAGACAATATCTACGTTTCCGATCAAAACAATCGGCGAATCGTCAAATTCGATTCTCATGGCAATTGGCTTGGTGCGTGGGGTGGTTATGGCAATCAAGATGGGCATTTCGATAAAATGGAAGGAATTTATGTGGATAAAGACGGTTTTATCTACGTAGCGGACCGCAAGAATAACAACGTCCAAAAATTTCGCCAAGCATCACCGCAACGCTAACGCATCAAAATGTGCTATAATTTCCGCCATGAATTCTCGCACCAGGATGCGGGCTAGCGGAGTGCAATGCAAATCCCATTTGAAACTCTATACGATCCCAAGCGCGACGTCGAAATAATATTACCTTCGACGCTGGCGCAAATTTATGGGCGGCTTGATTTTCCCAATCATGCTGGGCGTTCATACGTCATTAGCAATTTCGTGACGACGCTCGACGGTGTAACGACACTCGGCATCAAAGGTTACGAAAGCGGTAAATACATCAGCGGCTCGAATCAACATGATCGAATGTTGATGGGCTTGCTGCGCGCTGTCGCCGATGCGGTCGTCATCGCGACGGGAACCTTGCGCGTCGTGCCGCGTGGGTTATGGACGGCGGAAAATGTTTATCCGAATTTTGCCGACGAATTCCGTGCGCTTCGCCAAATGCTCAAGAAACCGGAATCGCCTTTGAATGTCATCGTGACCGGCAGCGGCAATATCGATCCGAGTCTGCCGGTGTTTCAATCGGGCCGCGTGCCGACGTTGATCGTCACAACCGCAGAAGGTTCGTCGAAGATTTCAAAACATTCGTTGCCGAGTTCGACTCGCTGGGTTGAGGCAACTCGCCAGCCTCGTATCGCTGCCTCTGAATTGATCGACGCGGTTACAAAAGCGTGTGGTACGCCGGACCCACTCCTTTTGATCGAAGGCGGACCGCAGTTGATGAGCACGCTGTTTGCGGAACATTTGCTCGACGAGCAATTTTTGACGCTGGCTCCGCAAATCGCCGGACGTGATGACACCTCGCGGCGTCCGGGGCTGGTTGCTGGACAGGTTTTCGCGCCCGAATCAGAGATTTGGGGAACACTCGTCGGAATCAAGCGCGTGGGTGAGCATTTATTCCTGCGCTATGCATTTGAATCGAAAAAATAGATTAGCGGGGAGAGTCGTAAGCTTGCCTTAACATGAATTGGACTTTTCTGCTACCATTTTCAGACCTGAAAATAGTAAACTGGGCGCATATCTCGAAACAACTTCAAGGAGGATTCTATGAAAGAGATGACCAAAGCCAATCTGTCGGCAGCGTTCGCCGGCGAGAGTCAGGCACATATGAAGTACTTGGCATTCGCCGATCAAGCCGAGCGTGAAGGATTACCCAACGTTGCCCGGTTGTTCCGCGCCGCATCCTACGCCGAACAAATGCACGCTATCGCCCATTTGCGCACGCTCGGCGGCATCAACGACACCGTCACGAATCTGGGAGCCGCGTTTGGCGGCGAGACGTTTGAAATCGACGAAATGTATCCAGCCTACATGGCTGTCGCCGATGTGCAACAAGAAAAAGCGGCGAAGGTCAGCATGGATCGCGCCCTCCAAGCCGAAAAAGTCCACGCGAAATTGTACGCCGCGGCGAAGGACTGCGCTTCGGAAAAGCAAGATTTCAACATCGGCGCGATTTACGTTTGCGAAGTTTGTGGTTACACGGTAGAAGGTGCCGCGCCCGAGAAATGCCCGCTCTGCAATAGCACCAAGTTCCGCAAGTTCTAACTAGAATCTGCTCGCTGAACCGGCAAAGGAAAAAATCCTTTGCCGGTTTTTTTATCACTTGCGCGCCACTTGGGTCAATGTTAAAATATCGACCATGTTCGCCCTCTTTCGCAAGGCATATCGCGACCTAACGCAGCGCCGCGTTCGCTCACTCCTCACCCTGGGAGCGATTGCGATTGGCGTCGCGGGCATCGTCGCGATTGTTTCCACCGCGCAAAACCTCACGCGCGCGCAAGCCGCCGCGTATCAAAACACGTCCCAAGCCGACATCACCTTCTGGGTCTGGAATGCGCCGCCCAAAACCGAACGCGCGCTCCTCGATATTTCCAATGTCGCCGCTGCCGAACTCCGCAACAACTATTTCACCAAATGCAAATGGAACGGCGAGTACCGCGACGTGTACGTCTGGGGCATCCAAGATTTTTCCGATCAACAGATCAATCAAATTCGCTTGCTCGATAACCTGCCCAAGCCCGGTGAATTCGTCGCCGAGACCAGCGTCCGCGAGCTGTTTCCCGTCCGCGTGGGCGATACGATTTCGTGCCGCGCGCGCGATGGTTCTTCGCAAACGCTGACGCTGGCAGGATTTGCGACGAGTCCCAATTATCCCAGCGCGACGATCCTCAATTGGGCGACGGTGTATGCGAACGCGAGTGATGTGCAAAAATTGCTCGGCATCAGCGGCGCCAATCAAGCACTGCTCAAAGTCCAAGACTTGGCCAAGCTCAACGATACGGCACGCGAAGCGGCACGGCTGTTTAATCGACGCAGTGTTGAGCACGCTGCACCAACTCTCCGCGATCCGAACAATTATCTCGGCAAGCGCGAACTCGATGCACTCTTTCTTTTGCTCACCGTTTTTTCTATCGTCGGTTTGGTGACGAGCGGCTTTCTCGTCGCGAATACGCTCGCCGCGATGACGACCGAACAAATCGGCGAGATCGGCGTGGTGAAAGCGATTGGCGGCACACGCTGGCAAGTCCTCACCATTTATATCATCGCCGCGATTTTGTACGGCATCATCGGCACGCTGATCGGCATCGCATTCGGCGCGCTCGCAAGCTGGCGCTTGCTGCTCTACATCGGCTCGCTCTTAAATCTCGATGTGGCGTTTTCGATTTCGTCGGAAGGTGTCGCATTGGGCGCAGGCGTCGGCATCGGCGTGACGATTATTGGTGGATTGATTCCATCGCTCGCGGGAACCGGCATTCGCGTGAAAGACGCGCTCGAAGCGTACGGCATCACATCGACGTACGGACAAGGCAGAGTAGATCGACTCATGCAGCGATGGGTTGCGCTACCGCCACTCGCCGCGATGTCATTGCGAAATCTCGCGCGCCGAAAAACCAGGTCGCTCATCACGACATTGGTCATCGCAGTTGCCGTTGCAGCATCCTTAGCCGCGCAAAGCACGAGCACATCGGTCGATGCGGCGATTGATGGCTTGTTCCAAACGTATCGCGCCGATGCGTGGGCGTCGTTCGACCAATGGGTCGGCACGAACTTTGCTGGCAACTTGCGCGCCGCCGACGGCGTTCAAGCCGTCGAGGTCTGGTCGATTGGCGATGCCTGGGTCAGCGATCCGATTCCACACATCGCTCCCGTGCGCGCTCGCTTGTGGGGCGTACCTGCCACTACGACGATGTACATTCCGCAACTGGTCGAAGGTCGCTGGTATCGCGCCGATGAAACGGACGGCGTCGTCATATCGACCGATTTACAGCAAGAGTTGAAGCTGCGCGCTGGTGATTTTATCAACGTAGAGATCGGCAAGGCACAGCGCAATTTTAAAATCGTCGGCGTCGTGATCGACAATAGCATCTTCTTGGGCAGCACCGTCGCCGGAAAAGTTTTCGTGCCGGAAGACCTCGTCGAAAAGATGCAGCAGCGCGAAGGGTGGGCGACGTTCTTTGCGTTCTCGTTCGACGCGCACGATCCGGCATCGGTTGAAAAACGCTTGGGTGAAATGCAAGCCAAGTTCAGACAGTACCAAATGGGCACAGACTCGGCATACCGCGAAGTGGCCGGTGCCAAAGAACAATCGCGCATTTTGTCGCTGGCGCTGTACGCGATGAGTCTCATTATCGGCGCGATTGGCGCGCTGGGTGTGTTGAACACACTGACTTTAAATGTTCTCGAACGACGCCGCGAGATTGGCGTATTGCGTTCTATCGGCGCGGCGAATGAAAATCTCGTGCAGGTGTTTTTGACCGAAGGACTTGCGTTAGGCTTGGGTGGTTGGGTCATTGGGATTTTGATTGGCTACCCCATGGGGCAGTTGCTTATCAACTTGATGCAATCGATTCTGTTTCACATCAATTACATTTTTAGCGCGCAAATGATTCTCGCCAGTTTATTGTTCGCGCTCGTACTGTCGATTGCCGCCAGTTTGATTCCTGCGCTCGGCGCGGCGCGTTTGCGCGTGAGCCAGGTCCTGCGCTATGAATAATTTAACTGCAAAGCTCGCTAATCTTCGCTAAACAGGTCACGCTTCGCGTGAGCGGAGCGAAGAATCTTTTTCGCTCGGCAAACTCAAGGAGGAGAGGAAAATGGGCACGACGACAGACACCACGCTCGGTCCAAACCGCACGCCATCGCGCGCGATGGTCATCATCCATGGCGCGGGCGATTGGCCCATCGGCTATTCCAAACCGATGGTCGAAACTATCCAGGGATTTATCGATTCGCCCGTGACCAATCAATTTGAGCGGATCGAAGTCAACTACTCGGATGTCATCAAGTCATCGGCAGCGCAAGCCGCACGCGCCACGCTCGGACAATCCCAAGCCATGTTCATGAACGCGCTCATGAACGAACATTTGCAAGCGTCGATGAATGCGCTTGGCACAGATCAATTGTTGAAGCGGATGGTCGGCCAGACGCCACAGTTCATTGGGCTGGCAACCGCGGCGCTCTTTCCTGGGTCAGATATCGTGTTGAATGCATTGGCGCAAATCATCTGCGGAAAATCGCTGGCTCAATTGCGCAACGAAGTCCTGTCTGCCATCGCGCCGACGATTCAAGACGTTTGCCTATACCTCTCTGCGACCGCGTTTGAAAATCAGTTTCGGCAAAAATTGATCGACAAACTGCACGAGGCGCAAAAATTCGACGAAGTGATTTTGGTGAGCCATAGTCTGGGGACCGTAATCACCTTCGACGTGCTCAACGCGTGGAAAGAAGAGACGCCCAAGATTCCGGTTTGGTTCACGATGGGTTGCCCACTCGCCAAAGTCTTGCGCCTTGCATCGGGCCGCAGCGCCGAATTGAAGAAACCCAGCTTGGTCAAGCGTTGGTTCAACATCTACAACACAAACGATCTCGTTGCCAATATGCTCAGCCCGACTTTTAACAAAGACGGCGTCTATGATGTGTTTTGCGCGCTCAAAGACCCTGCCAAATCCGACCCAGGCTCCGCGCATGATTATTTCACAAATAGCAACGCGCTCAGACTCGTGGCGGATGTTATCGCAACATTCTAGCAGTTGAGTAGAAACCCATTTTCTTGGTTAATGACTTGATGTATCGAAGACGTCCAGAAAAAGGGGTTCTTCGATCATTGCTCCGCCTCGTCCTATGGAGGACACGATGCCCGTCAATCACCAAGCCTGTCAGTTTGTTCGCCAGTTAAGCCCAAGACCGGACAAGATCTTGATCGCGATTCATGGTGCAGGCGCTTTTTCTCCGCAAGACTATGAGCATTTTTTGCAAGGCGTCGACGACCAAATCAAAGACCCCGCGGTCAAGGGCAAGTACGATTGCTTGGGCGTGCTGTATGCAGACCTCATGCCCAGACACATAGCCCTTGTCGGCAAGGAGCATTCCGATTTCAAAAAGAATTTTAAGCAGCAAATCCTACGAGAACAATTCCTGGGTTTGCGGGCGATGGAACGCCATCGCAGAACATTGCCGCCCGGCGCAAGCACTAGAACGCTCGGCATCAAAAGCGCCGCCAACGATCTATTGGACTGGATTTTCAAAAACGGCATCGTCGATAGACTGATCGATTTCCTCTCGCTGTTTGTTTCACTGCCGCCCCTCGCCAACGAAATCGCCGACGAGGTGTATGCTTATTTGAACGATTTCACCTTCGCCACCCAGGTCCAGAATTGTTTGCTCGACGCGCTCGCTCAGGCCGCGCCGTACTCCCAGGTCGTCTTGGTGAGCCACAGCTTGGGAACCGTCGTTGCGTTGGACGCGCTCAACCGCTGGAGCTCGAATCAAAAGATCGATTATTGGTTCACACTGGGATGCCCGCTCAACAAGGTGAAACTCTTGCACGAGGACAGCACAGCTACTGCCTTGACCCATTACTGCGTGGCGCACTGGTATAATCTGTACGACAACCACGATATTATCGCCGGGGTGTTGGGACCCAATTTTTCGCCGCAGCCTAACGATCCGCCCACCAAGCCGAGCGTGCATGATATTTTTGTTGAAGTGGGCAACGCGATGCCTGAGGCGCATGATTATATGCGAAATCCCTTGACTCTGAAATTTATTGCCGATGCGCTACAGCAAAGGAGCGTGCCATGAAAACTCTGGCTGCCGTCGTGCGTGAAACCAACAAACTCGTTATCGAAACAGTTGAACTCGCGCCGCCAAAAGCGAATGAAGTCTTGGTGCGCGTGTATGCGGCGGGTGTTTGTCACTCCGATCTGCATACCTTGCGTGGCGAATTGCGCGCGACACCTCCGCTCGTCCTAGGACACGAAGGCGCAGGCATCGTCGAACAAGTTGGCAGCGCGGTGACGCACGTCAAACCCGGTGAGCGCGTGCTGGTCAATTGGCTGCCCGCCGACGGTACATGTCCGATATGTCTCAAAGGTTTTCCGAATCTCTGCGAACGATTTCCGAAAACGCTATACCAAGGATTTTTATCCGATGGCACGTCCCGCTTTTGCAGCAGCGACGGAATGCCCATAAAGCATTACCTCAGCGCATCGACCATGTCCGAATACATCGTCATCGATCAAGCCAGCGCGATCCCATTTCCCAGCGATGTTCCGTTCGACGTGGCGGCCATCATCGGTTGCGCGGTGGCAACGGGCGTCGGCGCAGTCGTCAACACGGCGAACGTCAAGCCAGGAAGCTCAGCAGCCGTCATCGGTTGCGGCGGCGTCGGGTTAAGCATAGTCATGGGATTGAAATTGGCAGGCTGTTATCCGATCATCGCCGTGGATGTGATGGACAACAAATTGAATTGGGCAAAAAGTTTTGGTGCGACCGAGACCATCAATCCACTCCAAGCAAACGTCGTCGAAACGTGCAAAGCATTTGTTCACAATGGACCGGATTACGTTTTCGATTCGGTTGGTTCGGCGACGACAATTCCGCAAGCACTGCAAGCAGTTGCGCCCGGCGGGACCGCCGTCATCGCCGGCATGCACTCGGCGAAAATCAATGTATCGATTCCGGCAGGCAATCTGATTTTCCAAAACAAGCGTTTGCTCGGTTCCTTCTATGGCTCGATGCGACCGCAAGTTGATCTGCCCCATCTGATCGATTTATATCGCGCCGGACGTTTGCCGGTGAGTGGACTCATCACGCGCCGCTATAAACTTCAAGACGTGATACAGGCGTTTGCGGATATGGAAGCGGGTGAGGTTGCGCGCGGAGTGATCAGTTTTCAGTAAACAGTCAACAGTAAACAGTTGTGGTCTCACTGCTCAGTGTTGACTGTTTACGGTTCACTGCCTTTGAGGGTTTATGACACACGCCATTCTCTTTGACCTTGATGGTACGTTGATCGACGATTCAATGGACGTTTTCTTGCCGCCGTACTTTCGCGCGCTCACGAAAAAAGTGGCGCATCTTGTGTCGCCCGACAAATTCATCGCGCAACTCACAGCGTCTACGCGCGCGATGGTCGCCAAAACCGATCTATCGCTCACAATGGAAGACGCTTTTGCCGCCGACTTTTTTCCCAAGCTGGGTGTTGCCCGCGAAATCTTGATGCCGCTCTTTGACGATTTCTACGCGCGCGAGTATCCGCAGTTGCGTGCGGTCGTCAAACCAATTCCCGAAGCGCGCATGGTTGTGGCAAACGCCATCGCCTATGGATACCAGGTTATCATTGCGACGATGCCGGTGTTCCCCGGTACCGCTATTCGCCAGCGTATGGAATGGGCGGGAATTGCCGACTTGCCGTATGCGTTGGTCACAGATTTTGAGACGATGCATGTGAGCAAGCCGCATTCGGCGTACTACCGCGAGATCGCAACGATGATTGGCTGCGCGCCAGAGGATTGCGTCATGGTGGGGAATGAGGTGGAGAATGATATTCTGCCGGCCAAGCGCGCGGGTATGAAAACATTTTTCGTGACGAATGCGCACAATGCAAATGTGGATGCGCCAGCGGATTGGCGTGGCACGTTGATAGATTTGGACAAATTGTTAGTGCGCGGATTTTGAAGTAAACAAAGCTGCGACACACTTTCGAAAGTGCATCGCAACTTTGTTTAATCGCTCAGCCGAGAGAACTCACCTGCTACCAGATGCTCATTGGGCATGTTTGACCCATTTGGCGCGTTTGCTTTTTTAATTTGCCAACGCATTTTTTTGTGGTATAATGCGAGCAGTTCGGGCGGTTAGCTCAGTTGGTTAGAGCGCAGCGTTGACATCGCTGAGGCCGTAGGTTCGACTCCTTCACCGCCCATACGATCAGTAATCAGTGAACAGTAAACAGTAAAAGCAAAGACCAAGACGAGTAATCGAAATTGGTGCCTCAGGGAGATGCGGTCGAGACTGCAAGCCGCGTCGGCAAACAATCGATGAAAACCACTTGCGAGCTGGGTCACAGACCCCGGCGCGACCGTTAATCGCAACACGAGTGTGCAAAAGCCCAAGGATGTGCGGATGCAAATTTGGGTGGAACCACGGGAGGACTCTCTCGTCCCTTTTAGGACGTGAGAGTTTTTTGTTTTGTAGAGCAAATTTCCAATTTGCTTTTCGTGGGAGGAACTTATGCGCGTTGTGATGAAATTCGGCGGAACATCTGTCGGCAATGGCGACCGCATTCTGAATGTTGCGCGACTCGTCTACGGCTATGCGACGCAAGGTCACGCGATTGTCGTGGCGTCGAGCGCGATGAGCGGCGTAACCGATACGCTGATTAAATCAGCGCGGCGTGCGGCTGAAGGCGATGCCAACACGTTCGTCACCGCGCACGATTCGTTGACGCAGCAACATTTCGCCGTGTTAGAGCGCGCCGTGAGCGATGAATCGATGCGCGCGATCTTAAGCCAGCAAATTCAAGAGCGTCTCGCCGAGTTTGCGAATCTCTGTCGCAGCATTCACATCCTGGGCGAACTCACGCCGCGCGCGCTTGATATGGTCGGCTCACTCGGCGAACGCTTGCTCGTGCCGATTCTGGCGCAAGCGTTGCGCGAAAATGGCGCGCAAGCCCAAGCGATTGAATCGACCGAGTTGGTCGTCACCGACGATAATTTTACCCAAGCCAGCCCGTTGATGGACGCGACGCGGCAGAAATCGCGCGCGCTGTTGATGCCGATATTGCAAGCGGGTGGCATCCCCGTCGTCACCGGTTTTATCGGTGCGACGCGCCAAGGCATCATCACGACGCTCGGACGCGGCGGCAGCGATTACACCGGCACCATTCTCGGCAACGCGATTGACGCCGACGAAGTGTGGATTTGGACAGACGTGAACGGCGTGATGACTGCCGATCCGCGCATCGTGCCAAACGCGCAGACGATACCAGAGATTTCGTATGGCGAAGCTGCCGAGTTGTCGTACTTTGGCGCAAAGGTGATTCATCCGAAAACAATTTCACCAGCCGCCGAGCGCGATATTCCGATTCGCATCTTGAACACGTTCGAGCCGACGCATCCTGGAACTCGCATTGTGCGCGCGCCCAAAACAAATGGTCACACGGCGAAAGCGATTACGGCGATTCGCGGATTAGGTCTCGTCACCGTCGAAGGGCGTGGAATGCAAGGCGTGCCCGGCGTGGCTGGTCGCGTTTTTGCGACGGTTGCGCGCGAAGGCATTAGCGTGCTGATGATTTCCCAATCGTCGTCGGAGCAAAATATTTGCTTCATCATCGAAGCGAACGCGGTGGAGCGCGCGCTGTCGGCGCTCGATCACGAGTTCGAACTCGACCGGATGCGCGGCAACATCGATCGCGTGTGGGCGCAAGAACACATCGTCATCGTCGCGATTGTGGGCGCGGGTATGAAGGGCACGCCCGGCATCGCGGCAAACGTTTTCGGCGCGCTCGGCGACAAGAACCTGAACGTCATTTCGATTGCGCAAGGTTCGTCGGAGTTTAACCTTTCGCTCGTCGTGGACGAACACGACGCCAACGGCGCCATGCGCGCGATTCACGACCGGTTTAATTTATAAGGCAAATTGTCATTCTGAGGAACGATTTTTGCGACGAAGAATCTCGCAACCCTGGAATGAGATTCTTCGCTCCGCTCAGAATGACAACCAAGAGAAAGGATACCATGGACAAAAAACTACCCGTCGCCATTCTCGGCGCAACAGGACTCGTCGGACAACGCTTGACCGAATTGCTGGCGAACCATCCCTGGTTCGAGATCAGCGCGCTCGCGGCGAGCGATAATTCCGTGGGCAAAAAATATTCCGATGCAGCGAACTGGCATTTGCCCAGCGCGTTGCCTGATTCGATTCGCTCGATGATCGTGCAGCCATGCGAACCAAGATTCGATGCGGCGATGATTTTCTCAGCGCTGCCTAGTGAAGTGGCAGGTGAGATCGAGGAAAATTTTGCGAACGCGGGTTACATGGTTTCCAGCAACGCATCGAATCATCGCATGGATGTCGATGTGCCGCTCGTGATTCCCGAAGTCAATTCCGACCACTTGGATTTGATTCGCGTTCAGCAAGCGCGCCGCAAGTCCGCGAAGCGTGGCGCGATCATCTGCAATCCCAATTGCTCGACGATTCATTTGGTGCTGGCGCTGAAACCGCTCGCCGATCAATTTGGACTCAAGCGCGTGATGGTGACGACGATGCAAGCATTGAGTGGCGCAGGTTATCCTGGGGTCGCCGCGCTTGATACGCTCGACAATGTGATGCCGTACATCAAAGGTGAAGAACCCAAGCTGGAAACCGAACCATGCAAATTGCTGGGCAAGCTAGAGGATGATCGCATTGTCGACGCCAAGATTCGTATCAGCGCCGCCTGCAACCGAGTAACGACGCGCGATGGGCATTTGGAAACCGTTTCCGTCGAATTAGAACAAAAATCAAATCTTGACCAGATTCGTCAGTCGATGATACAATTCACCAGCGTTCCGCAGGCATTAAAACTGCCAACCGCGCCCGATCATCCAATTATCGTACGCGATGAGCCAGATCGTCCTCAACCGTACTTGGATCGCGATGTCGAAAAAGGCATGGCATCCGTCGTCGGTCGCTTGCGCGAGTGCAGCGTGCTCGATTATAAATTCGTCGTGCTGGGACACAATACGATTCGCGGCGCGGCGGGTGGCACGTTGTTGAATGCGGAACTATTGGTCGCGAAAAATTTTATCTAGAAGTTGGTCGTTGGAAATTGGATGTTAGAAATGCACCTCTCACTTCCAACCTCTAACATCCAATCTCTAGAGCTAAAGGAGTAAGGTGGCAACAATCGATGTATTTCATTACGCTCGTGCCGATGACCTTGATGCGATTTCGGACGAAGGTCTCAAGACGGGTTCGCTACGCTGGAAAGTACTTTCCGAATTGCGCGAAAAATGCGTCTATGCCTGGCTCGCGCCCGATTATGATGTGATGGGTTACAACGAAAACCCAAAGTACATTTGCCTGCGTGCGCGTGTAGATGCTTCGCGTGCACGTGTCGCGCCGATGGAACTCATGTCGGCGGCATACGTCAATCACATCGGGCGCGGTCAGCCCAAGAACGAAGAAATCGCCGCGCGTTTGATCGCCGCATACGAAAAAACTGCGGTGCCGGTTCACGAGTACCAGCAAGGCATGTTTCGCGCGCCCGAAGTTTTGGTCGAAGGTGAGATTAGCGCAGACGATATTGCCGTCGTGAAATCACCGGAGGCGGGAACGCGCGGCGAAGAAAATCGCCGCTATTACGCCTCGCGCTGGAGTGAGCATCTAATTCGCGTCCTGTCGATTCAGCGCACGTTGATGCAATTGGGCGAACTGACGGCGGCGGCCGCGCATCGTGGAATTGCGGTGCGCGTGGCAAAACATGACGACGCCACAGCGTATCTCGAAACGTACATGCTCACCGAGACGGGGGAATTTTTCACGGTGGAGAAAGAAGACTAGGTCTCCAAGCGGTTTGGCCTGCTACGCCCGAACAAAGGCAACATGGGAGTCACCTTCCGCTAGTGATTTGTCGGGGGCTCATCGCCTGGAGCATACCATTCGGCGTAATCGGCGTTTCGAGTGTCATATAGTTGACTTGTTACCGGAATGCCGCGCCGCATCAATAAATATTCTGCCCAACGCGCTTGGCGTTCTTTGACCCGAAAGAAATAATTGTCTTGGGTAAATCCGCGTCCCCAGACCCGAATGCCATAACGGTTAAGCAGCTTTTCGATTTGAACGCCGCTCCATCCGGCATAACGTTGCACTTGAATCATCCAGCAATTTTTTGCCGCAAAGCACGCAAAAAATTCATCGATCAATCCGTTGACGCCACGGGAAGCGAAAGCACCTTTCCAATCGGCGTACCTAAATGTCGAAATAAAACCATCGATATAGTCGATGACGTTGAGCGAAGCTACAAATTCAATCCAATTGGTCATTTCATCCCTCCGTCGATTAGAACGCGTGTTCTTATAACCCAAATTGGATTGTTAGTCAAGTGATGTGCGAACAAGTACGTTTCCCGGTATCTCGCAGTGGAGATGGCGCGAATGAATTTTGTTCGACTTGTCTCTATGATCGTGGCTTTGTTGTTCTTTTCGTTTGTAGTTGGACTATGGCCGGGGCAACAACCTGCCGTTGAAGAAAACTCGCTGTGGTTTGGCATCATTCTATTTGCGGCATTTGCCTTTGTGTTGTTTCGAACGCGGATTTGGGGAGACACTTCGCAAAGCGGTGGACGACCGATGACGGTGGTCCACAGAACGACCCGGACACCGTCTGATGTTATGCGCGATGTGACCATCGCGCGTTTACAAATGATTATTGTCTTTGCACTGATAGCATTTATTCTGATCGAATATTTTGGGTATCACGATGTGCTGATGCAAGTCTTGGATTGGATAGCTGCAAAAGGAGAAAGGCTCGTCAACGCTTTGTTAGAGTGAAGGGGGGTGGTTGCTGTGACCATGAATGCGACTGCTGGCACGATTTCTATTTGGAACAAAAAATTAGCGACCACCTGCGTGGTCGATTGGAGAATTCAAAATGGATGACAAATTACATTCGCTCCGTCACTCTGCCGCGCACGTCATGGCGCAGGCAGTAATGGATTTGTTGCCCGGTACGAAACTGGGATTCGGTCCCGCGGTCGAAGATGGGTTTTACTATGACTTTCAACTTCCGCGCGCGCTCACGCCGGAAGACTTGCCTGCCATCGAAGCGCGGATGAAAGCGATCATCAAGAGCAAGTTTCCGTTCCAACATACAGAGCTTGACATCGAAGCGGCACGCAAACAATTTGCCGATCAGCCGTTCAAGCTCGATCAGGTCGAAGCGCTGGCGCGCGGCGAAATGGGCGAGCACGGTGATACGGCAGCGCAAGCCGCCACGTCCGTATCGATTTACACGCACGATTCGTTTGTCGATCTGTGTCGCGGACCGCATGTGGCGAGCACGGGCGATATTCCTGTCGATGCGCTCAAAGTCATGTCGATTGCAGGCGCGTACTGGCGCGGCGATGAAAAGAATCCTCAACTCACGCGCGTATATGGCACGGTCTTTGCGACGAAAAATGAACTCGACGAATACTTGTGGCAACTCGAAGAAGCAAAGAAACGTGATCACCGCAAACTGGGCAAAGAACTCGAAATCTTTGTGCTCGATGAAGAAGTCGGACCTGGCTTGCCACTATGGCTGCCCAACGGCGGCGTGCTCATCGAAGAACTAGAAGCGCTCGCCAAAGAGACGGAACGCGAGGCGGGGTATGTGCGCGTGCGAACGCCGCACATTACGAAAGAATCGTTGTTCCTCAAGAGTGGACACTTGCCGTACTATGCTGACAGCATGTATCCGCCGATGGAACTCGAAGGCGTGCGCTATTACTTGAAGCCGATGAACTGCCCCATGCACCACAAAATTTTCGCGAGCCGCCAGCGCAGTTATCGCGAATTGCCGCTGCGCGTCGCCGAGTACGGCACGTGCTATCGCTATGAAAAAAGCGGCGAGTTGTTCGGCTTGATGCGCGTGCGTTTCATGCAGATGAACGATGCGCACATCTACGTCCCCGAAGAATTGTTCGAACAAGAATTCATGGGCGTGATCGCGTTGTACATAAAGTATTTCAAGTTGTTCAACATCGACAAGTACGTGATGCGCTTTAGCACGCATGATAAAGCCGGCTTGGGCAAAAAGTACGTCGACAATCCGGCACTGTGGGAAAAGACAGAAGAGATGGTGCGCCGCGCGATGACGAACGGCAACGTCAACTTTGTGGAAGTGCCAGGCGAAGCGGCGTTCTACGGACCCAAGATCGACGTGCAAATTTGGAGCGCCATCGGACGTGAGTTCTCACTGGCGACGAACCAGGTCGATTTCGCGCAGCCGTTGCGTTTCGATTTGAAATTCACGAACACGAATGGGCAAGAAGAAATGCCACTCGTCATTCATCGCGCGCCGCTCGGCACGCACGAACGCACGATTGGGTTTTTGCTCGAACACTTTGCGGGCGCGTTCCCCGCGTGGCTCGCTCCAGTGCAAATGGTTGTGTTGCCCATCACCGATCGACACCATGCGTACGCGAATCAAGTGATGGCGCGACTCAAAGCCGAGAATTTCCGCGTCACGCTGGACGACCGCTCAGAACGGATGAACTCCAAGATTCGCGATGCGCAGCTGCAAAAGATTCCGTACATCCTCGTCGTCGGCGACAAGGAAGCGGAAGCCAGTGCAGTGGCGGTGCGCTTACGCACGGGCGAAGATTTAAAAGCCATTCCGATTGATCAATTCATCGAGATGGCAAAGCGATTGATCCAAACGAGATCGCTGGAACTGAAGTAAAGACCGCTGACCGCCGACCGTCGACCGCCATCAAGTGGTCTGCGGTCGGCGGTCTATTGTCAACAGTCAAAGGAGTTGACATGACTCGCGACGAACGTCTCTCGATTTTCCAACATGCCTTGCAAGATTTGATGCAGCGCGACAACGCGATGGTCATCTTCAACCTCGCGCACGATGAAGACTCTTTCGCGCAGTTTAGCCACGCCCGCGCCAGCGAGCCAGTGTTTTGCGAAGTGAGCAATCGCTCCGAGGCATGGAATGAATCGAGTCTTGATGTGAATCAAATTGCCGCGTTGCGTTCGCTGGGTTATCAGGTTCCCTCGCCGCATCATCAAGCCAATCCGCACAAGGAATTCTCGGGCGACGTGAATACACTCGCCGAAGAGGTTGAGCAAATTTTTACGCGCGTTTTTCTCGCCGCGCCCAGCTATGACATTATTTCGAGCGAAGGGGAGTTGCCATGATGGAAACAAAATTGAACAGCATTGCGTTTATCGGCGGCGGGGTGATGGGCGAGGCGATGATTCAGGGCTTGCTCAATCGACAAACGGTCGCTGCGAGTGGAATCACCGTGAGCGAGCCGCGCGATAAACGCCGCGCCGAAATCGAATCGCGGTATCACATTCATACGACGGCGGATAATCGCGCTGCAGTGAGCACCGGCGAAGTGGTGGTCTTTTCGATCAAGCCCCAGGTTCTCTCACGCGTGTTGTCGGAGTTGAAAGCAACGTTGCGTCCGGACCAACTGGTCGTTTCGATTATCGCAGGCGGACGCATTGCGACACTCGCGGAAGGACTCGCGCATCAAGCGATTGTCCGCGCGATGCCGAACACGCCCGCGCAAATCGGCGAAGGGCTGACGGTGTGGACGGCAACGCCGCACGTGAGTGACGCACAACGAGAACATGCCCGCTTGGTGTTTCAATCACTGGGCAAGGAATTTTTCTTTGACGACGAAAAATATCTCGACATGGCGACCGCCGTCAGCGGCACGGGACCGACGTACACATTTCTCGTCCTCGAAGCCTTGATCGATGCCGCGGTGCATCTCGGTTTTTCGCGCGATCAGGCGCACGACATTGTGATTGAAACGATGCGCGGCTCGATTTTGTTTGCGCAGCAATCGGGCAAGCATCCGGCGGAATTGCGCAACATGGTCACATCACCAGGCGGCACATCAGCAGAAGCGATTTACCAAATGGAAAAGGGTTCGCTGCGCACGGTGTTATCGAAAGCAGTGTGGGCAGCGTATCAAAAATCGCGTTTGCTCGGAGAGACCGTCGGCAAAGCAGAGCCGCGCAAACCCGTCGATGCGTGACGAGCCAGTAAACAGTGAACAGTGAACGGTGAACCGTAGGGCAGTGAGACCGTGGGACAGTTCAGTGTGACAGTTGCAGCTTTTTTGGGAGAATTCGCTTGACCGCTATCAAGTACGCGAACATGGCTTTGAGCTTTATTCTAGAGCTAGTCATGCTTGCGGCGTTGGGATACTGGGGTTTTAATACCGGGGACGCAGCCATCACGAAAATCGGACTGGGCATTGGCGTTCCAGTGCTCGTGGCCAGTGTTTGGGGAATTTGGCTTGCGCCTAAATCATCGAGGCGTTTGCGCGAACCATTCCACCTGGGTCTGGAACTGATTATTTTTTGTTTGGCGATTCTGGCGCTGGGAGCAGCCGGACAACCGAATCTGGCGATAATTTTTGGGATTATCTATGCGATCAATGTCGTGTTGCGATACGTTGTACGGTGATGCCTTGGTATGCCACACATCGCTGAACGGAAGGTAAAAGAGCCAAGATGCCTATCGTCAACATTCATGAACGCATGATCGATGCTCCGGTCGCACAAGTTAGTACGTTACTCGACCGTCTCGCCTCGGCGGATGACATGTTGTGGCCCCGCGATCGTTGGCCCCGCATGAAATTTGATCGTCCATTGAGTGTGGGCGCGGTGGGCGGACACGGACCGATTCATTATGCGGTCGAATCGTACCAACCTGGTCAGCGCATTCAGTTTCGATTCACTGCACCCAAAGGTTTCCTGGGATGCCATCGTTTTGAGATCGAGCCGATTGGTGCAGAGCGATCAAAACTGCGCCATGTCATCGAGATGCAAACGGTAGGTTGGGCACGTGTGACTTGGCAAATTGTGATTCGACCGTTGCACAACGCACTACTCGAAGACGCCTTAGATCGCGCAGAATTCAACTGTGGCAAACAACCAAAGCAGCGCAACTGGTCGCTGTGGGTCAAGTTTCTCCGGTGCATGATGCGTCGTTAAGGAGTTGTCACTCATGGACAAACGCGTCAAGTTTGATTTCGAGATCGAGTTCACGAATGGCGGCGGAATTCAAGGGCAGGACTTTTGTCTCGACATTAGCAGCGATGATATTTCGGACAAGGAACTTGCCGACTATATTGTGCGCGATATGCGTTTGCTGATGGTCGGCGCGGTGCGTATCTTGAACAAAGAAATCATCGCCGAACCGCACAAGCGCAAATCCATTAACGCGCACTCTGCCGATTCGAGATTTGTCGATCTGAGCCACACCATCGAAGACGGTCTCGTCACCTACAAAGGACTGCCCGCGCCCATCATCTGCGATTATTTGAGCAGAGAAAAATCGAGAGAGGTCTATGCCGCTGGGACTGAATTTCAAATCGGTAAGATCGAAATGGTGGCGAACACCGGCACGTACATCGATTGCCCCTTTCATCGATACGCCGACGGCAAAGATTTATCCCAAGTGACAATTGAGCGCTTTGCCGACCTGGAAAGTATCGTCATTCGCGCGGACTATCGTCAGTCATTGGCAGTGGATGCCAACTTTTTCAAAGACAAAGAAATTCGCGGCAGAGCGGTCTTGGTGCATACGGGCTGGGACGCGCATTGGAATACGAACAGATATTTCGAGAATCCGCCATATCTCACCCAGGATGCGGCAGAGTATTTGCAAAGTTGCGCAGTCAAGCTGGTCGGGATCGATTCGATGAACATTGACTGGCTGCAGGACAAAACTCGCCCGGTCCATTCGATTTTGCTCAAGTCAGAGATACTCATCGTCGAGCATTTGTGCAACCTGGGTGAACTTCCCGACGAAGGTTTCACGTTCAGCGCAGTGCCGCCCAAATTCAAAGGCGTCGGCACGTTTCCAGTTCGCGCGATGGCACGACTGACCAAACAGCGGATTTCCGATTGAGCAATGTTTACGGTTGAACATCTCGATTCCATCCAAGCTCGGAACCTATTGTCGGATTTGATCGCACTGTTGCGCGATTCGGTCGATAACGGCGCGTCGGTTGGATTTTTGCCGCCGCTGGACCAACACATCGCGAGTGACTATTGGGCAGACGTGTTTCGCGCCATCGAAAAACAATCGCGCATTTTGCTCGTCGCGCGCCACGGCTCGACCATCGTCGGCACGGCCCAACTCGACTTGTGTACGCGGCAGAATGGTTCGCATCGCGCCGAAGTAATGAAGTTGCTGGTACATACGGCTTGGCGGCGGCAAGGCATCGGCGAAATGCTGATGCAAGCGATTGAGCAGCAAGCCAGGCACGCGCATCGCACGACGTTGGTGCTCGACACGCGCGCAGGCGATCCATCGGAAAAATTGTATCGCAAGCTGGGTTACACCTGCGCGGGAATTATTCCGCAATATGTGCACAATGAAAGCGGCGCATTGGAAGCGACGGCGATTTTCTATCGATTGTTATAGGTCAAGGAGGATTGTTGGCCAAGGCAGAAATATTTCCAGGCAACTGCGGGCACGTTACCACAGTCGAAGCAAAAATGGATGGCAAGCTGTGCAACCTCACCATCGTCAGCGATTGTAAAGCCATCCAGCGATTGGCAGAAGAGTTAAGGCAGGTCAATCCAATGAACGAAATTTCGTTTCGGCGGTCGATGCCGGAGATTTTGCAAAAAGGCGCGCAGTTTTGCACGCACGCCGCGTGTCCGGTTCCCGTCGGCATCATCAAAGCGGTCGAGGTCGAAGCCAAACTCGCGCTGCCGATGGACGCAATTATCAAGTTGTTCAAATCAGAATAATTCGATTGGGGAGGCAAGCATGGCAACGGTTTCACTCGTTCAATACGAAGACGCATCGCCACAAGTCCGCGCGGTGTTCGACGACATTAAACGCGCGCGCAACGTCAAAGACGTGAATAATTTTTGGAAGGCGCTGGCGAATCAACCCACGCTGTTGAAACAAACCTGGGAAGCATCGCGCGAGGTGATGAAGCCCGGCGCGCTCGACGCGGTCACCAAAGAAATGATTTACATCGCCGTGTCGGTGGCGCACAATTGCGAATATTGCATTCACTCGCACACCGCCTCGGCGTATGCAAAAGGGATGACACAAGAGCAGTATGCTGAGCTGCTCGCCGTCATTGGCATGGCCAGCGAGACGAATGCTTTTGCGAACGCGCTAAAGATACCGGTGGATGAGGCGTATTTGAAATGAACCAATTGTCCAATTGACCAATGAAGCAATAATTGGAGGGCAAAATGGAAGAGCGATTAGTTGATCTTGACGAGTTAGTACTTCGCTGTAGAAACGATCAAGCGCGTAGTTACATCTCTGAAGCCGTAGCTTGCTATCGTGCTGGAGCATTTCGTTCTTGCATTGTCGCCACTTGGGTAGCTGTCGTGTTTGACATACTCCACAAGCTTGATGAGCTTGCGCTTTCAGGCGACAAGAACGCGGAAATACGTCGTCAAGCATTTGATGAAATCAGAAGAAATGCAGACATCAATCAATCATTACGGTTTGAGAATAGCATTCTCGAATTTGCGAAAAAAGAGTTCGAACTAATTTCGCCCGTAGAATATGAGGATTTACAGCGACTTTCCAAAGATAGGAATCGATGTGCACATCCATCAATGATAGCTTATGACGAAATCTACCAACCTACTGCCGAGTTAGCTCGCTATCATCTTCGGAATGCGATCACACACCTGCTGCAACAACCACCAGTTCAGGGCAAGGCTGCTATTGAAAGACTGATACGTGAAGTCAATTCGCAATATTTCCCAACAGATATTGATTCAGCAGTAAAATCATTCCAACAAGGACCGCTAGTGCGCCCACGAGAAGCACTCGTAAGAAACTTCGTTGTTGTTCTTTTGAAATCTCTTTTGGAAAATAACGTTTCGGATCCAGTCAATGCCAGATTGTTTGCAGCTGTTGAGGCAACGCGACGGATGCACAGGAGTATTGTAGAGAATACGTTTGCCGAAAAACTTGGCGATACTATCCGAAATTTAACAGATAACAATTTTATCAATGCCGTTAATTTCTTAGTTCATATTTCGGACACGTGGCAATATATTGCGATAGATGTACGCAACAAGATTGAAAACTTCGTCAAGAGCGTAAACATTGCCACTCAACCCGAATTGTTTGTCATCTTGTTGGATTTTGAACCACTTAAACAAATTGCTCTATCTGCGCTTGACAAGGCTTCGGCAGACGAAATTGAGATTCTTACCGAAATCCAACCAAGAGCTGAGTATTTGGATAGAGCACTAGAATTCTACCGAGTAGCTTCATCTTATAATAATGCTAATAGACTTGCAGATGGAATTATCACCTATCTTGCCCCTTTCTTCAAGTCGGGGCATGTTGATAGGTTAATGACAATTGCCACGGAAAACTCCGAAGTTAATGGAAGCTTTGGGCTTCCTCATATTCTCTGTAAGATCATTGACGCCAACAAATTGCCTAAACAGAAAATTGACGAGCTGGTTATTCGCTGCTGTGTTACCAACACAACAACTTTCATAAATATACTTGATCATCTCCAATTTCATCATTTAGAAATTCTCGTTGATAAAATAGGAGATTACTCTATCTTTCAAAGAATGATGGAGAAAATGAGGTTAAGCGCACAAATTACGGAGGAACAATTCGCAATTCTCATGGCGAGAATCACACAAACTTTTATGACTGAACAAACTAGCAAAGGCGAAGAATTGCCATTTTAGTAAATGTCGGACGGGATTTGAATGAAAGGTTTACTTACCAATTACTAATTACACTCCATTACTCTCGCACGGCGAAGGCTCACACCGCTTATCAATGTACCTGCTGACTAAATATAATGGACCCATAAAACTAGACACACCAAACGGACAAAATCAGATAGAATACCAGTCATGCGAAAAAAGTATTCATCGGCGTTCAAAGCCGAAACCACGCTCGAACTCTTGAAGGAAGAAAAAACGGTTACCCAAA
>JACRMI010000101.1 GCA_016215025.1 Chloroflexota bacterium
CAAAACGCAGCGCCGACTCCAAGTCCTGTATCGGTTTCGGCATCATCCACGGCGGTGTCTCAAAGAATTGGAACGTCAATGGGCGGAAGCCGTTCGCCGCAAACCTTAAAAAACTTGTAGGTGGAATTTTGCGGTTACTGGTTAATTATATCCGCCTCAACAAATACGCACCGAATTAACGAATAGTAGCCTTCCATTCGTTTATTCGTTCCTATTGGTTGAGGCGCATTCAGGACTTTATCATGCCAAAATCTAAAGACAAATCTGAATCGTTTGAAAATCTTTTTTCCGAACTTGAATCTACCGTTGCCAAATTAGAAGCGGGCGATCTATCGCTCGACGAATCGCTGGCGTTGTTTCAGCGCGGCATGGAGCTTGCCAAGAAATGCGGCGCAATGCTGGATGCGGCCGAACTGCGAATCAAGCAGCTTGTCCCGCAAGGCGATCAAGTTGTAATGGAAGATGTGGAAGAGGAATGACCGGTCACAGGTCGCAAGCTGCAAGTCACACCATACGACCTGCAACTTGCAACCTGCGTCCTGCGACCTGTAGCTTGTAACCTGAAACCTGCGACATGAACGAATTTTTCTCAAATCGTGTTTTTCAAGCCGTCTTTATTCCTTGGCTGCTCGCGCAAATCTCCAAACCGATCATCGAATACATCCGTCGGCGTCGCTTCGATATGCGCTTGCTCGTGAGCGCTGGCGGGCTGCCGTCGTCGCATTCGGCGTCCGTTTGCGCGTTGGCAACCGCCGTCGGCATTCAAGAAGGCGCGGCGTCCACGCTTTTCGTCATGTCAGTGTTGCTCGCCATCATCGTGATGTACGATGCAGCGGGCGTGCGTCGCGCGGCGAGCATCCAAGCCCGCATCCTCAATCAAATCATCGACGAATTATTCCAAGGTCATCCCATCAGCGAAACCCGTCTGCGCGAACTCATCGGACACACACCGTTCGAAGTGGTCGTTGGAGCGATTTGGGGCATTGTCATCGCGTGGTGGTGGATGACACGCTAATCGATGGCGTAACCGAATTCTGACTCGGTTGGTACGTTTTTCGCGTCTGATTCCTCCTATGATAGAATCTGGAAATCGGATGTTAGAAACTTGGCGATTCTTCCAATTTCCAATTAATGTCTAACTTCACATCCAAATTCTAACTTCCAACCTTCAATTTCCAACTTCTAATCGAGGTGCTTATGCTTTCTCGCCGTGAATTCCTTCGACTTTCTGCGATCTATACCGTCAGTACGATTGTGGCGGCGTGCAGTCCCCAGTCTGTGCCAACTATCGCTCCCCCAACATCAATGCCGACAACGACGACTGTGCCGACTATCGTTTCGCCAACATTGATACCGACAGCGACAACTGCGCCAGCGGCAACCGTACCTCCGATTGCGGCATCGACTTCGACTGTGGTTGCCAAGGCGACGATGACTGCCACGCCGGTGCCTCCATCCGCAGGCGAGCCGTACCTCGTCGTCGCACGCGGCACAACGCCCGGTGCCATTGTCCGCGCCGCCGTCGACGCGCTGGGTGGCATTCGCAAGTTTGTGAAAGCAGGCAACGACGTCATCTTAAAGCCGAATATTTGCAACGCGCAAAACACATTCGAGTACGCCTCGACGACGAATCCAGAGGTCATGGCTGAACTAGTCAAGCTGTGTCTCGAAGCGGGAGCCAAGCGCGTGCGCGTTATGGATCAGCCGTTCAGCGGCACGGCAAACATCGCCTATCAGCGCAGTGGAATCAAAGACGCGGTCGAAAAAGTGGGTGGCGTGATGGAAATCATGACAAATGCCAAGTACGTGTCGGTGGATTTTCCGAACGGGCGCGATCTCAAATCGTCCAAGGTCTATCAAGATATTCTGAAAGCCGATGTTGTCATCAATGTCCCAATTGCCAAGCATCACGGTTCGGCGCAGGTCACGCTGGCGATGAAGGCAATGATGGGCGTGATTCAAGATCGCAATGATATTCACACTGCGCTCGATCAGCGCATCGCCGATTTGAACACGCTGCTCAAGCCAACGCTGCACATCATCGACGCGATTCGCGTGCTGACGAAGAATGGTCCTACCGGCGGCAGCCTCGACTATGTGATGCAAGCGAATACAATTATTGCGACGGTTGACCCAGTCGCCGCCGATGCGTACACCACGCAATTGTTCTTCAAGAAAAAACCGGAGCAAATTGGCCATATCAAGTACGGTGCGGCAATGGGGTTAGGGCGATTCGATTTTCAGAACTTGCGCGTGAAAGAAGTTGCGGCATGATGCGTGAATCCAACGGAACACGTAACACGCATCACGATTGAGGAAATAATGACCGGCACTCGATGGAAACGTGCTCGACAGATAACCCAGGTTCTGAGCGTCGCTTTATTCTTCTTCCTCGCGCTTCTCACTTTCCGCGAATCAAGTTCTCTCATTCCGCTCGATGTTTATTTGCGCCTCGATCCGTTCGCCGCTTTCAGCGCGATGCTCGCTGCGCGTGTGATAATCCCGACGATGTTGCTCGCAATCGTCGCGATTGTTTTCGGTTTCGTATTTGGTCGCGCGTGGTGTGGCTGGCTCTGTCCGCTTGGCGCAATATTGGATGGGATTTCACCGCGCAGTGTCGGACGAATCGAACCCCACGCCGCATGGCGACAAATCAAATACGTTTTGCTCAGCGTTGCATTTTTCGCTGCACTGTTGGGCAACCTCTCGCTGCTCATCCTCGATCCCATCACGATTCTCAATCGCACATTCGGTAGCGTGGTGATGCCGGCGCTCAACGTGATTCTTGTCGCCGTCGAAACTGCGTTATATTCGGTCGTGCCGCCGCTCCAGCCACTCTTCGATATTATCGAACAAAATTATCGCGGAACCGTTTTACCGGCACAACAAACGTTTTATCAACTAGGTTGGATGATTGCGCTGTTCTTTATTGCGATTGTCGGATTGAACTGGGTCGCATCACGATTTTGGTGTCGCTATTTGTGTCCGCTCGGCGCGATCTATGCGTTGCAAGCGAAAATATCGTGGCTGCGTCCGCGCGCGGTGAAAGATTGCAGCCATTGCGCTGCATGCATGAAAGCATGTCCCACCAGCGCGATCACAGTCAAGAAGGAAGGATTCACCGTCGATTCGGCGGAATGCATCGTCTGCATGGATTGCGTCACCGAATGTCCAGAGTCGGTCATCGCAATTAACTTTGCGCGCAATCGCCAATCGTCGCAAGCATCGTATGATTTTTCTCGTCGCCATTTTATCGGCAGCGCGTTTGCCAGTATCGGCATGATCGCGTTGTTCAAGTCTGCGCCGACGGCGCACCGCGATGATGCCTTTCTTGTTCGTCCGCCTGGCGCGCGCGAAAATAATTTTCTCGACAAATGTATCCGATGTGGCGAATGCACTAAGGTCTGTCCGACCGGTGGCTTGCAGCCGACTTTGTTCGAATCGGGCTTGGAAGGGCTATGGTCGCCGATACTCGTACCCCGCATCGGCTATTGCGACTTTTCATGCAATGCATGCGGGCAGATTTGTCCGACCGGTGCGATTCCACCGCTGACGCTTGAAGACAAGCGCAAAAAGTTGATCGGCGTTGCCTACATCGATCAGAATCGCTGCATTCCTTGGGCGATGTATCGACCGTGCGTCGTGTGCGAAGAGATGTGTCCGCTATCGCCCAAAGCTATCCGTCTGGAAGATGTCGATGCGGTCACGCCCGATGGCAAGCCGGTGCATCTGCAGCGTCCGCACATGATTCACGATTTGTGCATCGGCTGCGGCATCTGCGAATATCAATGTCCGCAAACAGGCGTGGCTGCGATTCGTGTCTACGTGCCGAAACAACTTCCACCGATTCAATCAAGTGGGTAAATAAAAAGCCACGAGCTGAATGCAGCCCGTGGCTTTTTCGATCAACTTACCAACTTTGCGACGCGTGTGCGATATTGCTTAAAGGCAGTTCGTCCTGCATCGGTCAACCGACACAATGTGTTGGGCTTTTTGCCCTGGAAGCGTTTTTCGATTTCCACATAACCCGCTTCTTCAAGTTTGCCCAGATGCGCCGAAAGGTTTCCCTGTGTCATGCCGGTTGCGTTGCGCAGGTAAACAAAGTCGGCGGACTCGCACGCCGCCAGTACGGCGACAATCGCGAGCCGTGCCGGTTCGTGGATTACACGATCTACATCGATCAAGCCTTGAACATCGACTGCTTGCTTAGCGGAGCTTTTCGTCATCGTTTGTTTCCAAACCCTTCGGCGCGTTTTGATCGTACTGTCGCCACGTGAACCAACCCGCAACGATCAACGCGACTCCGGTTCCCACGTGATAAATCGCGCCCGCTAATTCAATCGTCAATGATAACGATGCTAAGCTGAGACCTAGTGCCAAGCACCAGAATGCCATGAAGACGTATCGGCGCAATCCAAAGCGAAAAGCCAGGAAACTAAACGTAGCCATGTAAACGAATCCCAGAATCACCGGCAAACTGACCCAGTTTTTCTGAAGCACGACGATTCCAGCCGAAATGCCTGCTGAGATAACGAACGCCAGTCCCATGCGAACCAATCGCGATTTGCCGCGCGCTCGTTCATAGGCTACATAACCAGTGCGTGGATAGGTGACTCGCTCTTTGAGTCTACGAACAACTGCACTAGCCACAACAGCGCCCCCGATCAACAATAAAGGACCGCCCAAGCCCCATAACATCCAAAGCGGCGACCCCGGTGGGGTCAAGGTTTGCGCTCCGAACAAGAGGGCGATGGCGAGAATAAATCCACCAAACGCCATGTCCTGAAATCCGTCTTCGTACCAATAACGCTGCGTTTGTTGCATCACTTGATCGATGTTTGATTGTGCTTTCATATTTTGCCTCCGTTTGAAGACTAGTTTGTATTGCAGACTAGTCTGCATAGATTATACGGCGGAGGAGCCGTTTTGTCAAGATGCAGTTTTTAGCAAAGAAAAGACCCGGAGGTGTTGTTGCCTTCGGGTCTACAGCTATTTGTTTTCTGCAATCGCCACGATCAGTTTCGCCAGCAGGGCAGTTCGCGGCACGATGGATTTTGGATCCATCCATTCTTCCAGCGCGTTGTGGCTTTTGCCGCCGACTGGTCCCAACCCATCGAGCGTGGGCGTGCCGAGCGCCGCCGTATAATTGCCATCGGAGCCGCCGCCGGTCGAAACATCTTCGATCTCGAATCCGAGTTCGCGCGCAGCGTTCTTGGCATACGCGAGCAGCCGCGCAGTCGCTTCGGTTTTCTCCATCGGCGGATTGGTGATGCCGCCCATGAGATCTGCTTTCGTCTCAGGCACCACTTGACGCGCGAGGATTTCGCGCATCGCTTGTTCCAGCGGCTCGGCGTCTGCCACTCGCGCAATGCGCACATCGATTTGCGCGTCGGCATGATCAGCAACCACATTGGGGCGCGTGCCGCCGCGTACTACGCCGACATTCAGCGTCAACCCAGGTCGGAGACCGTTGAGTGCTTGCAAGGCTTCGGTGTATCGAGCGAGCGCAAGAATAGCGTTTGCGCCTTTCTCCGGTTCAACGCCGGCATGAGCCGACTTGCCATGCACGACGACATCGTAATGTCCCACGCCTTTGCGTGCGCTTACAATCGCGCCGCTCTCGCGCGCGGGTTCGAGAACCAACGCAGCGTCTGCGTCTTTTGCAAATTGCGTGTACAACGGCATAGACACCGGCGAACCGATTTCTTCTTCGGTGTTGCAGAACATTCCAATCTCGGCGAACTGATTAAAGCCCGAACGCACGACGGCGTTGAGCGCATAGATACCGGCGAGCAGTCCGCTCTTCATATCGTTGACGCCAGGACCCATCAATCGTCCAGCTAGCTTGCGAAAAGAAAATTGGCTGACTGTTCCTTCGGAATAAACGGTGTCCATGTGACCGATCAACAAAATGCGAGCGGTACCATTGCCGCGCCATCGCCCATAGACACAATCGCCGAATTGCTCTTGCGGAAAATCAATCACGTCTGCGCCGAATTCGCGCAAGCGTTCGCGCACGAGCCGACCGACGGCATCGACGCCGGCTTTCGTGTGCGTGCCGCAATCGATATTCACGACGGTTTCGAGATCACGCAAATAATTTGGTAAATCGGCGGATAAGGCAGTAACAAAATCGACCATAGTCCTTCTCCAAAAAAAATTGCAGATCGCACAATCTGCAATTCGCAATCTGCAATCTGCAATTACAATGGGCCCGGCTGGATTCGAACCAGCAACCAACGCCTTATGAGGGCGCTGCTCTGCCATTGAGCTACAGGCCCACAAATCGAGAAAGGACGAAAGACGAACAATCTAGTTCTTGGTCTTTCGTCCTTCATCAGAATGAGAGCGGGAGACGAGGCTCGAACTCGCGACGTCAGCCTTGGAAGGGCTGCATTCTACCACTGAATTACTCCCGCATATCAAGTGACCCAATTCGTGTCACTCAT
The DNA here is from genome assembly GCA_016215025.1 of Chloroflexota bacterium. GTDB lineage: Bacteria > Chloroflexota > Anaerolineae > UBA4142 > UBA4142 > JACRMI01. Next base: position 6,450 of record JACRMI010000101.1, read on the forward strand.
CACACGTCACCCGTCACTTGGCAGTCGGGGCGAATGGACTTGAACCATCGGCCTCATCGTCCCAAACGATGCGCGCTACCAACTGCGCCACGCCCCGGCGTCGATTGCAAGTATATGCAATTTCCCTTGAATCGTCAAACGAAAGCCCTCTGCTTCCGTTGACGCGATTGGGAACGTGTGCTATAAAATGCGTCAAATTTGCCTGGCAAAAGGAGAAAGGATGGCAAAGAACCACAAGACCCTAACTCAAACTGAACGCCGAAGGCTAGAACACGAATTGGATCAAACCGTTGCCGAAATCGATCGCTTGCGCGAATATCTCAAAGCTGAACCGGACGTTACGAGCGATGACGTGGATTTGGAGGTGTACGAGCGCGAAAAGAATCTGGCGCTCGTGCGACGACTGGAACTCAAAATAGAAGAAATCGAAAAAGCGTTAAAGTCCGCGGAAAAAGGCGCATACGGCATCTGCGAACATTGCGGCAAACCCATCGATCCGGAACGACTCAAGGTGTTGCCCGAAACGACCCTGTGCGTCAAATGCAAGAATGAACTGGAAAGAACCGTGAGACGCATCGCGCGATAAAATATCTCTCCAAACAAAACCAGGTGACGATATGTCCGCCACCTGGTTTTTGTTTTCACGTCACCCGTCGCTCGTCACCTGCCACTCTTATATCTCGTTCGGTCGTTCTGCGCGATTCTCCCACAGTTGCCGTGTCAGCGCCATTTGCCCCACATGTTCGGCATAGTGATCGATGATGTGCAAAATGCAAAAACGAAACGTGAATTTATCTTTTTTGCCATCGTCGCGCAAGACATCCACCTCCGCTTCGGTCAATCGTTCTAAGATTTCTTTACTCACTTGCGCGACGTTTTCATACTGCGCGCGCAACACTGCCACGTCGTCGCCTTTCGCGCGAAACTCTGCGGCACGGTCGCGCTCAATTTTCCGTCCGCCGGTTCGTTCGTGAATCCAATGTCGTTCCGCGCCGAGCGCATGAACGGCGAGCGCGTAAAGGGAATTGGTCGCGTCTGACAACGGATGCCAGTTCAATGCATCTGCGTCCAAACCGTCGAGAATTTTCAACACATTCGCGCGGCGATCCCGCATCAATTGCTCGTACAGTTCGACAGCAGGTAACATCTATCCAACCTCCACGCGATTCTTGCCCGCCTGTTTCGCGCGCGTTAGTGCAACTTCGGCGCGCCCCAGCAGCGCGAGATTTTCGCTGAGATCATCACCTTTTATCCATGCAACGCCAACACTAACCGTTACATGCAAGTCAAGCTTTTCCAAGACAAAGTGGTGCTCCATGACCGTCTTGCAAATTCGCTGCGCCATGGCAATCACACCGTCTTCCGTAATTTGCGGGGCGATGATTAGAAAATCCTGGGTGTCATTGCGTCCGATAATTTCTGCTTGACGCATGAATGCCAAAAGCAATTGCCCCATTTCGATCAAAACGCTGTCGCCTGTTAGGATGCCATGCTGCTTGTTGATCTCTTTCAAGTTATCGACATCGACCAGCAAGACGGCAAGCGGGTTTTTATAGCGGGCGCTGCGTTTGGATTCATAGCCCAACCGATGCAGCATATAGCGACGATGATACAATTGCGTAAGCGGGTCGAGAATCGCCAACATCCACGCGTTTTCTGTTTTCGATGGACGCAGATCGGCGATGCTTTCGCCTGTTTCCATTCCGCCTGCCGCATGCGCTTTTACCTCATTTTCGTCGAATGGCGCGACGAGGCAATCTGCCAACGGCAGGCGCGCATCGGAAATTTTTTTCTCTTCCTCGGCATTCTCCGCGAGAAAAATGATCGGCACATTTTCGGTGGGAGTGAGTGTCCGGAGGGCACGAGCTGCCTCCAAGCCCGTCATGCTGCCGGTCAGCGACACGCCGAGGAAAACTGCGTTCGGTTTTTTGTCGAGCGCCTGATCGACGAGCGCAACCCCATTGGCTGCGATTGCAACCTCGTAGTGATCTTCTTTCAACGCTTTTTCGATTGCTTTAGTTGTGGTGCGATTTTTCGATGCGACGATGAATGTGCCTGCCATATTGCTCCTCGGATCAGTATTCAGTAATCAGTATTCAGTATCCAGACTAAAAACTGAAAACCGATTACTGGATACTGTTTACTGCTGATCGATTACTGCCTGTAACTTGTCAATCTCGTGCCGAACGAATTGGATTTCTTGATCGCGATTGGTGAGGATGCCGTCCAGCCGTTTGTCGCGCAAACGCGACAAGATATCTTTGAATGCCGGACCCGGACGAATGCCCATCTTTTTCAAATCGTCGCCGGTTAGCTCGGTCTCGATTTGACTCAATCGCGTGCGATACACGTCGATGCGCTCGGCGAGCCGAATGTCGTCGGTAGCGATGGCGAAAATATTCAACGCGGCGTCGGAATACCCTTCGAGCAAACGATACACTGCGCTGGGCGCAAGCGATTCGTCAGCCAACGGCGCAGCGACCTCTTCGCGCAGGGCGATGACTTGCATGATCGTTTCCGCATCCGGATTCGACAACTTGAGTCGCTTGGCAAACTCTGCTGCCGTCGACGGTGAAAAATGATACGCGAGCAAACCGAAATAGCCAAGCACCTCTAGTTTAGACACAACATCACGCGCAGCGCGAAATTTCCGTGCGTGCCATTCCGTAAATTCAAATGGTGGCAAGATGGCGCGCAGCACACCCAGTTCTTGCAAGCGCGTCAGCGCTTTTTCCGGTTCGCCTTCGTCGAAAATCAATTCGAGTTCATGCCGCAAACGTTCGCCCGTTACGCGCGCGATCATGTCGAGTGCGTCGCCGATGAGTTGCGCCGTGCGCGGTTCGATCTTGAAACCAAACCGCTGCTCGAAGCGAACGGCGCGCAGAATACGCGTGGGGTCGTCGATGAAGCTGAGATTGTGCAGCGCGCGAATCAGACCGCGTCGCAAATCCTCTTCGCCGCCAAATGGATCGATCAATTGTCCGTAGCGTTCTGGGTCGAGACCGATTGCCAGCGTGTTGATCGTAAAATCGCGGCGGCGCAAATCCTGCTTGAGCGAACTGGTTTCCACTTCGGGCAGCGCCGATGGATGGGCGTAAAATTCAGTGCGCGCCGTCGTAAAATCGAGATGATTGACTTGGAGTTGTTCGGGTTTATCGAGAATCCATTTCGCTGTGCCGAAACGCGAATGCGCGTGAACATGCCCGCCGAATTTCTTCTCCAGTGTCTTCGCCAACTCAATCGCTTCGCCTTCGACGACCAGATCGAGATCGAGATTCGGTTGATTGAGGAGCAGGTCGCGCACAAATCCGCCGACGACGTAGAGACCATAGCCCAACTCTTGCGCCGTCTGGCTCGCATAGTGAACGAGCGCGAGCAAATCCGGCGGCAGCCATTTCTCCAATCGCTGCGCCATATCCTCGGCGCGCGGTGGACGCGCTGTGTCCCAAGGTTTGATGAGATCGGTGCGCGTGACAATGCCAATGATTTTATTTTTGTCGATGACGGGCACTTGTCCCAGGTCAGACTCGATCATCACCGCGCGCAGCTTTTCGACTGAATCGTGGGGCGACACCGACACGGGCTTGTGCATCAGGTTTTTGACCGGCGTCGTGCCGAGCTTGTGATGCATCGCGCGATCGATCTCGCGCCGCGTCAGTACGCCGACGAGTTTGCCTTTGCGTGCGATGGGAAATCCTTCGTGTCCGTAACGATTCACGGCTTCGGCGGCTTGCGCGACCGTGACGTTCGCTTCGAGCGTGTGGACGCCGAACGACATCAATTGCCGCACGGTGATCGAGGGCTTGACATTCGTCTTGAGCAACTTGAGCAATTTGGATTTCGCTTGGCGCAGCGTCAGCCCGCGAATCATCGCCGCCGATGCTTTGTCGTGTCCGCCGCCGCCAAACGCTTCCGCAATCGTCGCCACATTGATCTCGACTTGCTCGGAGCGCGCGACGAGTTGAATGTGGTCGTCCATGTGAACGAGGACGAAAATCGCCGCTGGGTCGTAGAGTTCGCGCAGTTGATGCGCCAGCGTCGAAACTTCTTCGGTGTACTTGTCCGCGCGCGCGGTCGCGATGGCAATCGCATGGCCGGCGATGTTGATCGTTTTGATGTTATCGATCAAACGCAGATAGAGTTTATTTTGTTCTTCGGTGAGGGGATGATGCAGGAAATCGTTGGCGACGGCGAGACTTGCGCCGTGTTCCATCAGAAACGCTGCCGCGCGCGCATCGCGCGCCGTCGTTGTGATGTACGAGAGCGAACCGGTGTCTTCGTAAATGCCGAGCAACAATAGCGTCGCTTCAACCGGCGTGAGCGGCAGTTCCTTGTCGCTGATCTGTTCGACAAAGAGCGTCGTCGTCGCGCCGGTCTCGCCGCCGAAAAACGTCATGCCGCTTTCGAGGTTGCGCGCGAGCGGGTGGTGATCGATAAAATGGAGTTGGGTTTGCGTTGTAACGCCGCGCGTGGATTGAATCGCCTGGGTATCGACGATGACGACGGATTGAAACTTTTGACGCGGCAAATCCTCCGGTCGCGTAAATGGCAGCGAGTCGCAGTAGAGCGTGCAAAAATCGCGCACGTTGCGATTCAGGCGCGGCGGCAGAATCGCCAATGCTTCGGCGTAGATTTTTTTTGCGCCGAGCAGCGCGGCGAGCGCATCAAAGTCGGCGTTGTCGTGGGTGAGGATGGCGTCCATCGGCGAGAATTATAACACAGTTTGTTGGAATGCACGTAGCGCGAGCTGCTAGCTCGCGATGGCGGACGAGCCGTCCGCCCTACATGAATTTTGTTCATTTCACCTTTTATGTTATATTAGCCCTGTCGGTTCTAACAACTCAATCCACCGCAGAGACGCGGATACCGATGGCAGTCTCGTCGGTTATCTTATGGCTCTGCGGTCTGATTTTTTCTCTATCGCTGAAAATTCAACGAAAGGAGCTAGTAGTGAAAAAATTTCTCGTGTTGTGTGGCTTGGTTGTTTTGTTGAGCACGATTGTTGCCTGTAGCGGACCCGCTACTCCGACCCCAGTTCCATCTCCGACCGCGCAACCTTCGCCGACCGCCGTGCCGACCAAGGTTCCGCCTACTCCCACCGTCGCACCAACGCCGACCGTCGCGCCATTGACGGTCGATGCACTAAAGAACGCCGAGTACACCGTCGAAGGTCCAGCGAGCGGTAAAGCCAAACTCGTGAACGGTGTGTACGAAGAACCGGTGGCCAAGTCTTCCGCCAAAGTTGTCGTGACATTTCAGAATGTAACGGCGATGGGCGATTTGGATGGTAACGGTGTCCAAGATGCCGCCGCCGTCTTGACTGTCCAGACGGGCGGCAGTGGCACGTTCTACTATTTGTTCGGAATTTTGAATGACAAGGGCGCGGCGAAACCGGTCGCTTCTGCATTGCTTGGCGACCGCATCCAACTTACCGCGCTGTCAATTCAAGGCACGGAGATTGCCGTCGATATGGTGACCCAGGGTCCCAAAGATCCGATGACCAAACCGACGCTCGCCGTGACGCGCAAGTACAAATTGCAGGGGACGCAATTGGTTTCGACGACGCCCTTGACGCCGACACCGGCTGCAACGGCGACTCGCGCGGCGGCGGCAGCAACACCCAAGCCTGCCGTGACGGCGACTGCGACGAAACCGCCGATGCCCAAGGGCAGTATTGCGTACCATTGGAACGATCAGGGTATTGATCGCATTTCGGTTTTGAATCTTGCGACCAACTCGACCACACCTTATGTGGTGACAGGTCCCGTGTTCGATATTGCCAGCAGCACGAACGCGCACATCGGCGAATGGTCGCCGGACAATAGCAAGTTTGCGTACATCTTTACCGGTGGTCCCAACACGTCGAACGTTCTGCGCGTGCTTGGACCGGATGGCACAACCGATTTGTATTCCTCGGATGCTGGCGGCGGCTTGTCCAGCCCAACTTGGTCGCCGGATGGGAAACGCATTGCCTTTATTTGGCTGAGCGGCAACCATCAAACCTGGGAACTCGTCGTCATCAATGCGGACAAAACTCAATGCACCGACAAGTACGAGTGTTTGGTGTCCAAGCCGACTCAAGGCGAACAATATCGCGGCGGCTTGTCCTGGTCGAAGCTGAATTCCTTTGCGCTTGGGTATAACACCACAGGTGCAAACGATGTTTACGCGGTGTACACGGACGGCAGCATCGCGCGTAATCTGACGAACAATCCTGCCGACGATGGCTCGCCCGCGTGGAGTCCCGATGGTAAGACGCTGGCGTTCACTTCGACGCGCGATGGACGTTCGCAAATCTATGTAGTGAATGCCGATGGCACGGGCTTGCGCCGCGTTGGCAATAGTCCGTTCAACGATTTCTCGCCGACCTGGTCGCCCGATGGCAAATGGATTGCATTCGCATCCACGCGCAACGGTCAGACCGATGTCTATATGATGGACGCGAGTGGCGGCAACGTCACCGCGCTCACCAAGACCGGCGGCGATCACCCAACCTGGTCGCGCTAATGCAAACGAAAAAACTGCGACGCACCTCCCAGGTGCGTCGCAGTTTTTTCACTCGCTAACATGTCATTCTGAGCGGAGCGAAGAATCTCATTATTGAAAGATTGAGATTCTTCGCTCCGCAAAGACCGCTCTGCTCAGAATGACATGATTCGCAGATGATTCCTTTTACAAGATCAACCAAATCCCCGCAACACAAATCCCTGTTCCAATCACGATCGCGCGCGTAATGCGCTCTTTGAGCAAGAACACCGAAAGCGGCACGCCGATCAGTGGCGCGAGCGTTACCAAGAGCGCTGCACGCGCTGCGCCGGTATATTCGACGGAGAGCGTCCACAACGTCATGCCAATCCCCGTGCTGTAAATTCCTACGAGAATGAGGCTCAGCAAATTCTGACGATGAATGCCACGCCATGCTTGCTTGCCCAACCTTCCATACACCATCGCCAACATCACGAGCGCGCCGACGGGCATCCGAAAACTGTTGATGACGACGACGTTCAAGCCGTCTTGTAGCCCCATTTTCAGCAGCGTCGTTGAAATTGCCCAGAGCAGTGCCGCGACAATCGCCGCCAGCGTGCCAATCCGTTTTGCGCGCGCATTTGATTCAATGTCATTTCGAGCAGCTTCGCTTCGCTCACTGTAAACTCCGCGAGAAATCTCCGAATCGCTCGAATGAGATTTCTCGTCGCGATCCTTCGACTTGCTTCGCTCGCTCGGGACGCTCCTCGATATGACGGGTTGAGTAGAAATCCTGGGCGTCAACAAGTACACGCCGATCAAAACTAGCGCTGTGCCGATAATCGCTTTGAACGTAATTGGCTCGCCGAGAATGGGAACTGCCATTGCCCAAGTGAACAATGGATAAATGCTCGATAACGGCATTGCACGCGCCGCGCCGATTTGCGTCATGCTCCAAAAGTACAACGTGTCGCCGAGCGCAACGCCAAAGATAAACGAGACAGCTAATGCCAGCTTTGCGCCATCAGAAATCTGCGCGAGCGCATCCAGTCCGCCGAAGAATGGTAGCAAGAGCAAGAACAAAATCGCCGCGACGATCATGCGAAACGTATTCGCCGAAAGTGCGTCGATTTGTTCCGATTGGGTTTTCATCGCCAGACTTGTCGTCGCCCACACGAACGCGCTAGCTAAACCGAGCACAATGCCAATTACCACCGATTCATAATTTCCACTGCATAAATTTTTCCGCGTAGAGAAACAGAGTATGGGAGTGTGGGAGTACCGTCTCTTTTCGCTCCCACGCTCCGCGTCCCACACCCATTTACACCGATGTTCGCCATTCTGCGTATCGACTATCGACGCCGCGTACCAAATCGTCGTACAAACTCTCGATGCGTTTTGTGATCGGACCGATGTTGCCATCGCCCAGCGTGAATCGATCAATCGACGCGAGCGGCGTGATTTCTGCGCCCGTGCCGCACAAGAACGCTTCGCTCGCGACGTACAATTCCGTCCGGTCCAACTCACGTTCGACCGTTTCGATATGCAGTACCTCGCGGCAGAGTTGGAGCAACGTTTCGCGTGTGATACTCTCCAAAACATTGCTCGTCACCGAAGGCGTAATAATTTTGCCGTTGCGCACGATCATCAAACATGCCCCCGTCGATTCGGACACTTTGCCGTTAGCGTTGAGAAACAGCGCGTTATCATAACCGTTGCGCCTGGCTTCTTCCGACGCGTACCGCGAGTTCAAGTAATTCGATGCGGCTTTGATGCGCGGCGGCATGACGTTATCGCCGATGCGCGTCCACGAACTGACGCACGCGTGATTGACCTTGCCGTTCTTCAAGCGCGATTGCCATTCCTGAATCGTGATGACGATGCGCGGAATATCCGTCGCCGCGGTGCTGAACGTCGTCGATTCGACGAAGGCGAAGGGGCGGATGTAAATGTCGCCGCTGAGTTTGTTTGCGCTCAGTAAGTCGATCACTGCTTGACTCAATGTTTCGGCGGTGAATGGTGGCTTCATACGTAACAGTCGCATGGACTGCGCGAGCCGCTGCATATGCGCACCGAGTTGGAACACGTACAGCTTTTTCGCGCTATCGTTCCAGTACGCGCGAATCCCTTCGTAGACGAGTGAGACCGTTGCGACACCCATTGCGGTGATGTGAACGGTTGCATCGTTCCACGGCGTAAGCTTGCCATCGACCCAGACGAATTGCGGATTGTTTGCCATGCTTCCCCCTGAAAGTAAAGTTGTCATTCTGAGAACTCATGCCCTCGTGGGCATGTTTAAGCCAAGAAACTTGTCATGCTGAGCGCAGCGTCGGACGCACTTCGTCCGCAGCATCTCCCGCGCTGAAGGAGAGACTCTTCGCTTCGCTCAGAGTGACATCCAGGTTTCTGAGCAGCGAAGCGAAGAATCTCGTTTTGCGAAATGCGATATGCTTCGCTTTGCTCAGCATGACATCCATGCAAATAGCCGATGGCAGATAGCGTATGGCAAAACCATTCGCCATCTGCCATCGGTCATACGACATGGGCTATTTTTTCAGCGCGGCTCGTCGCACGAGATCGAGCGCGCGAATCGCGATCCACGTTTGCGCTTGGTCGCTGATGCCGCCGATGGTGTACGCGCGATGAATTGTATCGCTTGCGGTAGCGACGCCAATCGCGCTTTGTCCTGTGTCTTCGGCGTACATATCTTGACCCGAGTTTGTAGTGCCGAGAACAGCGAGCGCAATATCGGCATTGGTCACATTCCGAAATTGTTGTGCGATGGTCGCCGCATTTTCTTCCGTGAGTTCGGTCACGTTATCGAGTAGCATCGCCGACTTGATTATGCGCGTTCCTTCAGGGCGTGCGCGCAATCGCTCTGCGATTTTTCCCGCCGTGTTCGTTTCGGCAATCGCGATGCGCCAATTGTGCGCCGCCAACAAGCGCGCGACCACTTCTTCGACCGTTTCATCGCCTTCGCCGTAAATCCAATCGCCGAGACGTTCGCGCACCTTCGCTTCCATCTCTTTGATCAGCGCTTCAGCTTCAGTTCGGGTTGGCGCTTTGGCGGTCACACGCACATCGGTTTGACCGGGATGCGCGAGCAACCCCACCGTCGGATTGGACGAGTTTTCCAAATCGGCAATTTTTGAATCGACCAGACTTTCGCCGACGGCGCACGTCTTGAGCGTTTTGCTCAAAATGATTTGCTCGCCGCCGGTTTTTTCGCGCAGCCAAGGAAGAATCCGCGTCTCCATCAAGTGTTTCATTTCGCGCGGGACACCGGGCAGCGAGATCACATACTTGCCGTCCACCTCGACGATAAAGACCGGCGCGGTGCCGACAGGATTTTCGATGGGCGTTGCGCCGCGCGGGATGTACGCCTGGCGCACATTGTTCTCGCTCATCGTCGATCCCCATTTGCCAAAGCGTTCGTGGATCTGCGTGAGCAAATTTTCGTCGAGAACGAGGTCGCGTCCGGTGGCTTTGGCAACCGCTTCGCGCGTCATATCATCGACCGTGGGACCCAAGCCGCCGGTGGTGATAATCACATCGGCGCGCGTGAGCGCATGTGTGATCGCATCGACAATGCGCCCCACGTTATCGCCGACGGTCGTGCGAAAATAAAGATCGACGCCGACCTCAGAGAGACGCTCCGCGATCCAGACCGCGTTCGTGTCCGTAATTTGTCCTAGCAAAAGTTCTGTGCCGATGGAGATAGTTTCTGCTTTCATTATCCTAGTTCCTTTAGTTCCTTTATTTCCCTTATTTCCAGGAATGGAGGGAAATGAGGGAAGCAAGGGAACTCAACGGAAAAGATTACTAATGAGGAAAATGACATTCGCCGGTCGTTCCGCCAAGCGACGCATAAAGTATGGATACCAATGCGTGCCGTACGGAACGTAGACGCGCATCGTGTATCCCTCGGCAACGAGTCGGCGATGCAAATCGGAGCGAATGCCGTAGAGCATTTGAAATTCAAATCGATTGCGATTGACCTGGTGCGCGGTAGTGTAACCCTTGACCCAGTTGATCATTTTCTCGTCGTGGGACGCCACGTCGAGATACGCGCCGTTCGAATTGCCATTCGTCTCGAAAAAGATTTGGGCGAGCTTGAGATAGTTGGCATCGACGTTGGCTTTCTTGGGAAAGGCAACCGTCGCAGGTTCTTTGTATGCGCCTTTGCACAAACGCACATTCGCGCCCAGGGCGATCAAGGCTTTCATATCCTCTTCGCTGCGATACAAGTAACTTTGCAGCACGATGCCGACATTATCGAATTCTTCGCGCAGCGTCTTGAAGACATTGAGCGTGACTTGCGTGTACTTGGAATCCTCCATGTCGATGGTGACGAGCGTGCCGATTTCTTTCGCTTTGCGCAAAACCTGGCGCAGGTTGTCGAGACACAAATCGGTGCTGAGATCAAGTCCCATCTGCGTGAGCTTGAGCGACACTTGCGACTTGACTTTGTTCGCAGCAATTGCGTCGAGCGCGCGCAGATAGCCGTCTTTGGCTTGGCGCGCTTCGGCTGCGTTGGTTACGCTCTCGCCAAGTTGATCGAACGTGACCAAGAGTCCTTCCTTGTTCAATTTTTTGACAACCGCAATCGCTTCGTCGAGCGTTTCACCGGCAACAAAACGCCGCGTCACGCGGCGGGAAAGCGGGAAATGGATTACGAAATTCCTTATGACGGAATTTGTCGACATGGCGAGAAAAAGATCGCGTAAAATTGGCATTTGAATCCTCCTTGATAAGCCGCGTATGAACGCCCTTGTCCGCACGCGGCGGCGCGAACGGTAAGCGAAATCTCTGCAATATGTGCGTCGAGATAAAATATACTCCAAATCAAAAGTAAGTCAATTGGAAAAATGAAAAGGCGCAATCTATGTTGCGCCTTGGCAGAATTTTACCTGTCATGCTGAGGAGTGGGTTTCACGACGAAGCATCTCTTTTGTCAGAATGCGAGATGCTTCGCTTCGCTCAGCATGACGATTTAGAATCACATTCGAATCACTTTGGAACTGGGGCGTAACTCTTCGGGATTTTCCATCTCGACGCTGGTTTCACTCGGCAGCATCAACAGCCGCTGCATCGTCGTTTCGATTTGGCGCTCCATCGCAATTTTTGCGCCGACGGCGTCTTTGCGCGTGAGACAGCGTGTCAAATGCTTGTGCCCATTTTCGAGGAAGCTGGGATCAGACCAAAGATGCGCATCGACCAAAGCCAATTGAATGCGACTCACGATGATGCGAATGTGCGATTCCAGCACCGCATTATGCGACGCTTTGGAAACTAGATTATGAAACTGATAATTGCGGAACGCGCATTCTTGCACACTCTTTTGATCGTCTGTCACGGTAATGAGGTCTGCCACGCGAAAGAGCTGCTCGATTTCGGTTTTGGTTGCGTTGAGTGCGGCTTGATACGCGGCGAATCCTTCCAGCACCGCGCTGACCACAAACAGGTCGCGCAGTTCACGCAGATTTGGCGTCTCGACTTGCCAACCACGTTTTGGGTTCGCCGAAACAATTCCATCCGACGCGAGACGCTGCAACGCTTCGCGGACGGGCGTCTTGCTGATTCCAAAGCGTTTCGCCAGTTTGCTTTCGGAAATGGTAGAGTTCGTCTGACCACGCATGATCTGTTCTAAAAGTTCGTCGTAGATGCGCCCAACCAAAGTATAATCGCCATGATCGATATGAGGCATGGGGTGCATTCCTTCCTTGGAATCCCATTGATATGTCTCTAGTATCTTTTATTTTGCGGCGCTGTCAAGAAAAATTTGCGAGTCGGCAGAAAATATGGAACAGCCAAAGATTGTTTGGGATTTACTTGCAAGAAAGCAAGCAGTGAACGGGGAATTGGGGGAAGAGTAGGGGAATTTTTCTTCTTCCATCCATTTCGATTTTTGGAAATGAAAAACTAGCCCTCAATCAGCTGGATTCCAATTTCGAGTATGCAGCACGAAATTGCGCGATTCAAGTCGAATGCTTGGCTCTTGTGACGTGGACGATTACGACGAGCAATAGCTGTCGATTCGTTGTTTTCATAATTTGGCGGTATAATGCGGTCAAAGTGGTAGGGATGAAACTATGGACAAGCGAAAACGGACCAAGACACTCAACCTGATCGTCAAGCGACTTGTCACGCGCTTCGATCCAGATCAAATTATCCTATTTGGCTCACATGCGCGTGGCACTGCGCGCCCCGATAGCGATATTGATCTGCTCGTCGTGTTGCCTATCACTGGCTCCAAACGCGCCAAACAAATCGAGATGCGCATCGCGTTACACGACATCCGCGTTCCCAAAGATATTATTGTCGCTACTCCCGATCAAGTGGCACGCCAAAAAAACATTGTCGGCACGCTTATCCATCCCGCGCTGCGCGAAGGCAAGGTGCTGTATGCTCGCCCATGACGAAACCACGCACGTGATCCAACAATGGGTGCAGAAAGCGGAGAACGATCTCAAGAACGCGACCCATACCTTGAAACTCGGCGCGGAATGTCCAACCGATACGGTCTGCTTCCACGCGCAGCAATGCGTGGAAAAATACCTCAAGTCAATGCTAGTCTTTGAAGGCACAGATATATCCAGAACGCATCACATTAGTGCGTTGATGGAGTTGCTACCTGCGAATATTCGTCCCGATCTTTCACCCGAAGAGCAAGAGATGTTGACCGATTACGCTGTCTCGACCCGCTATCCTGGTGACTATGAGCCGATTCCGCTCGGCGATGCGCGCCGCGCAGTGCAAATTGCGCGGCGCATCCGAAAGCACGCGCGCTCCTTGTTGCCGCCTGCGAGTTTGAAACGGGAATAAAAAATGGTAGAAACCCCGGACGGTGTTTACCTTATGCAGGTGAACCGCGGCGAACCGCCATCCCACCGTGCCCCGGACTTACTTTCTACCACGCGGAAAATTATATCCTCCCAAGATGGGAATGTCAAAGTCGAATCTGAGCGTCTTGTGGTTTGACAAATCACCTCACTAAAATTACACTGGCTCGCGATAGTCGATAAAACTTGCTGAGGAGTTTGCGATGTCCGCAAAGCCCAAGATTCGCGCTCGCACGATTAAAGAAATCCCCTCGACTTTTGAATCCTCAAACGAACAATATCTCCCCATTCGTGATAAAGCAACTGCACTTGATACGAATTTCCAAGACCCGGGTGTAAAGCATTATGGGTTAGCTCGCTTCTCCGAAAATGAAAAGAATGCACTCGACTTGTGGCAAAGAGGCAACAAGTTTTATCTGCATTGTCTCTCACGCAACAAAAAGGTCGTCGCCAAGCCGGAAGAGATTATTCGGCAACTTTGCCTCAAGCGTTTGCTCGCGATGGATTGTTCACTAGACCATTTGTCGCTCGAAGTGCCGATCAAAATGGGCAATACTATTCATAGTATCCAGCGATTTCAACATCTGACTTAATGAAAATCCCCCGTAACTTTGCCAGCAAGTAAGGCAGTGCAAAACGAGCTTATAAGCAAAGCCGAAGCGTCACGGCAAGTCCGCCGCGATGCGCAACGCCTGCACGAAGAAGCTAAAGCACAAGTCGAGCAGATGATTGAGAACGCGTAAAAGCAGAGGCAAAACAATGAAATTGCCGAACGTTGAAAACGCCCTAGTACCCAAACCCAAAATCACGGATTATCTGCTTTCCTTTACGCATCGCGATGGACGCAGCAAGGCGCAGTTCTTTATACGGTTTGGTTTTTCCGCGGAAAACTGGGAGACGCTTGCGAATGCGTTGTTGCACCATGCGGAAAAAATGATGTGACAAAAGTCGAACCATCACCGTTTGGCACAAGATACGTCATCGATGGTATAATACAGTCGCCGGACGGTAGACGACCAGCCATTCGCTCAATTTGGTTTATTGAAAGCGGCGAAAAGATTCCACGTTTTGTGTCGGCTTATCCGTTGAAAGGAAAAAACAAATGATTCACGAACTAGATAATGTTGTCCTAACTAATGACCTACCAGAACATAATCTGAAAAGCGGCGATATTGGAACGGTTGTCTTGATTCATGGCAACCATGCCGGATACGAAGTCGAATTTATCACACTTGATGGCGAATCGATTGCAGTTACATCGGTGTTCCCTAAGCAAATCCGCCCAATTGCCCGCCGCGAAATTGCGCACGTTCGGGAACTCGCCTAACTGCTGATTCAATGGAAAACGCTCGCAGAGACGCGAGCGTTTTTGTTGTTTTTCGTATAACACTTGCCCGGCATACCTCATTTCTCCCTACGGTCATCCTTCGCTGATCCTATACTCATCCTTGCTGGATGCCTTCTAGCCGCCTCTCTAACTATACGAAAACGGCAGACACCACACGGTTCTGCCGTTTCTGCTCACCACCCACCGTCCACTACCCACTAAATGTCCTGCACCGGAATCGATTCCACCGTCTGTCTATCTTTCAGCTTCAATCCGACGACGTAATGTTCCGTGCTTTCTTTGCGCGATGCCTCGGGTCGAAAAACTTGGACGGTTTGAAAATAACGCTTGGTCATTTGAACGTACTTGGTCAAATCTTCGCCCTGAAAAATCTTGACGACGAACGCGCCGCCTTCTTTGAGAAATTGCTGCGCGATTCGCAACGCCGCCACGCCTAGTCGAATCGAGCCGGCGTGATCGACCAGCGCAATGCCTGACGTATTCGGCGCAGCATCGCACAGGACGAGGTCAGCGCCGTTCGGCAGCATCTGTCGCATTTGCTCGACATATTCCGCGCGCGTAATGTCGCCGCGAATAATTTCGACGCCAGCGATGGGGTCCATGGGCAGCAAATCAATCGCCACGATTTTCGATTTCGGCGCGAGCTTGGCGACGACTTGGCTCCAACTGCCCGGCGCTGCGCCTAGGTCCAAAACGGACATGCCCGGTCGAAGCAAGCGAAAGCGTTCGCTGATCTCTAGCAATTTGTACGCCGACCGCGCGCGATAGCCCTCTTTCTTTGCGCGTTGAAAATATGGGTCTTGCGTTTGTTCTTTGCGCCACGCCTTGGGCATTACGTCTCCAACTGTCATCCTGAGCGGAACGGAGTGGAGTCGAAGGATCTCGCTGTGCGGAGTTGCGAGACTCTTCGCTTCGCTCAGAGTGACATTTTACTCCATCGACCAGCGCGCGTAAACGGAGGTCGATAGCGGTCGATTACCATTCTTGGGTTGCAGCACCAACTCACCGGCTTCGATATTGCCGCCGGACTGCCCCAGCCAATCGGCGAGAATATTCGCAAGCATCAGCGACGACTCTTCGATTTCGTACGCCGTGGTGACGACGAAGAGCGGCTGCTCCGATAAAATCCGCTTGCACGCTTCGATCAGCGCGGGAAACGATTTCGCAAAGCGCCAGATTTCGCCTTGGGGTCCGCGTCCAAACACCGGCGGATCGATGATGATGCCGTCGTACCGCCTGGCGCGCCGTCCTTCACGCTTGACGAACTTGATCGCGTCGTCCAGCATCCACCGAATCGGTCGCTCACTCAGCTTGGCGATTTCCGCATTCTCGCGTGCCCAACCAATCGCGGGCTTGCTGGCATCGAGATGTGTGACACTTGCGCCAGCACTTGACGCCGCGAGTGTCGCGATGCCGGTGTAAGCAAACAAGTTCAGCACGTTGATCGGTCGCTGGGCTGATTTTATTTTTTCGATCATCCAATCCCAGTGCGGCGCTTGTTCCGGAAAGACGCCGGTATGTCGAAAGGGTGTCAGTCTCGCCCAAAACGAGAGATCGCCATAGTGCATCAACCAACGCTCGGGCAAATCGCGTTTGCATTCCCAACGCCCCTCGCCGTTTTCTTCCGGAACGAATGCGGCGTCGGCATCATTCCAAATTTCTTCAGGCAAGGAACGCCGCCAAAGAATTCCTCGGTCGGGGCGAATGAGCGTGTATTTGCCAAAGCGTTCCAACTT
The DNA here is from genome assembly GCA_016215025.1 of Chloroflexota bacterium. Taxonomy (GTDB): domain Bacteria; phylum Chloroflexota; class Anaerolineae; order UBA4142; family UBA4142; genus JACRMI01. Next base: position 22,841 of record JACRMI010000101.1, read on the forward strand.
TGCGCCATCGCCCGAATCGAGCAATTCATAATCGATCCAATTCTGCGGCGAAAGGGTGTTGATTGTCGTCTTTGAGTCCATCGATAAATTACCTACTAAACCACGAAGGCACAAAGACACAAATTGTCATTCTGAGGAGCGATTCGAAAAAGTCCTTATCGAATAGCAATCGAAGAAGCGACGAAGAATCTCTCAACGTTGAAAATTGAGCCGCGAAGCGTTCGCTCCGCTCAGAATGACACCGGAAATTGCGTCTTTGTGTCTTGGTGGTCAAACATTGTTTAGATTTTCAATCTTTACCAGATCGACGGCATCCGCCAAGTCGAACTTGAATACCTTGCTGTAAAAATACGCTTCGGCGTCGAGCGCGCGCTTGATATTCTTCGCTTGGCGAAAACCATGCTGCTCGCCTTCGAACGCCAGATACGCGGTGGGCAAGCCCTTCTTCTTGACGGCTTCAAACATCACCGCCGATTGATCGGGTGGGACAACTTGATCTTCCAAACCTTGGAACAAGATCAGCGGACACGCCAATCGATCGATAAAATGAATCGGCGAGCGCGCGAGGTAAATATCCCGCCGCGCCGGATATGGACCGATCAAATTATCCAGATAGCGCGATTCGAACTTGTGCGTGTCACGCGTCATCGTTTCCAAATCGCTGATGCCGTAATAGCTCGCGCCCGCCTTGAACACATCGGTAAAGACCAACGCGGCGAGCGTAGTGTATCCACCTGCGCTGCCGCCACGAATCGCAATTCGATTGCCATCGACGTCGCCGCGTTGAATGAGATAACGCGCCGCGTTCACGCAATCGTTCACATCGACGATGCCCCAGTTATCGTTGAGCCGCATCCGATACGCGCGACCATAGCCGGTGCTGCCGCCATAGTTCACATCAACCACGGCGAATCCGCGACTCGTCCAGTACTGGAATTCCAAATCGAGTTCGGTTGTGGCGGCGCTGGTGGGACCGCCATGGCTCATAACGATCAACGGCGGCTTGTCATCACGCGGCGCAGCAAAATCGCGATTGGTCGGCGGATAGAAAAATGCGTGCGCGGTCAATCCGTTCTCAATTGGAAATTCAATCGCTTGCGGCGTCGAAAGATAACCCGCGTCAACCGAAACCGGTTCGGATTCTTTTAGAATTTGTGTCTGATGCGTTTTGAGATCGAGCAGAACGATGCTCAACGATTGTGACGGCGATCCAGCGATAAACAAAGCGCGACCCGACGCGGCGCGCACAGAAGCAATTTCGGTGAATGGCAAGTCGATACGGTCAAGTTGGCGCGTTGTTGTGTTCAGCGTGGCAAAGCGGGTTTGCCCTTTTTCTTTGAATGTGCAAACGATGCGCTCGTTCGATTCAAACGCGTACGTCGATGCTTTGAAGACCCAGGCGGGGCGTCCAAACTCGGCGTCCATTGGACACAGTGGTTCGATATTTCCGTCGCGCAATCGATAAAAATTCCACCACCCGGTCTTATCGGAAACAAAATACAGTGTGCCATCGGGCGACCATTCGGGTTGAAAGATCGATTCGGCGATGCCACCGGCGACAAGTTTGGGCGCGTGCGCCATCTTCGATGGCGAGACTGCGCCCCTACCATCAAGGTTGCCAATCCAAAGTTCGGTTCCATCCCAGGGCATGTTGGGATGATTCCAGGTGAGCCAGGCGAGTCGCTTGCCATCGGGACTGAGTCGCGGATTAGAATAAAAATTATTGCCCGACACAAGAACCGTTCCACCGGCATCATCACCATCGATGTTGACGCTGACTAGCGTGTTGACGGCTTCGCCCGGCGCAGTGTGGTCTTCACGCACGCAAATGATGCGATTGCGCTCGCGGTCCATCACGCCATCAGCGTAGCGCAAGTCGACGGCGGGCGTAAGCGGGCGCGGCGCAGAACCTGGGTCTTGGCGATACAGTCGTTGGTCGGCAAAGTTGGAAAAGAAAATCGTACCACGATCGACGACGAACGCACCGCCGCCGTACTCGTGCACTCGCGTGCGCGCATTGAACGGCATTGGCGTCAGGTCCGTCGTCTTGCCGTCTGGTGTTCGTCGCACAATCACATACCGACCTTTTTCGGCTGCGCGCATTTCCGACCAATAAAGATCGTCGCCATCAAGCGTTGGCTGCGCAAGTGTGATTTTTTCCGAAACGATTACGTCTGATGTAATCGGCGATTTCCATGAACCGTACGGTGCGATTTTTCGATCTGTCATTTTTGCTCCGCAATCCGTGGGACAAATTCGCCAAGCATTTGTCTAACGGTAACAATCGCCGCGCGAATGCCGACGATCATCGTTTCCAAGCCCATCGATGGACCGAGGGCATCAGTTGGCGCGACTTGTTCAGGTAACCTGGGAAGATGAATAAAACCGGCGGGAGTCGTCAATCGATTTTGCGCGACGTAATGCAATATCGTGTACATCACTTGATTGCACAAAAATGTTCCAGCGCTGAGCGAAAGTTCGCAGGGCACGCCAGCCGCACGAATCGATTCGTACATGGCGCGGACGGGCAGCGTGGCAAAGTACGCGGCGGGCGCGCCGGGCATAATCGGCTCATCCATCACCTTTTCGCCGGCGTTATCCGCGATGCGAAAGTCGAGCAGGTTAACGGCGACGCGCTCAACCGAAAGCGCCATGCGGCGCGATGCTTCGCCGAGGCACAGCACTGCATCCGGTCGCGTCAATTTGAATGCATCGATCAGCATTTGCGGTCCGCGCACTCGGTCGACCGGTAAGATCGCTGGGCACAACTCGAGACCTTCCATTTTCTCATGCGCGATGGCGCGCACGACTTGATCGGACGGATTGATATTGCTTTTATCGAATGGCTCAAAACCGGTGAGGAGAAGTTTCATAAGGGCAAGGACTATAATTCCGTCACTACCGGAATCACCATTGGCCGGCGATGCGTTTGCTTGAACAGATATTTGCTCAGCACGTCTTTAAGTTTGATACTTAGCACAGCCCCGCGTCCGCCATCCTTCAGCGTTTCTGTAATCGCTGCTTTTGCGCCAGCGATCAAATCGTCCGAGGTTTCGGAGTAGACAAATCCGTGCGTGATGATTTCGGGACCGAAAACGATTTCGCCGGTGTGCGCATCGAGCGTGACGAGCGCAACGAGGAAACCATCTTCCGAAAGATGATGCCGTTCGCGCAGCACCGTCGATCCAATATCGCCGATGCCGATGCCATCCACGAGGACATCGCTTGCGGGAACTGTATCGCGCGAGCAGCGGGCATTGCCTTCGTCGTCAAACTCGACCACCGTGCCATTCTCGATGATAAATGTGTTCTCCGCCGGAATGCCAATCGATTGAGCGAGGCGCGCGTGCAAAACGAGATGACGATATTCGCCATGCACCGGAATAAAAAATTTCGGGCGCACCAAGTTGAGCAGGAGTTTTTGCTCTTCCTGGCTTGCATGTCCCGACACGTGAACGTGCATCAATTCGGAATAGTACACGAACGCACCGGCGCGGAACAAATTGTTCAGCGTGCGATTGATCATCTCTTCGTTGCCGGGAATCGGCGTCGCGGAGAGAATCACGGTGTCGCCCGCTGTGAGTGTCACTTGCTTGTGGTCGTGATTCGCCATGCGCACGAGTGCACTGGTCGGCTCGCCTTGCCCACCAGTGCAAATGATCACCATTTGATTTTGTTCATTGCGCGCCAATTGATCGATGCGAACGAGCACGTTGTCGGGCACGCGCATGTAACCCAGTTCGGTCGCCATCTTGACGTTGTCTTGCATGGAACGACCGACAATCGCCACCTTGCGATTGAATTGCACCGCTGTATCGATCACTTGCTGAATGCGCGAAATGTTCGACGCGAACGTGGCGACGATGATGCGCCCTTGCGCCGTCGCAAACACACGCTTGAAACTTTCGTTGATGGTCATTTCCGACGGCGTGTGTCCCGGCGAATCGGAGTTGGTGCTGTCGCTTAGGAGTGCCAGCACACCACGACTGCCCACTTCGGCGAGCGTCGCAAAGTCGGTCAACTGTCCATCGACCGGACTAGGATCGAATTTGAAATCGCCCGAATGCACGACCGTGCCGATCGGCGTCGTAATCGCCAAGCCGATTCCATCGGGAACGCTGTGGCTGACGTGGAACGTTTCGATGCTGAACGGATCGAGTTGGATCGTATCGTGCATTTGCAGCGTATGCAGCGTAGCGTCTTTGAGCAGCTTGTGCGATTTGAGTTTAACTTCGATCAAGCCGCGGGTGAGGGGCGTGGCGTAGATCGGGACGTTGATGCGCGGCAGCACGTACGGCAGCGCGCCGATGTGATCTTCGTGTCCGTGCGTGATGATGATGCCGCGTACTAGATCGCGATGCTCAAGCAGGTAGGCGATGTCGGGAATGACGATGTCCACGCCGAGCATATCGCTTTCGGGAAACATCAACCCAGCGTCGATCACCAAAATCGCGCCGTCGTATTCGATCAGCGTCATGTTCTTGCCGATCTCGCCTGCGCCTCCGAGGGGAATAATTTTCAATTTAGCTTTCAAGATATTTTTCTACCTCAGTCAAAACAAATGACAGGTCGGATAATAGATCACCTGTCAAATCAGATGAAACCTTCTTGCCTTTTGCGTCGTGTAGGTGATGTGGAAAGTTATGCAACCCCGGAAAATGAGGGGCATTATCCCAACGCAAGACCGTTTCATTGGACACCAACTATTATGAATAGCGAACGTGATTGGGACCACAGTTAATCCAAACCTGGAAAACAAAATGCGCCCCGACGCGGCAGCGCACTTTTAATACAAATGCGCCACTGGGCGCTTCGTCACGTTGCCAAACCCGCAAGTCGGTAAGGATCGAAGATTGGTTCAGCAGATTCAAAATTTCGTCGATCAATTTTCGAGCGCCTTTTTGGCGTTACGCCATTCGTCCAGCATATCGAGCGCCGCTTCCCATTCCATCCATTCGTCTTCTTGGCGCATAGTTGCGTGACGTTTGAGCTTTTTCGTGTACGCTTCAAAGCTCACGCGATGCTTTTTCTGGAATTGTTTCGCTCGGCGTTCATACAACGCAATCTTGCGAACAATCTGCTCAAGCGCCATCGCACGAATCGCGTCGGTTTGAGTTTTATAACGTCCGGTGCTAACAAGCGCATTCGCAATGGCTTCAAGAGTTCTAATGGCTGGCTGGTCTAGCATTCTTACTCCACGACTAGAACATACTCAACTGCTGCGGTGAGTCAGGTTTCTTTTGTTCTTTTTCTTCTTGAATACTTGCCATGTCTTTGAGAATTTGCGGAATCTTGCCGAAATCTTCCTTCAAAACCGGTTTCAAACTGCCTTGGTGCAGCGCCGCCGCCGGATGATACATCGGCAGGACAACCAGGTCGCCAAACTTTTTCGGCTTGCCATGAATCTCGCCGATTTTTTTATCCGGGAACCAGCGCGCCATCGCAAAGCGACTGATCGTGATAATGATTTTCGGCTTGATAAGTTCGATCTGACGGTCCAGATACGGCTTGCACGCTTCGATTTCGTCCGGCTGGGGATCGCGATTTTGCGGCGGGCGACACTTGACCACGTTGGTGATGAAAATCTTTTCGCGACTGAGATCGATGTCCTTCAACAGTTCGTCGAGCAATTGGCCAGCCGCTCCGACAAAGGGTTTGCCCTGGCGGTCTTCGTGAAAGCCGGGACCTTCGCCGATCATCATGATCTCGGCATTGTCCGGTCCATCGCCTGGCACGGCTTGGGTTCGACCCTTCGCCAAATCGCATCGTTGGCAAACGCGTACTTGGTCACCTAGTTGACTGAGTTCCGACATGAATAACTCCGCTGTTTACTGTTAACTGTTAACTGTTTACTGTTAACTGTTTACTGTTAACTGTTAACTGTTAACTGTTAACTGTTTACTGTTAACTGTTAACTGTTTACTGATTGCTGCTTATTGGGCTGCCCCACATTCCGGACAAAACTTGGGCGCGCCTTCAATTGGCTTGCCACACTCTTTGCAGAATTTCTTTTTGCTGATCGGCTGACCGCATTCCGGACAAAACTTGGCACCCTTGGCGTCCGCGCCACAATTTGGACAAGTTCCGACAATCGTCTGTTTGAATTTCTCAGCGGAAACGTAATCGACGGTCTCCGCCTTTTCGCGCGCATCGTTGATCGCCGCTTGTGTTTGAATCGATGAATATTCTTGCTCCAAGTCCGGCGCGCACTCTTTGCACATGCCCCGGTCTTTGTTCCAGCACACATCTTTGCAAACCCATTTGCCGCAGCGGCGGCATTGAATGAAATTGGGTTTGACTTGATCGATCGCTTTGGCAAACGCGGCATCTTTTTGCTGATGCCATCCCGCCGAATGAACGCTTTCGCCAATCCGTGCTGCGCCGCCAAAAAATCCGCCGAGCAAACTCGCGGCCGTGTCGAGACCTTGACTCAGCATTCCGGTCGCCGATGTTTCAAAAGCGCTTTCGTATCCGTTGCCGCACCGATCACAAAAAAATTCGAACTGAAAGCCGGTATCGGTGCATTTGTCGTTGTAATTGCGCGTGAACTTGATCAAAGCCATTGTCGTTTTTTCCTCCATTGGAAAATAATGCCGAACTCTGTTCGGACGAACTGCGTTCGATTGTATATCAAGTTAAATCTTTTGTCTAACCGCTTTGATTTTTTCCAACACGCGCCACGGTGTCAACGGCAATTCGTCGATCCACGCACCGGTCGCATCATGCACCGCCGCAACAATCGCCGGAGCGAGCGGAATGAATGGCATCTCCGCCATGCCGCGCACGCCCCAAGGTCCATTGGAATCGGCGTGTTCGACAATCACGGAATCGACGCGGTCAGGAATATCCAGAATGCCGGGGATGAGATAGGTGCTCAGCGATGGCGTGAGCACTTGTCCGTTTTTCGATTGAAAATTTTCTTGAATCGTCCAACCCTGGGCTTGAATCACCGCGCCTTCGATTTGTCCTTGGATCAGGTTGGGATTGATCGCCTTGCCGACATCGTCGACGCTGGTTACGCGCACGACGCGCACCTGTCCTGTTTCGGTATCGACTTCGACTTGTACCGCTTGCGCGACATAGCCATACGCGACATTCGGTTTCGACTTGCCGTCTTCGGGTGCAAAATTCGTCGTCGGCGGCGCGAGGTATTTGTACTCGGCAATCGCGGGACGTTCTTCGTCGTTCCATTTTTCCAGTGCCGCTTCACACGCGCCTTTGATTGCATTGCCGCCCATGTACGTCATGCGCGATGCGGACACGCTGCCCGCGCTTTGGGTTGTCGCCGTATCCGAGACAATCATTTGGACTTTGTCGATGGAAACGCCGACCGCATTCGCCGCCATTTGCGCGAGTACCGTGTGCGTGCCTTGTCCAACTTCGGCTGCTGCATGATGCACAAACACTTTTTCGATTTCTGCGCCGCCGTGCAATTCGACCTTTGCCCACGCATTTTCTGGATAGCCAAAACTAAATCCGATATTTTTCAATGCAGCGGCGAATCCGAACCCAGTGATGAGTGATGCGTTCTTCGACTCCGCTTCGCTCCGCTCAGGATGCGCGTTCTCTGAGTTCCCCAGAGTTCCCTCAGTTCCCTTATTTCCCCAGCCGAATTCCTTCACGCACGTCTCAATCACCTGCGGTAAACTCACCGGTCCCCCGGGCAGCGGCGTCTGCGTCGAAAGCAAACTGCCTTCGCGCAAAACATTTTTCAATCGCAATTCCACCGGATCGATGCCTAATTTTTCGGCGAGCTTGTTCATCTGTGTCTCGGCTTGGAAATGGGCTTGCGGTCCGCCAAATCCGCGAAATGCGCCCGTGACAATGTTGTTCGTCGTCACCGCGTACGCATCGACCCTAACGTTCGGTACTTCGTACGGACCAACCGCGCCAAACGCCGCATTGCCCAGCACTTTGGGCGACGTGTACATGTACGGTCCCGCATCGGCAATGATTTCCACTTGCGCGGCAACGATCTTGCCATCACGCGTCGCGCCCCATTTCGATTTGAGCCACATGGGATGGCGCTTGTGGTGACCGATCATGGATTCTTCGCGCGACCAAACAATTTTGATCGGGCGATTCAACTTGAGCGCGGCGAGCGCGAGAATGATTTGCACGCTCATGTCTTCGCGTCCGCCGAATGCGCCGCCAATCGCCGGATAAATCACGCGCACCTTGTCGAGCGGCAAGCCAAGCGCGTGAGCGATTTGTTCTTGGTCTTCATGCGCCCATTGACCCGCGACTACCACCGTGACGCGCTGCTGTTCGTCGATGTACGCGACGCCGGCTTCGGGTTGCAAGTAGGCATGTTCTTGTGCGGGAGTGTGATATTCGCCTTCGATTATCACGTCCGCCTGGGCGAAACCTTTTTCCACATCGCCTTTGCGAATGGGAATGTGTTTCATCACGTTGTTCGCGTACGCTGGGTGAACTTGTGCCGCGCCGGGCTTCATCGCGGCGCTGGGATCGGTCATGGGCGGCAAATCTTCGTACTCGACGGCGATCAAGTCGCGCGCGTGTTCAGCTTGTTTTTCGGTTTGGGCGACGACGAGCGCGATCTTTTCGCCGACCCATCGCACTTTGTCCTTCACCAACACCGGCGCGTCTTTCGAGCCAAGACCAAATTCGTTGACCGGCACATCGCGTGCGGTGAACACCGCCGCTACGCCGGGCGCAACTTGCGCTTTCGATATGTCGAGTCGTTTGATGCGTGCGTGTGGTCGCCGCGCAAACAATACTTGCATCCAAAGTTGCCCCGGCAAATTAAAGTCGCCAGGATACGCTGCTTCGCCCGTTACTTTGGCGCGCGCGTCAATGCGTGTGATCGATTCACCGATAGATGTCATCGAACAACTCCATTATGCCGCAATGAGAATTTGTCGCGCCGATTTGGTTTTCGGCATTTTCTTCGCAAAGCTATTAACATCTTCAATCACTCAATCAACCAAACGATTGACATTTTCTGCCGTATAGCCATCCACAAATTCGTGACCGTTTTTGCAGACACGCGCCGGAACGTTCTGCACCGTGATCTCTGTGCCTTTGATTTCATATTTCATTTCAATTTGACTCTCGCGGACAAGCGCGCCACATTCGGGACACTTGAATTGTTTTTTCACTTCTCACCTCTAGTCTTGCGTCGCTGCGAGTGAATCCACCGGCGACGACTCGGAATATACACAGTTGGAATCAAGATCAAGGTCTCATTTGAGTAATCACAAACTACATGCAATGGGACATTACTCGTCATCATCCCGTTGACCAAAACACGTCGACGTTTAGCATATTCTTCGATAATCGTACCTGTCAAAACAACATGCACGGCGTCTTCAGGAGTCACACCATCTTTCTTTGCTTAAGTCAACGCATGGGAGTAGAAAAAATGCATTAGCGCAAAAGTCACTTGGGCACATCATCCACGGGGAGTGATTTCCAGCGCCGCACGATATCTTTGAGTTGCGCCTTGGAACGCTTGACGGAACGCGTGTGCATACGAAAACGCTGCCGATGAGTTTGTACCCG
>JACRMI010000102.1 GCA_016215025.1 Chloroflexota bacterium
AATTCGCAAGGATAAATGGTCGGTGTGGTATGGTATAATGTCTTTGGAGTTCTCATGTTTGGCCCTTTCCTTGGCAGGATAGAGCTGATTGTTCATGAGAACTCTTTTTAGTCAAAAAGTGACTTTTGCTTTATTGCGAATATTTTCCCATCGAATTGAATCGCGCGAGCAAAGAACAATTGCTGCGCATCCCCGGTATTGGTCCCACATCGGTCAATTGCATTCTGCAAATGCGACGAATGTCCCAGTTCAATTCGATTGAGCAACTTGCGCGCATCGGCGCAGACGAAAAACGCGCCGCCCCGTTTGTTCTCCTCAACGGCAAAGCCCCTATTCGACAGCTTGCGCTGTTGTAATCAGTTTTCAACATCTTATTGACTCAATTCTGACTTTGCTATGCTACCATTTCATGTTGGAAATAGGTTGGTCGCTTGACGCGGTTTGCGTTAGAGCATCCTCCTAGTATTGTCGTAGCACAGCCCTTGTAGGCGAAGCATTCAATCGAACGCGCACGAGGCGCTAAGCTACGATTCGTTCTGTGAAGAGAATGTAGAAAGGTTAATATGAACAATCCCAACAACAACGTGGTCATCATCGATGCACTTGTTCCACCGGAAATGGCAGCCAAAGCCGAGCAGATTGGTTATCGCAAAGCTCACATGGACGCGGTCAATATGTTCCTGCTGTCAATGGTCGCAGGTGCGTTTATTGCATTCGGAGCGATTTTTTCGACGACCGTTATGGCGGGCGCGAATGGCGTGCTGCCTTACGGCATCGTGCGCTTGCTAGCTGGGATCGCATTTTCGCTTGGCTTGATTCTGGTGTTGGTCGGTGGCGCAGAATTATTCACCGGCAACAATCTGATCGTGATGGCGTGGGCGAGCCGCAAGATTTCGACGAGTTTGCTGCTCAGGAATTGGGTGATCGTTTACATCGGAAATTTTGTTGGATCGGTATCGCTCGCCGTTGCGATGTTTTTGAGCGGACAATATTTGTTCTCGAATGGCGCGATTGGCGCAGTGGCGCTTGCGACTGCGGATGCCAAATCTTCCCTAAACTTTGTCCAGGCAGTCGTACTCGGAATTCTTTGCAACACTTTGGTGTGCCTTGCAGTTTGGTTGACGTTCAGCGCTCGCTCGACGACCGATCGAATTTTTACGATTATTCCGCCCATCACCGCGTTTGTCGCCGTCGGATTTGAACACAGCATCGCGAATATGTATTTCATTCCGATTGGGCTGCTGATCAAGACGTTTGCGCCAGAATCGTTTTGGACGAGCATCGCTAAAACGGCGACGAACTTTCCGAACATCACGCTGAGCAATTTTATTTTCAACAACTTGATTCCGGTCACGCTGGGCAACATTATTGGTGGCTCGGTGCTCGTCGGCTTGGTGTACTGGTTTGTGTACCTGCGTCCAGCGCCGAAAGATACGGATAACTAGATGGACTGTCGGGTGGTCGGTGGTCGAAAGCGTACCAACGAAGCTTTGACCCGGTTTGGACTCGATTTGGACTTGTCTTCGCTATACTGACATTGTACTGGTCGTCAAATTCGTCACGGTCGGTCGCACGTAATCCCACGCATAGCAAGGTGACCAAACATAGACACCTTGCGTTTTAACGTTGCCGTGACCTCAGGAGCAAGCGATGAGGCTTGGTCAAGTCATTGAGATTGTCGGCGGTCGTGCGTTAAATGAATTCAACCACGCGCGCGATGTTGAGTACGGTTTTGAAACCGCCTTGCTCAGCGATGTCCTCGCACACGCCAAACCCCACGTCACTTTGATCGTCACTGAAATAACGAATCCTCAGGTCATCCGCACCGCCGAAATGGTCGATGCGGTGGGTGTTCTCGTTGTCAAAAACAAAACGCCCGACAAGACCACGATTCATCTGGCAGAAGAGACGGGCATTCCGTTGATCGTCACTCGCCTGGGGATGTTCGAGGTGTGCGGCAAGTTGTACGCCGCTGGCGTTCAACCTGCACGCAAAGTCGAATAATAGACCATGGTCGCTCGCGAAATCACGCGCGCCCAAAAACTCGAGTTTCGCGTTGGGCAGGTGATGACGCGCGAAGTGGTTGCCGTTACGCCGTCCACATCGTTGCTCGAATTGAAAGAAATCATGCGCAAGCGTCGCATCAGCGGCGTGCCCGTCGTGGATGACAATGGCGATCTCGTCGGCGTCATCAGCTTGGAAGATTTGTTGCGCGCGTTCGAGCAAGGCACGCTCAATGCAACCGTCGGCGAGCGCATGAGCACCACGCTCATTACGATTCGCGAAACCGATAGTGTCGATGCAGCTGTCGCCAAATTTCAACAGACCGGTGTTGGTCGATTGCCTGTCTTGAATTCATGGGGGCAATTGGTCGGCGTGTTGACCAAGGGCGATGTGACGCGCGGTTTGGTGCATGAAGTTCAAGCCGAGACCCAGGACGAAGAGATTGCGCGCTATCGTGCCAGTCATATTTTTCGCGATGTCGAATCGGACGACACAAGCTTGGTGCTGCGCTACAAAGTTGCACCACGCGATTTCACTCACGGTGGCAACGCCTCCAGTCGAATCAAGCGCGCGTTGATGCGCTTAGGCGCTGACCCGCAGATTGTGCGGCGCGCGGCGATTGCATCGTACGAAGCTGAGATGAATCTCATTATCCACGCCGATCATGGTGGCGTGATCACGGCAGAGGTTGATGCGTCGCAATTAAAAATGATGTTCAAAGACGACGGACCTGGCATTGCCGATTTGCGACGCGCGTTGGAAGAAGAAGGTTATACGACCACGCCGCCGGAGATTCGACAGATGGGATTTGGCGGCGGTATGGGCTTGAAGAACATTCGCAAGTGCGCCGATCAAATGCATCTCGATTCCAAAGTCGGCTTAGGCACGCAATTGGAAATCACGATTCTTTTACACACATGGGAACCATCGACTCCGGTCGAGAATGTTAGTCCCAGAAAGGCAAGCCGTGAAAGCGCGTGAGATTGTTCAAGTTCTAGAGTTAAGGGTTGTTACTCGTTCAAACCTGCTCGACCGCGAACTGACGGGCGGTTATTGCGCTGATTTGCTTTCATGTGTGATGTCACGTGCGAAATCTGGAAACGTGTGGCTGACGTTGCAAGCGCATCCGAACGTCATTGCCGTCGCCGCGTTGCTCGAACTTGGTGCGGTCATCGTCACCGAAGGTGCGCCAATTCCTGACGACGTGATTGCCAAAGCCGACGATGAAAAAATATTGTTGCTCTCGACATCGCACACGACGTTTTGGGTAGTGAGCGAGCTGGCGCGGCTGGGAATTAAAGCGCAAGAATAAATTTGCCAATGCTAGTCCGAGCTGACTTGCACGTTCACACCGTTCTCTCGCCGTGCGCCGAAGTCGATATGATTCCGCCGCTGATTGTGGAGCGCGCACTCGACCTGGGACTCGATTTGATCGCGATCACGGATCACAATTCGAGCGCGAATGCGGCAGCGGTCATGGAAGCAGCGCGTGGATCGAGTCTGAAAGTCTTGCCAGGCATGGAACTTTTGACGCGCGAAGAAGTCCACCTGGTTTGTTTGTTCGACACGTTGGAGCAGGTTCGTCATTGGCAAGCCCAAGTCGATCATGCAATGCCCGACCTGCCCAATCGCGCGGATCGATTGGGTGAGCAGTTCGTCGTTGATGCCGCTGGGGATTTCGTGCGGCGCGAAGAACGAATGCTGCTCGTCGCCGCGAACATCGCGCTGGAGAATGCGGTTGCCGGTGTAAATGCAATTGGCGGCATCGCGATTCCCGCGCACATTGATCGACCTGCGAATGGATTGTTTGCGGTGCTGGGATTTTTGCCGCTGAGTTTGCGCGTCGATGCGTTGGAAATTTCCAAGAACATTTCGGCGGACGTTGCGCGCGTCCAGTACAACATTCCCGACAACATCGCCGTGATTCAATCGTCGGACGCGCACTGGCTGGAAGCGCTTGGTTCGGCGATGACGGAATACGAGTTTCGCGATTCGCGGAACGTGGTCGAATTGTTAGCAGCATTGAAAGAAAAGAGATACCAGATCAAGGACAAGTAGGAGAGAGTCGATGCGATCAAAAGATTTGCGCGCAGTGCCGTTGGCTGCGGCGCTTCAACCCGCTGATGATGATCCCGTGGCGGTTGCGGAACAACGCGCCAAGATTGATGCGATCATCGCCGAACATTCGCCCAAGGCAGGTTCGACGATGTTAATTCTCAACGAGATTCAATCGCAAATCGGTTATATCTCCAAGCCGATGCAGGGGTACATCGCGGAGAAACTCAAGATTCCGTTGAAAGATGTGTACGGCGTCGTTACGTTCTATTCCTTCTTTACGATGAAGCCGCGCGGCAAGCATCGTGTGGCGTTTTGTCTTGGCACGGCGTGCTACGTTGGCGGCGCGGAAATGCTGATCGAAAAGGCGGAGCAGATTCTCGCCGTCAAGATTGGCAACACGACGCCCGACAAGAAATTTACTATCGAAGCGTGCCGCTGTCTCGGCGCATGTTCGCAAGCACCCGTCGTCATGGTGGACGATAACGTCCACGGACGGAATACGCCAGATCGATTCATCACCGTACTGCGCAAGTACGAAAAAGTGTGACAGGTGACGCGTGACGAGTCACCCTGAACAACGTCGAAGGGTCTCGTCAATCGTCACCCGCCACTCGCCACTTGACTATGCTTCGTGAATTAGCTCTGCACATCCTCGACCTTGCCGAAAATAGCTTGAATGCGGGCGCAACGCTCGTGACCATCGAAATCAATGAGGATGAGGTGGCGGATCGCTTGACCATTCGCATCGCGGACAACGGGCGCGGCATGGACGCCGAGTCGGCGCAACGTGCGACCGATCCATTCTTTACAACTCGAACAACGCGACGGGTGGGGCTGGGACTGCCGTTCCTGAAGCAAGCGACCGAACTGAGTAATGGTTCGCTGACGATTGAATCGGCAGTCGGTGTCGGCACAACAGTCACAGCGAATTTCCAACACAGTCATCTCAATCGGATGCCGCTCGGCGATATGACGAACACGATCCTGGGTTTGGTCGTGGGCAATCCACAAGCCGATTTTATTTATCGCCATCGCGCAGGCGAACGGTTTTTTGAATTCGATACGCGTCCGATCAAGCAAGAATTGGGTGATATGCCATTGAGCGAGCCGCAAGTCATTGAGTATTTGCGGCGAGAGATTTCGGATTCACTCGCGCAGATTTATGGATTGTGATTGGGACTTGTGTTTGTCATGCTGAGCGAAGCGAAGCATCTCGTTGTTGGCACAAAAGACATTCTAGCATTGAATGGGATTCTTCGGCGCAAAAACCGCGCCTCAGAATGACAGAGTGAAATGAGGTTTTTATGGCAGTCAAATCATTAGACGACCTGAAGAAGATCAAAGAAGAAGCACTAGCGAAACGACAGATTCGCAATGCGAGCGCACGCGCACACATTACGGTCGCCATGGGAACGTGCGGCATTGCCGCTGGCGCGCGCGATACGATGAAAGCCATTCTCGATGCAATCGAAAAAGACCAAATCGCTGGCGTGCTGGTCACGCAAACTGGCTGCATCGGTTTGTGCGAGTACGAGCCAATCGTCGATGTTCAGATCGGCGAAACGAAAATCACCTATGGCAAGGTGACGCCTGAGCGCGCGCGTTCGATTGTCGACGAACACGTCGTCGGTGGAAAACCGATTCGTGAATGGATGATTACACGATAGTCGAATAGTCATTAGTCTTATAGTCATATTGACTGCGGACTACTCGACCATTTGACTACCTGACTACTTGACTCTATTGAGGTGATGATGCCCACTGATTTTTATCGATCCCACATTCTTTTATGCACAGACGCTGAATGCCTGGCGAAAGGCGCACAGGATATTGAAGATGCGTTGCTGCGCGAGTTGGAGCAAAACAATTTGCGCGATGAAGTCAACGTGTTGGAAACGTCGCGCCTGGGTCATTGCCACACCGGACCCGAAATTGTCGTGTATCCCGAAGGCATCACGTACGTGAATTTGACTCCGGCGGCAGTAACCGAAATCGTCAACGAGCATTTGCTCAAAGGACGCGTCGTCAAGAAATATCAATTCACCGGCGAAGCACGCAAGGACGAAGAATTGCGCGCACCCACGTCAAAAGAGCTGCGCGTTATCATGGCGCGCTGCGGCGTCATCGATCCAGAGAACATCGAAGATTACATTGCGGAAGATGGTTATCAGGCGTTGGCAAAAGCGTTGCTCGAAATGACGCCGCGCCAGGTGATCGATGAAGTATTGAAATCGGGATTACGCGGGCGTGGTGGCGCAGGTTTCCCGGCGGCAAAGAAATGGGAATTTGCAGCAGCGCAAAAGTCGGATGCCAAGTACATGATCTGCAACGCCGACGAAGGCGACCCCGGCGCATTCATGAATCGCCGTGTGTTGGAAAGCGATCCGCATTCGGTGCTCGAAGGAATGATTATCGCGGGTTATTCGTTTGGCGCGCATCAAGGCTATATCTACTGCCGCGCCGAATATCCCATCGCGGTGCGCACGCTGAAGATCGCGATGCGCCAAGCGCGCGAGTTTGGCTTCCTCGGTAAAAATATTTTGGGCACGGGATTCGATTTCGATATTGAGTTGCGCATGGGCGCGGGCGCGTTCGTCTGCGGTGAAGAGACGGCGCTGATGGCATCGATTGAAGGCAAGCGTGGTGAGCCGCGACCGCGTCCACCATTCCCCGCCGTCGCTGGGTTGTGGGGCAAGCCGACGATCATCAACAACGTCGAAACACTCGCAAACATTCGCAACATTTTGCTGAAAGGTCCCGAATGGTTTGCATCGATTGGTAATGAAAAGAACAAGGGAACGAAGACATTCACGCTCGCGGGCGATGTCGTCCGCACCGGTTTGATCGAAGTGCCGCTCGGTATCACGCTGGGCGAAGTCGTGTTCGATGTGGCGGGTGGAATCAAGAACGGCAAAAAGTTCAAAGCGATTCAGACCGGCGGTCCGATGGGCGGTTGCATTCCGGAGCATTTCCTCGAAACGCCCATTGATTACGAAAATCTCGCCGCGCTCGGATCGATCATGGGGTCGGGCGGTCTCGTCGTGATGGACGAGGATACGTGCATGGTGGACATTGCGCGATTCTTTATGGACTTTACCCAGGACGAATCGTGCGGCAAGTGCGTGCCGTGTCGCATTGGGACGCGCCGCATCCTGGAAATCCTCACGCGCATTTGCCAGGGCGAAGGCGAGGAAGGCGACATCGAAGAATTGGAACGCTTGTCGCGCTATATCGTCGCGGGAAGTTTGTGCGGCTTGGGGCAGGGCGCATCGAATCCGGTACTGACGACGATCAAATATTTCCGCGACGAGTATGAAGCGCACATCAAAGAGCAGAGATGCCCCGCGAAGGTTTGCCGCAAATTGATTTCGTACCGCATTCTCGACAACTGCACGGGCTGCATGGTCTGTATGCGCAACTGCCCATCGAAAGCGATCACGGGCGAAAAGCAAAAAGTGCATTCGATTAACCCAGACCTTTGCGAGAGCTGCGGTATTTGCATGAGCGTCTGCAAGTTTGATGCAATTATAGTTGAATAGTGCGATAGTTCGGTAGTGCGATAGTCGTTCGGTTTGTCATGCTGAGCGGAGCGAAGCATCTCCCAACGTAGCTGAAAAGTTACTAGCTCTGTTGAAAGCGAGAGTGAGTGAAAGATGAACGACGACATTGTGAGTAGACTCACCGACATTAACAATCGATTGGGTTTTATTCCGCGAACAGAAGTGGAAGCGCTGGCGAAGGAATTGAAATTGCCGCCTGCCAAAGTTTTCGGCGCGGCAACGTTCTATTCGATGTTCAAAACGCAGCCGCGCGGCAAGCACATCGTGCGGTTTTGCGAGGACGCGCCGTGTCACGTTGCGGGTGGTCGCGTAGTGTTCGATGCGATTCGCGCAGCGCTGAAACTTGAACCGGGACAGACCTCTGCCGATGGCAAGTGGACGTTCGAAATGACCAGTTGCCTTGGTGTGTGCGGGGTTGGTCCCGTGATGATGGTAGATGATGCTGTCTATGGAAATCTGACGCCGGAGAAGGTCGAGGAGATACTCGATACTGTCGAACAGCCAGTCAATCAGTGAATCTGTAATTCAGGGTCTGGTCAACTGATTGACCAATTGACTATTCGACCACAGGACTAACGACTATGCGTCGATCACACGTCCTCATTTCCGGTGATCCGATTTCGCTTTCGCGCGGTGCTGAAGCAATCAAGTCCGCGTTCGATGCGGAGCTAGCGTTTTACGGACTGACTGATGAAGTAACCGTTGCTTTCACCGGCGATTTGCGCGTTGCGTCAACGCAATTGCCTGCGGTGATGGTTTATCCCGAAAGTGTTGTTTATGGAGCGATTGCGCCAAACGACGTACCCCTCATCGTAGGTGAGCATCTCTATAAAGGTCGCATTGTTCAAGCATTGTTGATTACCTCTCAACCGCTCACCGGTGCGATTGTGCGCGTGCCTGCACGCGAAGGTGCCCTCTTCGCTCAACAACGTGTAGTGCTTGCGCGAGCGGGCGTCATTAATCCTGACTCTGCTGAAGATTATATCGCACATGATGGTTACACTGCATTAGGCAAAGCATTAACTCAGATGACGCCCGCTCAAATCATCAAAGAAATTATCGATGCGGGTGTGCAAGGGCGCGGCGGCGCAGGTTTTCCCGTCGGAATGAAATTGAAATTCGTCGCGCAAGCGCAAGGCGAACGCAAATTTGTTTTGTGTAATGCCGACGAATCGGAACCTGGGACGTTCAAAGATCGATTGATTCTCGAGGGCGACCCACATTCGATTCTCGAAGGCATGATGCTCGCGGCATACGCGATTGGCGCGCGCGAGGGGTACATTTACATTCGAGGCGAATATCATCTCGCGCGGGAGCGCTTGGAGAATGCGATTGCTCAAGCGCGCGCGCTGGGCTTGCTCGGCGAGAAAATTTTCGACACGGAATTTTCTTTCGACGTTCACATTCACTCCGGCGCAGGCGCGTACATTTGCGGCGAAGAGACCGCGCTGATCGAATCGCTCGAAGGCAAACGGGGCGAGCCGCGCATTCGTCCGCCGTTTCCGACGACGTTCGGCATCGACGGGTGTCCCACTGCCGTGAACAACGTCGAAAGCTTGGCGAACTTGCCGCCGATCATTCGCAAAGGCGCAGCGTGGTATCGCACGCTCGGCACAGCGAAATGTCCTGGTACCAAAGTTTATACGATGCTCGGCGATGTCAACGTGACAGGGTTGATCGAAGTGCCGATGGGAACATCGCTGCGAACCGTGATCGAGGTGTACGGCGGCGGAATGAAAGCAGGCAAGCGATTCAAGCTGGCGCAGACCGGCGGCGCATCGGGTTCGATTCTCGACGCATCGTTTCTCGATGTGCCGATGGATTTCGCAGAACTGGCGTCACGCGGCGGCGGACTTGGTTCGGGTGCGCTGCTCATTTGTGGCGAGGACACATGCGTTGTCGATCTGACGCACGTCTTGATGCGATTCTTTGTCGCGGAGAGTTGCGGCAAATGTGTGCCGTGTCGCATTGGTACGACGCGCGCGCTGGAAATCATCGAAGAGTTACAAGACGGTCATGCGACGATGGACGACGTGCAGCAGCTTGAGCGCATCGCGACGAACATGCAGCTCGCATCGTTCTGCGGGCTGGGGCAAGCCGCAGCCGTACCGATTCTCACGGGCTTGCGCTTTTTCCGCGCGGAATTTGCGGCGCATGTCGAAAAGCATTGCCAGGTTGGCGTATGCGCCATGCGCGGTGAGTTAAATGAATCGGAAGATGCAAGTCAAAAAGATTTACCATTGGTCAAGTAAGTTATTTTACGGAATGTCATTCTGAGCGAAGCGAAGAATCTCGTATTCCGCAAAGAGAGATTCTTCGTCGCATCGCCATCAAAGATGGCGCACCCGCTCCTCAGAATGACAGACGTTATCATTTTCATGGAGGACTCATGCGATTAAATCGGGATGTTTATCCTGGACGAGGACTGGGCATGTGGGCATTTTGGCTCCATCGCCTCAGTGGTCTGGCAATTGCGTTTTATTTGCTGATGCACGTCTTGGTGATTTCGACCATTGTCGGCGGCGCTGGCAATTTTGATGCCGCGATGACGACGCTCAAAGCGCCGATCTTTGTTTTGCTCGAAATGGGTTTGCTCGGTTGTATTTTGATTCACGGCTTTAACGGCGTGCGCATCGTCTTGTTCGATTTGGGCTATGGCGTCAAAAAGCAAAAAGAAATTTTTATCGCGTTGATGGTCGTCGCGATCATTCCGTTCATTATCGGATTCGCGATTGCCTGGCCTCACATTGTTGGATAATCATCGTGATTCGTGATTGTCAGTTCACGTATCATGCATCACGTTTCACTGGAGTAAATTCTATGGCATCCATAACCACTACTCAACCGCAAGCATCTGCCCAAACCTCTGGTGTCTGGGCATGGATTTGGCAGCGCATTACTGCGGTCTTGCTTGTCTTTTTTCTTGGCACACACATTTTTGTATTGCACTTTGTCCCAGCAAACATGATCATCAATTTCGCCGGGGTCGCCGTTCGTTTTCAAAGCGCGCTCTACATGATCATCGATACGGGCTTGCTCGCGTTTAGCCTCTATCATGGATTGAACGGCGTACGCAATGTCATTTTCGATTTTGTTACAGCGGCTGGAACGCGCCGAATCATCAACTGGCTTTTGTGGATCGTCGGATTGATTTATTTGATCTGGGGCGCGTACGCGCTGATGTTCTTTTTGAAATAATCGGAGTTTATTCAACATGCTAAAACATCAAGTCATCGTTATCGGCGGCGGTCTCGCCGGACTGCGCGCAGCGGTCGAATCTGCCATGATGGGCGTGGACACGGCGGTTCTATCGTTGCTGTATCCGGTGCGATCGCACTCGGGCGCGGCGCAAGGCGGCATCAACGCGGCGCTGGCCAACATGGAAGAATGCAAAGATGATACGCCGACACGTCACGCGTACGACACGGTCAAGGGTTCGGATTTTCTCGCCGATCAAGACTGCGCGGAAATTTTAACGACCGATGCGCCGAAACGCATTTACGAATTGGAACACTGGGGTGTGCCGTTCAGCCGCTTGCCCGATGGACGCATCGCGCAGCGACCGTTCGGCGGCGCGGGTTATCCGCGCACGTGTTATGCCTCCGATAAAACCGGTTTGTATCTTTTGCACACTCTGAATGAGCAAGCGGTCAAGCACAAGGTACAAGTGTATAACGAATGGGCGGCGATTTCGCTTGCGAGCGATGGCAAACAAAATCATGGTCTCGTCGCGATGAATTTGCAGACTGGCGAAATTGCTTCATTCGCTGCCGATGCAGTCCTCTTTGCGGTTGGCGGCGCAGGTCGAATTTTCAAGCGCACGTCGAACGCGATGCAATCGACTGGGTATTGTCTCGGCGTCGCATACAAAGCGGGCGTGCCGCTCAAGGACATGGAATTCGTTCAGTTCCATCCGACGACCATTATCGGCACAAATATTTTGATGACCGAAGGCGCGCGCGGCGAGGGCGGTTATCTCGTCAACAACCAGGGCGAGCGATTCATGAGCAAGTACGCGCCTAAGGCGATGGAACTTGCGCCACGCGATATTGTCTCGCGCTCGATTCAAACCGAAATCAACGAAGGGCGCGGATTCCCGGAGGGCGGCGGATGCATGCATCTCGACATTCGTCACCTGGGTCGCGAAAAAATTTTGGAACGCTTGCCCGGCATCCGCGACATTTGCATCAGCTTCCTGGGAATCGATCCAATCGACAAGCCGATTCCGATTCAACCCGGCCAACACTTTATCATGGGCGGCATCGACACCGATAAAGACGGGTCGACGATCTTGCCCGGCGTGTTCGCATCAGGCGAGTGCGCCGCCGTCAGCGTTCACGGCGCGAATCGACTGGGTGGCAACAGCTTGCTGGAATGCGTCGTGATGGGACAACGCTCCGGTGCGGCAGCCGCCAACTATGTCAAAGGCAAATCGTCGGCGATCAAAGAAGCGGTCTTGAACGATGCGCTCAAAAAATCGACGAGCGAAGTCGAGCAATTGCTAAAATCGAATGGCAAGGAACGACTCGTCAATCTGCGCGATTCGATGGCGCAAACGATGACAGACAAGGTCGGCGTGTTCCGCGACGGCAAGGCAATGTCGGAGGCGCTCGCGACGATTCAGGAATTGCGCAAGTGCTATCGCGACATCGGCGTCGATGCCAAGAATCGTAAATTCAATCTCGATCTCTTGCGCACGATTGAACTCGGCGGCATGTTGGATGTTGCCGAAGCCATTGTCGCCGGCGCAGTTGCACGCCAGGAATCGCGCGGCGCGCATTCGCGTCTCGATTTCAAAACCCGCGACGATGTCAATTGGATGAAGCACACGCTCGCGCATTTCACACCCGACGGCGCACGTCTCGAATACGAACCGGTGACCAAGACCAAGTGGGAACCGGAGGAACGCAAATACTAGTCAACAGTCAACAGTCAACAGTCGACAGTAAAAACTGTTCACTGTTCACTGTTTACTGTTCACTCGGAGATACTCATGAGTCAAACAGTGAACCTTCGCATCTACCGCCGCGATCCAGACCTGGACAAAGCGGGGAAATATCAGAATTATCAAATCGAATTGCAGCCAGGGCAGACCGTGTTGATGGCGCTGTACCATCTGCTCGAAAACGTGGACAAGTCGCTCGCGTTCCGCGCATCGTGCCGCAGCGCGGTGTGCGGCAGTTGCGGAATGCACATCAACGGCAAGAATCGATTGGCGTGCGAAACGCAACTCGCGCCGCTCGGCAACGAAGTCGTGATCGAGCCGCTGCCGCATTTGCCGGTGCTCAAAGACCTCGTCGTGGACATGACGACGTTTTGGGACAAGTACGAGCGTGTGCGCCCATATCTCATTTCTTTGAAAGAGCCGCCAGAGAAGGAACGCAAGCAGAGCGTCGAGGATCGCAAAAAGATCGACGAGTATATCGATTGCATTCTGTGCGCGTGCTGTCACTCGTCTTGCTCGCTCGATTGGTGGGACAAGGATTATCTCGGTCCCGCCGCGCTCGGCAAGATGTATCGCTTTGTTGCTGACTCGCGCGACGAAGGCGAAATCGAACGCTTGAAGATTGTCGCGAGCGAGGAAGGTGTCTTCCGCTGTCACACGTTGTTCAACTGTACGGAAGAATGTCCGAAGCGCATCTCTCCGACATTTGCGATTCAGCAGATGAAGAAAAAGATCATGTTCGCGAAGCTAACTGGCAAGTTGTGATTGTTGGTTCGTTAGTTCGTTGGATGGTTGCTGCGTGCCGCGTGATGCGAGATGCGTGAATGATCATACGGCGATGTGAAGAAATTGGACGCTGATTAACGCAGACAAACGCAGATTAAAAAACAATTTGATTGGGTTGAATCGGTTTCCAACCGATTTTCACTTGGTCAGACGCCGATTTCGAATCGACGGCGTTGCTGAACTGAGGGCATAATGCCCACCATTCTACTCTTTCTTTTCCAACTAATTCTCTTCGCCATCGGCATAATCGGTCCCTGGCGGGATGCAAATGCAACCGGTCGCTTGCCGCGAATTGTTCGCATGTTGCTTTCGTTCTCGCTCGTCGTCGCCGCGTTTGAAATTTGGTTCGGCGGCGCAAAGCAAGCAACGTACGCGCAGTGGGTCGCCTTCGGAATGCTCGCGTCGTTCATCGGCGATCTCATCATGGCAAAGTTGATTCCGCTGCCAAATCGATTGATCGGCGGAATGATTGCGTTTGGTATCGCGCACGTGTTCTACATCACAGCGTACGTTGGTGCAAGCGTTGAATCGTTAGATCGTTGGATCGTTGGGTTGGTTGTTGGACTGGGATTTTACGCCGTGATTTCAATCGGCGGTTGGTTCGCGCTGATCCGCAATCCGCAGAAAGACAGGGCGACCAATATTGGTGCGTTGGTCTACGGAATGTTGGTCGGCACGATGGCGGCGTTCGCGCTGGGACTAGCAAGCGCACTGGGCGGCGGATTCTGGTTGACGGCAGTCGGCGGATTACTGTTCATCGTGTCAGATTTTATTATCGGCATCACTGACATTCGCGGAATCAAAATCAAAAACGCCAACGATTGGATTTGGCTGACGTACGTCGCAGGGCAAGCGGGAATTATTTACGCCGGCGCAATTTACTAATCGATAAAATCATAGTGGTGTTACGCATTGGCGTCAGCACGGATGGAGTCAACGATGATTCCTTATCATTCTCACGCACGTCGATTTAACTGGCAAGCATCATTTCTGATTTTGATCGTCGTCAGGGTGGCGCTGTCGAGTTGTGATGTTCGCAATCTGTTGGGCGGAGCGCAAGCAACGGCGACGCCCGCCGGACCCGGCGGCGGCAGCGGTCGCATTGTCTTTGTGAGCAATCGCGAAGGCAACGACGAAATCTACATCATGAACGCCGACGGTTCGCAGGCGATGAATTTGTCGAACAATCCGGCGAACGATACGCTACCCGCCTGGTCACCGGATGGCTCGCGCATCCTATTCACGTCGAATCGCGATGGCAACAACGAAATCTACGTGATGAATGCGAACGGCGCGTATCAGGTGCGCCTAACGAATCACTGGGCAGCCGATGAATATCCCGCGTGGTCGCCCGACGGAACGCGCATTGCGTTTGCATCCAAGCGCGATGGCGAATTTGAAATTTACGTGATGAACCTCGATGGCACGAACGTTGCGCGCCTGACCGATTCGCCCGCGCTGAACGATCAGCCGACCTGGTCGCCCGATAGCAGACAGATTGCGTTCGTGTCCGAGCGCGATGGCAATAAAGAAATTTACGTGATGATGGCAGATGGCACATTACAAACTCGCCTGACGAGCAATAATACGGTCGATTGGTTCCCCAAGTGGTCGCCCGACGGCAAGCGGCTTGGCTTTGTCTCCTTTCGTGACGGCAATCTGGAAATTTACGTGATGAACGTCGATGGTTCGCAGCCGACGCGGTTGACGCAAACCAAGATTCGCAATTTCCCACCGGCTTGGTCTCCCGACGGCACACTCATCGCTTTCAATTCAGAGCGCGATGGCAACTACGAAATCTATACGATGAAAGCTGATGGCTCGATGCAGACTCGTTTAAATACGCATCAAGCTGCCGATACGTTCCCAGTGTGGCAGCCACGCGAGCCAGTCGCCGATGCGCTCAGGACACCCTGGGTGGCAATGGTCACGGGTGTGCCATCGCCCACGCCGACGTTGACACCAACACCCGCGCCGATTTTTCCGTATCCCGTCGAGACACTTTCACAAACGGTGAACATTAGCGGAACCTGGGATTCCAATTTGGGCAAGGTATCCATTTCCTTGTGGCGAAGTGACGCGAGCAAATCGATCATCGTATCCGGTTCGTGGACGCAAGCCGATGGCAACAAAGGCACGATTCGAAACGGTACATTCGATCCGCAAGCCAAGGTTCTTGACATTCAGTATTATCAGCCGTGGAACAAAGTGGAAGGCACGGCGCGATTTACTCTAGCCGCCGACGGTAGATCGCTCAAGGGGACTTGGAAGCAAGGGGACAAGCAAGGCGAATGGAATCTGGCGCGCGAGAGCAGCGTCGCCACGCCGGTACCAACTGGAGCGCCGTCGACGCCGACACGCACAGTTGCTGTTGCAACGACCGCCGCGAAAACCGTTGCGCCGCCACCGACGACGCGAATTCCATCTACGCCAACGGCAACGGTTTCGCCGGTTGCCCCAGGGATTTACGCGAATGTGATTCGCACCGACCCAAGCGAACCCAAGTCAAATCAGAACATCACATTCAAGGTTACATTTCAAAATGCTACGGGCGGAACCGTGTATCAAAAGTGGTTTGTGAAAATTTTCGAACCGGATAAAAAGAACTCGTTCGGCGAGACACCCAAAGTCAGCAGCACGATTCCTGTCGGCACCGGAGTTTTTTCGACGAGTAACGATTGGCACACGACGGTTGGTTTCTGCACGAACTACATCGCGCGCGCGTTCGGCGTCGATGCATCAAACACCCTCTACGAGTTGACCAAATCGGACGGCAACAGCACGGCGACGAATTTTACGATTTGTCCGTGAGATAGAGCTTGATCTAGCAGCAGAAAGAATTGGACGCGGATAGCCGCAGACGAACGCGGAAAAATAAAATTTCTCAACACAATGAGGAACCGTGTCCGACAATTCTGTACTCAAACACCATGAGATTACCGAGAAAATCCTGCACGCTTTCTTCAAGAAGGTTTTTCACAGACTTGGTTATGGTTTCTTGGAGAAGGTGTACGAAAACGCAATGGTGATTGAATTGCGGCGCGCAGGACTCAAGGTTGAACAACAAGCCAAGATCGACGTGTACTATGAAGGTCAAGTGGTCGGCGAATATTTTGCAGACTTGCTCGTGAACGATGCGGTGATTGTCGAATTGAAAGCAGCACGAAATATTTCAGACGAGAACGAGGCTCAGTTGTTAAATTACCTTCGCGCGACGCCGTACGAAGTAGGTCTGTTGCTCAACTTTGGTCCTAAAGCAAATTTCTGTCGCAAAGCATTCGATAATGAGCGTAAGACTGTTACCTGGGATAACCAATGAACGAATTGAAAACTAAAAAAGAATTTGTCCGCGTTTGTCAGCGGCAATCTGCGTCCCATAAAAAAAGATGGAGGGATAATGCCTATAAATCTCACAATTAACGGAAGGCAAGTGCAAGCACGCGAGGGTCAATCTGTGCTGGATGTTGCCTGGGCGAATGGCATCAGCATTCCGACGCTCTGCCATCACCCCGATTTGAAACCGGTCGGTGCGTGCCGTCTGTGCGTCGTCGAAGTCGAAAAGATGCGCGGGCTGATCGCATCGTGTACGCTGCCCGCGAGCGAAGGTATGGTCGTGCATACCGACACGCCCAAAGTGATCGAAGAGCGCAAGTTCATTTTGGAAATGTTGCTCTCCGATCATCCGAATGACTGCATGACGTGCGAGTCCGACGGCAACTGCGAATTGCAATCGCACGTGTACGAATACCAAGTGCCGTGGAAAAAATCCAAAGGCAAGACGCATACCTATCCGATTGGCGCTGATCCCAATCCGATGATCTTTACCGATTTCAACAAATGCATTCTTTGCACGCGCTGCGTTCGCGCTTGCGCCGAGGTGCAGGGGCGCAATGTATGGGGCGTTGCCAATCGCGGTTTTAACGACAAGATCGTTGCGGGCGCAGATGTGTCGATGCTGGAAGCGGGCTGCGAGCAATGCGGCGCGTGTGCGGCGTACTGCCCCACGGGCGCATTGACCGACAAACCATCGCGCGGCAAGGGTCGCGATTATCAGATGCGAAAAGTCACTACGACCTGCACGTACTGCGGTGTCGGTTGCCAATTTGATTTGAATATGCGTAACGGCAAGGTCGTCAAGGTCACATCGAATCCGAAAGCTGTCGTTAACGGCATGGCGCTTTGTGTCAAGGGTCGCTATGGCTATGATTTTATCAATCACAAGGATCGACTCACCAAACCGCTCATCAAAAAAGACGGCAAGCTGGTCGAATCGACCTGGGACGAAGCGTATGATTTGATCGCGCAGAAATTATCGGGCGTGAAAGGCGATTCGTTCGCGATGCTCGCATCGGCAAAGGCGACGAACGAAGAGAACTATGTCTTTCAAAAATTCACCCGTGCCGTGATGGGGACGAACAACGTCGATCACTGCGCTCGGCTCTGACACGCCAGCACTGTGTCCGGTCTGGGCACATCATTTGGTTCTGGCGCAATGACGAACAACATCGCGGATATCGACAACTGCAAGACGATGCTCATCATCGGATCGAACACGACCGAGCAGCATCCTGTCATCGGCACGCGCATTCGACGTGCAGTGCGCAACGGCGCGAAACTCATCGTCGCCGATCCGCGCCAAATCGATTTGGCGGACATTGCGACGCTGTACATTCGACAACGACCTGGGACGGACATCGCGTTGTTGAATGGCTTGGCGTACATCATTCTCAAAGAAGGTCTCGAAGACAAAGAGTTTATCGCCAATCGCACCGAAGGTTTCGACGCATGGTGCAAGGTTGTCGAAACGTATACGCCTGCGCGCGTGAGCGAAATCACCGGTGTCTCAGTCGATGATCTCTTCACGGCGGCGCGACTCTACGCCGGCAACAAACCATCGGCGATTTTTTACGCGATGGGCATCACGCAGCACACGACGGGACACAACAACGTCTTGGCGATTGCGAACCTCGCGATGGTGACCGGCAATATCGGCAAGCCAGGTTCGGGCGTGAATCCGTTGCGCGGACAGAATAACGTGCAAGGCGCGTGTGATGTCGGCGCACTGCCGAATTACTATACGGGTTATCAACGCGTTGCCGATGAGGCGGCGCGAACGAAATTTGAAAATGCATGGGGAGTGAAATTGCCTTTGCAGCCGGGTCTAACCGTCGGCGAGATGCTCAATGCTGCACATAGTGGCACAGTCAAAGCACTGTGGATCGTTGGCGAAAACGTTGCGATGAGCGACCCGGACTCTCAACACGTCGCAGCCGCATTACAGCATCTTGATTTCCTCATCGTGCAGGAATTGTTCATGACGGAAACGGCGCTGCTTGCGGATGTGGTCTTGCCCGCTGCGTCGTTCGCCGAAAAGGATGGCACGTTTAGCAACACTGAACGGCGTGTCCAGCGCGTGCGCAAGGCAATTAATCCTATCGGCGAATGCAAGCTCGATTGGGAAATCATCTGCGAGGTCGCCAAACGCTTGGGCGCGCAAACCGGATTCGATTTCACATCCGCCGAAGACATCATGAACGAAATCGCGTCTGTCACGCCGCAGTACGCGGGCATCACATATCCGCGAATCGATGCGAAAGGTTTGCAGTGGCCTGTGCCGAACAAGGATCACCCTGGCACGCCGATTTTGCACACCGAAAAATTTACGCGCGGCAAGGGCTTGTTCTCGCCGGTCGAGCATCAAGAGCCAGCGGAAAATCCTGACGATGCTTTCCCGTTCACGCTGACGACGGGGCGTATCTTGCAGCACTATCACACGGGCGCGATGACGCGGCGTGTCCCAGGTCTTGAGCAACTTGCGCCGGAAGAACGCGTTGAGTTGCACCCAGACGATGCGGCGCGGCTTGGCGTGAGCGATGGTGACTGGCTGCATGTGTCGTCGCGGCGCGGACAAGTGGACGCGCGCGCGTGGGTCACTGACCGCGTGGGACACAAGGTCGTCTTTATGACGTTCCACTACGCGGAAGCGCTGACGAACGCGCTGACGAACACCGCGGTCGATCCGGTCGCGAAGATACCAGAGTTGAAAGTCTGCGCGGTGAAGGTGGAGAAAAAGTCGTAGTGTAACAAGGTGACAAGGAGCAGGGAGAAAAACTTTTTCCTGCTCCTTTCGTAATGCAGAAACAAGTCACCCTCGGTCTGGTTCAATACATGGGATTAGTCGAGTTCAAATCTTGATAGATAGGTGTTACTATGGATCCTGTTACAAACTGGGCTGTTATGTATCTTGGATCGGCATTCTTTATCTTGTTTTTTCAACGAAGGCTAACAACGAATTATCAGTCAGTCGCCTTAGAAGAACCACCTACCCCTATTTCGCTTGCAACTTTCATTGACGACAATCACAAACTCATAACTAGTTCTTGTCGGAAAATTCATTTTGCTTGACGTTTCGAGCCGCGACGGCGGTTGTGAAGTTTTCGGGCGATCACTACCAAGTTAGCGACGATGATGCCCCAACCGATCCAGCGCTCGAAACCGTCCAGTCCGTGATTG
>JACRMI010000103.1:0-13827 GCA_016215025.1 Chloroflexota bacterium
GCCGACTCCTTAAGTGCTGCGCCTTTTTCAGGCGATTATTAATGTACCATTTTAGACGACGATAAGTGGGGCATCCCGGCGATCATAAGTGCGACATTTTGCACGACGATAAGTGGGACATTTTAAATAGACACTAACAGAGTTTTCATATAATCCGCACATAGTCTATTATACAGGAAAAATTCTGTATAACAACCCCGGTGGGGTCTTATGCGGAAATTTCGCCGTATAAGATATAGTTGGGCGTACTCTGCAAGTAAATAAGGTTATTTCAAGTAATAAGGTTATTGACATGAAGCGGAGACCGTTATGAATAAAGCAACCACCACATTGTTTTTAACACTAGGCGTTCTTGCGGGAATAATGGGAATTGAACATGGAATCGGAGAAGTGCTTGAGGGCTATCGGCCAACAGACAGCGTGTTTATTTTATCTTGGCCAGATACACCGTTTTTCGAGATAATGTCTGGGGAACCTGCCATGACACTTATTCCTAATTACTTAGTTACAGGACTTCTTGCGATATTTTTCTCGTGCGTTTTTCTCGTTGTCCTCCTAAAGCCTAGTCCCGATCGAAAGGCTATCATTGTTCTATTTACCCTTTTAATTTTTATGCTTCTTGCTGGTGGAGGTTTTGGCCCGCCCATTCTTGGAATGATTGCCGTTCTAATAGCATTAAAGAGAAATTCCCCACTTAAAACATGGAGCAAGTTGCCTTCAAAAGTCCACAGTGTTCTTAGTATGTTGTGGCCTTGGTCATTCGGGCTATGCCTGATCGGATGGCTGATGTTGTTTCCAGGAGCAGCCCTTATCGTTTTCTTTACAGGCATGGATAGTGCATTACTGATGATAATACCAATTATTATTGCATTTGGGTTTATTCCAATAACGCTACTCCTAGGATTTTCGCGTGACATTTTGAAACGAAAATCTGAGCCTCTCAATCTTTCGTAGTGTATGAGTCTTGCACAACAAAAAAACGCCCAACAAAGCGTGCACCCGACGCTGGGGATTCTGGCGCGATTCCAAGCATTTTTCTACGCCTCAGCATTTTCCCAGTTGGACGGCGTTCCGCCGCCCGCCCCAGCGCGGGTAACGCAAACCGTTGGGCAGCAAATCTGAGCACAAAAAGGTCTCGATGATAATTCCTTCTGGAACAGACTATGACAAGTAAAAAAGAATATTTTGAGATAAAAATAGAAGAACTCCAAAGTCTGGGCAAATGGGCTGCTGATTGTGCGGAAAGAGCGCTAATGATATTTGAGAGTATCGAGAATGGAGATAGCCGTCCTCGAAACGCCATTAACGGTATTAGAGATTTTTCAAGCAGTGGAAAAAGAACTAATCATCTGAGAAAATTGGCATTGGACGCATATAGGGCTTCACTTGAAACCAAAGATACGGCAGCATCAGCAGCCGCACAATCTGCGAGTCTTGCGGCGTCAAGTGCCTATACACATCCATTCAAGGATATAAACCAAAGCAAGCATATTCTCGGAGCAGCGGTATATTCTGCATTTGCCCTTGAGCAATATAAAAAGTTGGGTCAGAGCATTGGAGATAAAGAAATCGAATTAACAATAGACAATGCGACTTGTGAAATCGCTGGACTACTCAACAAAATGCCTGCACATAAAACTGGAGCAAAGAGAATCGACCAATTATTTTATGAACTTGATAGTGGGATAAGAAATAGATTCAAAGAAGGTTCAGATAATTCACAGTGAGTCTTTTCAATGAAATGCTGCCCAACAAAGCGTCTGACGGGTGGGACGCTTCGCGTGCGGCATTTTCAAGCAGTTTTCTGGCTTTGGGCATTTCCCGTTTTGACGGCGAGTCCACCCTCTGCCCCACCACCGCTAACGCAAACCATTGGGCGGCTGGATTTCGCTCTAATAAAGAACGGAGACCAAGATGGATAGTAGAAAATCGTTTCCTATAATTGGTCTAGCATTTCTCATACTAGTTGTCGTAGGGTGCGGTGTACCTGCAACCACTCCAACTGTAGCAGATACATGCACATCTGTTCCGCCCACATCGGCGCTAATTGCTACTTCTACTCCTGCCGAGATTGTTGATCCCACGTCGTCGCCCAAGAAAATGCTCTTGCTTTATGACGACGATGGCAGTCGCGATGGGATGGCAGCGCTTCTTTATTTGTTAAGTTATCCAGATATATCCATTCAGGCTATAACCATTTCCTATGGTGAAGCGCACCCCAAATTGTACATACAGCACATGGGGTGTGTGCTGGATACCTTTGGAATTAGTGATATTCCACTTGGTGCAGGACAGGATATGCCTTTGGCAGGAGGCACTCCTTTCCCCGATTGGTTACGTCAACTAAGCGACAATTTCTGGGATTATCCGTTACCGAATGCTGACAAGACTTATCCGTTCCAGAATGCTCCCAACTTGATGGTCTCAATTATTAATCAAGCTCCAAAACCTGTAACTATTTTTCTGAGCGGACCCTTTACGAATCTGGCGCAGGCTCTGCAACTCGACCCGGCTATTAAGGGTAACATTTCGGCTGTTTACTTCATGGGTGGCGCGGTGTATGTCCCCGGCAACATAACAGGTCTGATTCGCGACTCCAACAACCGAGTTGCAGACTGGAATATCATAGCCGACCCGCAAGCCGCAAAAGAAGTATTCGAGTCTGGCTTGGAACTTTATATGGCACCGCTTGACGCCACACATAAAGTGCTATTAAGTCAGGAAGATATCCTTCGATGGCGCCAAGGTGATGATAAAGCCAATATGATTGTAGATCTCTACGACATTATGTTCAATACCTGGGGTCTTAAGACAGCTGAGATTTTCGATCTAACAGCGGCTGTCCTCATGGTTCAATCGGAATCGTGTAACTTTCAGCCACTACATCTTGATGTAATCACGGATAATGGCCCTACTTTAGGACAGACCATAGTTGTTCCAAATACCGATCCAAACATTCACGTCTGCTTGGAACCAAATGCTAATCAAGTCAAGCAGAATCTGAATGAGACATTTTCACCGTAGGAGAAGCCGCCCAACACAGCGCGCACCCGACTGATGGGAGTCTGCGCGTTTTCAAACACTTTGCGTGGCTTGAAGTTGGTTCCGGTAAAATAGCGTTGTCTCATCCCACCCACACGCAGGTAGCGCAAACCGTTAGCCCGCTGTCGTCGTGCCGGAGTACAGGGTTTACATGCCGGTGGTGAAGGAGTGAGGAGGAAAGGTTGGGAGGATGAATGGATTACAAACGAGTCCAGGCTTGTTTCAGAACGAGTCTGGACTCGAAATGTGCAGTACAGCTTGACTTTGCTAACAGTATTTCAACTATTCTATCTTGGTCATTGTCGATTCATAACCATAACCTCCGGGATAGACCCATGATCCTTGGTTGATTCTACCATTTTGACTGAAGGTCCCCTTGAAATACGCTGGTGATCCCTTTGCCCCAGCCCAGATCGTCAAATCATCACCGGAAATCTCATACTCATAGTCTAGGGTGTTTCCTTGGTTGTCGTAGAATCGGGACATGAGTGCTGGGCTCTCTGGCTCACCAAACGGGCGAAGGTGTCCAATAATCTCCATG
This sequence comes from Chloroflexota bacterium, assembly GCA_016215025.1. GTDB lineage: Bacteria > Chloroflexota > Anaerolineae > UBA4142 > UBA4142 > JACRMI01. The sequence goes on from JACRMI010000103.1 coordinate 3,584, forward strand.
CCGAGAATATGAACTCCATTCTGGATGAGATCTACGTCTTGGATTAGAAAAAAGCCACCTTCCATCCATCGGTAGGTTACGGTGCCATCGACACCACCAGTTACCTGCCAGCGTCCGATGAGTCTCTGGAGGGCTATGAGCTTTTCGCTCGGTTTCGGCATTGGGGACTGATTTTCTGCATTGGTAGACATGGTAAACTCCTTGTATTATATTTAGATGGCCTTGCAATGGCACAAGGTTTTGCTCAGGCAATCTATCCTGCATATAATACCAGTTATCATGGAAGAGTTATTTCACAAACCCGCAAAAAAAGAATGGCAGAGCCAGCTTCGGCGGTCGGGTGTCTTGAGCGCTCGCAGTTTCAGTGAGTGTTCAGATATTCGAGCCTTCTCACCAAGCAAGGAACTCGCCTCTAGAATTTCTCACTATTGGATTCTTCGATGGAATATTCCTGAGGGAATGACCTACAAGCCAACAGAAGTACTTGGCGCGCCGGTGGTAAATATCTTTTTCACAAGGTCAGGGGGCTTTCTCTATGGTCTGTCGCCAAAAACAATAGAGTATGACGCTCGTCACAATGAGGTTATCGCAGGCATCACCTTTTTGCCGGGAGGGTTTCACCCATACTGGAAGAAACCGATGCACACCTTACCGAAAGGCAAGATTCAACTAAGGGATATCATTCCTGATGCAACACCAGAGTTTTGTCAGCATCTCCTGGCAATCCCAGAAGATTCTCTGCTCGCCTCAGAACTTGATAAATTTTTCCTGGGTATCCAGGCGCAAGATAGTCTCCATGGACAGACCATTCAATCCATATTTGAAAAGATAAACTCTGATCCAAACCTGCGATCCGTTGCGTCGGTATCCGACGCTTTTAGAATTCCAGAAAGAACCCTTCAACATATTTTCAGAGAGGAAGTTGGGACGAGTGTAAAGTGGGTGATCTTGCGCGCTCGTCTACTTGAAGCGGTTATGGAATCGTTTGGCGAAGATGAACCAGATTGGGCTAGAATAGCCTATCAATATGACTATAGCAGTCAAGCACATTTCATTACTGATTTTAAGCGGGTTTTCGGTGTATCTCCTCAGCGATATCGTAAGATGAACTGGGATGATTTCAACCAACAAAAACAGTAGACTAGAGCTTGATTGAGCGTATGTGAGGCCTTCTAAAATCAAAACCTCCGAGTTTCACAACTCAGAGGTTTCTTCTATTCTAAATAGTCTCGCAATTTTCTCGATCGCGATGGATGGCGCAACTTGCGCAACGCTTTCGCTTCGATTTGGCGAATACGCTCGCGCGTAACACCAAATTTTTTGCCGACTTCTTCCAACGTGTGCGCTTTGCCATCCTTAAGCCCAAATCGCAACTGCAACACGCGCCCTTCGCGCGGGCTGAGCGACGTGAGAATGTCTTCCATCTGCTCACGCAAAAGCTGATGCGATGCGGCGTCCGTCGGACCCAGCGTCATTTCGTCTGGGATGAAATCGCCCAGGTGCGAGTCTTGCTCTTCGCCCACCGGCATTTCGAGCGAGAGTGGTCGCTGCGAAATCTTGATGATGCGTTCGACTTTGCGCGACGTCGTGTTCAACTCTTGCGCGATTTCCTCACTCGTCGGTTCGCGACCTAGCTCTTGCACCAACTGGCGCGAGACGCGTGTCAGTTTGTTGATGCGTTCGCACATGTGGACAGGAACGCGGATCGTGCGACCTTGATCGGCGATGGCGCGCGTGATGGCTTGGCGAATCCACCACGTCGCGTACGTGCTGAACTTGAAGCCGCGATGATGATCGAACTTTTCTACTGCGCGAATCAAGCCAATGTTACCTTCCTGGATCAAATCGAGGAAAGATACGCCGCGCCCGATGTATTTTTTCGCGATGGAAACGACCAAGCGAAAGTTCGCTTTGATGAGCTTCTGTCGATACAACTCGCCTTCGCGAATCTTGCCTTCCAAGCGAGAGCGTTCGGGCGTCGAAACATGATTCTTGTTCAGCCGATAGCGCGCACGCTTGCCGATTTCCATGCCGCGCGCGTATTCTACTTCCTGGGCAGCCGTCAACAGCGGGATACGCGAGATCTCCTTGAGATAAAGCGAAACCGTATCGTCGATGCCAATCGCGCTTAGGTCAAAATCTTCCTGGGCGGCTTTGGATGTCTCAGCGTCCTCGCCGTCCTCGGCCGCCGTTTTCTCGACTTCGACCACCGAGATGCCTTCGTCGAACAAGACAATGTACAGCTCTTCAAGCTGCTCCATGTTCGACTCAGCTTCAGGAAAGACTTGGAGAATGTCGTCTTGAACGAGATAACCCTGTTCCTTGCCCTTTTTGATCAATTCTTCGACGGGCGTAGGTTCTTCCTCAGGTTGTACCATTGCCAGGGCAGGGTCAGCCCGATGGGCATGAGCGGCGAGAGCGGCGGCAAGGGTTTTGGCTGCCTTGCTTGGAGCGGATTTACCCATCTCCGGCACTTTTTTCAGCTCTTTGGATTTGGTTGGTTTGGTTTTACCCAACGTCTTTTTCGCCATTTCTGTCAACACCAGAGTCTACTCAACGGAGCAAACAATAAAATTGAGACAGGACTACCCCGTCTCACGATTCCGATTATACGACGTTAATAAAGACAAGTCAAGCATTTTATCGGTTTCTTTATAAAAAGTTAAATGCTTTAATAAATCGATAATTCGACTTATGACAACCACTAACAACTTGCGACTACAAGTCCGTCAGGTGCCAAATAAGCGTAAGCCATTCGTGGAGTGTTAAACGCCCAGCCGATTCGTCCCGACCGATCGACCAGAATCACGCCAGCAGTTCCACCTACACGACTCGCCAACATCTGGACAGCGTCGCGCGCCGCTTCGTTCGGGTGCCGATTATTGGCCAACGCATCGACGGCATATTTTGACAGGACAACGCGCGTGATCGCCTCGCCCCATCCGGTCGCCGATGCCCCGCCGAGTAAATTATCCGCGTAGGTTCCAGCGCCAATGAGCGGAGAATCGCCCACGCGACCGACGCGCTTGAAGTTCATCCCGCCTGTCGATGTGCCCGCGGCGATATTCCCACTTTGATCGATGGCGACGCAGCCAACGGTCCCTTTTACCGGCGCATGTTTTGCGAGTGGGGCAGGCGGCGGATTTTTTACACACTCGTTCCATTTGGCGATAGCATTCGGCGCGCGCATTTCTTTTTCATCGACCAATGCCATTCCTTTTTCAGTTGCAAATCGTTCTGCGCCGTGAGCGATCAAAAAGGTGTGTTCGCTTTCCAACACGCGCCGTGCCAGGACAATCGGGTTCTTGATGCGCTGAACGCCGGCCACCGCACCGGCATCCAGAGTTCGACCGTCCATAAAACTCGCGTCCATCTCAACTTGCCCGTCGCGATTCAAGTACGAACCATAACCCGCATCGAAAGCGGGATCCTCTTCCATCGATATGATGGCGGCTTGAACGGCATCAAGCGCGCTGCCGCCTTGCGCTAAAATATTCCAGCCGATTTTTGCTGCCACGCGCACACCCTCGCGATATGGTGCCACGTCGTTATCGGCAATGTCTCCTGCGCCGCCGTGAACGATCAATGCGATTCCCATACAGACTCCATTGCAAACGGAATGTGCGACGCACCTCGAGGTGTTTCGCACCTTATTCATTATATCGTGCCGTGCGGCATCGCGCAAATGAGTTTGTCATTTCGAGAACGCATGCCCGCGCGGGCATGTTCAAATCCAGAAACTTGCGATTCGGAGTCGAGCATTTAAGCGGTTGAGCACGCTCAAGTTCATAACCCGCTGAAGCGGCGAGTCCAACACTTGTACGAACCAAAGTTTCTGAGCAGCAAAGATTCGCTTTGCTCACCGTAAACTCCAGGAGAAATCTCTTTTGCCAGATGCGAGACGCATCGCGTCTTCGCTTTGCTCGGTGAAATGACCGCGTGAAAATCCACTTGAGCGAATCGTCCATCTGTGCTAAAATGCTTTTGCCTTGGAAGAGTTCATAAAGGGCAAAACCTATCGAGCGTGTTGTTTTCAAAGGGTTAGGAGGACATCGAAGTATGTCGCAACAATTGATCGACCCCGACTCCATGGACGAATTTGAACGTCAAATGGATCGGATGATCCACACCTTCTTTCCACATGAGCGTCGGACGCGGACGCGCGTTTGGCGTCCGCCGACGGACATGTATGAGACAGAAGATGCGCTCGTGGTCAAGATCGAAGCCGCAGGGATGGAACCGGACGATTTTACCGTCTCCTTAGCCAACCGAACGCTGTTCGTGCGCGGCGTGCGCAAAGACACCGAAGAGAAACAGAGTTTTCATCGCTTGGAGATTCTCTACGGAGAATTTCAAATCGAAGTTGGTTTATCCGAAAGCTATCATGCTGACCAAATCGAAGCCAAGTACGACCGAGGCTTTTTGTACATAACCTTGCCAAAATCCAAGGAAGAACACCGAGTTCCGATCCGAGTTCAAACGAAATCGGAAAACAACCCATAGTGCATTCACATCCTCTTGCGGCATGACCGCATTATTGTGTCTGCACTAACCCCCACGCAATACTGGGAGTTGACAATGCATATTTTCAACGTGAAAAAAGACAAGCCCGAAGACGAACAAAAGAACGATCAGGAGACAACTCCTTCTGTTCCAAGCGAATTGCCCATTCTGCCGGTTCGCGGTACCGTGGTCTATCCACTCACCGTGATTCCGCTCAGCGTTGGACAAGAACGCGATATAAAGTTGGTAGACGAAGCGGTAACGAACGGTAACCGCTTGATTGGTATTGCGACCGTAAAAGATGCTCAAATCGAAATTGCCGGCGTAGACGATGTGTACACGACCGGCACGTTTGCCGTGATCCATCGCTTGCTGCGTGCGCCCGATAATACAGTGCGCTTGATTGTGCAGGGATTGGAACGTATTCGGATTACCGAGTTTACGAGTTCAGAGCTATACCTGCGCGCGCGCGTGGTCGATGCGCCGGAGCGTGTCGAAAAGACCGTCCAAGTTGAAGCCCTCATGCGAAACACCGTTGACCTCTTCCGCAAACTCGTATCGCTTGCGTCGTACTTGCCAGAAGAAATTCTAATGGCGGCGATCAACATCGAAGACCCGCGCCAACTGGTCTATATGCTGGCGACGAGTTTTCAACGCATCGATGTCAAGGATGCGCAAGAGCTGTTGGAACTGGACGACGTAGCCGACAAGCTGACCAAGCTCAACTCGCTCATTACCAAAGAACTCGAAGTCCTCGAACTGGGCAAGAAAATCCAATCGAACGCGCAAGGCGAGTTGGAAAAGACTCAACGCGAGTACATCTTGCGCGAGCAGATGAAGCAAATCAAAAAAGAATTGGGTGAAGAGGACGAGCAGGGCGTCGAGATCAAGGATTACGAAAAGAAAATCGCCGACGCGCACATGTCGCCCGAAGCCGAGAAAGAAGCCAAGCGCGAGTTGGATCGAATGCGCTCCATGCCCACGGCTGCCGCCGAATACAGTGTCATCAAGACCTATCTCGATTGGCTGGTTGAATTGCCCTGGAGCAAAACGACTACCGACAATCTTGACATTGCGCGCGCGCGCCAAATTCTGGACGAAGACCACTTTGATTTGAAAGAAATCAAAGTGCGACTTTTGGAGTATCTGGCCGTACGCAAGTTACGCCTAGAGCGTGGCGGCGACGAAGAAGCCAAGACTTATAAAGGTTCGATTCTGTGCTTTGTTGGACCGCCCGGCGTTGGTAAGACCTCGCTCGGTCAGTCGATTGCGCGTGCGCTCGGTCGCAAATTCATTCGTATGTCGTTGGGCGGTATGCGCGACGAAGCCGAAATTCGCGGACATCGTCGGACCTACATCGGCGCATTGCCAGGGCGATTGATTCAATCGATCAAGCGCGCCGAATCGCGCAATCCGGTCATCATGCTCGACGAAGTCGATAAACTCGGCAACGACTATCGTGGCGATCCATCGTCGGCGCTGCTCGAAGTACTTGACCCCGCGCAGAACAAGACGTTCCGCGATCATTATCTCGATGTCGATTTCGATCTGTCGCAAGTGATTTTCATTTGCACGGCGAATCAGCTTGATCCGGTTCAGCCCGCACTGCGCGATCGGATGGAAATTTTGCAGTTGTCGGGTTACACTGAAGACGAAAAACTCAACATCGCCAAGGGTTATCTCGTTCCGCGACAGGTTAAGGAGAACGGTCTCAATCCGGAGGAAGTTAGCTTTGAAGATGATGCGATTCGCCAAATCGCGCGGGATTATACGCGCGAAGCGGGCGTTCGCAATCTCGAACGCGAAATCGGCTCAGTTTGCCGTAAGGTTGCGACGTACATTGCCGAAGGCAAACCGGTGCCGGTCGTGGTTACGCCACAAAAGGTGGCTGAACTTTTGGGCAAGCCGCGCTTTTACGCCGAAGTTGCCGAGCGCACGACGATTCCCGGTGTAGCAACCGGTTTGGCTTGGACGCCCGTCGGCGGTGATATTTTGTTCATCGAAGCGACGCGTATGCCGGGTAGCAAAGGTTTCGTCGTGACCGGGCAATTGGGCGATGTGATGAAGGAATCGGCGCAAGCGGCTCTGTCGTATGTGCGCTCGCAAGCCAATAATCTTGGCATTGACGAAAAGTTTTTTGAGCACAGCGATATTCACCTGCATATTCCCGAAGGCGCGACGCCCAAAGATGGTCCCAGCGCCGGTGTGACCATGGCGACGGCGATTGCGTCGTTGATGACGAATCGCGTCGTGCGCGATGATGTCGCGATGACGGGCGAGATTACGCTACGAGGGCGCGTCTTGCCCGTGGGTGGGATTAAGGAAAAGGTGATTGCCGCGCATCGTGTGGGTTTGAAGCGGGTGATTCTTCCCAAGCGGAATGAAAAAGACTTGGACGAACTACCCGATGAGGTTCGCAAGCAACTGAATTTCGTTTTTGCAGAACAAGTATCGGATGTGTTTGAAGCGGCGCTCAGTCCCGCGTCGTCCCGCGTCGATGGCAGCAACGGGGGTGCAGAGAAAACTGTCGAAGGCGAACCCGTCAAAGCCAAGCCAGTGCGTGCTGCCAAAGGAAACAAATAATTTGTAGAGCCGAAAATCTCCCTCTCCCTGTGAAGGAGCAGGGAAGTTCTGCCCTGGGTAGGGGCAACGTCGTGTCGCCCTACGTAGGGGGAGGGCGACACGACGTCGCCCCTACGGTTAATAATTGAATAATTGTATCAACCTATGGATCGCCATTATTTCATCGCCCGACAAAATTGAATGGACACATTTATTGTGGCGATCCGCATTCAGGTAAGGATCATTCGCGGCGAGAAATCTTGCGCTACTTTCTGCACGCTATGGTAGTGCAGCCACATGATTTTGCTGGATAGTCTGTCCGTGTTTCACAATAAGGCGAATCCGCAACATTATGCTGTGACTGCACTCGTTCGACCATTTGATTGTGCCGCATGGCAAAAACATTTGTCGAATATGCTCGCGTGTGAATCGCAACTAGTTCGCAGTTTACATTGTCATTCTGAGGAACGATTTTTGTGACGAAGAATCTCTCTCAGCGTGACATGAGATTCTTCGCTCCGCTCAGAATCACAGAGCATGAACGGGTTGCGGCATTATTGCGCTAGCATTTCCCCGCATCGATCCTTCCATCTAGCGAATTGCTTAGGGCTGATGGCGAATAGCAAATGCCTTGTTGTTGTTGTTTCCGTTTGCGATTTGCCATACGCTATCTGCTATCTGCCATTCGCCAACTGAGGAAGGAACCTCATGCCACAATCTCATCGAAAGAAAGCATCGCAACGACAATGGTTCAGCATGGACTTACATCTCCACACGCCTGCGTCGTCCGATTACAAACAACCTAACGTCAGTTATCTTGACTTGCTTCGCAAAGCCGAAGAAAGAAATCTAAACGTCGTCGCTTTTACCGATCACAACTCGGCGAGCGGCTATGCGCGAATGCTCGAAGAAATCGATTCGCTCGAATTGCTTGAGCGGCTCAAACGCTTGCGTGACGACGAAAAGAAACAACTCGACGAATATCGTCGCCTGCGCGAAAAGCTCCTAGTTCTCCCTGGCTTTGAATTTACCGCGACCCTCGGTTTTCACATCCTTGGAATTTTCCCGCCTGAAACGCCCGTGCGCAAATTGGAATATCTCCTGATGTCGCTCCGAGTGCCTTCCGACAAAATCGATCAGGGCAGCGGCGAAGTGGGCGCAACGACTGACGCGCTCACCGCTTATCGCATGATTAACGAGGCGGGCGGCATGGCGATTGCGGCGCACGCCAATTCATCGCACGGTGTCGCGATGCCCGGTTTCGATTTTGGCGGACAGACCCGCATTGCGTATACCCAGGACTCCAATCTCCTCGCGCTCGAAGTGACCGATCTCGATTCCAAATCGCGTCGGCGCACGGCGGTCTTCTTTAGCGGAACCAAGCCCGAATATCCGCGCCGCATGCACTGCATTCAGGGGAGCGATTCGCACAAGCTCGACTATGATCCGAAATATAAGAACGAGTCTGGGGTCGGCGACCGCGCGACTGAAATTCTGCTCGACGAGTTGTCGTTCGATGCGATCAAAGCCGTTTTTCTCGGCAATGATTTTTCGCGCACGCGTCCCTTCCGTCCCGCGACCGAAGAGCAATTCGATCCGCTCCGCGAGTCGCGCGAACTAGGCGACACGCTCATTCAATCGTTCCACGAGCACTTGATGGAAAGACGCAGCGTCGCCCGCTCGATTTTGGAGGATGTGGTCGCATTGGCGAACACGAACGGCGGCACGGTTTATATCGGCGCATCGGCGGACACACACAAATCGGTGGTTGGCGTTGATCGACCTGAAGCCGCCATTTCGGATTTACGCGCGGCGATTGCGAAAGACATTACGCCGCCGCTTGAAGTTCAAATCGAAGTATTGAAAAGTCAGAATAAAAATGTTTTGCAGGTTATCGTGCCGCGCGGCAGCGAAGTGCCGTACGCGTTAGATGAAAGCCGCATCTACGTGCGTTCGGAAAACGAAACGGGCTTGGCAGTCCGCGACGAAATCATTCAATTGGTGCGCGATGCATTAATGGTTGAACTCGCCGCTACGATGCCATCGAAGACAGTCCCGACCGAGGCGCACGTTCCTGTCACGACGCCTGTTCAAGAAGAAAAACCGGCAACCGTTGCACCGGCATACTCGGCACCGCGCACCGGTGTCGAAATCGTTACGGCGGAGCAACGCAAGGGCGTATGGTATTACTCGGTGCGCGACTTGCGCAATGAACGCATTGTGCATAACGTGACCCTCAAGAGCGCGCGGCGTTTGTGGCAGTACGCGATCGCCGAGCATGAAAAAAATCCGGTCGATCCGAAAGCGTTGACTTGGCAGAACGACATTGCAATCGTCAAAACCTATCGACGCGGTGGCAAACTGCGCTATGATTTGGCGCAGCGCATGGGCGAGAAATTGTTCCTCTATTACGGCGTCACCGAAGATGGCATTCATGGTCCCTGGCGTCAACTGGTCGAAGGCGAAGAGATTACGGAGGCGGAAGCCGAGTCGCACAGCGAAGTTGGCACGCCAATCGAGATCGCCGCTGAGTACGAGCATGCAGAGATGGCAAGTGAAGCGGTCGAAGAGCCAACCGAAATCGATACTCTTCATCCTCTGATTATCGAAGAGGAACCGGGCACGCCGATGAGCGCAATCCCTCAAGTGGAAGAGAAACCACTTGTTGCCGAAGAAGCAACGTCGATGGAAGAAACGCCGATACGCGAGCCGGAATTGCAAGCGCCTGAACGAATGGCAGAATGGGTTGAGCAGGTGCCAGCGGAAGCAGAAGAGCTGGCGCCGACGGTGGAAGAACCGGTCAGTGAATCCGTGTCGCCTCGACCCGAATCAGTTGAGGAGCAACTGCCGAGCGTTCAAGTGCAAGAGAGTGTATCTGAAGAGTCTGTGCCGGACAACCAAGCACAGGAGAGTGTGCCAGAAGAGCCGACTCTGGCTCTTGAAGAACCGCGACCATCGGCAGTTGTGCCTGCGCCTGAGAGCCAACTAGTTCCGAAATCGCGCGCGCAAACGTGGCGTGAGCAACTGAATCGCGCGATGGAAGAAGCGCGAAGGGCGAGGGAGAATAAATCGGGCGACTAAAGTCGCAGCAACAATGGCACCAAGCCTGCCTGCGCAGGCTGAAAGCCTTTAATCCGCGCAGGCGGATTTTGTGAAGTGGTTGGCGCGATTTCAATCGC
>JACRMI010000103.1:13845-22494 GCA_016215025.1 Chloroflexota bacterium
CGCAGGCTGAAAGCCTTTAATCCGCGCAGGCGGATTTTGTGAAGTGGTTGGCGCGATTTCAATCGCCTAACTCACACCCAAGGAGCAGCCCAATGCGCGCGCCGTACACTCAACTCTACCTGCATTGTGTTTGGTCAACCTGGGATCGCCTTCCATTAATTACGCCCCAGATCGAATCGGCGTTATTCGCCGCGATTAGCGCCAAGTGCAAAGAACTCAAATGTGATCCGCTCGCCATCGGTGGTATTGAAAATCACGTTCACCTCTTCACTCGATTTCCGACAACGCTTGCCGTTGCTACGTTGGTCAAGGAAGTCAAAGGTGCATCGTCACATTTGATCACGCACGAAATTACGCCGAACGATTTTTTCAAATGGCAAGGCGCATATGGCGCATTTACCGTTAGCAAAAGTATTGCCAGCCAAGTCTGCGATTACGTCTTGAATCAAAAGCGACATCATTCCGAAAATAGTCTATTTGCTGATTGGGAAAAGTGTGAGACCGAAGACATTTGATTCCCCAGCCCGCGCCGGCGGGCTTTGTGCATTTGTTGTTGCGAATTCATTCGCTCGATTAAGCACCGCCAAATTTCAAGCCCGCGTAGGCAAGCTCTGTGCATTTGTTGCTGCGATTCTAATTGCATTTACTGTTTCCCCAGCCTCCGCCGATTCTCCCACTACTCACACTGTCGCTTGGGGCGAAACGCTTTACAGCATCGCACGCATGTATGGCGTCCCGCCACAATCCCTCGCGAGCGCGAACAATATTAGTTTGAATAGCTGGGTGTACGCTGGCACCCGCTTGCTGATTCCTTCTGGCAACGCACCAGCCGTCGCATCGACAACGCCAAGCGGTTACTATACCGTCCGCGCAGGCGATACTCTCTTTTCGATTGCATCGCGATTCGGTACCACTGTCGATACGATTTCATCTGCGAATAATCTTCCAGCAAACGGAGTCCTCTACGTTGGCTGGACACTCAAGATTCCTTCTGCTAACCAACCCACTAGCCAACCGCTATCGCGCAACAAACCAACTTCAATTACGCACATCGTGCAACCCGGCGAGTATCTCGCGTTGATCGCATTGCATTATGGCACGACGACGCAGGCGATTGCGTACGCCAACAATCTCGCCGCCGATTGGATGATTTACGCCACACAGCGATTAAGTATTCCAACGGCGTCATCAAAATCACCGACACCATCGACGATTGCGCCGACCTCATTGAATCTGCGCCTCACGAATGTACCGTTGCTTCAGCAAAAGCAAACACTCACGTGCGAAGAAGCATCGGCGGCGATGGCAGCGCGCGGCGCGATTACGGAGAACCAACTCGTCGCCGTAATGCCGCGCAGTGATAATCCCTTCAACGGCATTCGCGGTTCGACCAATTCGCCGTACTTTGGCGGACTGTATGATTACGGCGTCTATGCCCAAGGTTTGCAAAAAGGATTGACTGCGCTTAACATCAGATCACAAATTCTCTATGGACAATCGTTCGATGATTTCAAAGGCGCGGTCGTTAACCATTTGCGCGCAAATCACCCGATTGTTTGGTGGCATACGTGGCAGGACTCGTACCAAGTGCCCGTGATGGTCAAAATGTCAGATGGCAAATTGGTCAAGCTGGTTCCCTACGAACATGCTGGCACCATCGTCGGCGCGAATGATAGCGGCGTTACGTATCACGATCCATACGACGCGACGGTTCGATTTATTTCCTGGGCGGACTTTCGCCGCGTGTCGAGCTATTTCGATAACATGGCACTAGTCGTAATTACAAATGACAAGTGACAAATTGGATGCAATGATGATTTCGATTCGTGAATTCACAATGGACGATTACGACGCGGCGTTTGCATTGTGGCAAAACGCGGGACCGGGCTTGGGCATCGGTCGGTCGGATACGTGCGGCGAGATCATGCGCAAATTGCGTTATGCCCCCGATTTGTTTTTGGTCGCCGAAGAAAGTGGTCCAGAGCGGAGTCGAAGGATCATCGGCACAGTGATCGGCGGGTACGATGGTCGGCGCGGAATCGTTTATCATCTCGCGGTCGAGCAATCATATCGCGGTAATGGCATTGGCAAAATGTTGATGACAGAAATCGAAAAACGCTTGGCGGCGAAGGGATGTGTCAAAGCATATTTGCTCGTTGTGCCGGACAACACAGACGTGATCGAATTCTATCGCCGGATTGGCTGGGACATGATGCCGGTGACGCCGATGGGAAAAACATTGATCGAAATACCAAAGGAGACGTGTTGAGTTGACACGACCACGCGTGCGCGACCTGGGAATCAAAATCGGGCGAGTTAAAACCGGACGCTACAACGCCATCACCGATGTGGCGGGCATTCGCATCGGACACACAACCATCATCGAGGGTAGCGGCAAGCTCGTTCCCGGCGTCGGACCGATTCGCACCGGCTGTACCGCAATCATTCCACATGCCGGCGATTTGTTCTTGGAAAAAGTTTCAGGGACTGTGTTGCGTATCAACGGATTCGGTGAGGTGACCAACTCGGAACAAATTCACGAGATGGGATTCATCGAAGGTCCGATCATGTTGACGAACACGTTCAACGTCGCGCGCGTCTCCGATGCGGTGTTCGATTGGTCGTTCGAGCACAACAAAACGATGGGTGTTGACACCTGGGGCGTGAGTCCTGTTGTCGCGGAAACCAGCGATATGTATCTCAACGACATCCGTGGGCGGCATGTCAATCGCGAGCATGTTTTTCACGCCATCGATACGGCGACCAGCGGCGCTGTGGTTGAAGGTGCAGTGGGAGGCGGCACGGGTATGACGTGTTACGATTTCAAAGGCGGCATTGGCACTGCATCGCGCAAACTGCCGGATCGATTGGGTGGTTACACTGTGGGCATACTTGTGCAATCGAATTTTGGTTGGCGTCCGCAATTGATGATCGATGGCGTGCCGATTGGGCGCGAGTTGCAGCATTACAAACCGTTACGACGAAAAAGTGAGAATCCGCCAGAGATCAAAAATCCGCCCAAGGTTCTAACAGTTCCGCAAGAGCAGCCAATCGTCGATGGCGGTTCAATCATCATCGTGCTGGCGACCGACGCGCCGTGTTCGCATCGCATCTTGAATCGATTGGCGATGCGCGTGCAGAACGGTCTCGCGCGGACTGGCTCGCACACCGGCAACACCAGTGGCGATTTTGTGATCGCGTTCTCGACGACGCGCCGCAAAAAGCATTACGCCGATGCGTTGACGTACTCCGCCGAGCAAATTATCGAGCAGGGCGACATTATCAACTATATGTTTTGGTCGGTCGTTGAAGCAACGGAAGAAGCGGTGCTCAATTCGATCTTCAAGTCCGAAACGATGGTTGGGCGCGATGATCGCGTTGCACCGGGTTTGCCGCTTGAAGAGACGGTCAAGTTGATGAACAAGTACGGACATGCCGAAGTGCATATGCCGTGATACATGAGTAGCTTGTCCTGAGCAAAGTCGAAGGATGATGCGTGTTGCGTGAAACCAGAACGCGTGAGGCAGAAATGTCATCTCAGACACGTACTCTACAAGTCATCGTTTCGTTGTTGGCACTTGCTTTCATGTTTGTGGCAGGAATGGGTGTGCCGATTTTGCTGACACCTAATAGTGCGCCGACTCAAATGACAGCTAAAGCCCAAGTTATGATTGTTCACATTTCAACACCGGATCCCAATCGACCGACCACGACTCCAGGCAATCCAATAGAAGAACAAGCGACGCGAGAAGCATATATTGATTTGCAGGCAACGCGATTACTGCAACCATTGCCCACGGCTTATCCCGTCGAGACAATCAAATTCAGCAATGTTTTTCGAGCTGACATTTGGCTTGGTGCTCTGGGCGTGATTTTCGTTTTATTGGTGATAACTAGTTTAGGGTTGATTAGTCATCTACGCCAACATTGAATCGATTCTAAATGAAAGTCAGAAGATCAACCATCGACAACAAAATCAGAATTGGTTTGATCATTGCTTTTATAGTCGGATTAGTGTTACTGAGTGTCAGTCTCTATCGCGCTATGCAACCCAAGTTCGACAATGATTTAGTTCGCATTCCCGCAGGTGAGTTCATCATGGGATCGGATAGCGGACGTAGCGACGAGCGTCCGAAACATCTAGTCTATCTCGATACGTTTGAGATTGATCGATACGAGCTGACTAACGCGCAGTATCGGCATTTTCTCCAAGTGACTGAACGAACTGTGCCGCGTTATTGGTCGGGCGATGAGTATCCACCTGGGCTGGAAAATTATCCCGTCGTCGGCGTAAGCTGGGATGATGCCGACGCGTACTGCAAATGGGTTGGGATGCGATTGCCGACTGAAGCCGAATGGGAAAAAGCGTGCCGTGGTACGGATGGTCGTGTGTATCCCTGGGGCGATGAATGGGATGCGAATCGCGCAAACGTGATCGTGTCAAGTGTGACGCGAAGCTGGGATGAAGCATGGACGTTGCTTGCCACTCCAAATGCAATGCCTGTGCTCAAGCCGGTCGGCTCATATCCAACCGGCGCGAGTCCGTACGGCGTGATGGACATGGCAGGCAATGCCTCAGAGTGGATTTTCGATTGGTACAACTGGCGCGATTACACTGGCCTGCCGGACCACAATCCCATCGTGACTGCGCCACCGTGGAATCATGTCGTGCGCGGCAGTGCCTGGTTCGATTTGTACGGCGATGTGGAATGGGCAAAGCAGCAGAGTCAATGCTCCGCACGCAATTCGTCGCACGAAACGCAAGACCCACGCATGGGTTTTCGTTGCGTGCGGACGATTGAATGAAGGGATGGATGACCTATGGAAAAAATACCGCTGAAAAAATTTTGGGAAGACGTGGAGCGGCGGTTATCGGGTTATTCTGCCGCTGAGTTGAGTTCGATCTTGCGCGCGATGGCAGAAGAAGTGCCGCCGACCGAGCGCGAGGCATTCCTTGCCAAACTAAAGCCGATGTCGAGGGAGACAACCGCTGCGGTTAAGCAAGCATTGCGGCAAGACAAACTGCTCGCCGACATTGACGATTTAAAGCGCGAGATTGAAGCCAACGCGAAAAATGCAGATTACTGGGAAGATGATCGGGGTGATTATTATAGCGATGAAGATAGTCTGGGACCGTACGAAGAATTTGTCGAGCCGGTAACCGCTTTGTTTGATCGAGCCGATGCGGTGTTCGACTATGGCAATCTGAAACTCGCACGTGCCGCATATCGAAAATTATTCGATCTGCTTTCTACGCAAGATGATTATGGGCGTGGCGTGAGTGCCGATGATCTGACGAATGTGGACATCGGCGAGGCGCGGGCGCGCTATTTGCGTGCTGTGTACGAAACGGAAACGTTGGCGCGGCGTCCGCGGGTGCTGTTCGATGAGATGCAACAGGCGCGGTTATGGAGTCATCGACCGGATGCCACGCTCGACGACCTTATCCAGATTTCGCGCAAACCATTGCCCGACCGAGAGCAATTCTTCGATGACTGGATCGAGCTTTTGCGGAAGGAAAAGGGCAACGATGCCGATGCTTGGTTACGTGAGGCGATCCGACTTTCACGCGGCACGCCGGGTCTCGAAGAATTGGCGCAGAAGGAAGGCAAGAAACGCCCGCGCGCCTATTTGGATTGGTTTACGGCGTTAGAAGGCGAAGGCAAAGATCGAGAGGTTCTTGTAGCTGCTCAAGATGCCTTGCAAAGATTGCCGCCGAAACTTTCGATTCGCGCTGAAATTGCCGATCATCTTTGTATTGCAGCCACAAAACTGAATGAGACGGAGGCATTGCGGGTGGGACGATGGGAAGCATTTATCGCCGCGCCAACTTTGATGCGTTTGCTTGATCTGTGGGATGTTTCACCGCAACACGATCGAACACAAGTTATGCGACAAGCAGCCGTGTTTGCGCAGAATTATCTCGCTCATCCACCGCGTCGTCGTGAGACAATCGATATCGATTGGGATTCTGACGACGACTCGCTAGCGTGGATGAGTACGGCTGTCCTGGCTCATGCTTATTTGCTTGCCGAAGACTGGGATGCGGCGCATCAACTGGCTACGCGTGAGAAGGTCTTGGGATGGAGTGGTACTGAAAGCGCACAGGGCTTAGTCGAAATTTATTTTCTTGCGATGTTATCTGGCAAGCCTCTGGATGAATTACCGACAAATCTAAAAAGACTTTGGCACGACGTGTTGGAATACAGCAGTGGCTTTGGCTATTGGGATAGTTCGCACGAGAAAAAGGAATCGAGCGCGTTCAAGCGTTTAGAGCGAGTATATCAAGAGAGATTTAATCCTCAGTCGCTCAGCCGAAACAAGCAGGAAGAGTTTTTGCTCTGGTGTCTAGATGTAGCCCAACGGCGCATGATCGCGATTGTGAGCGAACAACATCGCGGCAGCTATGACAAGGCGGCGTGCTTAATCGCGGCATGTACGGAAACATTGAGATCACGTGGAGACGTCGAGAGTGCCAAAGCTGTCTTAGACGATGCTCGAAATCGTTTTCCTCGTCATCGCGCCTTTCAATCGGAATTGGACGCTGTGTTTGGAAAACCAGGACGGAGAACCTAATGCGTATAGGAATTCTAACTATCAGTGACCGCGCATCGCAAGGTGTGTACGAAGACAAGTCGGGCCCTGCACTGCGCGAGATGATTCAAAAGCAATTTAACGAAGATGTCGATTTGACCCACATCGTGCCGGACGAATTCATGGAGATCAAGCGCGCGTTGCAAAAGTGGTGCGACGATGCGCGTCTCGACTTGATTTTGACGACGGGCGGCACCGGCTTTGCGCCGCGCGATGTGACACCCGAAGCCACCAAGCAAGTGATCGACCGCGAAGCGCCGGGGCTGGTGCAAGCGATGATCGCGTCGAGTTTGCAAAAGACGCCGCACGCGATGCTGACACGCATGGTTGCCGGCATTCGCGGAACAACGCTCATCGTCAACTTGCCGGGCAGTCCAAAAGCCGCGTGCGAAAATCTCGCCGTCATTTTGCCTGCGCTGCCGCATGCGATTGAACTCTTACGCGGCACAGCCGGTGATCGACATGTTTTTGACAATCCTATCGACGAGATTGAACGCAAACGCGATACGGGCAGCGACTAGGAATTGAGACCCTAAAGGTTTCTTGATTCAACGAAGACACAACCCTAATTCAAGACACGCTCAAATCAAAGGAAACTAGGTGTCCATGGAAACTCTAGGGTCTAGAAGAGGTCAATGTGGAACTCACTTGTTGGGGCGCGACGTGTAATGTAACGGGATCGATGCATTTGCTGGTGACCGCAGGTCGCCAAGTCTTGCTCGATTGTGGATTGTTTCAAGGGAGTTGGAACGAAGCATTCGAACGCAATCGGACTCTGCCTTTTTCGGTTAATGATTTGCACGCAGTCGTTCTCTCGCACACGCACCTCGATCATTGCGGCAACCTGCCGAGTCTCGTCAAAGCGGGTTACACAGGACCGATTTACTGCACGCC
Source organism: Chloroflexota bacterium (assembly GCA_016215025.1). Lineage (GTDB taxonomy): Bacteria > Chloroflexota > Anaerolineae > UBA4142 > UBA4142 > JACRMI01. The sequence continues at coordinate 21,334 of JACRMI010000103.1, forward strand.
GGCGACGCGCGATCTCACCGCAATCATGTTGCGCGATGCAGCGCACATCCAAGAAGCCGACGCCGAGTACATCAATCTGCGGCATCGCAAAAAAAATGAATCGCCCGATGCCAAGCCGCTGTACACCCAAGCGGACGCCGAGCGCGTCAATCGACAACTGCTCGCCGTGCCGTATGGGACCTGGGTCGCCTTGGGCAATTACACGCGATTCATGTTTCTCGACGCGGGTCATATCCTTGGTTCGGCGATTGTGTTGTTTCAAACCGAAGAAGGAAATGGCACGCGTCAATTTTGTTTCAGCGGCGATTTGGGGCGCAGCCGTCCGCGAATTTTGCGCGAGCGTGAGTTCGTCGAAGAGATGGATTACTTGCTAATCGAAAGCACATACGGCGACCGCTTGCACGATCCCGTCGATCAGATGCAAGGCGAATTGGCGGAGGTCATCACCGAAGCGGTGAATCGGTCGGCGCGTGTGCTGATTCCCGCCTTTGCAATTGGTCGAACGCAAGAGTTGGTTTATATCTTACACGGTTTGCAACAACAAGGGGTCATTCCAGACATTCCCGTATTTGTCGATAGCCCGCTGGCTGTGGATGCAACCGAAGTGTATCGTGTTCACGCCGAGTGTTACAACGACGAAATGCGTCGATTGATTTTCAATCACGAAGACCCATTCGGTTTGAAACGATTGAATTACGTTCGTGAGCGCGAAGCATCGGTGGCGATCAATCAAGTCAAGGGTCCATGCATCATCATCGCTGGATCAGGCATGTGCGAAGGTGGCCGTATTCGTCATCATCTGACACAATCCATCGAAGAAGCCAAGAACACGATTTTGATCGTGAGCTATCAAGCGGTCAACACGTTAGGACGACGCTTGGCGGATCGGCAAAGCAAAGTGAAAATCTTTGGCGAAGAATACAAGCGCCGCGCGCGCGTCAAGATACTCAACGGATTCAGCGCCCACGCCGACAGCACCGAACTTCTCGAATGGGTGACCGCTGGGACGCGTAAACTAAAATCGCATTAGCGCAAAAGTCACTTGGGCACATCATCCACGGGGAGTGATTTCCAGCGCCGCACGATATCTTTGAGTTGCGCCTTGGAACGCTTGACGGAACGCGTGTGCATACGAAAACGCTGCCGATGAGTTTGTACCCG
>JACRMI010000104.1 GCA_016215025.1 Chloroflexota bacterium
AAACGGTCCTGGTATTTCTCAGAAAGAAGTGGTGTTTCCATCGTTTCGCTCCGTCAAAGAGTTGAGCGAAACGAAACATATACCAATTGCTATTGGACATCAAGTTGAAACCTGTTTGGTTTCGGCTTGTCCGAGTTAGGTAATCACCAGCACACAATTATTGACTCTAGAAATATTCTGAGATATAATCTAACCAAGATTGCGCGAGTAACTCAGTTGGTAGAGTGCTTGCTTCCCAAGCAAGATGTCGCGGGTTCGAATCCCGTCTCGCGCTCACAAAAACTGGAAGGTCCGCTTGGCGAGACCTTCCAGTTTTGCTATTTCTTCTTTCGCTGCTGCAATCGCGTTGCAACACGATTCCATGCCTGCGTTGGATTTTTCGGACGGGCGTTGCGCTGTTCGTCCTGGCTCGAAAAAAATGCTAGGTCTTCAAATAGCGCACCAATCTGGTCAGACGGCTTGTCGAACACAGGCGGCTTGCCTTGATTGATCGCCGTCGTCATCGCTTCGGATGCAAAGGGCATGATGACGTTCATCGGTCGCCGCAATGCTTCTTCGATTGCATTGCGCGCCAACCCAGGTTTCTCAATCGAATAATTCAAGGCGAGGCGCACTTTATCTTTCGGATATTCGAGCGTCTCGAATAATTCAAGCGTTGTCGAGGTGTTCACCACCGATGCCAATTCCGGTGCGAGCATGAGGAGAATTTCGTCAGCGTGGTCTAGCCCGGCGAGAGTCGTATCGTGGAAATCGTGTGGCAAGTCGATGACGACATATTGATAATTATGACGGAGAACCGATAGCACTTGGGCGATTTTGTCGACGGTGAGCAACTCGCCCTGCTCCGCACGACGCGGCGCGGCCAAGACCCGCGTCCCGCTCGAGTGCGACAACAGCACTTGATTGAGAAACTCAGCGTCGATATCTTCTATGGCGGACTGCGCCAAATCTGCCCAGGTCGTGCGCGGTGACAAGTTGAACATCAAAGCAGCGTGTCCCGCCGTCAATGCCAAATCAACCAACACCGCCGGTGATCCCCACAATTGCGTCAAGCCAACCGCGAGATTTGCGGCAAACGTCGAGACGCCAACTCCACCGCGCAAAGAAAAGACCGCAATCGATTTGCCCTCGACCGGTTCGGCGACAGGCGCTTGCATTTGCGGCGCGGCACGGCGAAGCAGCACAGCAATGCGTGCCTGAAGTTCGGGCGGCTGGAATGGCTTAATCATGTAATCGTCTGCGCCCGCATCGAACCCCTTTACTTTTTCTTCCAAACTGTCTTGCGCCGTCAGCATCATGATCGGCAGACGCGCGGTGTTGCGATTCCGCCGCAAGCGCCGGCAGACTTCATAGCCATCCATATCCGGCATCATCACATCGAGGATGACCATGTCGGGATGGGCTTCGTCGGCAAGCTTGAGTGCTTCGGTGCCGTTCGTGGCGGGAATGGCTTCGTATCCCGCTTGAGTTAATGTGCTCGTCAATAACTTTAAACTGATCGCACTGTCATCCACTGCTAAAATTTTCGTTCCCACTCGATAACTCCTTGTAGAGCAATTTCCCGAATTGTTCTACGTTTTCCGCAAAGCAAACTCTTGCATCACCCGTTCAAACGCGACTTGGAGTTCCTCGCTCAACTCGACCGCGCCGTCAACGCTTCCGCTCTTCCCAAGCATCTCCAAGCGCTTGCTGAGATTGGCGACTTGGACAGCGCCCAAGCTATTGCTATTGCCTTTGAGCGTATGCGCCGCATGTTGTAACTCGGACGGATTCTTGTTCGCAATCGCCGCTTGAATCTCGCCGAGCAGTTGGGGCGATGTTTTCAAGTAGAGGTCGATCATGCCCTGCACAAAATCCTCTTGACCCTCTTCTTGAAGCATACGCAAATTATCCAAAACTGTCCAATCGATAGCTTGGACTTCGGGTGGAGTTGCCGCACGAACTGCGCCGCGCTCCAACGCCGTTTGTAACTCTTTGACCTGCACCGGCTTGCTGATATAGTCGTCCATGCCGGCTTCCAAACAAGTTTCGCGATCACCTTGCATAGCGTTCGCCGTCATGGCGATGATGTAAATTCGACTACAATTAGGCAGTTGCCGAATCTTGCGCGTCGCTTCGAGTCCATCCATCTCCGGCATGTGAACATCCATCAGCACAACGTCGTACGTTTGCCGTTGGACCGCTTCGACCGCTTCCAATCCATTCCCGGCCACATCCGCGCGATAGCCCATCTTTTTCAACATTTGCATCGCGAGTTTTTGATTGATGGTGTGATCTTCTGCCAACAAAATGCGCAGCGGCAATCGCGTCGCCATGCTCGCATCGAATTGCATCGTGGTTGGCTCGTGGACTTGATTCACAGGCTGCGCCGCAAAAACTGAAGTCAACATGTTGTACAGTTGCGACTGTTTGATCGGCTTGGACATGAATGCGGCAAACTCGATCAAATCCGCCCCGACCTCACGCCGCCCCAGCGACGTCAACATCGTCAGCGGCAACATCCGCGCATCGCGCGACTGACGGATTTCTTTTGCGAGCGTCATGCCATCCATCTCCGGCATGTGCATGTCGAGAATCGCCACATCGAAGGGGTCGCCGCGCTTGATCCATTCGAGTGCTTCAAGCGGTGAGCCGGTCGCGCGCGGCAACATATTCCACGATTGCGTCTGTCGCGTAAGAATCGTCCGGTTCGTCGCATTGTCATCGACGATGAGAACGCGCTTGCCATCGAGACGCGGCTCACCCATACTCGGACGAATGCGCGCTTCGGTCGGCGCAGAATGCGCTTGAACCGTGAAATGGAAAATGCTGCCCTTGCTCACTTGACTCTCGACCCACATGCTCCCGCCCATCATTTCGCTCAAGCGTTTGCTGATGGCAAGTCCCAAACCCGTGCCGCCATATTTGCGCGTGGTCGATGCATCCACTTGGCTGAACGATCTAAATAATCGATCCATGCGATCCTGCGGAATACCAATGCCTGTATCGCGAATCGAATAATGCACTTCGAACAATGGCGATGGCGCATCGGCTTGCGGCGATAGACGCTGCGCGGTGACATTGACGACGACTTCGCCTTGCTCGGTGAACTTGAGCGCATTGCCGAGCAAGTTGATCAGAATTTGGCGCACGCGCGTGACATCGCCCATCAACGCATGAGGCACGCTATCCTCGATGAGGTATGCCAAGTCCAAACGCTTTTCCGTTGCCTTGGATGCAACCAAGTCAAGCGCGCTTTCTACGCAGTCACGCATGTCAAATGGTTGACATTCCAACTCTAGTTTATCCGCTTCGATCTTTGAGAAATCAAGAATGTCGTTGATGATCGTCAACAAGGCTTCGCTGCTGTTGCGAATCGTTTCCGCGTATTCGCGCTGCTCTTGCGTAAGCGCGGTATCCAATAACAAACTCGTCATGCCGACGACGCCGTTCATGGGCGTCCGAATTTCGTGGCTCATCGTGGCGAGGAACGCACTCTTGGCGCGATTCGCCGTTTCGGCTTCGCGTTGTGCACGCACCAAGTCGCTAATGTCGTGATAGATGGCGAGCGTGCCCAATCGTTTGCCGTCGATGATGACCGGCACACCAAAGATTTCGACATCGATGGTCGTGCCATCTTTCTTGTGGCGCAGTTCAGTGACGTGAACCAAGCCCGTCGCCGATTGACGCGAGTATACTGCCGCCTGTTGGCGTTCTGCTTCGGTTGTAATCAGTTCGTCGATATTTTTACCTTTGACCTCGGCTTCCGAATAGCCAAAGAGTTTTTCAAACGCCGGGTTGCATGAGACGATGTCTTCGTTCGGATCGATCACCACGACGGCAGCAGGCGTATGCTGCACAAGTGCTTCAAAGTATTTTCTCTCACGTTCAATTTGCTCTTGCGCTTGTTTTTGAACCGTAATATCTTCTTTGACGGCGACAAAGTGGGTGATCGCTCCATTGCTATCCTTGATCGGCGAAATCGAGGCATATTCCCAGAACAATTCACCATTCTTTTTCTTATTGTGAAACTCGCCGCGCCATTCCTTACCACTCGTAATCGTTTGCCAAAGGTTGGCGTACTCGTTCGATGACGTTTCGCCTGACTTTAAAACCCTTGGATTGTTCCCTATTGCTTCTTCGAAGGTATAGCCAGTCACTTGCGTAAACTTGGGATTCACATATTGGATAGAACCGTCGATATTGGTGATGACGACCGAAGCCGGACTTTGTTCGACCGCGCGCGAAAGGGTATTCAGCTCGTCTTCGACCAGCTTGCGGGCGGTGATGTCACGGGCAACGACTTGCGTTGCAGGTTTGCCCTCGTAAGTGAAAGGAATGGCGGTGACTTCTGCATGAATCACACGTCCATCAAATCGGATAAACCTTTCTTCCGAAAGTGGCGCGACTTTGCCTTGCATCGTTTGCTTGATGCGTTCAATTGTGTTGGCTCGATCATCGGGATGAACGATGTTGATTGCCGGTGTGCCGACCAGTTCCTCCGGACTTGTCGCCCCAAGGAGTTTGGCACCGGCTGAATTCACGTAAACAAACTTGCCTTGTTGATGAACCGCAATTGCATCCGGAGACATTTCAATCAAATTGCGATAACGCTCTTCGCTCTCATGCAATGCCTTTTCCGCTCGCTTGCGCTCGGTGATATCGCGATCAATTCCCAGCACAACATCACGCCCGCCGAGTGTAATGATGGAGGTCAATACTTCGACCGGGAAATTTGTCCCGTCCTTACGCCGATGCGCCGTCTCAAAGCGCAACACATCATTTTGACGGATTTTTTCAAAGTAATCAGCGCGTTCAGCAGGATTCCCAGGCGTCAAGTTGAGGATATCGATAGATTGCCCCACTAGTTCGTCGCGAGTGTATCCATTCATCTGACAAACGGCGGTATTGCAGTCGATGATAGTCCAGCCAGCGTTTGGGTCAATCAGCATGATCGCATCCGGCGATGCCTCGAACAAGGTACGGAATTGTGCATTACTTTCCATCTGGGCTTGTTCGGCACGCTTGCGTTCGGTGATATCGCGATTGCTGCCGCGACTGCCGCGAAAATGTCCTTCAGCATCATGAACGGGCTGGCACACATGCTGAATCCATCGCTCTTTCCCATCGCGCGTGGTAATGCGGAATTCCAAATCGTTGGTGCCGGTGGTTGGCATTTCGACCTTGCGATGATGCTTGTAGCGAGGTAAATCGTCGGGGTGCATAATTTGGAGGAGCAAACCGGCATCAGCTTCAAATTCACTGGCGGCATAACCAGTGACGCGCTCGCACGACGGAGAACAGTACTGATACTTGCCAGCTTCATCTATCCAGAATGCCCAGTCGTGGGTGAACTCGGCGATCACGCGATATTTCATTTCGGACAAGTGCAGTGCTTCTTCCATCTGCTTGCGCTCGGTGATGTCGCGCCCAATGCCCGCCAGACCGATGATTTCTTTTTCGGCGTTCTGCAGCGGTATCTTGGACGTCAAGAGCCAATGCAAATTTCCAGCGTGGTCGATGGCGCACTCTTCGCGATTGTACAGCGGCTGACCGGAGGTCATCACACGCTGATCGTCTGCCGCAAACTGGGCGGCCATTTCGGGCGGGAAATAATCAAAGACCGTCTTGCCGGTGTTGGCGGTAGAATCCTCACCTAACAATTGCGCCTCGGCGCGATTGATAAGTATGTATCGTCCTGCCCGATCTTTGGCGTACATCAAATCGGGAAGATTGTCGATGAGCGTGCGGAGGAGCTTGCGCTCTTCACCCAACTTTTCTTCGGCTAGTTTGCGCTCGGTAATATCGCGCCCCGTTCCAATGATTCCAATCACTCGATTATTTTCATCGCGAAACGGGACCTTGGTCGTCAGCGTCCACCGGCGCTGTCCGTTGGCATCGACGGTGAGTTCCTCAATATTGAGCATCGTCTCTTCGTCGTTCGTAATTTTTTTATTGTCGGCATCGTATTTGGCGGCAAGTTCCGGCGGCAAGAGATCGGCATTCTTTTTGCCCATGACCTCATCGACGGTCTTGCTGCCAAGATACTGTGCATTCGCTTGGTTGCAGAGAATAAAACGTCCTTCCACATCTTTGACGTAGATGCGATCAGGAACTGTGTCGATCAGCGTGCGCAAGAGATTGTGCTGTTGCGCCAGTTGTTCTTCTGTTTGCTTACGTTCGGCGATTTCATTTTCCAGTTTGCCCTCAAATGACCGACGTTGGCGCAAGACAAAAAATGCCAGCAGGGTTGGAGCGAGTGAGCCGAACAAGATCGTCATCACATGAGACTGCCAATGATCGATGTTGGGCAATAATTCGTCTTTAACCGTCTCAAATGCGAACATGCCCAAGAACAACATGCAGGCGACAAAAACCAATTGCAATGTCAGAGGAAGTTTGTACAGACGCATATGTTCAAGTCCTTTACGCGCTTGGTGGTGTTATCGACTAGTGCAGCCGCATGATAATGTTGCAGAGTCATCTGTTTAGGAAGAATATTTTCATTCCACAAGATCATGTGGATGCACTATTAGATCACTAACCTTGAAAGCGCAAAGACCTGTTTCCTATGTGCGAAAGGAAACAGGTCTTTAATCAAATTCCCGACCGCATGTCGTGAATGAGTATCATGTATGAATCCAGTTTCCAAGCCTCATCGCTTTACAACGCCAAATTTTTAAGGCGCAAGCTGGAAGATATGCCAAGGTAATTGAGCAATCCGCCGATTCGTTCAGAGTTTAAATGTTATCGGAATTCAGTAAAGATAACGAGTCCTTAAATTTGTTGCAGAGATCAAACGAATGACACTTGAGTGGGACATTTGCTGCATCTCTGTTGTAGCCAAGATAACACTTGCGAGGAACTTTGTCAGCAAAGAGGGGGTGAAGATTCCGTGAATTTTCCGTGAAGATGGAGAAGTTGTGAGGCAAATTTGCAATTTGTCTTTATGCGTTCAACAATACCACCAACAACAATTGTCCGACGGCTATCACCGGCGCAAGCGTCACCATCGCATAGAGTTTGCCGCGTTCCGGCAACCGCGTTTGCCGAACGCGCCAAAATAGCGCGTAGAAAATCGCCGCGCCGCCGCCCCACACAAGCAACGATGCCATCGGCACACCAAACGCTATGATGGATGGGCGAGCATAGAGCCACCAGTTCAACTGGGCGGCGGTTGCTTCTATCGGCAACGCAAAACTTGCGGTAATCAAAAACACTAGCCCCGCCATCCAACCAGGCTTGTTCGCATCGACGAAACGCCGCGCGAATTGAAATGCCAAATAGTAGACTCCCGCGCCAAGCATTGTAACCAACGCGGGGGCAGCGCCAACTCGCATCACGTCGGGTGAGAATTGATACACTTGAAACACTACTTGATTGAGCGTCTCGCGAATCACTGCCGCCAAGTATGCGCCGACAAACCATTGCTGCGCAAACCCGCGTCCTTCGTACCGCGACGCGTGCCAAGAACCACCGATCAACAAAACCAACGCGATGAATTCGACGATAAAGGTGAACATCATGGCTCCCGTGCTGCCCGTTTGGAACCGAGCAAATATAATCCGATCCACAATATCGGAGCGAGTAAGGTAACCAGCACTTTGGCGTCGAAGCTCATTGCCAAATCGGTCAAGCCCAACCCGATCACCAAAAAAATCGCCAGCCACAATGGTAAATGATCCAACAATGCTTTCATGCTTGGCTCCTGCGGTGGAATTTAAATTGATTATAGCACACGAGAATTAGAAACCGTAATTGGCATTTGACAATCGACGAGAGGAGAACTATCATTCAAACCCTTTCATCGTCGGGGAGCAATACCGTTCCTGCGTTACAAATTAGATCAACTGAGCAATCACTATGGCTGACGAACAATTTTATCAAATTCAACCTTGTGAGCATCGGCAAGATGTCCAAGTTCGACTGCCGGATGGGCGCGTCTATAGCGGACCCTCCGGCTCACGCCTTGAAGCATTCATGCGCCGAATTTCCACGCCCCAATCGGTGCCGATTATGGCAGCGCTCGTCAACGGGCGCTTGGCAGAATTGAGCGAACCCCTCATCGCGGACGTCGACGTCGAACCCATCACGTTAGCAACCGAAGATGGCGTCCGCATTTATCAACGGGCGCTCACGCTCTTACTCGACGTGGTCACCTACGAGCTTTTCAACGCGCGCATTATGATCGATCATTCGCTGACCTTCGGCGGATTATTTTGTCGTGCGCTGAACCATCCCCCCTTTACCGAACAACAACTCGCCCAGATCGAATCCCGGATGCGCATCCTCGTCGCCGAGGACATTCCCATCCAACGCGAGACCATGCGCATCGAGGATGCGATGGCGAACGCGCGCGAACATGGCGATGCGGGGCAGGCATTGTTACTCGAACAGTCGGGGCGCAAAGAAGTCCGTGTCCATGTCCTGCACAATATCAAACACTATTTCCTAGGTCGCATGCTCGCACCTTCAACCGGTTATCTGAAATATTTCGCCGTTCGAAATTATCCGCCCGGATTCTTGCTCCAATTCCCAACACGCCGTCGCCCGACATCGCTCGAACCCATCAAGCATTCGCCCAAGATCACGACCGTGTTTCGCGAGTATGGGCAATGGCTTAATTTGCTTGGCGTGCCCGACACTGCATCGCTCAACCAAGACTTGGAAGAAAGTCGCTCGCGCGAAATCGTTCTGGTCGCCGAAGCGTTCCACGCGCAAAAAATTGCCGAGATTGCGACAAGTATTGTAGCCCATCGCGATCGCGTCCGACTTGTCACCATTGCAGGACCATCGTCTTCCGGCAAGACGACATTTGCACGTCGATTGACCATTCAGCTTTTGGCGAACGGGCTGCGCCCCTTCCCGCTCAGTCTCGACGATTATTTTGTCTCGCGCGAAGAGACCCCCCGCGATGAAAACGGCGATTTCGATTACGAAAATCTCCACGCGCTCGACTTGGACTTGTTCAACAAACAATTGCTGGCGTTGACCAACGGCGAAACGGTCACGCTGCCACGTTACAACTTTGAAACCGGCGACCGCGAGATTGGTCACACGGTAAAACTCAGCGCAAATCATGTCTTGCTCATCGAAGGCATTCATGGCTTGAATCCCAACTTGGTGACGCAAATTCACCGCGAAAATATTTTTCGCATCTACGTGTCTGCGCTCACCCAGTTGAAACTAGATCGCCTGAATCGCGTGGCGACGAGCGACACGCGGTTGTTGCGCCGCATTGTGCGCGACGCGCGTACGCGTGGCTATACCGCGCGCGAAACGATTGCGCGTTGGGAAAGCGTGCGGCGTGGCGAAGACCGCAACATTTTTCCGTACCAAGAACAAGCCGATGTGATGTTCAACTCGGCGCTCGTCTATGAACTGGCATTGCTCAAGCCCTTTGCCGAACCGCTATTACGCCAAGCCGAACCCGGCGTACCCGAATATGTTGAAGCGCGCCGCTTGCTCACTTTTCTGGAATGGTTTTACCCGTGCGATGCTTCACTGGTCCCAGAAGATTCCATTCTCCGTGAGTTTATCGGTGGCTCCGTGGTCTCCGATTTTGTGCCGCATTTGTAAGAGCATAGGATATCATTGCGAGGAGCGGCGTGAAAAAGTGTCGTTGCTCTATTGACTTGAGGCAAAGACACTTGCTCGAATCGCTCCTCGCTATCACAAACAGGCAATAAAAAAAAGACCTGTCAGGACAGCCTGACAGGTCTTTTGGCACTATTACTTCTTGCGGCGTTTGCTTACAAGCCCGAGTTCGGTCGCCTTAGATTCAACTGCGTTCAATGTCCGCTTTAGTCCTTTTGCGATGTCGCGATGAAGGGTACCTTTGCGATAATGTAGTTTCAAGAATGCAATGTCCTGGGGCGACCACGATCGATTGTGCTTGGCTGGCTGTGCCATATTTTACCTCCTAGCCATAAAAAGTTACAGCCCCAGTATAACACAGTTTTGAATTTTGGCAAGAGGCAAAAGGCAAAAACCGACCTAGTTTGATGAACTAGCCTGGGAGCGGGAGGAGCGCTTGGGAAGCATCCCCGCTCCCAAAGCCAGCATCGAAAACAAATAGTATGCGATCACGAACCAGCCCAGGTCATTCATCATCTCCGACGCCTGCCCAACCAAGACCACGACCAAGTTCAACGCATCGCCAAGCGCGACGGACGGCACGATGACCCGGCAGACATCCGGCTCGGACAGGCTCCGACTCAGCCATAGCAAGAAACCCAGGAGAAACAAAATCGCGCCGTAACAACGCGCCAGAAAGAACAGACCACTCGGCTCGTTATTCGGCACGGCAAAGTACGCCAGCACTACACCCGGCGCAAGCATAAAGATGAGTCCTGCCGTAAGCGAGATCGTCGATTTGATGGCGATTAGTTGACGGAGCTTCATGGCATCCTCCTTTTTGAAGCACTTTAGACGCCAACGACGACAAACTGCGGAGTTTAAGCGGTGAATAATAGCGAGCGCAGACTGAAGGATTGAGGGGTATTTTGAAAGAGCGTGGTAATTTCCGTTCAACCTGCCTTGGGGCAACTTCAAGCCAACAACAACAGACACAGAGTTAAAATTCGATGAGCTGTAATACGTGGAGAGAGGTTGGCAAGGTGCACAACCTCTCTCCACGAATCATGGAGCGGAGTTGGATTCTTTGACCGAATCGCTGCTTTCCTTCTGAGCCAAACCCAACACCAATTCCTTTAGTTCGGCGATAGCTTGCCGAATTTGTTCCAGTTCTTCGGCGTGCAAACGTTGATAGGAATCAAGTTGCTGTTCGAGTCGAAGCACTCGAACAGCAACATCGGAGGGCGGTGCGACTGACATTGTTCCTCCCTAATAAACACAATCGGCGGTGCGGCCTATTTGAATTCTAGCACGGATGAGGATGAGGAACGACGTACAAATGGGTCAGTCTAGAGTGCGAAAGTATCTTGGCAGGCAAAACTCCAGATTTCTGGATGAAACCTGGAGTTTTTTTCGATTAAAGTAGCCCACGAGGGCTATACGACCACACTACGACAACTGTTTACCGATCATTACCTTGCCGTCCTTGACGATCACCTCATATTGCGTCAGCGGTTTAGGTGGTGGACCCGAAACGACCGCGCCGGTGACCGGGTTAAAAAAGCCATCGTGACAAGGACAAGCGATACTGTTCTTGCGCGCGTCCCACAATACGATACACCCCAAGTGCGTGCAGATCGCCGTGAACGCTTTTAGCCCGCCCGATTTGCCGTTGACGACGATGACCGGTTTGTCATTGACCGAAACGATCTTGCCGCTACCGGGTCCAAAATCCTCCGCCTTGCCCACTTCGACCGGGGCACCGGTATCGGCGGCGGAACTCTTGGGCAGCAAGAAACCAACGACCGGTACCAACATGCCGACGATGGTCGACACCACGGAAAAGCCGAGCAAGAACTGGATAAAGCCACGCCGTGTGACAGGCGCATTGGTCGTATCTGAAAATGATTGTGCCATGGTTTTTCTACTCCTATTGCGGCGGTAATTGCTTGTATAGCTCGCGGCGAATTACATACAGCGACAAGATCGCCAACACCATAATCGCCAAACCGATGCCCATTACTTGACGGCGGAAGGCTTCATCGCGGGTTGCTTTCTCGGAATCAGCGACAATACCTTTCGCGATTTTGTTCGCCTCGTCGGTCTTTTCCTTCACGACCGATTCACTCAAAGTGTGTTGGGCGGCGCGCGCGGTGATGAGGTTCGTCTTTGCTTGCGCCAGCTTGGCTTCTTCGGGTGCGATAATCAAGGCAGCCGCTTGCGCGCGCTTGATCGCCGCCTCCGCATCCTCAACCGATTTTGCTGCGCCAATGATGTCATCCGCTAACTTTTTCACAGCAGCGGCTTGAGTAGAATTATCTGGATGGCAACTACCGCATTGGCGGGTACCGTTTCCATGGAACATATCGTCCGTAGGCGTCATCACATCATATCGCCCGTGACACGTGACGCACTTGGGCATACCTGGCGTGTCTTTCGAATGCACGCTCTGCAAATAGTATTGCTGAGTCGCCGTGTGACAACTACCGCAGACGTTCGCCACTTCGGCGAAACCAGGGGGCGCTGCGCCATGAGTGCCATGACACGTGGCACAACTCGGCGCGCGCGTATCTTGCTCGACGAGCAACGCCTGACCATGCACGCTCTTGGCATACAATTCGAACTGATTCGTCGGAATATTGTAACCCTTCATGTACTCGACGTTGGCGTGACAGGTCGCGCACAACCCCGGCACATTCAACGTATAGACTTTGGCGGTTGGATCGTCGGATTTTTTCGTCGCGTGCGACTCATGACAGGTGGCGCATGTCGCCACCTTGGCATCACCCTGCGCCAGTTTTTGACCGTGAACACTCGTCAGATACTTGGCATACTGATCGGTGGGTAAATCGTACTGACGCATGGTTTCCACGCGCGAGTGACAACTCGCGCACAGCGCAGGAATATCGACGATCTTGGGCACGCCGACGTAACCGGCGCTGGTCGCATGGGCTGCTGCCTTGTCGGCTTTGGTCGCATCACCACCGTGACACCCCGCGCAATTTACTCCGCGTTCTGAGTGAATGCTCGATGCCCAGTCTTTGGCATTCTGCCCGGCTTTGCCACTCAAGGTGTTATGGCAGGTCACGCACGTGTCTTGCGTCTTGGAGGCTGCCGATGTGTGCGGTATGAGAGTCGGTACCACGATGGGCGGCTCGGACGCCGCTGCGGGCTGATGACAACCCTGACAGGTGGCAACCGTTCGTCCCGTATGATCGGCTGGGACTTTGGGCGCGCCGCCGATGCCGCTTTGGTGACAAGCCAAGCAATTTTCGCGATTCTGAAGCGGGTGCGGAATTTTAGGCGGACCACCCGCAGCGGGTTTGGTCGGCTGAGGCGTGCCAGCCACGGGTGCTCTCGTCGACGAAGCGCTCGACGACGCCGGACCGGGCTTGTGGCACATTTGGCACATTTCGTTCGTGCGTCCCGTATGATCGGCTGGGGATTTCGGCGCGCCTGCCAAGCCCGTCGCGTGGCACGTTACGCAATCGCCGCGCCCTTCGAGCGAGTGCGGAATCGACGGCGGTCCCCCGCTCTGCGCATCTACTGAAACACTCGGAACGAGCAAAGCAATAGCGACAAGCGCGATCAAGACGGTAGATATTTTCAAAATATTTTTCATCATCTAAACTCCGGGCGCGCGTCGAACGTCAGACTCGCGATGAGGATGGGAGCTAACTGAATTGACCCCAAAGGGTTAGTCCGATAAACACCCCAAGCGCGACGACGACAACGGCAATCATCACCGGACGCCTGCTCGCTATTTTTTTCGGCGATCGATCAAGGAAGGGCAAAAAGAACAACATCCCGATCAAAATACCCGGAATCAAGATGCCGAGTAAACGCGGCATATCGGGACCGAGAAAACTAAATACCGCCGCGACCTTGAGAAACTGATACACCGACAAAAAGTACCATTCGGGCTTGACGTGTTCCGGCGTCAGCATCGCATTTGCTCGATCTTCCAAGCCCGCGGGGAACACGGCGGACAAGGTGACGAGCAGACCCAGAATGACGTACCACGCGATGAGTTCGCTTAGGACGTAATGGGGCCAAAAGGGTAATAGCTTTTGTTCTTTATCCTTCTTCGACGGGTCGCTCATTTTTCCTCCGTAGCATGGGGGTCTGCCAATCCCTGTTGGTGGATAATCAACAGATGGACTCCAAGCAAACCGACGAGCGTTGCAGGCAAAATCAACATGTGGACACCCAAGAAACGCGACAGGGTCAAGGCGCTGACATCCGTCCCGGCGCGCAAAAAGTCGCGAATCGAATCGCCAATGATCGGCACTGCCGATGCGATTTCGGTACCGACGGTGGTCGCCCAAAACGCGCGCTGGTCCCATGGCAGCAAATAACCGGTAAACCCAAAACCAAGCGTGACAAACAGCAACGCCATGCCTGCCATCCACGTCACCTCGCGCGGGCGCTTGTATGCGCCTTGGATCACCACGCGCAGCATGTGCAGGATGCAGAAAATAATCATGAGGTTTGCACCCCATGCATGAACGCTGCGAATCAGCCAACCAAAGTTGACTTGATTCATGATGTACAAAATGCTGTTGTAGGCGCTTTCGGGTGTTGGCTGGTAGTACAACGAAAGCAAAATACCGGTGACCGCTTGGCTCATGAACAAAAACAGCGTGATCCCGCCGAGATAAAAGGTATGCGCGCTGCGCGGAATCACGACATGCAGCGACGCCGTGATCAACCCGCGAAGACCTACGCGTTCGTCGAGCCAATCGATCACGGCATTGAGCCAATTCATAGGATTTAATCGAGTCGCTTGCATCTATGCCTCCACAACAAAATGCATCTGTCACCCTGAGCAGATTCGCTTCGCTCACTGTAAACTCCGCGAAGGGTCTCATTCCGCGAGACAGGATTCTTCGCTGCGCTCAGCATGACTATGGCTAACAGAAACCTCCGCTGGGCGCAACAATTCGCCCAACGGAGGCATTCATCACCAACCATCAGTATGATCAGAACGCCGTCGTCAGCGTCCGGCGAGTCTATAGTATCACAATCAACGTTCGGATTCAGCCCGAAATGTCCCGGTTTTTGGATGACATTTGTCCCAACTTTGAGGTAGCGCGAGCGACTCGCTCGCGTTCGCGGCGGGCAAGCTGCTCGCTCTACAGTTTTGTGGCACGAGTGGCTCACTCACATTTTCTGCGGGCAGGCTGCCCGCGCTACAGCTTTGTGGCACGAGCGACTCGCTCGCGTTCGCGGCGGGCAAGCTGCTCGCGCTACAGTTTTGTGGCACGAGCGACTCGCTCGCGTTCGCGGCGGGCAAGCTGCTCGCTCTACAGCTTTGTGGTACGAGCGACTCGCTCGCGTTCGCGGCGGGCAGGCTGCCCGCGCTACAGCTTTGTGGCACGAGCGGCTCGCTCGCGTTCGCGGCGGGCAGGCTGCCAGCGCTACAGCTTTGTGGCGTGAGCGGCTCACTCGCGTTCACGACCGGCAAGCTGCCCGCGCTACAAATAAAAACCTCGGCGGAAAACTCCACCGAGGTTTTTTCGTTCATAATGCGAACTATTCTTCGAGCGTCGTAACGTCGCCTTCGGGCAGGCCTTGTGCGCGCGCTTTAAGCACGCGACGCATGATCTTGCCACTGCGTGTCTTGGGTAACTTGTCCACAAACGTAATTTTTTCCGGCTTGGCGATGGGACCCATTTCGTGTCCAACGTGTTGCTTGAGTTCCTCAGCCAACGCATCGTCGCCGGTGCGCCCTGCCTTGAGAATCACGTAGGTGTAAATCGCTTGACCCTTGATTTCATGCGACAAGCCGATAGCCGCAGCTTCCGCTACGGCAGGATGGCTCACCAACGCGCTTTCGACTTCAGCCGTGCCAAGACGATAACCGGATACTTTGATGACATCGTCGACGCGACCGATGATCCAGAAATATCCATCCTCGTCCTTGCGCGCACTGTCCCCGGTGAAATAAACGCCGGGATACCGACTCCAGTACTGCTGCACGTATCGGTCCGGGTCTTTGTAGATCGTGCGCAACATGGCGGGCCATGGTTTCTTGAGGACGAGATACCCTTCTTCGCCAGGCTTGACCGGATTGCCTTGATCGTCGTACACATCTGCTTCGAGTCCTGGGAATGGACGGGTTGCACTGCCAGGTTTCAAACTAACGACAGGCATTGGCGTAATCATGAACATGCCCGTCTCGGTTTGCCACCATGTGTCCATAATCGGGCAGCGTTCCTTGCCGATGACGCGATAGTACCACTTCCACGCTTCGGGATTGATCGGCTCGCCAACCGTGCCGAGCAAACGCAGCGTCGACAAATCGTGTCGATTGGGCCACGATTCGCCAAAGCGCATGAGACCGCGAATGGCTGTGGGTGCACAGTAGAACACGGAGATGCCGTACTTTTCGACGAGCGACCACCAGCGATTGGGATAGGGATACGTTGGCGCGCCTTCGTACATGAACGACGTTGCGCCCAAGAGCAACGGCGCGTAGACGATGTACGAGTGACCGGTGATCCAGCCTGGGTCGGCGGCGCACCACCAACGATCTTCTTCTTTTAGATCGAACACAAACTTGAGCGTCGTCGCAATGCCGACCATGTAACCGCCGTGCGTGTGCAAAATCGCTTTCGGCTTGCCGGTCGTGCCGGAGGTGTAGAGCATGAACAACGGGTCTTCGGCATCCATGACTTCGGTTTCGGAGCGATTGCTATTGCGCGCGATCGGCAAGCCCATCAACTCGTGCCACCAATAATCGCGACCCTGTTCCATGTACACTTCGTGTCCGGTTCGCTTGAACACGATCACATGCTCGACCGTTGGCGCGCGCTTTAAGGCTTCGTCGACGATCTTTTTCAGTTCCACGATTTTGTTATTCATGTAACTGCCGTCGCACGTCACAACCACACGCGATTCGCTATCTTCGATTCGACCATGCAACGCTTCGACGGAGAAACCGCCGTAGACGACTGAGTGGACCGCGCCAATTTTCGCGCACGCGAGCATGGCAATCGGCAATTCAGGGACGCGCCCCATGTAGATGGTCACCCGGTCGCCTTTTTTGACGCCCATGCTGCGCAATACATTGGCGAACTTGCACACTTCGCGATTCAACGCGTGGTACGAGTATGTGCGCACTTCGCCGCTCTCACCTTCCCAGATGAGCGCGAGCTTGTTACGTCGCCAGGTTTTGACGTGGCGATCGAGACAGTTGTACGTGATATTGACCTGCCCACCGACGAACCATTTGAAGAAGGGTTTCTTGGAATCGTCGAGGACCTTGTCCCATTTCTTGAACCAGTCGAACTCTTCGGCACGCGCGCCCCAAAAACCCGCCAGGTCTTTTTCGGCTGCACGCGCCATCTCTTCGTAGCTCTTGACGTTGGCGTTCGCCACAACTTCGGGTGAAGGCGGATAGACTTCGCCCGTCATTTCTTTTTCTTCTTTTGCCATTGCCTGATTCCTTTCAGATAGAATTGGGATTACTTAATATTATAGATTGTTTTTGACGCCCCAACAATAGGGTCAAGACCGGAGGCGTGAGCAAGGTGCTCAGAATAACCACAATTACAATCATTGAGAAAACTTGGTCGTTCACCACCCCCAATGCTCTGCCACTCGCAGCAAAAATTAGACCCACTTCGCCGCGCGGCACCATCCCCCAACCGACCAACCACTTGTCGACCGGACCAGCGACCAAACCCGCACAAATTTTTCCGACAAAAGCCACCACCGTGATGCCCAACGCGACGATCAAGATTGGAAAATCGAATAGCGTCTCAAGTCGGACATTCATGCCGGTCAAGACGAAAAAGATCGGGACCAAGAAAAATCCCAGGGGTTCCAAGAGGTCTTGAACGTGTCGGTCGCTGTGATGTTCAAACACCTCCTGAACATTTTCGTGAACTTTTTGTCCCACGCCGGTCAACGCGGACCGAATATCGGCGATAAGTTTTGGATCCTCGAATTCCTTAAAGTGGACCGGATCCAGCACTAGCCCCGCCGCAAACGCGCCAACGATCGGAGCCAATCCGATTTGTTGAGCAAAGTAGGCGGCAGTCAACCCAAAACAAATCGCCAGCGTAAACTTCATACCGATGCCGGTATGAATCTTGGAAAATAATCGCCCCAGCCATGGTGCGAGAAGCAATCCCAAAACAATCGCGCTCGCCAGAAAAGCAATGGCTTTGAACGTAATCAACGTGATATCCATTGCGCTGACCGTGCCGGAGGTAACGATGGCTGTAACCACCGCCAAGATGATCAGCCCCAACACATCGTCGATCACGGCTGCGCCCAAAACAATCTGCGCTTCGGGCGTTTGTAGTTTGCCTAAATCACGGAACACGCGCGCCGTAATTCCGACCGAGGTCGCAGTCAACGTGGCACCGATAAAGAGGTAGGCATTGACCGAAAGTCCCGGTAACAACAACGGCGCGACGACGAACATTGCCAGCGCAAACGGAACCACAACACCGACACACGCCACGATCAACGCGCGCATACCGACTCGCCGCATTTCCTTAATATCAGTTTCGAGACCGACTTGGAATAATAATACCACTACTCCCACTTGCGCCAAGAACTGGACGAATTGGTCGCTCTTGATCGGTTCCAGTACTGGCAAGCCGATCAGAATCAAGTTGCCCAAAATGACACCCGCCACTAGCTCGCCCAGCACCGCGGGTTGACCGATTCGCTCCACCAAGCTCGCTACTTTGCCCGCTAGCAAGAGTACGACGATCCACAGTAACGTCGTCGCAATGTTCAATTCTGTCTCCGAGCTACTGGCGGCATGAACAGTAGCTGGGATCAGCATCACAAGTATTGCAATTATTCCGGAACGGATTACACTAGAGCGCATGAACGATCTAGGAATTGCTTTCACAGTTTTCGTCATCCTTGTTAGTCTTGGCGTTCATTGGCGTCGCCGCCGTACCGCCGCAACGAGTTGTTCCGTCCAACCCAACCTGAGTGGATTGCAAGTGAGTTGTCTTGCGACGCAAGCTCTCGGCGCGCAATTTTTTTGGCGCGAACAATCCATTGGCTTGCCGCCGGCGACTTTTGCGGTCATCTGTGTGATCGTCGGCGTGGCAGGCTTGGGCTATGCGAGCATTTTTTGCGATTGTCGAAACGATGTGCTTATGGTTTAGCGAGGGCAGTCCCAAAATAATGCGGCGGTGTGAACGATGGATGAAATTGGCTTGACTTATGCCGCAAGATTTTGTGAGTCCACGCTTAGGTTATCGTCGCCAAAAAATCACGCACCTTACACAGTTGCTCGTCGGCGTACATTCCTTGCGCTTGCGCCTTGGCGCGCGCCAAGACCAAAGCGGTTTGTCCATTCACATCTTTCGCTTTGGGATCAGCGCCAGCATCTAAGAGCGCTTTGACAATGTCCATATTGCCTGCCAGCGCCGCATACATTAACGCGGTAGTCCCTTTTTTGCTTGCCAGGTTCACATTTGCTTTTGACTCGAGCAAGAGCTTGACAGCGTCAACCCGTCCAAATTCCACTGCGTACATCAACGCCGTCATTCCTTTGTCGGCGTCTACCGTGTTGACATCCGTGCCTTGTTGGACCAACGTGCGCAGTTCCTGTACCTTGCCGTCTTTGGCAGCTTGGAGAACCGGCACCAGCGCTTGTTTCTTGTCAAAAAATCCCATAGTGTCCTCCCTTTCTAACGTGCAATCGCCGCTCGCATCTCCGCCCACGCATGACGTGCTTCTTCCACCGACCCCTCATCCTCGATTGTGGTGATATCTCCGGGTTCTTTATCGACGACGACAGCTTTCAGCACACGCCGCATAATCTTGCCGCTGCGAGTTTTGGGTAACATATTCACAAAGTTCAATTCGCCGATCACTGCCACCGGACCCAACTCGTGGCGAACCGTATCGAACAATTCCTTCTTGAGATCGTCCGAGGGTTTGAACCCTTGCTTGAGCAAAACAAATGCGGAAATGACTTCGCCACGCAAATCGTCGGGGCGTCCCGTCACACCGGCTTCGGCGACGGCAGGGTGCATGAGCAAAGCCGTTTCGACTTCGATGGTGCCCAAACGATGACCGGCGATTTTTATGATTTCGTCGGCGCGACCGGCAAACCACACATAACCATCTTCGTCCATCATCGCCGAGTCGCCCGAGTAGTACAGATTCTTACCTGCGATCTTACCCCAATAGTCTTTGCCATAGCGTTCGGGTTCACCCCACAACGCCGGCGTCAAACCGGGGAACGGTCGGTTGATGACCATGATGCCTTTTTCATTCGGCGGGAGCGGATCGCCTTCCGGTGAAACCACTTGCGCTTCGATGCCAGGGAGTGGAATCGTTGCCGAGCCAGGTTTGATCGGCAAGAGTCCCAAGCCGTACGGATTGCCAAAAATCGGACCGCCCGTTTCGGTTTGCCACATGTGATCGATGACCGGTATTTTATCCTTAAGAATTTTCTTTTGCAACCATTCCCACGCGGGCGCGTTCAACACTTCACCGGCGCAAAAGACCCGTTCGAGATATTCGTGATCGACTTTGCTGAGCGGTTCATCGCCGTAACGCATGAGCAAGCGTACCGCCGTGGGCGAGGTGAATATTCCAGTGACGCGAAATTCTTCGATCAGCGTTGTCCAGTGCGTTTCAGGTTTTGGAAAGTCGAGCGCACCCTCAAACGCTACCGTCGTGCAACCGGTGACTAGCGGCGCATACACGATGTAACTGTGTCCCACAATCCAACCAATGTCCGAGGTTGACCACCACACGTCGATGGGTTTCAGACCAAAGACCCACTGTCCCATGCTGTAGATATGCACTTGATAACCGCCGTGCGTATGAATTGCCAATTTCGGTTTAGCCGTGGTACCCGAAGTCGCCAAGATAAAAGCGGGTTCATTGGATTCCATCGGAACATAATCGCTGCTTTGACCATTGCCGCACAGAATAAAATCTTCCCAGGTCATGTCACGCCCCGCTTGCATGGGAACTGCTTCGCCAGTGCGATTTAATAACACGACGCGCTCGACCACATTCGCCACGGATGCTAACGCTTCGTCGACGATGCCTTTGAGCGGAACGTTCTTGCCTTTGCGATACGTCACATCGGTTGTGAAAACTAATTTAGAACCACTCGCTTGCACGCGATCACCCAATGCTTTTGCGCCAAAGCCCGCGAACACGACCGAGTGAATCGCGCCAATGCGGACCGTTGCCAGCATCAAGATAATCGCTTCGGGACAGGTCGGCATATAGATGGTGAGGCGATCACCTTTTTGAATGCCCATACCGCGTAATGCCGCCGCCGCCCGTTCCACTTCGCGCTTGAGTTGGGCATAGCTAAAGAGGCGACGTTCGCCGCGTTCGTTGACATAGATCAGTGCCGTGTGTCCGCCCCAACCACGCTTGACATGCTGATCCAGCGCATTGTAGGCGAGATTGGTTTGCCCCCCGCTGAACCATTTAAATGTTGGCGGCATCCATTCGAAAACGTGCTCCCAGCGACGGAACCAGGGAAGTTTATCGGCGGCGCGTCCCCAAAATTCATCCGGATTGCCTCTGGCATCTTGCACCCATTTGCGGACCGTTGGATTTAGCGGATCCATTACAGCAACTCCTTCTTCATTCAAAGTCATAGCGCAGTGTCTTGAGAACAACTCGCGTTGCCCAAAAGACACTCCGCTCCGCGTTGGATTGGCTGGGCTTGTGGGTACAAGCCCAGCCAACTCTATCCTTGCTCCTCCCTCTTCCACAAGAGAGAATACAGGACGCTTCAAAGACTATTCGGCTGGTGCAGCAGCGCCGACCACGTCAACTTCTTGCGGATGACGAACGTGATCCACAAAGTCTTGGATTTCTTTGGGTGGCGGTGCGGTTACAAGCGAGACGACGATGGTAAGTGCAAAGTTCGCGGCAGCCCCAAAGAGTCCCGCGCTCAAGTGCGAGATACCAAAAACGTTGAACGCCGGGTTGGTATAGTTGCCAAACATGTAAATGATGGTGACCGCCAAACCGCCGATGATACCGGCGATTGCGCCGGGACCATTCGCGCGCTTCCAGAAGATCCCGAGCAATATGATCGGGAAGAATGATCCCGCGGCGAGCGAGAACGCCCACGAGACCATCTGCACAATCAGAGCGAGACGTGGCATCGCAGCAAGTGCGGCAACCGCCGCTGCGACCACGACCATAGCCTTTCCAAGATTCATGCGCGTTTGCGCTGAAGCTTTGGGATTGATGATGCGGAAGTAGAAATCGTGCGCGACCGCCGATGCGATCACGACCAGCAAACCGTCCGCCGTTGAGAGTGCGGCAGCCAGACCACCAGCGGCGACAAGTGCGGCAATCGTGTACGGCAAGCCGGCGATCTCAGGCGTGGACAACACGATCAAGTCGTTGTTGATGACGATTTCAGAGAACTGAAGCACACCGTCCTTGTTGGTGTCGGATACGGTCAGCAGACCGGTCTTGGCAAAGTTCAAGACCCAGGGCAACGGTTTGCCTTCCTTGTTCAACACCGTCGTCCAGTCTTTACCGCCATCTTGCACCGTGCCAATCTTCAAACCAATGACATTTTGGAGAATCTCCCATCGAGAGAACGCGGCATAGGCGGGCGCAGTAAAGTATAGGAGGAAGATAAAGAACAGCGCCCAACCCACGCTTTTACGCGATTCACGAATGCTTGGCACCGTGTAATAGCGTATGAGAATGTGCGGCAGACCGGCAGTACCGATCATGAGCACGAAGGTCAACGCCATAAAGTCCCACGGCGTATTCTTCCAATCCGGAACCGTGGCTGCTTTGGGTACTTCGAGCTTGGCACCGGTCATCTGGTTAATCTGGTTGACCGCCCCGATAGCGGAGGCGTTGGAAAGCACCTCGTTATACGGTTCGATATACGGCTTGGCAATTTTTTGTTCCGTCTCCAAACGCGTAATGTTCTGCAATGCCTGACCATATGCCAATTCGGGAATGGGGAAACCGGTCAGTTTGAGCGAGAGGAAAGTGACAGGGACCAGGTAGGCAACGATGAGGATGACGTACTGCGCCACTTGCGTCCAGGTTACTGCCTTCATGCCGCCCAAGAACGAGCAGACCAACACACCCGACAAGCCAATGATCACACCCAGTTCGTACGGCACGCCGACGAAACGCGCCATGATCAAGCCGACACCGGTGACCTGTGCGGTCACATAGGTGAAGGACACGATGATCGCAGCAACGGCGGCGACACCGCGCGCCTTGTTGCCACCAAAACGCGCCCCGACAAAGTCGGGAATCGTGTACTGACCGAACTTGCGAAGGTACGGCGCAAACAAGAGGGCGAGCAGAACGTAGCCGCCTGTCCAACCCATGATGTACGCCAAACCGTCATAGCCGAGTGCCCAGAGCGAGCCAGCCATCGAAATGAACGATGCCGCGCTCATCCAGTCCGCGCCGGTAGCCATACCATTAAAGAACCCGGGAACCTTGCGCCCGGCGACATAGTACTCGTCAAGCACTTTGGTGCGGCTGATGATACCGATGGTGGCGTACAAGCCCATCGTCAAAATGATAAAGCACCAACCGATAAACGCGGTGTTGAGACCGACAAAAATCTCCAACATCAACAAGGTGATGCTGAACAAGAGGAACCCGATGGTGAACAAGCCATACGCTTTGGGAAGCGTCATATTCTTAAACATGTTTATGCTCCTCTCCTATTTATCCCGCAAGCCGTACTGGTCGTCCATCTTGTTCATGCGCCACGCATAATAAAAGATGAGCACGACGAAGACAATCAGCGATCCCTGGCTTCCCATGTAATAGCCGAGAGGAAAGCCCGCGATGACGATTTGATTCAACTGCCAGATAAAGAGTGGCGGGACATACGCCACTACAAACCAGATTGCCAACAGAGTAAAGATCAAGCGCAGATTCGCTTTCCAATACTCATCAAGTCGGCTCTTGGTCGAACCACCCTTGCCTTGCTCACTCATGATACCTGTCTCCTTCCTTTTGGATGTTTTCCCAAGGACAAAAAATCAAATAATGCTTTGAGTTAATTTCGGACTGCGCTGAAACCACCTCCTTTTTAAATAGCTCCCGCTGGGTTACGCGCCAGCAATCGGTAGTAAATCCCCTAGCCGCCGCACACCATATGCTTTTAAAGCGACCAAATAACGTTGCCATAAAGACGCCGCTAGAAAAGCATCGTAAAGTGCGTGATGAGCTTCTTTGATTTCGATATCAAACTTTTGCGCGAGTGAAAACAAATTGCAATCGGTATTTTCGTGCGCGCCATAGGCATAGCTGCCGTCCAAGGTACGATCTTGCAAATCCAACCAGTCATGTGCGCGACAAGTATCGATGAGATTATTTTGCAACCGTCGGCCCAAATGAATCTGCATATCGCGATTCAAGAATCCCCAATCAATCTGAACAAAATGCCCCACCACGATGTCGTCGCCGACAAACTCGGAAAATTCCTTTAGGATATTGCCAATGGTCGGTTGATTGGTCAGTTCAGAGGGTCGAATGCGATGCACCACGATGTTCTCGCGCTGCATGGCGCGCTCGGGATTGATCAGGCGATAAAACGTTTCGCCGACCAAGATGCGCGACCCCTGCATCCGAATCGCACTCAGCGCGATCATCGCATCGTGTTTTTTGTCCAAGCCGGTCAATTCTGAATCGATGACGACGTAACGCGCGTGATCGATGGATTGATAAAGGTCGGGTTCCCACAAACCCAAGCGCTGACGGAACCGCCGGCTTAACTCGTTAACAAGCATAGGTGAATTGGACCTGTTACGCCAACTGGGAAATCATATACCGATCGGAAATATCGGCTTGCCAGCGTGCAATGATTTGAAACGATTCTTTCAAAGTAGTGCGATCAATCGTCGTTAGCGAATGAGGATTTAAATAATTGTTTGGCGTCTCGCCTCCCTCGACGGCTTGCACCTGATGCCGCATTCGCAACAGCATCAAAAATTCCAACGTGTGGATCAATTCATCCGCGCTTTCTTTCGATAGTTTGTCCGCTTTCACGAGCGCATTCAATCGCTCAGGCGTATTCGTCTCACTGATGCCATGCTCTAGCGCCAACAATCGAACGAGATCCACGATGGGTCCGGTGCCACGTTCTTTGATGTTAAAGGTGTCTTTGTGCGGACCGCTGCGTTCCAAAACAAAGTGTCGGAAGAATCCCAGCGGCGGCGTGTGTTCGACTGACAAGCGAGCCATGTGTGCCAGGAATACTCCCTTGTTGCGCGTTTGCCGCAGCACATAGTCTTGAAGATCCGTCCCCAGTTTTTGCGTGGGACCCACCGGACGCAAATCGAAGAAAATTGTCGAGTACAAGACCTCTTGTGGTTCCGGCGTTTCGATCCATCGATAAAAGTACGATTGCCAAGTTCGAATAGGCTTGCACCATTTTGGATTGCGCGCCATATAATTGCCTGGGCACTTTGGGTATCCACATCGCTCCAACGCATCGCCGACAAAGTTAGCCAGGTCGGCGAAATATTTTTCGGCGGCAGCCGCTTGCGTTTCATTGGCGGGGTCGGCATAAATCAAGGCATTATCCTGATCGGTCTTGAAGGTTTGCTCTTTGCGTCCTTCACTACCTAACACGAGCCAGCAATACAGCAACGGTGGTTGACCGAGCTTTTCTTCCGCCAATTGGAGCAACTTGATCGTCACGCGGTCATTGATTTCCGCAGTTACCCGCGCAATGCTGGAGGGACGCGCCCCTTCTTTGAACATGAGCGGAACGGTTTGATTGACCCGTTGCAATGAAACGATCAGGTCTTGCAACGTCGCCTGGCGATTGATCCCCTTGGCGACGAATAACGGCGAAGACCCTTGCAACATCATCAAGTCGGTGCTGGTGATAACGCCAATGCCCTTGCCGTTTTCGGTCACTAGCAGATGATGAATGCCGCTGTTGAGCATTTTTAACAGCGCTTCAAACGCCAGGTCTTCTCGATCCACGGCTGTTACCGGCGCTGCCATGATTTTGGTGATGGGCTGCATGGGACTCAACCCATTAGCTACCACCTTGTTCCGCAAATCGCGGTCGGTGACAATGCCGATGGGAAACCCTTTCGCGTCATTGATCAAGATACTGCTCACGTGGGCATCGCGCATGATCGCAGCGGCGCGCTGAATCGTGGTCGTGGGTGAGCAATCGATGGGCGGGCGTTTGATCAATTCACGCACCGACATGGTAAAGAGCAAGCGATCACTACCGCTTCTGACTTCGCCGTACCGTATCTCACGGAGCGCTCGCTCCAGGTAACGCTGCGCCGTGATTTGCAAAATGGCTTCGCTAAAGGGGGGATTGCGTTGCAACACCTCAACGACCAAGGGCTGCGGGAACAGATACACCATCAGGTCTTCGGCGGCGGTGATGTTCATCTGCGTCATCGTTCCGCGCATCATCGACGTCATGCCAAAATGCTCGCCTTCGCCCCGCATATCGATGATGATGTCGTCGCCGTTTTCTGCGTGAACGGAAACGCGGACACTGCCCTTTTGGATCACGTACAAAAATTCGGAGGGCTTGCCATCTTGCGTCAGAATCGGCGTATCTTTAGGGATATAATCGAGCGCGCCGGCTTGTGCCAGTGTTTTTAGTTCGTCGTCAGACAAGAGATCAAATGGGTAATGCTGACGCAGAAACCCGATGGTAAGTTCTTGAAGCATCTCGGTTTGATTTTGGACCGCCATGCGTGTGCCCTATCCTCAATGCGTGCCTAAAAACAAAATCCAACCACGTCGCAAAACGACGCTGGTTGGTATCAGCGGTAAATGGGCAACATTCCCAAACCTAACGTCAGGTCAAAGGCGGACTGCATCGTTTCCCTCGCAGTTTGCAATCTTCGCAAACCATGCACCTTCTAAAATTTTCGAAACATTCGCCTAGGCGTCTATTCCACAGACGCCTAGAAATAGGATTCGGGGGGCGAGCTAAAAAAGTTGAATGGCGTAGCGCAAAAATCGATCGATTTGATAACGCAACCACTCATTTTTGCAAAACGTCGTTTACACGCTATAATCACTTTGACAATGTCGTCTGCGATTCATTCGACAATGTTCAATCATCCACACCCAAGGCGGGAGGCATCCACAATGGAATCCGGATCTAAAATGAGCAAACGCGCGATACAGCGCACCATTCTTTTCGGGATTTTGCTCAAGGTCGTCGTGATCATCGCAAGTAATCTAATTCTCGGTGTCGTCAGTCCTACGGATGTCGCCGGCATCTGGTCGCGTTACACACCATCGCTCGTCGCAGATGCCGTGGTCGGTGCCATGTATGTTTTTTTCCATATGCAGCGCTTGGAAGATGCAGCCCTTCGCGCTGATGTGGGAGCCAAAGGCGGCTTTATTTCATCGCTCGCCATTCACGTTATTACGGGTTTCTTGGCAATTTTCTTCGGACTCTGTGGGACCATTCTGAATCTAGGCGATCCCTCGCACGAAGAACCCTTGACTCAGCTTGCCGTGAACCTAGGCAACTTATGGTTTTCAGAATACCGGATTGTGTTGACCAGTCGTGGAACGGCGATCTTGATTGGGGCGATGATTAGCGCAATCAGCGGCGCGCTGGTTGCTCCACTCTTGGCGCGGACGAAATAGCTTCCGGATATAGCTTGGAAATGTATCTCAAAGTTATGCTGGGGTCTGCTTGTTTTCTCTGTGTAAGCTAGTTATAATAGGTTTGCCAATCCATTTTCTCGGAGATGAGAATGCCAAAGAAAAAGTCGACCAATTCATTCCCACCCCTTCCGCACGATCAGGTTGCCTGGATGACGTTTCTGGTTCCACTGGTGATTGGTTTAGGAGTTGGCTATGCAACCAGCGCGACCACTGCGCCAAATGTTGGGATAGTGTTGCTTTTGTTTTGGCTTACCGCCCTGTGCTTTTTTCTCGCACGTTATCCGTTGCTGACGATTGCCAAGGCATCTAATTCAGAGAGCCAAGGTGATTCCATCTATTGGAGCGGTATCTATATTTCGATTGCACTGTTGGGCGGCATTACGCTCCTGCTAACGACCCAGCAATGGTGGCTGGCAGTACTGGGCGTGTTCAGTAGCGTGTCGCTTGGTATCAACCTGTGGCTCGCGACGCGCCGGATGGAGACCAGTGTAGCCAGCGATTGGACCCTAGTCCTGGGGTCCGCGTTGTCCGCACCTGCAGGATATATTGCCATCGCTCGTTCCATCGATCTCGTCGCGCTGATGGTGTATCTATTAAACGTCTTGTTTCTTGGTAATATCATGTACTATTTCAAGTTCAAAGTACGGGAACAACCGCGAGTGACCACTGCGGGGTCGGATCGCCGTGCTCGCTTGTTGGCAGCTCGCACGCCAATCCTCTATAGTCTCACCGCCATCCTTATCGTCGCGGGCTTGATTCTCGGCGGCTGGCTTCCTGGGTTAGCTCTAGTCGCCATGCTCGTTCCGCTTCCCAAAATCGTACTGGGTGCGCTAGAACGTCCTGTCCATGTTAATGTTCAGCACCTCGGCACGATCGAGACCTTACACTCGTTGGTTTTCTTAATGATCGTCCTGTGGGCTTTTCGTTGGTAAGCTCAGGCACACCCCGGCGCAGTTGACGACGATTGTGTCGGTGCAAGGTAGTCAAGATGGCGAATTTAGAACAGGTCACGCTGTTAAAACAGAGTATTGGCTTGTGGAATCAATGGCGCAAGGAAAATTCATCCATTATTCCCGACCTAAGTGAAACCGATCTTTCAAAAACAAGGCTCGAAAAGGCAAATCTCGTTTCTGCCGATCTTCACGGCACACTCCTGGTTGAAGCGAAATTACAAAAGGCGGACCTCTATCTAGCGAACTTGCGCCATACCAATTTTCGCAACGCCAACCTCGCGGGCGCTAATATGAACAAGGTTGATCTCTACCAAGCTAATTTGATCAGGGCAAACCTGCGCGGCGCGCTTTTGCGTGAAGCGATTCTATATGAAGCGGTGCTCATCCAAGCCAACTTGGCAGGTGCGGACCTCGACAAGGCAAACTTGCGAGGAGCCAAAATGCACATGGTAAATCTCACGTTCGCAAGTCTCGCCGAAGCAAAGCTGAACGATGCCGATTTGCGGGGAGCAAACTTGCGCGGCACCAATTTCACCGATGCTGTTTTAATCGGCGCAAACCTCCTCGGTTCAACGATGTACGGCGTAATCCTCACCGGCTCCAAGCGCTGGAATTAACTTGATAAGAAAGCAAAAACCGACCGACGTGGCGCAAAGCGTGCCACGCGCGGTCGGTTTCATTTCTGAAAACGATCGAACTGTAAATGGGGGCTGGATGCTCACATAACCGTTCATTCGACGATCTCCCCGATCGAGTCGATCAGGAACCGAAATCTCAAGACACTGCGGGCATTCTACCCTACCTCCAGAACAAGTGTCGAGTATCAGAATGGTCATCAGCGGAGGAAAAAGTATCACCGGATATAGTAATTTTCTCGAACGCGTAACGCGAATGTAATGATTCGGTAAACAAATCTAACGACAGCGTAAAGAAGTTGGTCCGGGCAGAAGGATTTGTTGGTTATGCTTCGACAGCATCTTTAGTCGAATTTCCAACGAATCATTAGAGAAAGAGGTGGTAGTTTAGAGGAAATCTAAAGATTCTTATAACACGCGAACATGAGAGCAAGAAACGCTTGCGACAAGAAAAATTGGGATTGGATTAAGGTTGCCGCAATGATTCAACCAATCGCACAACTTCTGGCGGCGGCGGCGGCGTAAGTTTGCTGACGATAATTGCGACGGCAAAATTCACCGGCATTCCAAAAATGCCCGCCGCAACATTGGTGATTCCCAGTATGTTCCAATTTGGATTCAGTGAATTGAGTAACATATACGTCAACGTCGTGAAAAAACCGGCGATCATACCGGCAACTGCCCCGCGCCCATTCGCACGTTTCCAAAATATTCCCAGGACAAGAATTGGAAAGAGTGTGGACGCCGCGAACGAAAACGCCCACGCCACCAGTTGTACGATGATTCCCAAGCGTCGCACAGCCACCAGGGCTGCCAACACCGCAGCGATCAACACGGCGATGCGACTGAGCAACAAGCGAGTATGCGGCGACGAGGTAGGGTTCATCGTGTGTGCGTAAAAATCATGCGACAGTGCAGACGCGATAACGAGTAACAATCCATCCGCCGTTGACAGCGCCGCCGCGAGACCGCCCGCCGCGACGAGGGCTGCAATCGTTTGCGGCAGCCCAGCAATCTCCGGCGTCGCCAAAACGACAACGTCAGGATCGATTCGCAAACCGCCAAATTGCAAAATGCCATCGCCATTAATGTCTTTGATCGCAATCAAGCCCGCATTCGCCCAGTTGATCGCCCAATCAGGCAACGCGCCAATCGGCTTGCCGATCACATTTTGCAAAATCTCCCAGCGCGAAAAAGCGGCATACGCTGGCGCGGTCAAATACACCATCGCGATAAACAACATCGCCCAGCCGACGCTGCGCCGCGCTGCGCCAGGATCAGGCACAGTGTAAAATCGAACCAGGATGTGCGGCAACCCGGCGGTGCCCATCATCAAGCACAACATCAATGCGATGAAATTGAAAATCGTTCCATGCGTAAAGGGCATGACATAGGAATCTGTGATGCCTTGCAGCGGTTCCAGGCGCACTATTTGTTCTAATGCTTGACCGTACATGATTTGTGGAATCGGAATACCCGTGTCGCGGAACGAAAGCAGCGTCACCGGAATCAGATAAGCAATGACGAGCACAATCGCTTGGGCAGCTTGCGTCCACGTGATGGCGCGCATTCCTCCCAGGTACGAGCAAAACAAAACTGCGCCCATGCCAACGGCGACGCCGACGAGATAATTGACACCCAGGAAGCGCGTCATGATAATGCCAATACCGGTTACCTGGGCAGTCACATACGTGAACGAAATAATCACGCCAATCAACGCCGATACCATGCGCGCGACCGTGCCTTCATACCGCGCGGCGACAAAATCGGGAATGGTGTATTGACCGAACTTGCGCAAGTACGGTGCGAGCAAGGTGACAAGCAAGACATAGCCGCCGGTCCAACCAATGATGTACGCCAAACCCTCATATCCTAGCAGCCACAGCGTACCTGCCATTGAAACAAAAGTCGCCGCACTCATCCAATCACCCGCCATCGCCATACCGTTGAAGAAGGCGGGGACTCGTCGTCCAGCAACAAAATATTCGTCCAAGGAATGTGCGCGATTGGTTGCGCCGATGATGGCATACAATCCAATGCTGGCAATCAGCAACGCCCAGCCCAGCGTATTGGATGACTGACGGCTGACCGATTCAATCACACCTAGTGCCGCGACAAACAAAATAAACCCAATCGTGAACAAAAGGAAAATAATGCCAAGTTTTTTCGAATCGATTCCAGCGGAATTCGGTTCGGGTGATGTGCGATAACGTCGGTCGAGTCGCGCCATGTGCCATGCGTATCCGACAATGATGCCGATGAAAACGATAATCGCGCCTTGCGCACCCATGTAGTAGCCGAGTGGAAAGCCAGTGAGGATGCGAAAATTGTTTAGCCAGGGTGCAAAAACAACAGAGCCGACGGAAACACTCAGCCAAATCACCAACAAAGCGACGATGACACGCAGATTCTTGCGCCAGTAGGCGGGATCAACAGATGGGAGTTCAATCGGTCCCAGTTGGTGACGGCGTTCGAGAAGTTGGCGCACGCGCGGAGGAATTGGATACCAGGGTAACACATCGCTCTGCGCCGAAGAGTCTGCTTCGCCGCGTTCGATGCGAGGGAACAACCATCCTAGCAGTCCAACCGAAACCAAAACGGTAATGAACCACAGAAAGAGAATGGCGACTAGTCCCAGCCAATCAATCGAAAGAAAAAAATTCATTATGAATGTCATTCAGTTACTTGGAGTCGAAGCTTTAGCTGGTCGCTTAGTTGACACAACGACCGCGTACACTGCCTGCCCTGAGCGCAGTCGAAGGGCTCTACTCCAAATCAATTCTCACTTGAACGTCGAATCGTAGAACGGCAGCGTAAAACGAAACGTCGAGCCGTGTCCCGTGCCTGTACTCTCTGCCCAAATCTCGCCACCTTGCGCGTACACCAAGTGACGCGCAATCGTCAAACCAATACCCGCGCCGCCGCTTTGGCGCGCGCGCGATTTATCGACGCGATAAAATCGTTCGAACACGTGTGGCAAATGTTCGACGGGTATACCGACACCGGTATCCACCACGCCAATTTCGATGAACGGATCGAGCGAACGTGCAAACACCGTAATCTTGCCGCCCGACGGGGTATATTGGACTGCGTTCGTCATCAGATTGATAAGGATTTGTTCGACCCGATCCGGGTCCGCCAGCACCGGAGGCAAATCGTTCGGCAGATTCACTTCCAGCGTCAGATTCTGCGACGCCATCTGCGATTGAAATTGCGTCACCACCCGCTCGATCACAATCGACAAAACGATGAGGCGCGGTTCGACACGCAATTGTCCAGCTTCGGCACGCGACAAGAGCGCAAGTTCTTCCGTCATCCATTTGAGCCGCACCGCTTCGTGATGCACCATCGCAAAAATTTGCGGCTCTGGCTGCACGACGCCGTCGATGAGTCCTTCCATGTAGCCAGCGATGACGGTGAGTGGTATACGCAACTCGTGGCTCACGTCTGTAATCAAACCCAAGCGGCGCTGTTCGGTTTTTTCCAGCGCCTCGGCAAGTTGATTGATACTACGACTCAGAAGCGCGAGTTCATCGTCCGATTGAATCAGCGTGCGTTCGCGATAGTACCCTTGCGCCAAGCGTCCACTCACCAAGGTTAACTCTTGCAACGGCTCGACGATGCGACGCGACACAAACAAACTCACGACAACGGCTGCACCAAGCACAGCAAATCCGGCGATCAACAATGCTTGTTCTAACGTCGATTGAAAAAGGTCCGACGTTGGCGCAGGGTTTGCGGTGGGAGAAAATTCAGACGGTGGGGAAAACGAAGGATCGCCTGTGCCGATGAGAGGATTACGGGCAAAGAATTGCGCGGTCGGCAACAAGATCACCAGCCCGACAGCAATGACCAGCACGTGAGAGAGAAATAATTTCCAGCGAAGTTGACGCAGCCAAAGCATAAGTCAAATGTGCCAAATTTGCCAAACGAGCCAAACTTGCCAAACAAACCCATTGGCGCATTTGGCAGTTTTGGCCTATTTGGCTTGTTTAGTTCTTTGTCCGATGCGCCACGAACTTGTAACCGATGCCACGCACCGTTTGAATCAAAATCGGATTCGCGGGGTCATCTTCCAGTTTGCGCCGCAAGATGCCAACCGTCACATCGACCACCCGATCAATCCCGGCAAAATCATGCCCCCACACTTGCTCGAGCAATTGATCACGTGAGAAAACGCGCCCCGGCTGTTCCGCTAGCGTGTAGAGCAATTCAAATTCACGCTGCGTGAGATCGACCGGTTTACTTTTGTAACTCACTTCATGCGCGTCAGCATTAATTTCGAGGTCTTCAAAACTCAGCGTCTGCCGTTCGGGTGGAGTGGCTTCGCGCCCATCGCGCTTGCGGTCGCGTCGCAAAATTGCTTTGACGCGCGCGACCAATTCGCGCGGGCTAAACGGCTTGGTCAGGTAATCGTCCGCGCCCACGGACAGCCCTACAATCTTATCGACTTCTTCGGCGCGTGCAGTGAGCATAAGCACGTAAACATCCGATTCCTGCTGAATGCGCCGACACACTTCCAATCCATCCATGCCCGGCAGCATCACGTCCAAGACGATCAGATTCGGCTTGATGGCACGCGCCTGCTTCAACGCCGAAGATCCATCGAGCGCGGTATAAACCGTAAAACCTTCTGCGGTCAAATATTTGGCGATCAAATCCAAAATAGGCTGATCGTCTTCAACCACCAAGATGGTATCATTCCGCACAGAGTTTCCTCATATCAGTGGACAATATTTGCATGGGATTTTTTATTTTCTCGAATAATCAAGACCGGCACGTGCGCCGAATGGACGACTTTATCTGCGATACTGCCCATCAGCCACCGAAGCGCCGCCGCACGACCATGCGTAGACATGACGATAAGATCAACTTGGTGATGTTCTGCAAAATCAAGAATCGTGTCTGCCACCCGACCGGAGATGGCAAAACTGGTCACGGTGACACCGGCGCGGCGCAATTCGGTCGCCGTATGCTCCAAATACCGTTTCATCTCCGCAAGCACTTCGTTCGACGCGGCATATTCTATCGGAATATCGCCGAGGTCTTGATCGGGAAAAACGACAACGCGCAACAAGAGTACTTGTGCTCCAAGTGCCTTGGCGAGCACGCCTGCATGAGATAAAGCCGCTTCTGACAAACTTGAACCATCGAGAGGAACAAGGATTTTCTTGTACATCTCGACCCTCCACTGGGTCTATAGCAGTCCGCGCTTGCCTGCCTCCGCCACTGCCTGAGCGCGATTCGCCACGCCCATCTTTTCGAGAATGTCCTGCACTTTGCGCTTGACGGTGACTTCGCTCCAGTACAATTTTTCGGCGATCTCTTTATTCGTCGCACCCGCCGCGATCATGCGCAACACTTCGACTTCTTGATCGGTCAAACCAGATTCGCCGCGCGCTTTGTCTTTCGCCAAATCGCGAAACTCGCGCATGACTTTGCTGACGAGTGTCGGACTGAGCAAGCGTTCGCCATGCCCAACTTGACGGATCGAATCTGCGAGCACTTCTTGCGATGCGCTCTTGAGCAAGTATCCATCTGCACCCGCACGCAACGCGCCGAATAAAAACTCGTCGTCGTCGTATGTGCTGAGGATAATCACTTTGACGTCGGGATAATCGCGCTTCAACCGCTGCGTCACATCGATCCCGCTCTGCCCTGGCATTCGAATATCGACCAAGACCACATCGGGTTTGAGTGAATCGATAATGGCAAAGAGTGTGGACGCGTTCTCTGCTTCGCCGACCACGGCAATATCGGCATGATTCATCAATACGCTGCGAACACCCTGCCGCACAATCGGATGATCGTCACAAATCAAAACTCGAATGGCGCTCACCCCTCCTCCTTAGATCAGTGAACAGTGAGCAGTGAACAGTAACTACCAAACTGTTGACTGTTAACTGTTGACTGCTCACTGTTAATTGACGGGTACTCGTAGTGAAATGCGCGTGCCTTCGCCGGAATGCGAGGTGATCTTGAGCGTGCCGCCCACCGCTTCGGCGCGTTCTTGCATTCCAATCAGACCCAGGTGCGTTCGCGTCTGATTCGTTACTTCGGCAAGATCAAACCCGCATCCATTATCCAGAATCTCGGCGTGCAAATCACGGACATTCCACATGAGATGTAATTGCACGTGCTGCGCCGCTGCGTGCGTTTCGACGTTGTGCAACGCTTCTTGCACGATGCGAAACACAGCCACTTCGCCATCGGGATTGAATCGGCGTGGAATACCTTCCACCGAAACGTTGCACTCGACGCCGGAATGCTGCGCAAACCCCAAAGCATACTCGCGCAACGCCGGCACGAGACCATGTGCATCCAATGCCGTTGGGCGCAAGCTATAAATCGCGCTCCGCATCTCCGTTTCGATTTGGCGCAGCAAAAGCTGGGCGGCGATCAAGCGTTGCTCTGCATTCTCTGGATGCTTGTTCATCGAATCGCGGGCGGCTTGCGTCTCGAACATCGCGCCGATAATCAACTGCTGCACGCTATCGTGAAGATCATGTGCGATATGCGCGCGCGTTTTTTCTTCGATGCGCCGCTCTTCGGTGAGCACTTGATGCAACGCATCGGCTTTGCGCATCAATTCCTCTTTCGCATCGACGAGTTCGCGCGTGCGACCGATGACGCGCTGTTCCAATTGCTGATTTAACGCTTTCAATTGCGCGTGCAAGCGCGCCTTTTCAATCGCCACGCCAACCTGGTGGCCGACTGCCATCAACAACGCGCGTTCGTCCGTCGAAAAAACGCGCGGCACTTGACTCGCCACATGAATCACGCCCACCACGCGCTCCGCCGTGCGCACGGGCACACTAAGCACCGATTGAAATTTTTCGCAGGCACATGTGGTATTGGCATACGTCGACGACTTGCCCAAGTCCTCAACCGCGATGAGTTGTCCTGTCTGGGCTGCTTGTCCGCACAAACACTGTCCGAGCGGCACAATTTTCTCGGACTCTACAAAATTGTTGGAAACTTGGCGCGACGTGCGCAAAATCAGTTGACCATTTTCCAACAAGCGCACGCCGCCTGATTGCAAGCTCATCAACTCCAACACGCGGTCGATGGTGCGATTCAATACCACGTCGAGTTCGAGCGATTGATTGATTTCATCGCCAATCTTGTTCAACGTAGCGAGATGCTGGTTTTCTTGCTCGCGCTTTTCTTCGACGGCTTCAGATAACAACGCAGCGCGATAAGCCCAGTGCAGAGTGAACATCGTTAGCAATGGACTGCAAAGGGTCAACAGAAAAAAACCTAACACGGTTTGGGGTGAAGTTGGCAAATAACCATCGAGAATGATATTTTCCCAAT
This sequence comes from Chloroflexota bacterium, assembly GCA_016215025.1. GTDB lineage: Bacteria > Chloroflexota > Anaerolineae > UBA4142 > UBA4142 > JACRMI01. Next base: position 36,086 of record JACRMI010000104.1, read on the forward strand.
AAACGTACGCGGTGCCTAACAAGCAGAGAATCAGAGGAATAATCCAGCGACTGCTGGAAAGCAAGCGGGACATAGGGGCGTGAAGACGCTCATTCATTGACCCGCTCCACGTCGCGTACGTCAATGAATACGCTCTGCCAGCCGAGCAGAGCGCAAAACCATCGCAGAGGAAACACTCGATGCGCTAACAGAGGCATGTGCTCAAAATTCACTTTCCAGTCAGGGATTAGCCGCTGCGCAAGCAATCTATGGACCCCGCAACACGCCGATGTGTGATGGGCGTAGTATACCCAGATACGGCATAGGGGTCAAACTTGGTAACGCTTGGACGCTAGAAATTGGAGGTTGGAAGTTGGAAGTTGGATATTGCCATCTGCCATTCGCCATCTGCCATTTGTCATTTACCCATTTGTCATTGCAAATTATCCCGACTATAATGCGCATAAATCAACACCGTCACAACGGGCAAACTATGGTTTCAAAATTCTTCTCTGGTTTTAACCAACGCAAATCCAAAGATTCCGCTCAGTCACCCGCTGCTCCGCCCGCCAAAACGACCATCGGCGTTGGCGCGGTGCTGGAGCAACGCTATCGCCTTGACGCCGAAATAGGCAGGGGCGGCATGGGTGTCGTCTATCGCGCACACGACTTGCAGCTTGATCGTGATGTCGCCGTCAAAGTTTTGGTTCCCGAAGCGGACAACAGCGCGCGTGAGAACATGCAGCGCGAAGTGGCAGCGGCCGCCAAGCTGAACCATCCCAACATCGTCGGGGTTTATCACAACGGCAGTGTCAATCCGGGTGACGATCAGTCAGCGCCGTTCATCGTGATGGAGTTGATTCAAGGCAAAAGTTTAGAAGAAACACACGGACTCACCTACGCGCAGATCATCGACCTCGCGCTGCAAATATGCGATGCGCTCGATCACGCACATGAACAAGGTCTAGTGCATCGCGATTTGAAACCCAGCAATGTGCTGATCGAAAAACATGGTTACAAATACACAGCCAAGCTCGTTGATTTTGGGTTGGCACAATCGACCGACATTGAAGAATTACCGGTCAATGCGGCTGTCGCGGGAACCGTTTACTATCTCGCGCCCGAAGTGATTTCCGGTCAGCCCGCCGATGTTGGAGCCGATCTGTACGCGCTCGGCGTGCTGTTGTACGAATTGGTCACCGGTCGCGTGCCGTTTTCTGATTTCGATTCGCCGAGCATTCTGGCGCAGCATTTGAAAGAATCGGTCCCGCCACCCAGCCAATCGCGCACCGACATTCCGCCCGCGCTCGAATCGATCATTCTCCGCTTACTGGCAAAGGACCCGAAAAATCGATTTGCATCCGCGCGCGAAGTAAGCAATGCCCTGGAACAAATCGTCGAAGAGGCAGAGCACTCGAATGTTGTGCGCAACAATCTGCCCCAGATTACGACGAGGTTTGTCGGACGTGAACGTGAACTAGCAGAGATCAAGCCCTTGTTTGAATCGCATCGACTTGTGACATTCTCAGGCGCCGCCGGCATCGGCAAGACGCGCCTCGCCTTGGCAACCGGCGCAACACTCACTGAGCAATTTCCCGACGGCGTATGGTTCGTCGAGCTTGCGCCTTGGACTGACCCAGCCCTTGTGCCGCAAGCGGTTGCATCGGCATTAGGTGTGCGCCAGGAATCGCGTCGCGCGTTGATGGTATCCCTCACCGAATATTTGATCGAAAAACATCTCGTGCTGATTCTCGATCATTGTGATCATTTGCGCGCCGCCTGTGTTCAACTCGTCAGAACAATTTTGGACAAATGTCCAGAGCTGCGCATTCTGACAACGAGCCGCGAAGCATTGCAAACCGAAAACGAAATGATTTATCAAGTGCCGTCCCTCTCGCCCTCGGATGCCTTGCAACTCTTGACGAATCGCATCATCGCCGCAACCCCATCGTTCAAAGCAACCGATCAGAATGCACCAACACTTGCCCGCACGGTTGAACAACTCGACGGCAATCCACTCGCGATCGAACTCGTTGCGCCAATTTTTCAAGCGTGCGATGAATTACGCACTACAAACGTGATCGATTGGAGCTATGAGCATCTCACTGCACCCGAACGCACGTTGCTCAATCGCTTGGCGGTGTTCGTCGGCGGCTTTACGCTCGAAGAGGTTGAATCTTTTTGCGCGAGTGGTTTCATCGATACGACACACCTGCTGCGGCAACTAATCGCAAAATCGTTTATCGAGATCAGCCCCGCCCAAGGCGCAGAGCCGCGCTATCGCTTGAGCGAAACGATACGTGAGTACGCGCTGGGAAAATTGCGCTCCTCAGATGAAGAAGAATCGATGCGGCGGAATCAGCGCGACGGATTTCTCGTTTTGGCGATGCGTGCCGCGCCCAACCTGCGCGGTGCAGAACGCGATATGTGGCTCAAGCGCTTAGAGATCGAGTATCCGAATTTGCTCGCCGCACTCGACTGGACGCGGGGGCATCCGCGCGACGTCGACACCGCCGTTCGATTTGGCGCAGCGTTGTGGCAATTTTGGAATGTGCGCGGTTACTGGCGCGAAGGCTATGATCGACTCACGCAAATTATTGAGCAGTCGAAAAATGTAAAGCCAAGTGCTGCGCGCGCGCAAGTTTTAATCGGTGCTGGCCATTTGGCGCTGTTACAAGCCGATTACGCGACGGCGCAAGATTGGTTCGGGCAGAGTCTCACGATTTCGCGTGCCGTCAACGACGAACATGCCGAAGCGTTGGCGTTGTGCGGGCTGGGTTCCATCGCGCAAGCGCACGGCGAATATTCGCGCGCCGAAAAATTTTTCTATGATGGCTGGTACAAGTGCAGCAAGATGGGCAGCCAATGGGAAACGGCGAATGCGCTTTTCAACCTGGGGCTGCTCAATCTGCGCCAAGGCGATTTCTTTGGCGCGCGCAAACTTTTCACGTCGAGTTTGGAAACCTTCCGCCAGTTTGGCGACAAACGCAGCATGGCACAGGTGTTGACCAACCTCGGCATGATCGAATATCAACGCGGGCACTATGACGAAGCGGGCATCCGCTTTGAAGAAGCGCTCTTGATTTGGCGCGAATTGTACGATCGATTTGAACTGGCACACTTGCTCGACAATTTGGGCCAAGTCGCGCTGCGCCAAGGCAAGGTCGATCAAGCGCGCGACTTTTTTATCGAGAGTCTTTTGCTTTTCAAAGAGATGAACAGCCGCCGCCACATCGCCCAAGTTTTGTATGGCGTTGCGGGTGCGATTGCGTCGAAACGAAAATCGACGCGCGCGGCGCAATTGATCGGCGCAGCCGAAACATTGCTCACCGCGCCCGGTCCGCAAATCGAAAATACCAATCCGGTCGAACCGGACAAGAGCTGGCTAATCGCGCGCATTCAACTTGAGCCGGAAGCGTTTGACGTGGCGCGCGCGGTTGGTCGCGCGATGAGCTTGGAGCAGGCAATTAAATGCGCGATGGAGCCGGTGTGAGACCGACCTTCCAGGTTTCGAACGGAAAACATTACTGGCGCAATCTACTTCTCTTCACGCTGGTGGTAATTCTCATCGGCGCGTTGGTTGGCGGCGTTTGGCTCGCACATGCCCATGCGATGAATCTTGTTCACCCAGGACGCAGCATATCGTCGCGCGCGCCGACCCATTACGAAACTGTCACGTTCAAAACGTCCGACGGTTTGCGCCTCGATGGCTGGTTTATTTCGACAAATGCTCCACGCAGTCCGGCATTCGTGTTCGTTCACGGTTTGGGCGCAAATCGAGGTGCATTCGTCGATCAAGCGGCGATGGTCGTGCGAATTGGTTACGCGGCATTGCTGATCGATCTGCGCAACCATGGCAAGAGCGAAGGCGCAATCACCACGCTGGGTTACGCCGAAGTGGAGGATGTGCGCGCCGCCGTGCAATATCTGCTTACACGAAGCGATGTCGATCCGGAGCGCATTGGACTCGTCGGGCATTCGATGGGCGCAGGCACGGTGCTGCGCGCCGCGGCGCGGATTCCTGATGTGCGCATGGTCATCGCCGAAAGCGCATACACCAGCATCGAAGACAACATCGCCGATGGCGTGCGCGGCTTGACAGGACTGCCGCCGGTTCCGTTTGCGCCGCTCATAATTTGGTTTGGCGAGCGTGAAACCGGAATGGATATTCGCCAAGTTCGACCGATTGACGACGTGCCGCAGATTTCGCCGCGCGGTGTCATGCTAATTCATGGCGCGCATGACGCGTTGATTCCCGTGCGCAATAGTCAAAAACTCTATCAAGCCGCGCACGAACCCAAGCAACTCTACATCGTTCCGAACGCCGATCACAATTCGCTTTATGCGGCGAACCCGCAGGAATTTGAGCGTCAGGTAATGACCTTTCTGCCGCGGGCGGACATGGTGGAAAAACAAAGTAGCCAATCAGGAGCAAACCCATGAGTAACAATCGAGCGGGCAAAACTCCGAGCATCACCAACTTGCTCGGACAAGCTGCGAGTTCAATCGTCTTTATTTTCTTTCTGTTGATCTTACTCGCCCTTGCCGTTCTAGTGCTCGGCTTTGCGGCGACGTTGGTGGGTCGAGTTATTTCTTTGGGTTCGGGCTTGAGCTTGTTCGAAGCAACGATGGTTGCCATCGCCGTCGGGATAGCGACCGTTTACTTTATCATCGATAAAACTCGTCCGCGCTATCCCTGGGATGTTATCGCCGACGAAGAAGACGAGGATTTTGAAGACGAGAAAGATGAAGAAGACGCCCCTCTCAATCAAGTGAGTCGGATCAAACCGCCGCCAAGCCGCAACGATCCTTGTCCGTGCGGCAGCGGCAAAAAATTCAAGTATTGTCATGGACGTTAGAAATGTCTCAAACTAAAATTGTTCTCATTGGCGCGGGCAGCACCAGCTTCGGCGTTGATACGCTCGCCGATTTGTTTGCGATGCGCCAACATCTGCGCGGCAGTCACATCGCGCTGTGCGATCTCGATGGCGCAAAACTTGCCCGCATCGAATGCCTCGCCGAACGAATGAACGCGGCAACCGATGCCGATTTTACGATCACCAGCACAACCGATTATCGTAACGCTCTGCCGAGCGCAGAGTTCGTCATCACGTCGGTCGAAATTGATCGACTGGAACGCTGGAAACTCGATTGGCAAATTCCGTTCAAGTACGGCATCAAGCACGTGCTTGGCGAAAATGGCGGACCCGGCGGCTTGTCGCACGCGCTGCGCACAATCGATCTCGTGCTTGGCATCGCACGCGCAGTTGAACGCCTTGCGCCAAATGCGTACCTCATCAATTTTACAAATCCCCTCGCGCGCGTCATGCTCGCCGTTACACGTTACACGCGATTAAAAGCTATCGGCTTGTGCCATCAAGTCAACAAGGGCTACTACATCGTCGGACACATCCTGGGCATGACACCGTACCTCGACGCGCATTTTCCGCCGCCTGCGCTTGCCAAATCGCTCAAAGAAAAAATCGATTTGCACACGGCAGGACTCAATCATTTCACTTGGATTCAATCGATGCACGACCGCGCGACCGGACACGATCTCTATCCCGCGTTTCGCGCCCGCCTGCGCGATTTCGATCCGGCGTTCGAACCACTCTCGCGCCAATTGCACGATGCGTTCGGTCTCTACCCTGCCGTCGGCGACGGTCACATCGGCGAATATTTTTCGTACGCGCACGAGACCAGCGACCTCAAGGGTTACGATTTCGACCAGTACGCGGCGGGCGGGGTCGCGCTTGACGCGCGCGTTGACCGCGCGACGAATGATCCAAAAACATTGGATGAGTTTTTGCAATGGGAATCGGCGGAGCGTGCGGCGAGCATCATCGCGGGGATTCTGAACGATTGGCACAGCTACGAAGTTACGGTGAACGTCGTCAACAACGGCGCGCTGCCTGGCTTGCCTGCTTGGACAGTCGTCGAAGTACCTGGCATTGTGAACGCGACCGGCGTCACGCCCTTGCGCGTTGCTCCACTGCCAGCAAGTATAACAGCTCTGCTCAATCACCAAGCCGCAATTCAAGATCGAGTTGTCGAAGCGGCTGTGCAGGGTGATCGCAACGCCGCGTTGCAAGCGCTGCTGCTCGACCCACTCATCGCAAGTTACAGCGTGGCGGAGCAGTTGTTGGATGAGTTGTTAACTGTGCATGAGAAATACTTGCCAATGTTTTCGAAAAAGTAATCAGTATCCAGTTTTCTGTCTTCAGTTTTCAATCGTAAATTCTGCTTTGCGCTTGATTTCGCACTGGCTTGAGGTATAATCAAGTCGAGGACTCGCAAAATGATTCGGGAAGTTGAACAACAACGCTTGACATTAAGTGAATTATGCCGCCGCTACCGGGTACACACATTGCGCCTTTTTGGTTCTGCGGCCACTGGCGCGTTTATACCAGCTACAAGCGATTTGGACTTTGTTGCCGAGTTTGCCGATACCCAATCTGCCGATTATGCCGACCGCTATTTCGATTTTGCCGAGGCGTTGGAGCATTTGTTTAACCGTCCGGTAGATGTCCTAACCCCTCGTGCTATTCGCAATCCATACTTCCGCGAAGAAGTAGAACGCACTGCCCAGGTTGTTTATGAAGACCACACTCAAAAAACGCCTGCTTGATGCGCTGAATGCTTGCCGCGCAATTCAATCATTTGTGGAAAACCGCAACTTTGCTGAGTACGAGCGAAATCAAATGTTGCGCTCTGCGGTCGAGCGCCAATTTGAAATCATCGGCGAGGCACTGAATCTAGCAGAAATCGAATCATTCATGGCTATGATAGCGTGGACGATGAACTGGTGTGGCAAACCGTTCAAACCCATGTTCCGCCGCTGGCAAAACGCCTCGATGAGTTGTTGAAATCGGATATGTGAATCTTGTTAGCTCCAAGCCCTCCCCCGCCGAGGGCTTTTTTGTCTGATTACTGAATACTGAAAACTGATTACTGTTCACTTTATTAAAATATGTCTCTTTTCTATCACCTCACCGATCTCGGCGATGCGCTTGCCGCGACGAAAAAGAAACTCGTACATCGCGCGCTAATCAGCGAATATCTAAAAACGCTGCCGCCCGACGAAATCGCGATTGCGGCGCGCTTGCTGATCGGGCGCGTGTTCCCCGAAAGTGATCCGCGCATTCTGAATATCTCCGGCTCGGCAATCGATCGCGCGTTAGAGCAGATCACCGGCACGCCGCTCGATTGGAATGCGATAGAGCGAGCGGTCGATGTTGGCGACGCGGTTGAAAAATGGCTGACGTTGCGCCAGCATCAAGTGCAGGGCGAACCGTTGCAAGTGCTAGAAGTTTATCAAGCGTACGAAGCGATTGCGCAAGACACTGGCGCGGGTTCGCAAGAACGCAAGGACGCACGCTTGCGCGAATTGCTCGCGCGGGCAACACCGCGCCAAGCCAAGTACATCGTCAAGCATGTCGTTCGCGATATGCGCGTCGGCGTGGGCGAAGGCACGCTGTTGGATGCAATTGCCGAGGCGAGTAAGTTACCCAGCCCAAACATTCGCCGGGCGAATCAAGTCACCGGCGATGTTGGCGAGGTCGCTCGGATTGCACTCACCGAAGGCGAATTTGGTCTGGCTCGCTTGAGCATTCAAATCTTCGTCCCGCTCAAACCAATGCTGGCACAAACTGCCGACGATGTTGCCGATGCGTTCGCAAAAATGGAAAGCAAGTTTGCGCTCGAATACAAATTCGACGGCGCGCGCGTGCAAATCCACAAACGCGGCGACGATGTGCGCTTGTACTCGCGCCAATTGTCCGACATTACGGACTCGCTCCCGGAAATTGTCGATCAAGTGCGCCGAGAGATTCACGCACGCGAAGCGATTATCGAAGGCGAGGTGATTGCGCTCGCATCGGACGGCAAGCCGCTAGCGTTTCAGGAGGTCATGCGGCGATTTGGTAGAGAACGCGAGATCGAAGCTATGCAGCGCGGCGTTCCCGTTCGATTGTACCTCTTCGACGTTTTGCTGTCGGACGGCGCAATTTTTCTGGAACGACCAAACGCCGAACGCTGGGAAAAATTGCAAACGATTCGCGGCGACATTGATGCGGTGGAGCGGGTTGTGCCAAACGATGTTGCCGAAGGCGAGCGCTTCTTGAAGCAAGCGCGCTCAGCGGGTCACGAAGGATTGATGGCGAAGAATCTTGCCTCGCCGTACATGCCCGGCGAACGCGGCAAGCATTGGCTCAAGATCAAGCCCGTCATCACGCTCGACCTCGCGATTGTGGGCGCAGAGTGGGGCTATGGTCGCCGTACGGGCTGGCTATCGAATGTGCATTTGGCGGCGCGCGATGAGACGACGGGTAAACTCGTCGAAGTCGGCCGAACATTCAAAGGTCTCACAGATGCAGAATTCAAATCGCTCACGGAAAAATTGCTAGCCGATAAAATTTCGGAAACGCGCGGGACCGTTTGGGTGAAACCCAGCATTGTGGTCGAAGTAGCGTTCAACAACGTGCAACGTTCGCCGCGCTATCCTGGCGGCGTGGCACTGCGACTCGCGCATATTATCAATTTTCGCCCGGACAAATCCGTGGGTGAAATCGAAACGATTCAGCGCTTGCAAGAATTGATGTGAGGAATCGTGTTGCGTGCCGCGTGTTCCGTTTTACGCTTTACGGAATACGCAACACGAAACACGCAATACAAAAATCTGAAAAGGAGACAAAGACGTCATGCATGATTATCACGTTGCCGTCATTCCAGGTGATGGCATTGGACAAGAAGTAACTCCGGAGGGGGTGCGTGTTCTCGACACCGTAGGTCAACTCACCGGCGCGTACAAGATGCGGTATGATTATTTTCCCTGGGGCTGCGAGTATTATTTGAAAACCGGCAAGATGATGGCGGAAGACGGTTTAAAAATCCTGAAAGATTTCGACATCATCTATTTTGGCGCGGTCGGTTTCCCCAGCGTGCCCGATCATGTCTCGCTGCGCGGCTTGCGCTTGCCGATCTGTCAAGGGTTCGAGCAGTACGTCTGCTTGCGACCGAGTGTGCTTTTGCCCGGCATCAAGTCTCCGCTTGCGAACAAGAAACCGGGCGATATTGATTTCGTCGTCGTGCGCGAAAACACGGAAGGTGAATACACCGGCGCGGGCGGACGCGCGCATCGCAATTTAAAAAGCGAAGTCGCCGTCGAAACCTCGGTGTTTACGCGGCTCGGCGTCGAGCGGGTGATTCGATACGCGTACCAACTGGCGCAGAGTCGCCGCAAAAAATTGGTGAGCGGGACCAAATCGAACGCGCAGCAACATTCGATGACCTTCTGGGACGAAATTTTTTCTGACGTCGGCAAAGAATTTCCAGAGGTGCAAACCGACCGCGTTCTGATCGATGCGCTATCGGCACGATTTGTTTTGCGCCCTGAATCGCTCGATGTCGTCGTCGGCTCGAATCTCTTCGGCGATATTCTCACTGACTTGGGCGGCGCGATTTGCGGCTCACTTGGTCTCGCGGCAAGCGGCAACATCAATCCGGAGCGCGAATATCCGTCGATGTTCGAGCCGGTGCATGGCTCCGCGCCGGACATTTTCGGCAAAGGGATTGCGAATCCTATCGCCATGGTCTGGTGCGGCGCGATGATGCTGGACTTTCTCGGCGAGAAACAATCGGCAAACTTGATTATGCAAGCAATCAAAGCCGTAACCGGATCAGGCAAGGTTCTCACTCCTGACCTGGGCGGTAATGCGAAAATGAAGGATGTCACCGAGGCAATTATCGGAGAATTGCGCGCAATTGCGGGGTAGATGACGGAAAATAACACCGGTTTTTGACCTAGCTTTGACTTGCAAATGCTACGATGCATTGGTATAAGAAGAGCGATGTCGCTCCTCTTACACGCTAACATGGTTACGAACGCCTCTCATTGCGAGAGGCGTTTTTGTTTGTTCGGTCCAATGTGACCGGGTATAAAAAATTTTTTCTCAATGCAGAGGAGGTTTTATGGCAACAGCAAAAGAAGTTGTAGCAGTTAAACCTAGCGGCATGTCGTCCACGATGTGGAAGATTGCCATCCCGCTGATCTTGTGGGCAGTACTAGTCGTCTACCCACTCATCTTCGGCGTCCCAACAGGTTTGCAAATTCACGCGTGGTGGTATTTCGCCGCCTTTGTCGCCGTCATCGTCGGCTTAATTCTGGAACCAATTCCTGCGGCAGCCATCGGCTTGATCGGCGTGGCATTCATCGCCACGATGCGCTACGTCAACGCCAACATCGGTACATCGGTCAACTGGGCGCTCGCCGGTTTCGCCGACACGACCGTGTGGCTGATCTTCGGCGCGTTCGTTTTTTCGATGGGCTATAACAAAACTGGACTGGGTCGCCGCGTCGCGTTGCTGCTCGTTCGCACGTTGGGTGGACGAACCCTTGGTCTGGGTTACGCCATCGCACTCGCCGATCTCGTTCTTTCGCCAGGCACTCCCTCAAACACAGCCCGCAGTGGCGGCACCGTTTTCCCCGTTATTCGAAACATTCCTGCCTTGTACGGTTCAGAACCCAACAGTCCAACTGCTCGCAAGATCGGATCGTACATCATGTGGACCGCGCTCGCGGCAACCTGCGTGACCTCGTCGATGTTCATTACATCACTCGCGCCCACCGCCGCCGCGCTAGCCATCGTCAAGACCACGACCAAGTTGGATGTCAACTGGCTTCAGTACGCCATGGGGTTTCTGCCGGTGGGCATCGTTTTGTTTCTGCTCGTTCCCATTATTACGTACTTTATCTATCCACCCGAAGTTAAGACGAGCAAGGAAATTCCAACCTGGGCGGCTCAAGAACTAGACAAGATGGGCAAGATCACGACGAAAGAGATCATCATGATTGGACTGGTCGTTCTTGCGATTTTCTTGTGGATCACCGGATCGAACGCGATGGTCAGCTTGCCGTACTTTGGGTCTAACTTTATCAACGCGACGACGGTCGTTCTGCTTGGCATTGCGTTGATGCTCGTTACGGGCATCGTCACCTGGGATGAAATCCTCGCCAACAAAGGCGCATGGAACGTGCTCGTTTGGTTTGCAACGTTGGTCACATTGGCGAATGGACTGAACACCGTCGGGTTCGTCAAATGGTTCGCCGACCTTGCGTCCGCGCCGTTAAAGGGCTTGGATCCCATCATGGTCATGGTACTCTTGGTCGCGTTGTTCTTCTTTATCCACTATTTCTTTGCCTCGCTCAGCGCGCACACCAGCGCCGTCTTGCCGTTGGTGCTTGGCGTCGGGATGAAATTATTGCCTGCCGCGATGATCGCCCCATTTGCCTTGCTGTGCGTCTACGCGCTTGGCTTGATGGGCATCATCAGTCCCTATGCGACTGGTCCATCGCCGGTGTACTATGGCAGTGGTTATATCTCGCGCATCGATTTCTGGAAACTCGGCTTGATCTTTGGTTTGATCTTCCTCGCTGGGTTGCTAATTATCGGCGTGCCGTATCTGTTGAACGTGAAACTGTAATAGAAGAAAAAAGTGCGACGCACCCGCTTTGCGAAGGTGCGTCGCACTTTTTTTCTTATCGAATCACTTGCCAATTCTTTTCCTGCGCGTACGCAGCTAGCTCCACATCGGGATAAACCGCCGTCGGATGCCCGACCATCTCAAAGAGCGACAAGTCGCTGTAGGAGTCGGCGTACGCATAGCTCGCCTTAAAATCGATTTCGATTCCTTGCGCTTGCAGAAACTCGCGCGCCAGTTTCGCTTTATCGACGCCCATGCACACCGGCGGAATCACACGCCCGGTGTATCGACCATTAACAAATTCGACTTCTGTGCCGACGGTGCCGGTCACGTCGAGATTTTCGCCCAACACTTGAAGCGTCGGCGCAAGCATGGCGGACACCAGAATGACGACGTGACCTTGCGCGAGGTGGTCACGCAAGCACGCAATAATGTCGTTCAAGCCGGTCGGTTCGATGTACTGCTCCGCAACCCATCGAAACGCCGCGTCACCTTGCGCTTGATCGTACCCTTGTACGAGCATTCCAAGCGTCGAGACCCACGGCTTGCGAAAGTTTTCTTCGTCGATCAAACTAAGCTTGCGCAAGAGCATCAATGGCAGATTGCGCATCCAATAGAATCGCGCGTCATTCTTGCGACCATGCTCGCTGGCGTATTGCACCAAACCGCGCCACATGTTCGCCTTGTACAACGTTCCGTCTACATCGAAAAATGCGCCTATTTTCATGCATAACCTCGAAGGTGAGGGCGAAGCATTCGTCTTGTGAATCTATGCGGACATGGCGATTGCCAATCGGCAGACCTTTTCACCGGTCGGTGCTTTAGACGAACGCTTCGCCCTACAGAATGCGCCGATTATAGCACATGCGAAGGATGATTTCCAATCCGTTATCGTTTGTGTTATAATCCGCCCAACTTACCCCAGGAGGTTGACGATGTCTGTAAAGCTCACATGGCTTGGGCACGCGTGTTGGAAGATAGATAACACCAAGAGCACTCTCCTGATCGACCCCTTCCTCTCTGGCAATCCGGTTGCACCAATCACCGCCGAACAAATCAAACCCGATTTTATCCTCGTCTCGCATGGACACGGCGATCATTTGGGCGATACGGTCAATATCGCCAAGCGCACTGGCGCAACGGTCCTGAGCAACTTTGAAATTGCCTCTTATTGCGAAGGACAAGGTTGCAAAGCGCATCCGCTCCATATTGGCGGCAGTCGCGCCTTTCCCTTTGGGCGACTCAAACTGACGATTGCGCATCATGGCTCGTCATTTCCCGATGGGCGCTACGCGGGCAATCCAGCCGGATTCCTCATTACGATTGGCAAAACGAAGATATACGACGCGGGCGACACCGGTTTGTTCTACGATATGAAACTCATCGGCGAAGAAGGCATCGACATTGCCCTCTTGCCGATCGGCGATAATTTCACGATGGGCCCCGAAGACGCAGTGCGGGCAGCAAAACTCCTCAAGCCCAAAGTGATGATCCCAATGCACTATAACACGTTCGAGCTGATCGCGCAGGATTCCAAATCGTTTGCCTCGCAGATGAAAAAAGCATTGCCCCGAACCAAAGTTGTGCTGTTGAAACCGGGCGAATCATTTTCAATCTAAGTCGACAGTAGACAGTAGACAGTCGACAGACAAACACTTACTGGCGACTGTTGACTGTTGACTGGCTACTGATTTTTTAAGGAGGAAGGTCAATGGAGATCAAAACAGTAGGTGTAGTCGGCTGCGGCTTGATGGGCAGCGGCATCGTCGAGTTGTGCGCCAAGGGTGGCTATAACGTCATCGTGCGCGAAATCAACGACGATTTTCTGAACAAAGGTTTATCGCGCATTCAAAACTCAATGGCGGGCGCGGTCAAGCGCGGCAAGCTGTCTGAGCCGGACCGCGATGCGGCGTGGGGTCGAATCAAAGGCACGACGCAGATGGCAGACCTCGCCGGAGTCGATCTAGCAATTGAAGCCGCCATCGAAAATCTCGATCTCAAGAAATCAATTTTCAAAGAACTCGATCAGGTTACGCGCCCCGAAGTGATCCTCGCGTCGAATACCTCGTCGCTTGCCGTCACCGAAATGGCAAGCATGACCAAGCGCCAAGACAAAGTTCTCGGCTTGCATTTCTTCAATCCCGTTCCCGTGATGCCCTTGCTCGAAATGGTGCGCACGTTCCTCACGAGCGAGGAGACGTACCAGACCACGCGCAAATTCGGCGAAGGACTGGGCAAGACCGTCATCGTTTCAAAGGACGCCCCAGGCTTTATCGTCAACGCGTTGCTCATTCCGTACTTGCTCGACGCGGTGCGCATGTACGAAAACGGTTTCGCATCGAAAGAAGATATCGACACCGGTATCAAGCTCGGCTTGGCGCATCCCATGGGTCCGCTAACGCTCCTCGATTTTGTCGGTCTCGACACGACGCTCTTTATTGCTGACGAAATGTTCAAAGAATTAAAGGACATTCGTTTTGCCGCGCCTGCGCTTTTGCGCCGAATGGTCACCGCGGGATATAATGGACGCAAGAGTGGCAAGGGGTTCTACGATTATTCGAGCAAGTAGATAGTAGTCAGAATTCAGAAGCCAGAATTCAGTAGCCAGCGGTCAGACGAAAGTGTGGCGGCTGGCTATTCGCTAAGTATGACCTAGCAAAGTTTTGTGAGTAAACATCTATGCCTCTCCCTGGTGGAGCAACAGATAAATTTGGCAATCGGTATGAAGGCATCTGGACAGTTAGGTGCATGATAGATGTTTTGTCAGCGCATGCGGATTCGATTCGGCTTGAACCCCCTGGTGCAGACGGAGAAGGAATAGAATTCTGGCTCAAAAGAGGTAACCAACTAGAATATCATCAGGTCAAAAGACAGAATAGCCCAAGTGGCAATTGGACAGTAGCCGACTTGGACAACAAAGGTGTTCTAAAGCACATTTGGGACAAACTACAAGACCCTTTGTCTTCGTTTGTTTTCGTTTCAACAAATTCAGCCTCACAGATGGAAGAACTAGGTGACAGAAGCAAGCGCTCAATATCGTTGGATGAATTCAAGAGGGAATTTGTCAAAGCCAAGACCGTTTATGAAATCTTCAATGAATTACGCAAACGTTGGAATAATTGTACTGAACAACAAGCGTATTCCATTCTACGCCGACTAGGTATTGAAACAACAAGTGAAAGACTCCTAAGGTCAACCGTAGAAGTAGAATTGAGAACTCTCATTGATGGAAATGCGGCAAATGCAGTAGACGTGTTGGCACAATTCGCCTTGGACAAAGTCCATCATCAACTCAGTGCTGAAGATATATGGAAGCATCTTGAAAGCCGTGGATTTTCTCGTCGCCAAGAACCTAAAACAGATTTGCTAACTGGCGATTTTGGATTACCAGTTCCTGCTTATTTCATTGGGCGCGACAAGATTCTGGAAGAACTTGCTCAAGCCATAAATCAAAATTCTACAGTCGTGGTCGGTGGTTTGGCAGGTATTGGCAAGACATATCTTATATCGAAGTATGTCGAGGGTCTTGATATCAGCTGGAAGGTTTTGTGGTTTGATTGTGGGCAATACGGGCAAATTGAAAAGGCATTGCTTCGGATAGCCGAATTCCTTAGTTTTACGTTCGGAGATGAAACATTACTCACATTGTTAAAAAGTCCGCTTATCAACTTAGAGAGACAAGTCGAGGTGGCGGCGAAAATTTGTGATAAATATCAATGCACACTTGTTTGGGATAGTTTTGACCCTGAGAAACATACAGCCCTATTTCCGCTGTTTCGAGAATGCAATCGACTTTTTCAAGCTGGCAAACTCCTAATCACCGCACGTACATCATTTGAATTTTCTGCCGCCACAAATCCCATCTACAATTTAATAGTGCCTCCTCTAACTCAACAGGAAGGTATCGAGTTATTGCGCTATTACTTTCTTCGGCTTGGGCTTGAAAGCTATTCAGACGAAATACTCGCACAAGCCCACGAAAGAGTCGCTGGTCATCCATATTTCTTGAGCAGACTCGCTGTCTTGTCAGAAACGTTTCCATTGCCTGAGATATTGAAGTCACTACCACAACTTCAATCACAAATTCAGGATTACCTGCAGGAGCAGGTTTTCAATCAACTCGCTGATGGAGCTAAAAGCCTTATTCAAAATTTTTCAGTATTACGAAAACCTTTCACACTAACAGCTGTCCATAATTTCGACGCTACACCTAATGCGCTTGGCTTCTTTGAGATTCTGTTGAGAAAATTTCTTATCACCCGAACTGCTAAGAATGCGCCGTATTACGAGATTCATGACTTGGTTCGAGAATATGCTCTATCTCAACTTTCTGTCGAACAGAAGAAGCTTGCTCATGGTCAGGCAACAAATTACTACGAAACGCTTTCCCCAAGAACATATACTGATGGAATAGAAATGGTCAACCATGCACTCGAAGCTGATCTGCAGGATCGGGCATATGAGGCAGCAAGGCATGTTGTAAGTTCGGCTTTACATGACGGACTGCTAGATCTTGTAATAGATCTAACCTCGCAACTGTTCAAAGATGAACGAGCCAAGGGTTGGAGTGAAGTTCACTTCGCGCGGGGACGCGCTTTGCGCTTCAAACGGAATTTCTCGGATGCCTTGAAGAGCTATGAAAATGCATTGCGATATGCTCGTGACGAGCATATCGTCGAGCATTCCAAAGTGGAAATTGCAAGCACGCTAGTCTTACAAGCAGAGCAACATGAAAGAAAAGGGAATATTTCCAAAGCGAAGAAACTTTATGGGGGGCTTGTACAAAGCAGAAACGTCGAAACACAGGTTGCTGGGTTAACATCCCTTGGCTATCTAAACATCCAAGGTGATCAGCAAAATAAAGGGATAGCGCAATTGAATCAAGCGTTAAAATTAGCCGAAAAGGCACAATTGAAACGGAACATTAGACAGATATGCCAAGCTTTAGGTTTTGCTTATACTAATATCGAAAATGAAAAAGCAACGCAATATTTAGAACGAGCGAACACAATTAGGCAAGAAACCAATCTTGAATATGGTGGCCAAGATATCGATGCAGATTATCATTTGTTTGAGGCGCTTGCAAATCTCTACAATTCAGAAAATCGTTTTGAGGATGCTGTAACTCCTTCAGAGGAGTGTGTGTCTATAGATAGGAAACTCCATCTCGAAGAACGATTGGCACTTTCCCTTTTCCAGCTTGGAAAAAATAACTGCCGCCTAAAAAGATTTGAGAGTGCAAGAAATGCCTTGCAGGAAAGCTTATTGTTGATCAGAAAACTAAAGTTGCAAGGAGATCCTGAAACGCAAACTCTTTTATGGCTGGCAACCGCCTTATGGAATTTGCAACAATTTGAACTGGCGATCGAAACCATACTCCATTATAATTTCCTTCACCAACCCACAAAAGGATTTTCTAGCAGGCATGTTGTCGTACGTGAAGCCGACTTGGTTAATGAGAGCAGAATAGATTATGATGAAAAATCGGTTCATATGTTAGTTCTACCTAGAATGTATGATTTTGAAAACTTAGAACAGTGGAACCAACAAATAATTAGTCGCCGTCCAGAACTAGCAACAGTCCTGCCCGTACTTCTTCATAAACGATAAAGGAATTGTTGCCAAGCGAAATAAAAATCATCTCAAGAAAGCCATGCCATCGATTAAAATCGACTTGCATTTCACATTCTGGCTTCTGAATACTGCCCTTCGGAGATCCAATGCTCAAGCGGAAGTTGCTACTAAATACAATACCTCTCGTTGTCGTCGTTGTCGTTATCGCATTAATTCGTGATTATGTGCTGCGCATTCCAGGCGTCATCGAGTTTAGCGAAGTTGCGCCGCTCCTCGCAGCCGTCGCCCTCATCGTCGGCTTTATGCTTGCCGGCGTTCTCGCCGACTACAAAGAGAGCGAGAAAATCCCAGGCGAAATCGCTACCACGTTGGAAACCATCGGCGATACCGTGCGAACGGTTAGCATGCTCAATCAGCAAGCTAATGTCAGCGACTTTGATTCAAAATTTCGCGCGCTCGTCGCCACCGTGGATGATTGGTTCGCGCAGCGCGTGGCTGTGGAAAAATGTTATGCAACGCTAGATGATTTTCGTCACGTCGTCGAAACGATGCACAATGCGGCGGGTGTCAACTACGCCATTCGTGGACTCGCCGAAATGCACAATCTTCGCCGATTGATTACGCGCGTCGATGTGGTTTCGCGCACGTCGTTTCTACCGGTGGGCTATGCCCTGCTCGACCTGTTGGTGGGAACGACGCTGGCGCTCTTGTTGATTTCAAATTACAAGACGGCGATGGCAGAATATTTCCTGATCTCGCTATTCTCCCTGATCTACCTTTACCTGGTCCGCCTCATTCGCGATGTCGATGCACCCTTTGCGTATTCTTCTGCGAACGTCGCAGGGTCGGCTGAAGTCGATCCCTACCCGCTACGCGAATACCGTCGGCGCTTGGAATCGACCATCAAATAATTCCCCTTTCGATTGAACGACGAGGAAAAATGAGTAACACCCCAAATCAAACCAATGGAAAACAAATGGTTCTAAAGGCGCTCAAGACCATTGGCGTTTTTGTGCTGATCTGCTTCATCGGTTTTTGGGCACTCCTCTCCGATAAGATGGACAACCTCGGATCGATTTGGTGGATCGTCGGGTTGATTGCGCTGGCTCTCACACTTGCGCTCAGACCCTGGCAAGGTTCAGAATCGTCCGATAAAAAGTAAGGAGGAGTTTCGATGTCTGAGAACGAAAATCAGCATCGCCGCGTACGGACGGTTACTTGGCAAGCCCCACACGCCAACGCGCGAAACGCCATGTGACAAATGACCTATTCCACCATCAACCTTCAAGATAAACTGAACAAGTTCTCCGAGCATTGGTCGCCCAAAATCATCGCGCGGATGAATGACTATCACTTCAAGCTGGTCAAGATTCAAGGCGATTTCGTTTGGCACAGCCACGCCGAGACCGACGAAGTCTTTATCGTGCTCGAAGGCGAGATGCGAATCGAGTTTCGCGATGGTAAGGTTGATCTTCACGCGAATGAAATGTTCGTCGTCCCAAAAGGTATCGAGCATAGACCGTACGCCGGGCAAGAATGCAAAATATTGCTCATCGAACCGGCAGGCACAGTCAACACCGGAAATGCGGGCGGCGAGTTGACAGCAGACAACGATACATGGATATGATTCCAGTTGGCTATATGGCGAAACGAGTTAGCATTCGTCCGGATTGGCTAAAATCCGAACGGATTGTGGATGTGTACTCCGTTAGTGGCTGCATCTCCAATGTCTTTGCCGACTATATCAAATATTGGAAACACAATGGCTTTTGGTTCTTTGATTCTCCGGCGATCATTCGGGAGTTAGCTAAAGAGAATTCTATCGATCTAAACGGAACACGACTCTTTTACTACGAAGCGTATCCAGAAGAATTCGATGCCGAAAAAAATGCTTGGATGCGTTTCGAGCCAGAAGCGTCACTCGAAACGCAAGTCGAGGTTCCTTTTCAAAAAGTCTTGGAAGGTTACGATGTTGTCACCTTCTCTACCGGGACGACTGCCGAATGTTCGCCGTTATCATGCAATAATCTAGCCACCGAAATCGAAACCAATTCGCACTGTCTGCTCACTTCGTTGGAGCAGGCGCGCCAGTTGTTAAATACAGGCAAGTTCAAGAATTCCGAACCAGGACCGTATCGCATCTTCGCCGTCTATTCGGTCGAGTGGGACCGGTAATCAGATGAGAAGAGTTGGCGTTTCTGCTCATACATGGGATTGCGCAACTTGGCGCGAATCTCTGTCGCTTGTCGTTTAATGCGCGCATGCAAATCCGGCGTGACTTGCACCTGGCTGAGTCTAAGCTCCAATCCTCGCTTTTCAATCGTCAAACCATCGCGTTGTTTCTTGACCGATTTTATTTCAGCGTTGATCGGCTTTGCGCTCGCGTTCCCAGGCATCGAAGATAGAATAGTCAATGCGGATGAGGGTGATTCATTTTCTCTGATCTTTGAGGTATAATCAGATCGCGTTGATAACAACCACGGGGCATGTATGCCTACCTCAAAGAGCACGCTCCAGTTTCATCTAGCCATTGCGCTTGGCGTTGTCTTTGTCCTAGTGGCAATTGGCACGCCCAATGCCAAAGACGACGTGCCAACTCTCGACGATTTCTGGAACAAGAAAGCCCATTTTGCTCTCGTCCAACCCGCGCCTATCATTCCCGGACAAGGTCATCGAGAAGCGTTTGCCGTTCTACGCCCTGACATCGGCGCGCAGACGATTTATCTTTACTATCGTTGTCGCACCGCCGATATTCCTCCACGCTATCAAATCTGTCTCGCCATCTCCTCTGACAATGGCGCGAGTTATCCCATCGAAGAAGGCGTCATGATTACTCCAGAGGACAATCATCCCTTTGCCGTCGCGCCATCCGTCGCCAAGGTGCGCGATCGCTGGGTCATGGTCTACGAAGAAGGCGGGGCGCCGAGCGGCACGCTTTGGGCAGAATCGGTCGAT
This sequence comes from Chloroflexota bacterium, assembly GCA_016215025.1. Taxonomy (GTDB): domain Bacteria; phylum Chloroflexota; class Anaerolineae; order UBA4142; family UBA4142; genus JACRMI01. The sequence goes on from JACRMI010000104.1 coordinate 56,075, forward strand.
GGCATACGCTGGAATAAAAAAGGGGCAATAGCGTCGAATGATCGGATTTACAAAGCAACCCCCAGTCTTTATCCATATCAGGATTCAGTGTACGTGTTTTATGCGCTCGGGAATCCAACCGGCAGTAATCATTTATCAATATCCTACAGCGTTGGGCAAGACATGATCGATTTGCGCCCATATGCTAATGGCGATATTTTCACGGGCAAGCTGGCTTGGGACAAGGGATCGGTCAGTATGCCACGCGTGATCTTTGACGGAGCGACCCATTGGCTGTTCTTTGAGGGCGCCACGCAAGACCAGAGGTGTGAAGGCAATAACGTGTATGGCTGGGGCATCGCCAAAAGTACCGACTTGAAAACCTGGGTCGAGTTTGCCGACAATCCAATTGCGCAAAGCAACGATAGTGAGTCCTGCGGAATGGACCTGCCGCAACCGGTCCGATTATCGTCCGGCGCAATTGCCGTCTACCACACGAGTGACGATGTGACGAACGTATTAATGGCGACCTTGCGATTTGGCTCAACCTGTTTGGCATGGCAGACCAACCCAAACTGGAAAGAAAAGAACTATCAATGCATTTTGTCTTGTGGCGGACTAGGTGGTTCCAGCTGTCAAAATACCAAAACTTGCGTGAACGCATCTCGACTTGGAACAAGCTGGGATTGCGCATCATGCTGTAAATGAAAAACAGCGACTGGAACGCAATGCCGTTTGTTCTCTACGCCGCCTGCAAACCTTTCAGCAATTTGTTAAACGCCTTCTCGTATTTTGTCGCGTCACTGTCCCAGCCGCTGAAATCACCGACAACTTTGCGAACGACATCTGCTTTGCGTTCGTGCTCCCAATGGTTGGCGACGTTTGAGGCGGACGGACTGCCTGCGACTGAATCCGCCGAGTGGATGGAGAGTGCGTTGTCGGCAAACTGTTTCACGCTGAAGCAGGTTCTGGAAGATGGAAGGGAATGGCTAGCCCGATCATCCCAGGTACAAAAATTGCCTCCAAAGCAATTAGTATGTGGCTAGCGCCGCGCGGGGAATGGGTGTAAAATAAAAGCAATCAAAAGTGTGCTTCGGAGCGGGGCGCACCCGAGCCAAAATTACAAAGGAGAACTGAACTATGCCAGGAGATCCGAGCTTAACCGATGTTCTGATCGGCGCGGCGAATCAACAACAGGGATTTACCAATCCGAGCTTTGCGGTGTACAAATATGCTCAAGCCAAAGGCTTTGGCGCGGCGCATACTTGCGAATTTGAAGTCCAATTCGGTGCTGATACATACGTGTGCCAGGTTTATGACGCGGCGCTTGTCTATGTGAAAAAAGGCGATTGGGGAAATTGCAATTGGATTCCCTATACACCGAATTATTGATAAAGCGTTGCGAGCGAAAAAAAGCCCATGATTTCTCAAGGGCTTTTTTTCATCATCTGCGCTTGTAGGGGATGTCGAGATGTTTCGCCTTGATTATCTTCTTTTCTACTAATCCGTGACCCCGCACGCGATAGGAACACAACGAAAGCAGCCTTTTGCATGAAGAGGGACGGGGCATTTCTAGAAATATATTGACGCCATGAATTTGAATGGGGGAGTACTCTACCATGTTCGATGGGCAAGCGTGTATTCTGTAAGGCTTGGATTTTCTAATCCTATGCGTTGTCGCTAGAGAGATGGGAGCCCACCCAAAAAGAGGCGAGCCGTGAAACCCGCCTCAAGGAGGAGAAGAAGAACGTCGCCAGTGGTGACGTGCGTTCATGAACTATAAGAGGCGCTCAGTACCACTAATAATACAAGGGCTTTTCAGAACCTTGAAGGGAGTCAACCACACTTGCAACGGAAAACAAAAACGCGCGGCTCGTGACCGCACGCTTTGAGTGTACACCAACAAGCCGTTCGCGCTCAGGGTGTGGGTTGGCACGGTGAGTACGTGAGTGGGCGCGGTGATGGGTGCAAGGTCGATCAGGGAGAGTCACCCAGGGTGACGCCGTAGTCATGACTCCAATGCTTCGCACACCCCAATCCTCAAGCCTTTTGGTGATCTACCTTCGCGCTCTCGTGGTAGAGCAAGAGACCACACCATCGACAGAACCTGTTCGTGTCGAGATTGTAGGTGCCGCAATTCAAACATTTCAAGGTATAGGTTTTGGACCAACCGCCCAGCGATGCGCCACAATGATCGCAGAAGTTGGATTCCTCCCCATTGTGCGTACCACAGTTAGGACACTTCATGCTTAAACACCTCCCACAGATCGAGTATCTTCTTCCAATGTAAGTTCTCTAGCACTATTCTATACGTAGATTTCCCCGCTCCAGAGAACAGAATCGTTCCCGAGAGCTGAAAATTTATCGGTTTTGGGGCTAACTCGATAGAGTGGTGTTCATTCTAATGAGGAGTGATCACCACCATGAACAACGATTGCACTTTACCAAATGAACTTCGGCGCACGCTTCAAGTCAATGCCATCACCTTCGAGTACACCCTCGGCGACCTGGGGGACGCGAAGCGCGTCGATACGGGCTTACTTGTCGCGATGGGACACTTTGCACATCAAATTGGTCTTCCAGCACTGTTCCGACATTTCATTCAACTCAAGCAGAAAAAATTGCGCCATGATCCCATCGACAAACTACTGACCTTCTTTGTCTCTTTGGTGGATGGATGCGGCTACACCAGTGACATCGATACCGCCCTCAAACCCTATCCCGCGCTGGCACAAGCGTGGACTTTACCGGGCTTCGCCGGTCAGAGGGTGGTGAATGAAACGCTGCACCTGTTAACCTGGTCTCAGGTCAAGCAAATCGATCAAGTCTTCCAGGCACTCTTCGAACAACAGAGTCTCGCACGGCAACAGCCACGGAATGTTCCCTTGATTGTGGATGTCGATACGATGGGCTTGCGTGTTTCACCCGGCAGTCATGCCATCGAGTGGGCAGAATTGGGTTACTTTCCCAAAGCCAAAGGTCAAAAAGGCTTGCAATTCAGCGCGGCCTTTATCGGTGCCGACTTCCGCGAATGTTTAGGCGGTTTCTTGGCACCTGGGTATGCGCACATCTTGAATCAGATGCCCGCGTTGTTGGAGTTGATCGAAAAGCGACTGGGAATACCACCTCGTCGGAGTGATTTGCTCCGGCAGCGCGCGCGCCTACTCCAAGCCCACGCCCGCGCGTGTGAAGTCATGGCGGCACGTTACACAGACCGCATCCAGCACCGCTACCAACAACTCAATGCCCGCCAGGCACGTGCCAGTGTCCATCAAGAGCAGATGGATGCCATCAAGGCGCGGATGCGACGTTTGCCGAAACGCGCTAAACAACTTCAGAAATCACTCACGCACCATCAAGCGCGGATGCGCTGGTACCGTCAACGGGAACGCGAGGATCTGAAAACGATTGAGCGTTGGCGGGAACGTGCCGTTCGATACCAACGAGAGGCGGCCGCACTCCGTGAAGAAGCACAAGCTTTGTTGGAACTCGCCGCCCAGCCCGTCGCGCTGGGCAAGTCCCGCTTGATTTTGTTGCGTGGTGATGCTGGATTAGGAACGGCGGATACCATCACAATTCTTTGCGAACGCGGCTATCTCTTTGTGCTCAAGGGACGCGACCCACGCACGGCACACAAATTGGTGAACTTGGTCAAGCCTACGGATTGGCAACAGGTGGATGCTCACCTCCGCGTGGCCGAGATCATCGGTTACACGTTGACGGGTTGTCCATATCCCGTCCGCTTGGTCGTGTGCGAACGCATGGATGCAAAAGGCAAAGTCAGTTACTATTTTCTGATCTCCAATCTGTCGTCGCAAACTTATGCTGCGCCGGAGTTGGTAAGGTTCTACAACGATCGTCAGACGATCGAGGCGTTTAACAAAGTGATTGGCAGTGTGTTGTTTCTGCGTCATTTGCGTACGGGCACCATCATCGCGAATTATGCCATCGCACAATTGGCGATGTTAGCCCAGGATTTTTTGAGTTGGTCGGCGCATGCCTTCTTCACGGGGACCCCGTATGAAGGGATCGCCATTCGCGAACTCGTGCAAAAAAGTTTGCGGGTGGTAGCGCGAGTGTCTTGGCCACAACCTGGGTTTTGTCGGACCGAACTTTCCGCCGCAAGTCCATATGCTCAAGCGTTTGTCGCTGGGCCGCGCGGGGCGGCTGGACAACCGCCATTACCGTTTGTGTTTGAGCCAGCGTCGAAGCGACGAAAAACCGAGTAATTTTGCACGTTCCAGAACGATTCTGTCCCCTGGAGCGGGGAAATCTACGTCTATACGAGTTTATTGGAAAAGAGCGTTTCAACATTATTTCAGATTCGTTACAAGGGTGTTGATTCGGTTGATAAGGGAACGACCCCAGCGAGGGAACAGTAGAATCGCCAAGCTGAATTGCTCTGCTGGATTCTCCACGCGGTCAGTCTCGTGATAATAGATCATCGTCGTCGCGATGTTCGCGTGTCTTGCCATCGCTTGCACCTTTTGAACAGGCGCACCATGCTTAACAGCATTCGTTATCGCCGTGTGCCATAGACTGTGAGTTGTCTTGCGATAGCCACGTACACCCGCACTTTTGTAATATCGTTTTACTGTGTCGCGGATTGAGCGCAATGACAATCGTTCGCCCCTTGAACGATTTGAGAAGGATACGAACAAAGCTCCCGCGTCATCTCCGCGCGTCGCAAACCAATCGCGCATCGCGCTTTCGGCGTCGGGATGGGCGATCACTAGCACCTCGTCTTTTTCCGCACGTCCTTTGCCGCGAACATTGAGCACAAGACGCCCACCAAAAGTCTGCAAGTGCACATTCAGTCAAGGTCTTGGGTTCGGCAAAGGTCAATGCCTTGGTTGACGTTATTCTGCCCTCATTTCTTATTGCCTATGATCAATTTTATCGACAATCAACTCCCAAAGGATTTTCCTGTCAGGGGGCCGGGCAAAACAAAACCCGCGTATCATTCCACTGAGGTTTGTTTGCCAAGTTTAATTGTGTTACAATCCCACTCGCCAGACAAGGTATTATTGACTTGAGGATTAAATCTATGCGTATCGACGGGCGCCGCAATGATGAATTACGCGCGGTTAAAATCACACCCAGTTATCTTGATTACGCCGAAGGTAGCGTATTGATTGAAGCAGGGAAAACCCGCGTCCTATGTGCAGTTAGTGTCCAGCCAGGTGTACCCAAGTGGCTCGAAAATCATGGGCAAGGTTGGTTAACGGCTGAGTATTCGATGCTCCCGCGCGCGACACACACTCGCACGCCGCGCGAAACTACGCCGAGTTCCCGCTCGCAAGAAATCAAACGTCTCATCGGTCGCTCGCTCCGCGCCGCCGTCGATTTGCGACTCATCGGCGAAAATACGATCACCATCGATTGCGACGTAATCCAAGCCGACGGCGGCACGCGGACCGCATCGATTACGGGCGCGTACGTCGCGACCGTTATCGCCGTAAGAAAAATGATCGTCAACAAAACCGCATCGCCGCGCGCGATCAAGACCCAGGTTGCGGCGGTGAGCGTGGGCATCGTTGGCGGCGATGAAATGCTCGACCTGTGCTATCAAGAAGACTCGCGTGCTGAAGTCGATTTCAATGTCGTAATGACGGGCGAAGGCAAGTTCATCGAAGTGCAAGGCACGGCGGAAGGTGAACCGTTTGCGCGGGAATCGATGGATCGATTAGTTGACCTTGCACGCGATGGCATTGCGGAGTTGATGAAGATTCAAAACCAAATTCTGAAATGAATGAATTGGAAAATTAAATTGCTGAACTCGCAGAGATAAGATGAAACGAGGGCTTGCTACAATCGTTCTATTGACTCTGCAAGATAATCTGCTATAGTGTCAGTTGTAGTCCTCGTTGTTCCCTGGTATCATATTACCTTTTCTAGCTCAAGCCAAAGCAAAGTTGGCTGTTCCCAGGACATATTAGAATCCCATTGATCTGTGGAAAGTCTAGCACCTGCTGTTTGACACATGTGCGTGTCGGCGGCGGTGCTTTTTTGTTGGCAAAATGCCAACACCCACAATAAACTTGCGAGGAGCATCCAGAATCGGTGGACAATAGGCGAGTGCGAAGCAAATGGAGTTTGAGGACACTCTGAAAGAAGGAATAAGATGAGACGAAACATATCCTGGATAGCAGCACCGGTGTTACTCTTGGCGTTGACTCTAGCTTTCAAGCAGGATATTGTCTGGGCTGCCAGCGTCACCGTCAACTCCACCACAGACATTAGTGATGGTGACACATCGTCCATTGCTAACTTGATTGCCAACCCCGGCGCTGATGGCGTGATTTCGTTGCGCGAGGCAATCGAAGCCACCAATAGTACAACAGGGTCAGACAGCATTGCTTTCAATATCTCTGGTTGCAGTGGAGTGTGTACTATTCAGCCACTCAGTCCATTGCCCGTAATATCCGACGGTGGCACTATGATTGATGGCTATACCCAACCGGGCGCGGTCAAGGCTACGGATGTCTTGTCTGCCACGCTATTGATCGAGATTGATGGAACCCAAGCGGGCGAGGCAGATTGCTTCACTATTACCTCATCGAATAACGTACTCATGGGGTTGGTGATAAACCGTTTCGGAAAGAATGGCGTCACTATCTACGGTTCCGCGGCTGTCAGCAATACAGTTTCGGGCAACTACATCGGCACGAATGCCAATGGCTTACAAGCCCTTGGCAACCAGTCTCGCGGCGTGTACATCCAATTCAGTTCCCACAATCTTATCGGGGGTAACTCTCCGAGCGATCGGAACGTAATCTCTGGGAATAATGGATCCGGCGTACACCTTCACACACAAACTACAGAGAATACTGTATCTGGCAATTACATTGGACTAAACGCCAATGGGATGGGTATCCTGCCCAACAAATCCGATGGTGTTACACTCAGCAGTCTTGCCACCCGCAATATCATCGGCGGCGACACGGTCGGCGAACGGAACGTCATCTCCGGTAATGATGGCGATGGCGTGTCTATTTCCAGTTCGGGCAATGTGGTGTCTGGCAACCACATTGGAACCGATCTCACGGGTACAGTCTGCCGTGGGAATGGGACATATTGGGAGGGCGTCACGATTTGGGCTGGACATGACAATATCATCGGCGGAAACTTGTCTGGCGAAGGGAATCTGATTGCGTGCAATGGAGTTGCCGGCGCGCGGATCACCGGGAGCAATGCAATCAGCAATACCGTAGTGGGCAACGTCATTCTGGCTAACCAACAGATGGGTGTAAGTGTCGACAATGGTGCTGCACGTAATATCATAGGTCCGGACAACATCATTACCTACAATGGCAAGAACGGCGTGATTGTTGCTAACAGCGGCTTTACACTGAATTTCGTCGGACCAAGGAACGTCATTGCTTACAACGGAAGGCAAGGCGTATATGTATCGGGCACTGGGAGAGCGACCATCAGCCAAAACAGCATCTACGCCAACCAATACCTGGGCATTGAGTATGGCGCAGAATTCATCCCTCGACCCATCATCACATCTGCCACTTGCACCGGGACCTCCAACATCTTCGGCACTGCCTGCCCTGGGTGCATCGTGGAGGTGTTCGAGAATAGCAATACAGATGGCGAAGGGGAGGCATACCTGGAAAATGCAATTGCCAATGCCAGCGGCGCGTTCACTATCACAGTTGGCGCTCTGAACAAACGTTACCTGACAGCCACAGCCACTGATGCAGTGGACGGCACATCAGTATTCTCGACGGTGTTTCCCGTTACGGCGCAGTTCAATATCTATTTACCTACCATCTTGAACAATTACCAGTAGCCCTAGCAGGCTTTCGTTAGCAAGTATTTATACCGCAGGCGGGTCATGAAATTGCCCCCAAGGATTTTTCGCCGCGCTTGTGCTATGCTATGCTCCCATGCATTTTACACATTACACTGCGAGTGTCTGGCTCTTCTCTTCACGCTTTGACAGCCGTAGGTTTGCTTTGAATTGAATGACGGTGTTTTTGTGTTCAATCGTTGACCATCGACTGCGACGTAATCCAAGCCGACGGCGGCACGCGCACTGCATCGATCACGGGCGCGTACGTCGCCACCGTTATCGCCGTGCGAAAAATGATCGCGAACAAAACCGCATCGCCGCGCGCGCTCAAGACTCAGGTCGCAGCGGTGAGTGTGGGCATCGTGGGCGGCGATGAAATGCTCGACCTGTGCTATCAAGAAGACTCGCGCGCCGAAGTCGATTTCAACGTTGTGATGACCGGCGAAGGCAAGTTCATCGAAGTGCAAGGCACAGCGGAAGGCGAACCGTTTGCGCGTGAGTCGATGAATCGCTTGGTTGATCTTGCGCACGATGGTATCACCGAGTTGATGAAGATTCAAAATCAATTTCTGAAATGACCAATCTTGGTTGTTATTGGCTCTGCATCTAGTTCCTTGAAATAAGCGCATCAGTAAATATATTAAACGAGGAGGAATAGGAGGATGACACAATCAGTACCCCCAAGAGTTCTGGGTAAGGTCCTACCCGAAGAGGCTTTGCGCGCAGATCTCGAACGGTATCGTGAGTTGGCACTACAAGCCGGCGCCACCGATGTAGCGGTCATTCCCGCATCTGAGGTAATCATAGATGAGCGGGTTCGTCTGAAATGTCTAGTGCCTCGCTGCATCCGTGCGGGCGAAACGCCGAACTGTCCGCCACAAGGATTGGAACTAGACCTGGTGCGACGCGCCCTAGGAAATTTCTCGTGGGCGATCTTGTTCAAGTGCAATGTCGAACCTATAGAAGAGTATGCTCCAGGAAGAGGTACATCCAAAGTAGAACAACGCCGTGTTCTATCTTTCCATGAGAAGAGTGGCAAGGTTATCGATAAGCTTGAACGTCAGGCTTACAAGGATGGTTATCATTTAGCTACGGGATTCGGCGGCGGCTCCTGTAAAGATTATCTATGCCAAGGGCTGATATGCCAGGTTCTGGATAGTGGAAGGTGTAGGTTCCCCAATCGCGCCCGACCCGCCATGGAAGCGGCGGGCATGGACGTGGTCTCTATGATCAACAAAGCGGGTTGGCAATCCTATGCGTTATTAGATGATTTCAGCGTCGTACCCTGTGCTGTAACTGTGGGTATTGTGTTTGTCTGTTAAACGAGGTATTGAGATGGGTCAAGATGTCGCAAAGATGGTCGAAGAGTATCTTTCGGAAGATCCCACCAAATGGGGCAAGTTGGCTAGCAACATTCAGTGGCGTAGACTGCTACTCTTACTTTTGAGGGAGATCCTTATCGAATTGAGAAAATCGGACACTAGGGTTTTGGAGCGAAAAGAAGTAGAAGAGATCACGGATGTAAATCCGCGGAACTAAATCAATAGCCACCAATTCGTCATTGGTTTTGAATCCTTGTGCGAGGTGTAACTTGTGCTGTGGTTGTGGCAAGACGCGGTCTTCGTTCCGGGCTGCCGCCGAATCTATCGAGGAATTCTCGAACGCAGTTTGGTTTATCGAACGCGCGCCGTCGGCTGAACCTGCGCTCACACCGCTGTGTCTCGCGATTACCGGGGTACCTCACGATACACGCCACGGATCGCTTCACCGATACATTCGTGTGCGCCGTTCTTGGACAAGTAGGCGTCGGCGCACCCACCCGTGATCGGTTCCACGTACCGACTATCGTAATAGGTGCGATTGCGGTGGTCACTCTATGATGCGATCCCCCAAAGAGAAAACCGGCACCAAAATCTCGTGCCTGGCTTCCGCGCGAGAGAAACCGTCTTCCGTTAGCCGGCGAATGGCATTCGTGGTGTCCTCGTCGTATAACCGTTCCCCACACGCTTCGCACACATAAGCCGGAACATCTTCCACGGCGTACAAACGCTCACCAGCCCAGATAGCAGTCTTGACGACGGCAGAACGCATTCCTCCCCGACACCTGGGACATTCGACTTGAAGATTGGTCTGGATTAACATTTACGTACAACCTCGTAAAATCAACTATGCGCGATCAAAGCTTCGCTGATCGCATACCCGACTGCTTGGATGCGATCACAGCGATGCATCAAGGATAGCGAATTTCTTGAATCGAGAGTAATTTCTTTGCCAACTCAAGCGCCTGATTGGATGGAATCGCAAAGCCCATTCCCTCCAGCGTTCTGCCCTCTCCCGTCGTTCGCAACACGAGGGTATTGATCCCAACGACCTCGCCGCGGGTCGTAACCAAAGCTCCCCCGGAACTCCCAGGATTGATCGCCGCGTCCGTCTGAATCAAACCCTTGACTCCCCCCACCTGTCGGTTCAGCCCGCTCACCAGACCCAACGTGACCGACCCACTATAATTTTCATATGGGCTACCAATGGCAATCACCATCTGCCCCAACTCTAGTCCGCTCGAGTCGGCAAATGACGCCACCGCCGGAACGGGACCATCCACTTTAATGACCGCCACATCGGAAAAACTATCTTCTCCGATTACGGTCCCTTGCGTCTTGCGCCCATCTGCAAATATAACATGGACCCTTTCGGCTAGCGCCACGACATGATAATTGGTGATGATGTAACCCATCGGATCAAAGATGATTCCCGACCCATATACAACTGACGCTAAGGATCCATCCCCGTAGTTCTCACGCGGCATTTGTTGATTAATGATCGTAACGACCGCCGGTTTGGTGCGCCGCACCGCATTCGCAAAGCCCAATTCAATCGTCGCCGCGGGTGGCACCGAACGAGAATTCTCGACATGATCCGCGTAATATACCGCGAGACCGCCGGCGGCACCTGTGCTGACCAGACCAGCCAGGATAATCAGAAATCGTATGGCGTTCATATTACCGTCACTCTAACACAGACACGCAAAAACAACGTAAAATGAGCGTTATTTGTGAATCTGTGGTATAATTTCAACGTTACCATTTGCTTATCTATCAACCCTCCCATACTCTCCGCCTGTTTTCTAATCTTGCGCACAATTTATCACCAATCCCGCCAAAATACCCGACATTTCCATCCGCCCAAGGTGACATTTCTTTCCAAATTGAAAAATTGAGGCTTACATCTATTGAATCGGTCACAGTTCAGGCGTATAATGCAGCCAATCATTTGGGCAACTCGTGGCATTGCTATATGAAAAAACGTGTTTGTTAATTCCGCATTAGAAGGGTAACGACTATGCCTTTCCCGTCCATTGCGTTGGACTCTTTCGCCACGTTTGGCGATCTGCTCAAATTCCTCCGCCGCCGCGCGCGGCTCACCCAACTCGAACTCTCCATCGCCGTCGGGTACGGCGAAGCCCAAATCAGCCGCCTCGAAAAAAATATCCGGCTCCCCGACCTCACCGCGCTCAAAGCCCTGTTTGTCCCCGCGCTCCACCTCGAAAACGAATCTGAAATTGTCACACGTTTGATTGCGCTCGCGGAATCCGCGCGCCAAGAAGATGCGCCGCTTCCCGGTTTCGTGCCGTACAAAGGACTTTTGTTTTTCGACGAAGCCGACGCCGATTGGTTTTTCGGACGCGAAGCGTTGACCGCGCGCCTGGTCGAGCGCGTGAACGTGCTCGCATCACATTGTCCGCGTTTGCTCGCGATTTTCGGCGCGTCCGGTTCCGGCAAATCCTCCATCGTGCGTGCGGGTCTCTCCGTCACGCTCAAACGCGCGGGCTGGGACGCGCGCGTGTTCACGCCAACCGCGCAGCCGCTGAAAACACTTGAAGCGAACTTGGAACGCGATACCTTGCCGCTCCTTCTCATCGTGGATCAGTTTGAAGAGGTGTTTACCTTGTGCCGCGATGAAACTGCGCGCGCCGCGTTCATCGAAAAATTATTGACCGTCGCAAAAGCTTCCGACAATGGCATCGCGATTGTGCTTGCGTTGCGCGCGGACTTTTATTCGCACTGCGCGCAGTATCCACAACTGCGCCAAGCCATTGCCGCGCAACAAGAGTACATCGGACAAATGACGCGCGAAGAATTGCGCCGCGCAATCGAAGAACCGGCGAAACGCGGCGGGTGGGAATTTGAACCAGGGTTGGTGGATTTGATGTTGAGCGATGTCGGCGCGGGTGGCGCGCAAGACCAGGAACCGGGTGCGCTGCCGCTGCTCTCGCACGCGCTCCTCGCAACCTGGGAACATCGGCGCGGGAGAACATTCACGCTCGCGGGCTATCGCGCGGCGGGCGGCGTGCAACGGGCGATTGCGGAAACGGCGGAGAGTGTGTTCACCGATCAACTGAATCAAGCGCAACAACATCTCGCGCGCGATATTTTTCTGCGCTTGACTGAACTAGGTGAAGGTACTGAAGATACACGACGCCGTGCGAACTTGACCGAACTCGTGCCACGCGCGGAAGAGGCGGCACACACGCGTGCGGTGTTGAACACACTCGCGGATGCGCGGCTGGTGATGTTGGGTGAAGATAGTGCGGAAGTTGCGCACGAGGCATTGATTCGCGAGTGGTCGCGTTTGCGCGAGTGGCTGAACGAAAATCGCGAGAGCTTGCGTTTGCATCGGCATCTGACCGAAGCCGCGCAATCCTGGGACAACTTGAATCGCGATGTGGGCGAGTTGTATCGCGGCGTGCGTTTGGCGCAAGCGCGCGAATGGGCGGGGGCGCATTCCGATGAGTTGAATGAACTGGAGCGCGAGTTCTTGGATACGTCGCAGCAAATGCGCGAGCGCGAAGTGGCGGAACGCGAAGCACAGCGACAGCGCGAATTGACGGCGGCGCAAAAGTTGGCGGAAACCCAGACGCGCGCCGCGCGACAATTACGGAAACGTGCCGTGTTTCTTACTGGCACCGTAGCCATTGCGATCATTCTCGCCATCATCGCACTTGTGTTCGCGCAACAATCGAACACCAACGCAGAACGAGCGGATAGCGAACAGCGCATCGCATTTGCGCGTGAAGTGTCTACCAGCGCGGTGAATAACTTGAATATAGACCCAGAACGCAGTATTTTGCTCGCGCTTGAAGCGGTCTCGGCAAGTACATCCGGCGGCAAGCCAGCCCTACTCGAAGCCGAAGAGGCACTCCACCGCGCGGTCTTGACCTCGCGCGTGCGGCTCACCCTGCGCGGTCATACCGCGCCGCTCAATGGCATCGCGTACAGCCCCAATGGACAACGTCTCGCCACTGTCAGTAATGACGCAACTGCCAAAGTGTGGGATGCAACAAATGGACAGTTATTGCTCACGCTCACGGGGCATACGGCTCCACTCTCAGACATCGCGTTCAGTCCAGATGGCACCCGACTAGCAACCTCCAGTGACGACCAAACGGCAAAAGTATGGGACTCCGCATCCGGCAAAGAGTTATTTACCTTGCGCGGACATACAGACCAAATCCGCAAAGTTGCCTATAGTCCCGATGGCAAACGATTGGTTTCTGCTGGTGGACGCATTGCTGCCGCTCCCACCGTTGACAACTCTGCTAGAGTTTGGGATGCCACGACCGGGCAATTGATCCTCACCCTAACTGGACACAACGGAAGTATTCGCGGTATCGCCTTCAGTCCTGATAGCACGCGCATCGCGATAGCCATTGATGACGGGGCGGTTAAAATATGGGATTCAACAAACGGGCGCGTGGTGTTGAACATCGCCGCGCACAATGATGTGGCTTATAGTGTCGTGTTCAGCCCCGATGGGCGACGCTTGGCGACGACAAGTAGAGATCAGACGATCAAAATATGGGATATATCGAGTGGTCAGTTGTTGCTCATACTGTACGGTCATGGTAGTGCGATTTGGGTCGCGGCATTTGACCAAACCGGCACACGATTGTACACGGCGAGTCTTGACGGGACAACGAAAGTATGGGATGCCACAACAGGTCGGTTGATACTCACCCTGACGGGGCACGCGGGCGCAGTCAATAGTCTGGCGCTTAGCCCCGATGGAGCACGCGTGGCAACGGCAAGCGCGGACAACACTGCTAGAGTGTGGGATGTCTCGCCTATCGGAGGATCAGAGTGGCTAACGCTGGCGGCTCATAAAGGTCAGATTCACAATGCAGTTTATAGCCCTGATGGAACGCGCATCGCTTCCAGCAGTGCAGATAAAACTGCCAAGATATGGGACGTGGCGACTAGTCAAGCATTGCTCACGTTCACCGGACATAGCGATCAATTGCGTAGCATCGCCTTTACTCCGGATGGGCGACGCGTGGTGACCTCGAGTTGGGACCGCACAGTGAAGGTGTGGGATGCCGCGACTGGTCAGGTGTTGCTGACCCTGTCCACACAAGCCACTCCCTTTGTTTTTGGAATGGGTGTGGCGTTGAGTCCGGATGGAAAACGCATCGCCACAGTCAGCGCAAATAATGCCGCCAAAATTTGGGATGCCAATACAGGGCAAGAAATGATCACATTGTCAGGACACACTGGGGTTGTCGTTCGTCTAGCATTCAGTCCTGATGGAACACATCTTGCCACAGTAGCAAACGAGCCGGATCGGACGCCAAGAATTTGGGATGTGGCGACGGGAACGGAACTGCTCAAACTTGAAGGACACACTGGAGGAGTCTATGCTGTTGCCTTCAGTCCCGATGGCGCTCGTATCGCCACGGGCAGTCAGGATGCGACGGCGAAGGTGTGGAATGCGGCGACAGGTCAGTTGTTGTTCACGCTCTCGGGGCATACCGGTCAACTGAACGGCGTTACCTTTAGCCGCGATGGTACAAAGCTCGCGACTGGAGGCAACGATGGGACGGCGAAAGTTTGGAATGTCGCGCCGGGAAGCACAGGTAGCCAGCAACCCTTGACGCTATACAATTTTGGACGCGGCTTCCAGTCCCTTACCTTTAGTCCCGACGGTCGCCGTCTGCTGATTGGCGATGAAGAAGGAATCCTTCGGATCTTTGCGCTACCGGTTGAAGACATCATCGCGATTGCGAAAACGCGCGTCACCCGCGCGTTGACGACGGACGAGTGTCAAAAGTTTTTACATGTGGACAAGTGTCCGTTGCAGTAGGCCGCACGAGCTCACAAAAGAGTTACAATCATGAAGGGTCTGCTCTTCGTAATCACCGTGCGGATCACTCAATAGACAGATCCATAAAGTTCCGCGTGAAGAAACAAGCCCGCGTCTACGAACTCAAGGCAAGCTTGCGATTTTGGAAACCGGACAATTCCACGACTAGTCGCGGCGCTTGGGCTGTGCTCTGATTTGGTCGCTTGGCATATCACAACGCAACCCATTGTTCCTCTTCGCGGCTTGGTAATCGCAGGTGTGCCTTGAACTGAATAAAAGTGTT
Organism: Chloroflexota bacterium; assembly: GCA_016215025.1. Taxonomy (GTDB): domain Bacteria; phylum Chloroflexota; class Anaerolineae; order UBA4142; family UBA4142; genus JACRMI01. The sequence goes on from JACRMI010000104.1 coordinate 71,278, forward strand.
TTTGTGTTGAATCGTTGACGATTGAAAGTGATGTAATTCAGGCGGACGGCGGCACACGCACCGCATCGATTACCGGTATGTACGTTGCGACGGTCATCACGCTGCGAAAAATGATCGCAAACAGAACCGCATCGCCGCGCGCGCTCAAGGCCCAGGTGGCGGCGGTGAGCGTTGGCATCGTGCTGCAGCATCACGGAGCAATTTTTTAGTAGCCTTGACCATGCGATTAAAGACGTGATGATGCAGCAAGGCGGCGATGAAATGCTCGACCTGTGCTATCAAGAAGACTCGCGGGCTGAAGTCGATTTCAACGTCGTGATGACCGGCGAGGGCAAATTCATCGAAGTGCAAGGCACAGCGGAAGGCGAGCCGTTCGCGCGCGATTCGATGAATCGCTTGATAGACCTCGCGCAGGGCGGCATTAGCGAGTTGATGAAAATCCAGAACGCGATATTGAATCGGCAATAACACGGCAGGGAGCTGGCACCATGATCCAAGAAACGGAAGGATTGATTCGGCTGCGGCAAGCATACCAAGATTGCAAACCGGACCAGTTCGGACTGTTTCTGGGCGCGGGCATCAATCTGCCTTGCGGCAATGTCCGGTCGCTTTTTTCAACTTACACTTGGACCGAACTATTGCAGGAACTGTATGCTCTGAATCGCAATCATCAAACGCAATCGTTTAACGCCTTGCGCCAAAAACATGGCAACGATTGGTTGCGCTTTGCCGAAGACATCGTTGGCAATCTACCGACAGCGCAATGGGTAGCGCAGTTGGACGAAATTTTCTACGGTGGTATTCCGCGAAGCGACAAGAATTACAAACGGCTCAGCCAGGAATTCTTGGGTCAAGCGCCTACACTCCAAGCCGCATTGTGCTTTTCAGCGGAAATAAGAGAACGCAAATCGAATAGCTGTACCTTTCGGCGCAACTCCAAAGTTGGCATCGTCATGACGACCAATTATGACTTTTTCTTCGGCGCAGGCTGGACGCGCTATCAATCGTTTGACTCTCACTGGAAGGTTCACACACCCACCAGCGATCCACCGCGCAAGCATCAGCGCCCAATCGTCTATTTGCACGGCTATCTCCCTTATCAAAAACGGAAAAAACAGGCATTGGTTCTGAGGCACACGGAATACGAAAATGCATATCGACCTGAGGGATTCGCCGCGCAGCAACTGCATCAAGCCGTCAGTCGATACATGCTCCTCTTTGTCGGTGTTTCATTCGCCGACCCGCCGCTGCGTCAGGCGCTGACCGGCACATGGCACCGCGGCGCGCCCAGACACTTTGCGATTGTGCCGCGCAATCTTGCCGCGGACGTTGAAACCCTCGGCGTCTGCGCGGTGCCAATCGATGATTATGCTGAGGTCGCAGAGGTGTTGAAGGATGTTTACGTGCGTGCGTTGAAACCAAAAGAAAACAAGAAACACGCCTTCCAAGATCGCGCGCAATACTGGGAGCAATTAGCATTGGGTCCCAAACGATTGGGCGACTAGTTCGGAGGAATGATAATGGCACACCAGAATAATGTACCTGCAACTATCTCAGAATTATTTATCCGCATCGCACTAGACCGCGCCGATTTGGAAGCATGGGCAACGACGTTGAGTGAAGCGCAATTGAGTGCGCCCGGCAAAGACGGTTGGGCAATCAAAGACCATTACGTTCATCTCGCGGTATGGGAGCAAAGCACTGCGGCTCTTTTGCGCCACGAACCACGCTATGCCATAATTGGCGTCCAACCTGGTGATCCAATCCCCAACGAAACCGAATTGAACGCCAGAATTTTCGCGCAGAGCAAAGACCGTTCGGTGGACGAGGCGCTCGCTCTGTTTCACTCCGCACACATGGAACTGCTCAATGAACTCGCGAAATTATCGGACGCCGATTTGCAAAAACCATTCTCGCATTTTGCGCCCGGCGAGACAAGTGCATATGCTCAGAATCCAATTCTAGAATGGCTTACTGGCAACACATTTGAGCATTACGCAGAACACATCCAGTGGATCGGCGCGATGAGGAATCATTGATGCTCAAGCCACTCTATCCTTTGAGCAATCTCTTGCACAAGCTAGTAAATCGATTTGAGAAAATGGACAAGCGCTTACTGTTCTTAATCTTAAATGCGCTAGCCATTGGTTTATTTTTCTTCGTCGCATTTCGATACAACTATATGCACCCAGACAATATGGGCAGATTAATGTTCACGACACCAGACACGAAGCAGTACCAAACGGTTGCCGATTGGATGTTTGGCAAGTCCGCGTCGGTCCCATTTGCGACTACACTTCGTCCACTGCTCTACCCTCTACTCCTTGGAAGTGTATGGCAAGTTTCAAACAATCCCTATGTGTTTTGGGCAGTTCAATTCTTGCTCTGGCTCGCCGCCATCAACCTTACTGCACTAGCCGCCTATCGTTTCACCAAGCAGTTGCTTGCTGTTGTAATTGCGTTCTGTGTCATGATGATCAACGTCTCTACCATGGCTTTGACGTTTTACGCACTCACCGAAACGTTGGTTATTTTTCTCTTGGCTTTATGGTTAATGCTATTGAGTACAAGTGATTTACGCGTGCTCAAAGTGCGAGAAATCTTCTGGCTAACATTCTTGCTTGCTCTTCTTACCATCACGAAACCAATTTTTCAATTGCCTTTGATAATTTTCGTCACCTACGCTGCAATCAAAAATCTTCGACAGTCTAAAAAGAATCTTGTGCTCGCCATCGGTCTCATTCCGGTCTTGCTCCAAATCGGGATCAACGCAAATGTAAATGGGATGGTCGGAGTCTCCAATATTACGGAATATACTGTCAAATGGTATCTGCTCCCTCAAGTGTACCAGGCACGCACCCACGTTCCCTTAGACGATGCGCGCAGCGTGGTCAAGAATTTTGATACACTTGAAACGGTTAGGTACTTGCTTGAAGATGTTGGAACAACGACATCCGCCTTTCTGCAAAACGTTGGAGAGAATATGACGGGCGCTTGCGAGGTTTTTGGCTATTATCCGAAACCCTACAATTTTACGCGCTTTACTAGCATCGCTCACTTGGTCTTACAAATCCTCCTAGTCCCTGCCGTAATCTTCATGTTTATTAAGAGACAAGGATCATTCGATTTGCACTTGAAATTGATTTACCTTTTTTCACTTTTGATTATCTTCACGTCAGGAATTTCCTTCAACGAAGGTGATCGACTTGTAATAATTGCTCTACCTATGTGGATGGTCATGTACGCCTGCGTGCCAATCGGATTACTTGAGCACACAAGCTCAAACCGATTGCCCGCACCAATTTATTCATTAGATTCATCTGTGTAATGCAATCATTCCAATCCTGCAGAATTGCCCTCGTCCTTTTCCTGCTCGTCGCTACATCGTGCAGCCCAACGATTGCATCTACCCCAACGCCATCGGTTGAACGCGCGGCGGATATTCCTGCCGTTGCGATCATTGAACCGATGGCGACAGCCACATTAACCAAGCTAGCCTCGCCTAGTCCTGGCGCTAAACAAACTTCGGTCGCGACACCCACGCCGATTCGGCAGGTCATTATCGATTCAGTGCCGATCACGGCGACGATCAGCACGACCAATTCGATTTACACTGCATTCGATTTTCTTCGCGACTATCTCACCAATCGAACCTATCCGGTCATCATCGATGGCACGCTACGCGCGTGGACAAACAACTCGGTCAACGTTATGCAGTACGCGCAGCCCTTGGGTGGTGTCAGTTACTGGGATTTTTGGAGCGAGTTGGAAAACTGGGACTCGCCGTTTTTCATGTACAACGACGACGATGGCAATTGGTATCCCTATCGATACGACACCGTGCGCGATGCAAAAGGCAAAGACTTGCAAGCGTATCTGCTTGCGGACCGAAAAGGTCCCGGCGTGATGGACAAACTTTGGTTCACGCAAGACGCCGTGTGGATGTTGGAAACCGAAGAATCGCGCAAGAACGTCGGTCCCATCGAAGATATGACTTTCTTCAACGAGTGGGGCAACCTTGATAAACTGGGAACGCTCCGCATCGAAGTCGACGACAAAATCGCGTATGACGGTCCCATCGTCGATTGGTTTTCGGGCAAGGCGCTCGCGCTCACACCGGAACTTACGCAGATTTTGACGTGGCGTCATCGCGAGTACGGCTCGATTGGCAGCATCGTACCAATTCCATATCAAAAGCATCTACGCGTGTTGCTCTACAACGGCAGCAAGAAACCGAAATGGTTCATGGCGAGCGGCGTTCGATTTTCAGACACGACGCGCCTAAGACCTTTCGCCACATCCGATCTGCCGATTGCCGAAATGGCTCGGCTTGCGCCAAACGTCTCTCGCCCCGAAAGTTATATCAACACGCTCGATGGTCAGCGCGCGTTCGATTTACATGCCGATGCGAACGCGCCTGCGACTATTCGATTCAACGGCGCGGGTACCGTTAGCGCGCTGCAGTTTTCGATTCCGAAAAGATTCGACCCAAAGCAATTGTGGCTGCGCGTAAAGTATGGCGACGACGTTGGAAGCCACGTGCCCCTCATCGTCTTCTTCGGCGATCAAAAACAACTCGTGCTGCATCGCTCCGCGCCGCTCGGCATCGTCGAGTCGGCGGACAATTTTATTTTCTATTCGAATCTGCCGCTACCTTTTCAAAACAGCATGACCATCGAAATAGAAAACAAGAGCACGACGGCGATTCCCTTTACAGCGCGGATTGCTCTATCGAACGAAACTCGAAACTCGCAACTACGAATCCAATATCGCGAAATGGAAAAGTTGTCGGTTTACGGTCCTGATTATCATATCGATGTGCCGGGCAACGGAAAACTCGTCGGCTTGGTGCTCGTCAGCGAGGATCAAGGTATGGACTCGATCCCGCGCATTGTCGATCCGAAAAATCCAAACGCCGAAGACCCCGTCAAGCGCGCATGGACGATGGGCTATCTCGAAGGCAATCTGCATTTGTTCGATGGCACAGGTCGCGAAAGAATTTACGGCGGACACGAGGACTGGGCAGATGCTGGCTTTTATTTCAATCGCGGCTACTCGGCTCCCGTCGGCGGATCGAATCGCCCCTTCGGCGGAATTCTGCGTTACAAAGATGGCAAGGATGGTTATGCCACCATCTTTCGCTACTTTAACGACCTGTCGGCATTTCGATTTCAAAATGGATTGCAAATGAATTTTGGTCACGGCACGTGGAACAATAATTTCCCGGTCAAATTTGGTGTGACGGTGTACTATTACAAAGAATCGTAGGACAAGTTGCCAACTTGTCCCACAAAGGAGCATTCAAAATGAAAACGGAGCTTATCCTCATCGACATTCAAAACGATTATTTCCCTGGTGGGAAAATGGAACTGGACGGCAGTGTCGATGCGAGCGAGAACGCCAAGCGCTTGCTGTCATTCTTTCGGGAAAATGATTTGCCGCTCGTGCATATCCAACACGTGGCACCAAAACCCACCGCGACATTCTTTCTCCCCGATACCGACGGCGTCAAGACACATGAAAGCGTCAAGCCATTGGAAGGCGAAACACTTTTTCAAAAACATTACCCCAACAGCTTTCGCAACACGCCACTGCTCGACCATCTCAAGCGCGATCAAATCGAGCAAGTTGTCATCGCCGGCATGATGACGCACATGTGCGTGGATGCCACCACGCGTGCCGCATTCGATTTCGGCTTTCAATGTCTCATCGCGGATGATGCCTGCGCCACAAAATCACTAACGCACGGTGGCAGAATCGTTCCCGCCGATCATGTTCATCGCGCATTCCTTGCCGCGCTGAATGGAACGTACGGCAAGGTGCTGACGACCGCAGAAATCATCAGGTCGCTTGGCAAGTAACCACAATATATGTAGAATGTTACTACAACTGTCATGTTGAGCGAAGCGAAATATCTCGTTTTCACAAGAACGAGATTCTTCGGCGCAAACACCGCGCCTCAGAATGACAACGCAAGGAGCATTTGTGTCCGATCCTCTTCGCACCTATCTTGATTTCGCCATCGAAACCGCCTACCTCGCGGGACGACTCACACTGGGATATTTTCAGACCAAGATTCGGCCCGATTACAAATCCGATGATTCGCCCGTCACCCTCGCCGATAAAAAAGCCGAAGAGTTGATTCGCATTCGCATCGACAAGTATTATCCCGACCATGCAATTGTCGGCGAAGAGTTTGGAGTCAAGGAAAGCGCGGGCGCATCGCATCGTTGGTTCATCGATCCGATTGACGGCACCAAAGCATTCATGCGCGGCGTGCCGTTGTATGGTGTGCTCATCGGATTGGAAATCGAAGGCAAGGTGCAAGTTGGCGTCGCGAATTTTCCCGCGATGAACGAAATGGTCGCGGCGGCAACCGGCGAAGGTTGTTGGTGGAACAGTCGGCGCGCTCGCGTCTCTGATGTGGCATCGCTCAAACAAGCCGGCGTCGTTCACGCCGACGAAGCCAGCTTCGACGAATTTCATCGCGCCGCCGAGTGGGACCGCATCAAAGCGGCAACCTTTTTCCGCGCGGGCTGGGGCGATGCGTACGGGTATATGCTCGTGGCAACAGGTCGCGCGGAGTTGATGCTCGATCCGATCATGGATGTGTGGGACAATGCGCCCTTCCCGCCAATTTTGGAAGAAGCGGGCGGCTATTTTGGCGACTGGCAAGGCAACGCGACGATTCATGCGAAAGAAGCGATGGCGACGACGAATACGCTGTTGCCGGAAGTGTTGAGGGTGATCCACAACAAATGACCATAACCTTCGACCAACTCTACGCGCGCGCTGATTCCAAAGCCGTCGAATCGCTCAAAGCTTTTCGACAGAATAATCCGCTCAAGCACGCCACGATTGACGGAGTCGATTGGTCATACATTACACTGGGCAGTGGCGCTAAAACAATTGTCTTTCTCCACGGTATGACAGGCGCGTACGATATTTGGTGGCAACAGATCGACGCGCTCAAGAATCGCTATCGAATCATTTCGGTCACGTATCCGGCCGTGCATAATTTGGAAGGACTGTGCCGCGGCGTAATCGGAATTCTTCAGCGTGAACACGTCGAGAAATTCAACGTCGTCGGCACATCGCTCGGCGGATATTTTACGCAATATCTTGTCGCCGAACATCATGACCTCATCAATCGTGCCGTTTTCGCCAACACGTTTCCGCCGAATGATTTGATCGCCAAGAAAAATAAACGCTTGGGCGCGCTGCTCCCGTTCTTACCCGAATCGATGGTGATGTCTACGCTGCGTAAAAGCTTTTCGCAATCGATCTATCCAACGTCGGGCAATTCCGAAATTCTGTTGGCGTTTCTGATGGAACAGTCGTACGGCTTGATGAGCAAAGCGCAGTTCATCGCGCGTTATCATTGCGTGATCGACAAGTTTGCTGCGCCCGATCTCAAGTCGCTGATCATTCCTGTTCTCATCATCGAAGCCGACAACGATCCACTCGTCGAAGAGACACTACGAACGCAATTGAAAGCAACGTATCCATCGGCAAAAGTACAAACGCTGCACGGTGTTGGACATTTTTCGTACGTCAACGATCCACAACCATATACACGAATACTCGAAGAATTTCTGAGCAACGAGCAATGAGAAAATCGCGCAGAAAGCAAATTGAGAAAAATCTCCGCAAAACATTCCTCGAAAATGGACCATTCGCACTGGCGCTCTTCGAGTATGAATTGCAGGAGCATATTGCTGAATACCTTCAATCCAAACAAGCTGACCACGACAATTATCTTTTTGCCGTAACGGAGCATTCAAACGATGTCGCGATGGTCTTGATCGATGAGAGAGGTGCTATTCATATCAACGAGGATGCGCGGGCGATGCTAAAGGAATTGTGGCCCAAAGTTTACCGGTCAAACATGGAACTATTCCTCCCGGATATGGCAAGAGATATGGATGCAGGCTATATTTGGTGGACAGGCGTGAAAGTAGCTACCGAAGCGCAAATTCGGAAATTGAAAAAAGAGGATAACCTATGACTTATCTTACGCGTGCGCAAGCGATGAAGGACAAACTGATTACGATTCGGCGCGATCTGCATAGCCATCCCGAACTCGGCTTTCAAGAGGTCCGCACGGCACATCGCATCACGGATACGTTGCACGACCTGGGAATCGAGTACGAAACGGGCATCGCCAAAACCGGCGTCGTGGCGTACCTCGGCGAAGGTGAGCCGCGCATAGCATTACGCGCCGACATGGACGCGCTACCGATTCTCGAAGCAAACAATGTCGAGTACAAATCCGAGAACACTGGCGTGATGCATGCGTGTGGTCACGACGCGCACGTAACGTGTTTGCTTGGCGCGACGATGATGCTCAACGAAGATTTCAAGCAAGGCAAGCTGAAGGGTTCGATCAAGTTGCTCTTTCAGCCCGCGGAAGAAATCGGCGGCGGGGATATAACGAGCGGTGGCGAGTTGATGGTTCAAGCGGGCGCGCTGAACGATGTACAAGCCGTCGTCGGGATGCACGTCATCAGCACACTGCCCAGCGGTGAATTCTTTGTTCGCGAAGGCGCATTCATGGCGGCGGTCGATACGTTCGAAGGCGAAATCATCGGCGTGGGCGGACACGGCGCGTATCCGCACGAAGCGATCGATCCAATCTGGCTCGCAGCCCAAGTCATCAACGCGATTCACGGCATCGTTTCGCGCCGCGTCGATCCGACGAAGCAAGGCGTGATTTCGGTATGCATCATCAATGCGGGCACGGCGACGAACATCATTCCGGGGTCGGCGTTTCTCAGCGGCACGATTCGCAGTTTCGACGAGTCGGTGCGCGCGCAACTTCACGCCGATTTAGACAAGGCGTTTTCCATCGCGCGCACGTTGGGCGGCGATTACAAGTGCAAGATCATTCGCGGCTATCCCGCTACCGTGAACGATGCAAACATGACAGAGTTTGTGCGCGGCATGGCCACCGGTTTGATCGGCGAAGAACATGTCCACGAAGCCGAATTGCAAATGGGCGCGGAGGATTTCAGCTATATGGCGCGCGCCAAGCCCGGCGCATTCTTTTATCTCGGCGCGAAAAAAGACGAAAAGCATCGACCGCATCACAACGCGGTGTTCGACATCGACGAGAACGTTTTGCCAACCGGTGCCGCATTGATGGCAGAAGCGGCGCGCAAATATCTAGCTGATCGAGCCAAGTGAAAATTGAAATCGCCCGGCGGAAAAACCTCCGCCGGGCGATTTTTTTGATCGACAAAAGCGAGATTTCTCGCTCCGCTCGAAATGACAAATTTGCCTTACGGCAAAATGCCACGCGCTTTGAACACGGCGAGAACGATATTCGCCTTTGCATTGCCGTACAATCTCTGTGCAGCGTTTACGGTCGCCTGAGCAGCCGCCGGCATCGTCGTGTCGGGTGCATAATCGAACATGCCTTCCAGAATGACCGTGTCCGCTTTGACATTGCCGAGTGCCTTACGAATGTCCCACAGCGCGCGCGACCAAATCATGCCGTCGTGATGCACTCTGCCATTGAGATCAGTCGGATAGTGCAGATCACGGTCGATGCGGCGCAAGCAATGCGGCACACTCGACGTGTACGAAATCGCATCCCAGTCCGCCACGCACGCGGGATCCGGCGTCGGCGCGACCACGCTGGACACGGTGACTGCCCAGTAATCGCCAAACCCTTCGCCAATCGATCCCGCTTCGATGGATGTACCGTAACCAAATGGAACCATCATCGAGTCCATCATCGCGTGACCGTACTCGTGCAAAATTACCTCGGCATCTTCCGCATCGTCGACGCCGCCTTTGCCAAAGCGCAGCAAATCGTGTTTATCCCAAGAGTACGAATTGTCGATGCCGATCTGGTTGATGCGAATGTTCTGTGATTCTTTGTTAATCGCACGACGAGTTACGCCAAAACCCAAACTCTGAATGTACTTTTGCGCTTCGGTGACCCAATAGTACGCCATCACCTGTTCGAATTCATCGTCGTGCCGATTATAAAGAAACGTGTTGTTGGGCGAGTGTGCAGGTTTCCCCGTCTCGCTCATGACGTTGGCCCAATCGCCGCGCAAATAGCCACTGCCGTCGAGATTCGTCAGCGTGACAATACGATACGCGGGTTGGAGCGCCGCATAGTCGGCATCCTTTTGATCGGTCAACGATTGGTCTTGCAATGATGCGACTGGATTCGGAAGAAACACGCGCCCCGTACCCGTCGTGCTATCCGATGGCGGCTTGCCTGCGGCTGTGACGGTTGTAAATAACGCGATGCACATTATCGTCAAGAACAGCGAACGAACAATCAATCGAGTATTCAATTTGCACCTCCTCCGGTTGGTTGAGCGTATTCTACTCTAATTCTCTTTCGCCGACAATCGCCCTGGCATCCACAGCTTCGCTCACGATGATAAGGTTACGTGGTCGTCAGCGCCACAATGTCTTCGATTCCCAATCCGTAAATATGTGGCGGCGTGATGCCCATCAGCGAAAGGTACGACGCCAACTGGCTGCGATGGTGCACTTCGTGTTCGACCATCGCCATGAGCCAGCGCCACGCTTTAACCGATCCACCTTTGAGCGCGGGACGTGGTTGATTCAGTTGCGAATCGTCGACCGCGCGCAATTGGTTCATCGCAGCAGTGTGCGTTGCTTCAAGGTACGCGATCAACTCAGCGCGACTCGCCGCCAAATTTTTATCGTGTCCGGCGTATTGCCAGCGTCCATCGGCAACGACGCCGCAAAACATTTTTTCGCCCGCCGCCAAATGGCGGATGATGTCGCCACAGGTCAATTCACCTTGGCGTGGCGACCAATCGATTTTGTCGGCAGGAATCGTGTTGATGTAATTCAACGTGCGGTTGCGGATGCCGTCGAAATAATTGATGAATGAGGAAATGGTTTGGATCATGATCATACCTTGTCATGCTGAGCGGAGCGAAGCATCTCGTCCTTCAACGCATGAGATTCTTCGCTTTGCTCAGAATGACGAGCAAAATATTACGCCAAATCAATCAACTCGGTCAATCGGCGGATGCGCGGGACAACGGCATAATCGGGATACCAATTGTCGCGGTCGAGCAGAATCGCATTCCAACCCGCGCCGCGCGCCCCATCGACATCGGCGTGCGTGCCATCGCCAACATGCACCAGCTCGCTCACGGGTCGATTCGCCAAACGTGCCGCATGATCGAAGATCGCGCGGTCGGGTTTTTCCGCGCGGATGATCGCAGACACGGCGAGGAACGAAAAATAATGTGCGATGTCCAACGTCTGCAAGACTTGCGCGCACGTCGAAGGAAAATTCGAAATGATGCCCAGGCGCATTCCGCGCGCTTTCAACGCGTCGAGGGTTGGGCGCACATCGTCGAACCTGCGATTGAAATCACCGCGACAGAACAAGGTGTAAAGACGATGCACCGCCGCGTCGTCGTGTGCGAGTCCCAGCCGCGACCAGCCATCGGCGAAGAGCGTTTTCCAAAAATGTTCGCCCACCTTTTCGTCGAGACTGAGCGGCGGAGACATGCGCACCCGCGCGGGAATTTCATCGTCGAGCGTGCTGTACATCCGCAGCGTTGCCGCAAAATCAAGGTCTCTATCGCTCGCGTGAGCTAGCGCAATATATTCGCGCGCCACACGCTCGCGATCCATGCTCATCAAAACGCCGCCGATGTCGAAGGTGATTGTTGTATACTTCATATTCCGTCCCCTAGTCTTTTAGTCACGTAGTCGAATAGTCCGGACTATTCGACTACGTGACTATTTGACTAGCGACGCTTTTCGCCAAAGCTTCCAATCCAGCGATGTCATCAAGATCGAGCCATTGCAGCATCACGCGCTCGACGCCTGCTTCGGATAATCTACCCAGTTGCTCGACCACTTGCGCTGCATTACCAACAATCATACCGCGTTCGCGCATCTGCTCGATGGTTCGTCCGCGCGCGGCGATTTTTTCTTGCAACGCCGCATCGTCTTTGCCGAACACGCAGCCCGTCATCATCGAACGACGCACGCGGCGCGGTTCGCCATCCATCTCCGCCAGGAATTCATCGAGCCGTGTGCTAAGTCGCGAAAAATTGTCCGGCGTCTGAAAAGTGGCGTTCCATTCGTCAGCATAGCGTGCGGCAAATGACAGCGTTCGCTTTTCGCCGTTGCCGCCGATGAGAATCGGAATGCGGCGCTTGGGGGGCGGCAACAGCACGGCATCGTTCAAGTGATAATATTCGCCGCTGAAATTCACGGGCGCATCGTCGTCCAATAATCGCTCGATGACTTGGAGTCCTTCTTCAAATCGCTTGAACCGCGATTTGAGATCGAGCAGATCGAATCCATAGTTGTGATGCTCGCGCTCTTGCCAGCCCGCGCCAAGCCCCAGCGTCAATCGCCCGCCCGACAAATCGTCGACGGCGGCTGCCATACGCGCCGTCATCGTCGGGTGGCGAAACGACATCGGCGTAACGAGCGGACCGAACTGGATGCGCTTGGTGTTGCATGCCAACCAGGTCAGCGAGACCCAAAGTTCGAGCGAGTCCTTGTCGGGTGGACTGCCGTTGGTGAAATGATCGGAACGATACAGTCCGACGAATCCCAGGTCTTCAACGGCGTGCGCGATTCTTTGCCAACGTTCCCAGTTGAGTCCGTTCTGTCCTTCGAGCATGATGGCAAGTTCGAGCATGGATAACCTCTGAATTGGACGCAGTAAACGCAGATAAACCAAATTTGGTACCGGTTCAATTCTATTGCGAAAGAACAATTAGAGCAAATTAGAAACCCGTTTTCTCAGGTGGAGAAAACGGGTTTCGCACTTTACGCCTCGCCTTCATCTTTCAACGCCCGCGCATAGAGTGTTTCTTTCACGCAAAAGCCAGCCACGTTTATCAGCGCATCCAAGTCGGGCTTGATAGCATTGATATATCTATGCCGTTTGGCAGCAACGAGGACACCAATCAATCCTATGCAACACAACCCCAAATGTTGCGCTGTCTCGCGTCCCAAGCGTTCGTCCATGACAAGCACCGTAGCGTGCGACTCCAAAGCTGCACGATTGCTTCTGCTTCACCAGCATCCAACTCTTGTTCTAATGCTTGCGCGAGTGGCTGGTTGGCAATCGATTGCACCTTTATCCAAGTAGATCCTTTGACCTGTTCAGCACCGCTTGCCCCTCACCTTGAATGACAACCTCATTCCATACGGCATCTGGAACAAGGAACTCGCCAAAGAGTTGATGCAACAAATCGAGTTTACCAATTCGCGCTAGATTGACGAGCGGTGACGCATTGCTGACGTAAGGCATCGTTACTTTATTTCTTTCAACGTTTCCAAATCTTGTTCACATTCTTGCACACTGTAGTGAATGAGAATACCTCGGCTTCCCAAGAGTTGTTGAAAAGCCCAAACAGTCATTCCAGCCGTTTCACGCGCTTTGCCAAATGACAATTTCCCTTGCTGAAACAAAAATGTGCAACGCACTTTAAAAGTGCGTCGCACGTGACCAAGATTTCAACCTAGCTCCATCACCTTATTCCATTCTGGTATCACTCGCGGTTGAGTGCGCTGCACCTTGCCTTTGTTTCCACCGTAGATTCGCTCGGCGGTTTGCCAGCACACGTTCGCGCGCGCGGTCTCGCTGAGTTGATCGAGGAACACATCGTACCGCTGCAACTCTGGACCCAGCCGCTCGAATTTGGTTACCAGGTCGGAACCGAGACAGATGCGGTCGCTGTACTTTTCGGTGAGCGCGACCCAGTTGGGATCGGGCCTACCATCGGGACAAATCGTCACGTCATAAACGATCCACGAATAATCGACGCAGAGATTGGGATATTGCGCGAGCAAGCGATCGACCATCTGATAATAGAACGGCACGTTGACGCGGCGCGACATGCCACAGTGCGCAAAAATAAAGCGCGTCTGCGGAAATTCGCGCACCGCTTCTTCGAGTTCGTGTAAGTACACCGGGTGGTCACTCTTCGTCACCGATGTGACGTTCTGATGCATAAGCACCGGCAAATCGTACTGTCCCGCAAATTCGTAGATCGGATACAACGCGCGATGATTGGCGCGCGGGTTTTCGCCGTACGTGAACGCGGTCAAATCGTCGTGCCGCAACAGTATTTCGCCGATGCCGCTCCACACGTCGGGGTACTGCGCGTACAATCGCTCGACGTGCCGAACCGCGTATCGATCCACCGGATTGAACCCGCACATCAACGGATACAATCGATCTTGATGCGCTGGCGCGAGCGCGCGCACCAGCTCGGCGAGAATCACGTCTGTATAGCCGTAATAATAGCACGGCGAGTCGTTCGCCAAATAATAATCCGGTGATTCGCGATCGTACTCAGTCCAGAGTTTGGTCACGGGCAAACCAAAGATGACCGATTTGTCGATGTTGGCTTGGTCCATGTAATACAACAGCGCCTCGCCGCCCGGCGTCTCTTGAATAAAATTGATGACGTGCAAGTGCGCATCGATCATGCGATACTTGCTGCCCTTGAGCCGTCCGAGCGAGCCAGGTTTGCTCGGGTCGCGTTTCCACGTGGCGATTTGTTCATTCGGCATTTTGAATTACTCCGATTAGGTCTCTCGCTTCCGATGGTTCCAATCGCTCGTACAAATACGACCAGTCTAATTTATTGCCGATCAGATCAACCAGTTGCGAGCGCGAAAATTGTTTGAGCAACGGTGCGCTCAACGATGCAGGCAACGCACGCATCAAATACGCCAGATCGCGACCATCCCTCACTAACTCTACAATGTGCGTCCAGCCAATTTTTTCGATGAGGTCGGCTTGCGCTGCTGCTTCCAAACCGTGAAGCACGCGACTCAGTTCATCGCCGGTGCGAATGATGTGGCGAACATAATCCGCGCCAAGCAGATCGATCAGGTGGTGATCGTTCGCGCCGTAAATCCATTCGACGACCTCAGCCAATTCTTCGGGCGTGATGATGATCGCGCGCAATCCGTCCGTGCCCAGCGTGTCGATCAATTTCTGTTCGACTTGGGAGCCAGCGAGCATCGCAAGCAAATCGCGCAGATAACGCGACTGCTGAAGAACACTTGCCAGTTTGCCGCCGATGGCGTCGATCAGAAAAATTTGATTCTCGGTTTCGAGCGAGCGCATGACGTTCGTCAAGCCCATCGGTCCGCCGACGATGTCTGCGAGGTGCGGTCGCAGTTGTTCGAGGATCGCGCGGTCGCATTGACCTTGCAGTACGTCGAGCGCAATCGCCAGCTCGTTCGCCGTGCCGATGTGTGTCGTCTCGCCATCAATCGTGACGGGATAACGCGGAATTTGCGATATGTGCATGTTTCCTCCTTAAAATGGGACGCGGATGAACGCGGACTAACGCTGATGCTAACAGTGTTGCCCGCGAATCGCGCGAATCATCGCGAATTCACAAATCAATTAAATGAAAAAAATATTTATCTGCGTTCATCCGCGTTCATCCGCGTCCAATATTTTTACAACACCATCTTCTCGCCGCGCTTGTACGTGCCGTCCGTCAGGCGCGAGACGCGGAATGGATTATCTGCATCTTTCATCTTGCCGGTCACCACATCGATAAAAATCCGCGCGCCGCCTGCACTCGACATGACGCCGTGTCCGCCGTACGCGCAGTTCAACCACAAACCCTCGACTTGCGTCGCGCCGACGAGCGGATTCAGATCGGGCGCTTCGGTGTATTGACCGGCGACGAGACCCAGGTCAGAGCGTTTCAAGCTGGGAATGATGTCATTCCAAAACGGCGTGATGCGCGCGACGCCATCCAGCACAAGCGCGGGAAATTCCCAATCGGTCGGCACGTAATCCATCGGCTCAGCCGGCGGCTCAGGCCGCGACCAGCCAAAGACTGCGCCCTGCCCTTCGGGTCGCCAGTGCGCGCCAGTGTCAGAGTCCACGGTCATCGGCGCATCACGCGGAATATGCGGATGCTTGCCCAGTGTGAGCTGCTGGCGTCGAATATTTTCCAACGGTAAATCGATGCCGGCTATTTTTGCAAGCGGCGCAGCGAAGGGACCACCGCAGATAACGACGTGCTCCGCGTGAATTTCGCCGCGCGATGTGACAATGCCAGTGATTTTCGCCTCGCGTCCCTCGCGGCAATAGTCGATCATTTTAGTATCGACGAAGAATTGCGCATCGCTAGCGCGCGCGTAGCCGTACGTGAGTTCATGCGACGAGAGCCAGCCATCGCGCTGACGAAACGTCGCGGCAGTCACTTCGGGTGCTATGTACGGAAATCGTGCGCGACATTCATCCCCGGTAAAGAGTTCGACATCGTCGAGATCGAAAGACATCTGCGTGAGCGCACGCGCGCGCGAACGTTCGTATCCATCGGGCGCGGTCGTGACAAATAGATAGCCCTGCTGATGGATGCCGATGTCGGTACCGGTGAGTTCGCGGAATTGCTCGAACACCGCAATCGATTCCTTCATCAGCGCGATGTTTTCCTTCTCGGCAAATTGCGCGCGAAAGGCGGCGAGACTCGCGCTCGTGGTGAGTTCGCCGAGCGCCGCGCGTTTTTCGACGACGATGGATTTCAAGCCAGCGCGTTTTGCGTAGAATGCGGTCGCTGTACCGATCACGCCACCGCCGATGATCGCTAGATCACAACTGGCTGGAAAGTTGGTTGCGTCTGGAATGAATATTCGACTCATTTAGAAAACCAATTGGACGCGGACGAACGCGGACGAACACTGATAAAAAATATTATCCGCGTTAATCCGCGTTTGTCGGCGTCCTATTCATGATTTGCTCAACGTGATACCCTGCGTCGAGATAGAACTGAAAATCGAAAGCGTTGTCTTCCAAATCAATCGGCGTGGTGCCGGTCGCGCGGAAAAATTCCTTTTCGAATTCACTTGCCTTGCCTTGCGGGCGCCGACCATCGTTCGCGCCGTACTCGCGCCAGAAATCGTCCCAAAGTTTATGCGCTTCGCTTGGCAAATCGTTCGCGCTGACAAAGGGTTTGCCCTGCGCGTCGATCCTGATCCAATTTTCTTTGAGCGCGCGAACAAGCGGATACAGATGCGAATCCTCAGCCAATTTGTCATTTCGAGCACGTTCGCTTTGCTCATTGTAAACTCCGCGAGAAAACTCTGCCTGCGCTAAACGAGATTTCTCCTCGCGATCCTTCGACTCGCTTTGCTCGCTCAGGATGCTCGTCGAAATGACAAGCTCAGTATCGAAGAAATAATGAAAGCGCCACGTGTCGTCGATGTAGGTGTAATAAATGTCCCACATCGATTTCTCCGACGCCATCCATGTTGTGCCGTACTTGGCGATCAAATCAAATTCGTCCGAATAACCGATGAGCGTCAAATCGTTGGGATCGTGCGTGCGGTCGCTGTAATAAAACGGCATGTACGATTCGCCCATCGCGCGAATCGACGCAAACTCCGCGCGGCGACCGTCGAGATTCGGAAAAGCCGAATGCGCGTTGCAGCCATACTCCCCGGTGCGCGGATCGCGATAGACGACCAGGTTGTGTTCGGAATCCTGGCTCGCTTCGAGCACGACGAGGCGCGGATTGTGACCATGCAAATAATCGACCGCATACGCGAACATTGCGCCTTCAAAGCAATGCGCCATCCCAGTTTGCAAAACGCATCGCGGCGGCATCGCCGTTTCTTCCAACTCGACGGATGCGTGATCGTTGTTGTAGTAAAGCTGCGTGTTCAAAAATTGCTGGACCTTGTCCGGCGTGTCGAGCGCGGCGAGGATGATCAACTCATCGTCGTTAAAATGCAAGCCCAGTCCAACGCAGTGCGATTTGAACCACGCCTGTTTTACGGGATTTACGACGCGACGATACAAATCGGCGAAATATTTTACCTGGTCATCAGGTGATAGGTGGACGATGCCTTCAGAAGGAATAGGTTTACTCATGTTTTAGAGATTTGAAATTGGAAGTTGGAAGTTGGAAATTAGATTAGAGATTAGTGAGATTCACGTGATACCCGCCCTAGCGGTGTATGCTAGGGTTCGCGGATAAATAGGTCTTGAACATGATAACCGGCCGCGAGGAACCATTGCAAATCATCCGCATGATCGAAGAGATCAATGGGTGTGGTGCCCGTAAGCTCGAAAAATCTCTTTTCGATTTCGACCGCATTATCTTTCGGCCGCTTGGCAGCATCGGAATGAAGCTGCCAAAACTTGTGCCACAACTCATGCGCCTCGGCGGGCAAGTACTGCGTGCTGACAAAGCCCTGGCCGTGTGAATCGATTTGAATCCAGCCTTCTTTGAGCGCACGCACGAGCGGATACAAATGTGGCTCGCCTGATTCATCGCGCAAATAATGAAACTGCACCGACTCGTCGATGTAAGTGTAATAAATATCCCAAAGCAAATCGTCGGACGCCATCCACGCCGTGCCAAATCGCGCGACGAGATCGAATGGGTCTGAATAGCCGACCAGCACAATGTCAGTCAGATCGTTGCTGCGGATGCTGTAATAGTATGGATAGTACGACTCGGCGAGCGCGCGGAGCGATGGATACTGCGCGGGACGACCATCCAACCCAGGATAAGTCGAATGGGCATTGCAACCGTAAAGCTGGGTGCGCGGGTCTTGCCAGACAACAAGATTGTGCTCGATGTCTTGCGTCGTTTCGAGCAGCATAAAGCACGGATGGTGTCCGTGCAAATAGTTGACCGTGTACGCGAACAGCGCGCCTTCGAAACAATGCGCCATGCCGGTTTGCAAAACACGACGCGGCGAGAATGCCGTCTCATCTTGCTCGACCGAGATGTGATCGTCGTTGTAATAGAGCTGTGTGTCGAGAAATATCTGCACCTTGTCAGGCGTGTCGAGCGCGCCAAGGACAAGTAGTTCGGAATTCGTAAATCGTAATTCCAAATTCTCAACCCGGGCTTGAAGATTCGCGAGCAAAGTGGGATTTATGGAATCGCGATAGAGATCGGCAAAATATTTCACTTGCTCTTCAGGGTAACGAACAACCCTGGGTTGATTGGGTGTAGCTAGACGACTCATTGTGTCGAACGATGAAGGCAGAATCAATTTCATCCTTCATCTTTCATCCTTCATCCTTCACATTTGCACCTGGATGGCGCTGCCGCTTTCGTAGAGACGCAGGCCGCGATGGAAAATATAGAGCGCCAGCGACAGCATCAACAACGCCGCGCCGAGCAACTGCGCGAGTGTTTCCCAGGTGAATTGTCGAATAAATTCAGCCGGAACTGCGCCGATGAACGCCGCCGGAATAAGCGTGAAAAGAATCAGACGCGCATTACCTTCAAACAGTGTGATCGGATAAAGCGAAAACGTCACCATCGCATTCGATGCTTGCTGGCTTAGGAGTGCCGCATTGCCCAGCCAAAACGCCGACGATTGCACAAGCGTCATGAACGCGATGAATGTCGTCGTGGCAAGCAGGACCGCCAAGACGTAACGCGCAATCGTGTCCGGCGCAAATTGGCGCGCGACGATAAAGCTGAGAATGCCGTACGTGAAATCACCCAAACCACTCGTCACGCTGCGGCTGGCGAGGACATGCACCAACACGGGACGCGGCAACGACAAGTAATAATCGAGACGACCGTTGGCGATGATGTTCGCCAAATCCATCGCGTTGCCGAAAAGATAAACGCCTGCGCCAAAGCTCGCCGCGACGACGCCGAAGAGAAAGAACATGTCGTCGATGCCCCAGCCGCGGATCTGTTTGAATCGATCAAAGAAGATAACCCAGAAAATGAAATAGACCGCGTTGTTGAGCATCATTCCGACAACCTGGGAGAGGAATGCTGCGCGGAATTCCATCGCTGCAAGAAGATTCGCTTTCCAGAGAGCGATAAGAAAAGTTAGTTCTCGTCGCATGATTACTCCGAGTTCCGCCAATATCCTCCAAGTTTCTAAAAGGAATTCAGAGGAACTCTGGGGAACTCATCCACCGTTGATTGTGAGTTGCCTCTCGCCGCGCCGATAGACGAGCGACAGTAACGTGCCGAGTACGATCAGCCAAATAATTTGTCCAATAACGAGTGCCGCAAAGCGCGTGAGATCGGGCGTGACGAATAAGCGCGCGGGACCGTACGTCGCGTATGCGAACGGCAACGCTTTCGCAATGTTGCCCAACCAATCGGGAAAGAAATCGAGCGGAATAAGCACACCGCCAAGAATCAAAACGAACTTGGCGTAAATCCAGTCGAAGGCAGCCACATCTTCAGTGACGAATGCTGTCAACCCAATCATCGCCGTCATGCAAAAGTCGATGAGCCACCCTAGCGCAATGGCAATCAGGACCAAAGGAATGCCCAGCAGATCAGGCGGCGGACCCACCATGAGCCAAACTATTGCGCTGCCGACGATGGCATTGAAGACCAGACGCATCGCACCATCGCCGAACGCAACGCTGAATTGGTACAGCAAGAAATCGTAGGGCTTGTTGAGCAAGTAGGCAATCGAGCCATCTTTGACCGATTCAGAAATGGTAGCGGAGAGACGCGGCTTACTCATCACGATCGTTTCTGCCAACATAAAATACCACATCGTTTCGTTGAGTGATAAACCTGCAATCGTCGATTGTCCCATCGCGCGATAGGTGGCGTTCCACAATTGCATAAACACGCACAAGTTACAATTGGTGCATTACACCTCTCGTGGACGTAGACCTAATCCATGCAGCTATCACTCGACCACAATACCCCGTCTCGCTTGATTTACAGTCACCAAAGGCTAAACAGCAACCCTATGCACCACACGACCATTGACTAACTTGCTGGATTTTCTTGTGGCTTCATCCCCCGTTGATCGTCAACCGCCGCTCACCTCGGCGATAGACAAATGTCAACAGTGAGCCGAGCACAACGAGCCAAACGATTTGTCCGATGATGAGCGTCGCAAAGCGCGTGAGATCGGGTGTGACAAATAATCGTGCAGGTCCATAAGTGGCGTACGCAAACGGAAGTGCTTTGGCAATGTTGCCCAACCAATCAGGAAAGAAATCGAGCGGGATGAGTACGCCACCCAGAATCAACACAAACTTGCTGTAAATCCAATCAAAGGCAGCCACATCTTCGGTCACAAACGCCGTCAGCCCGATCATCGCCGTCATGCTAAAGTCAATAAGCCAACCGAGCGCAATTGCTACCAGCACCAAGGGCATTCCACGCAAATCCGGTGGTGGACCAGCCATGATCCAAACCATCGTACCGCCTGCCATGAGGTTAAAGATCATGCGCATCATACCATCGCCAAAGGCAACGCTAAACTGATACAATAAGAAATCGTAAGGCTTGTTCAGCAAATAAGCAATCGATCCATCCTTGACCGCTTCAGAAATGGCAGCGGAGAGACGCGGCTTGCTCATAACAATGGTTTCCGCCAACATGAAATACCACATCGTCTCATTGAGCGACAAGCCTGCAATGGAGGATTGTCCCATCGCGCGATAGGTCGCGCTCCACAACTGGGCGAAAATCACCATGAAGATAATAATCATGATACTGCGCATTGCCAGATCGAGCGGATAGGCTGCGCTGTTGATGATTTGGGTGCGCGCAATCGCCAGATATTTAGTTATGGACTTTAGCTTCGTAACCATTTCAGATTTGCGCCATTCTACTCCGAGAGTAACTCTTGGTCAAACTCCATATTGGAAAGAAGCAATACAGTTTTTCAGGATTGAGTAACGGCTTGCCAGACCGCTGCCCGATAATGCTAACGATGCTGGCTCCTCAAGAAGAGTGTGAACTTTGTTCCGCAGGTTGTGTTCTGCTGAATAACGCAGTATAATTCAGTCGTACGTCTATTCTAGTCCCAGGCAATTTCATCTCGGATTCAACGATACGTACTCAAGCAAGAGTACCGTGTTCTGCCTGCGTGACGAAGCGTAGGCAATCTATAATCACTGCACCTGTTGTCGGGCGCGAGTGTCCTTGGTTTTCCAGGCATCGCGCGTTGGCAACAGGCGTTTTATTTTTGGCGGACTACAACAACGAATTGAGGAAATAGCGAATCAAAACCACAACAACGAATTTAGAAAAAATCGAATGGAGATAAATTCGTTTATTCCTAAATTCGCTGTTGTCACCCCGGAGGCATCATGTTCCGCAAACTACTCTACTCGATCACGATCCTTGCTCTGCTCAACTCCTCCATCGCGCCTGTCACCGTATCCGCAACTGCACGACCGCCGTCCGCAGACAGCCGACTACTCGACGACGAGACTGTGCGACTATCCGACTACCTGACTCCTCCCGATTCAACTATGGAACTCACGAACTCTCGTACGATTGCATCCAGCGAGTACGACATTCCCGCCGTACTCGAACAACCCACCGGTCCCTACCGTACTACAGTGCGCATCCGCGGCACCGCCGACCTCGCGCGCTTGAAGAAAATTGGCGTAACGATTCTTGCTGCGACAAAGAGTGAAGCAACCGTGATTGCCGACCGCACGCAATTGGAGCAGCTTGCCAAATTGCAATTTACCCCACGCAACACGGAACTCACAGAGCGATTGCAAACGGCTGGCGGCGGTCGGCTGTCTGCGGTCGCTACCTCTGCGCAAATCCTCGCCGCAGTTGCAGCGGATTCCGACAACGATGGTCTCGACGACACGGAAGAGGGTTGGTGGTGCACAAATCCCAACCTTGCCGACAGCGATAACGACCGCGTGAACGACGGCGACGAAGTGGATGCGCTGCGCGAATGGATTCAGCACACCCGCTCAACGCGTCCTGCATCTGGCAAGCCTTTTGCCGGTTGGCCCCCCGATCATACCGGCTGCTACGATTCCGATCTTGATTCAGTTCCTGATGCGGTTGAAGTTTACGCTTTTGGTTTGAACCCAAACCGCGAATCCACTGATGGCGACAAATTTGATGATGGGCAAGAACTTTTTGGAATCACTTATTGTCCGGGCAGTGGGACAGCATGTGGTTACGGCTTGCTTCCTCGCTCTGCCGATTTGAGTTGGGGATACATTACTAACAACATGCCAAGTTGGGTTAGCGCGCCAGGCAGTGCCCCGCTCGTTGCTGCGTATCCAGTGATTCAAGTTGATCCATTGGTGAACACTGCTTTCGTAACAATGAAACAAATTACTAGCACAGAGCGTATTGTGACCCAGGGAGAATCAAAAGCCGTTGGCACTGCCAAGACAACTGGCAAAAGCACGACGACTGGAACTATCGATACCAACTCTGTACGTAACTGGCAAGAGACATCCAATACCAATATACGAGCTGGATCAAGCCCAAGCGTAGGGCAAACCCAAGCAGACGGGAATTCCCAAGTATCCATATATGATAATGTTCATGTGATTAAATCTTCGGCTGGATTATTGGGACAACTCCGTTGGAAACAAACACAAACTATTGCATCACCCAGTGGAACCATTCTCCAACCACCAATCTGTCTAAATCCAAATCTCTGCAAGTTCTATTTGCCATGGCAAGCTGGAAATTCTTATATATTATGGCAAGGGCCAAAGATGCCGGGTACTACCCACGCTACACTTTGGGCTTGGGATTTCGGACTTCCAATTGGAACACCAGTTCTTGCTACTCGATCAGGCCGCGTCTTGAGTGTTAATAACGATCCAACTCCTCCGACATCCGGCTATGGACGGTTTGTTATAGTTGATCACATGGGTACATCCTATGGCGATGGGAAAGGTACTGCGTCTCTGTATGCCCATTTATCTACACCCATTGTCAAAGAAGGTGATTGGATTGATCGTGGGCAGGTAATTGGCTATAGTGGTTGGACTGGCTTAGTTATACCGCCAGGTCCTAATGGGGCACACCTTCATTTCCACGTAATGCCGAATCAAAAGGCAGATTGCGCAACATTTAAAAATGGTCCGCCAGATGAAACTGCATGTAATACGACTTTTTCGATAGAGTTCAGCGACGCTAAATTTCCCAATGGTGAAAACCCACATACTGGGGTAAGTGTCAAGCCAACATCGCAAAATATCTTTTTACTTCCCAGTATTATGTCTCCACCTGCAACAAGTCCAGAGTGTTTGAATCGCCTGTTTTGTTCTCTCTGGGTCACATCAAAAAGTTTCACGTTGGGGCAGTCTTTGCTGTCAATCCTTGGACAGAGTTTTACAACAGCTACGACAAATGCTTCATTTACCCCTCCGGGTTGTGGCACTGCAACAATTGCAGCAAAAACTGTGATGCAAGTCGATAGCTGTGTCAATCAAGTTGGACCAACATCGAATATCACAGACTTATTTAGCGACGCTCGTACGGGTGTAGAAACTGGTGGATCAGTTACAGGAAGTGGTCTCGCAGTTAACAATAATGGGGACAAAACACTTAGTTACTTGCCAATACATTTTGAAACGACTACGACAGGACAAGGGACTGAAACTAGCCACTCGGACTTGCGCAGCCAGAGCGAGTATGAAGAACTCACTACAAACGAAGTGAACACTGTCTTGAGTAGTGAGGGTTGGAGCACGGCGACGACAGTGGATTCGACGCATGCCGCCGATTTGACATTCGGTTTTATCGTCAAGAATATCGGCAGTGATGCCGCTGTCGCCGTGAACGATCTGCGTTTTACGATCAGTTTCGGTCCCGATGTGCCGGAAATTACTTGGCCCTCGATTCAGAATCCGGGGATTTCGTTCACCAATCTCTTTCCAGGCCGAAACAAACCGGATAGCGGGAATTTCACGGCGGGACCAATTGCCTTGTCGCTCGATCAAGTACGCGCGATTGATGGAGGCGCACCAATTCGTATCATTGTTGCAGATTACACCTATGGCTCTGACCAGCAATTCTACGAAGATGCGTTGGGCAATTCGGTGTTGTTTCACATTGACGACGGCAATGAAGACGACGATCAAAAAGTGGATACCTATATGGTTCCAACGTGGGGCACCGAGTATTTCCAAGATGTGCTGAAACGCGCGTTTGAGGTTGGCGAATACCCCGGCCCCGAATCGGACCGCATCGGGAATTTGATTTCGCTTCGCACACCGGAATTTGACACGAATCACAATGTCAGTACTTGGCAAACCCATGCCGTTGGCGCACACGGCTGGTGGGATGTTGCGCTTTCGAGTTTTGACGCAAGTGTAACTTCGTTCAAACTTCAGCCCGCACAAATTCGCTCGCACATTTTTATGACGTACTATCTCGATAGTGATGGCGACAATTATCCGGATCGCATCGAAGATGAATTAGGAATGGATAAGAACGATGCGACAATGCACCCACGCCCGGTAATGATCGCCGCGAAACGCACGGATGTTAACGGGTCAGCGGCGACAATTCAATTAAGTCTGCAGAACAATGGCAACTTTGACGCGAGCAGTGTCGAAGCGTGGCTCATTGCGCGCGATGACAGCATCACAGTTACGGATGGTTTCATTGGCGGGGGTGGACGTGTTCGTGCTGGACAGCGCGTCGTACTTGGAGCGCGTATCGGCAATGCAGTGCTTACGAATTGGGCACGCAGTACAGCCAAGCCCATTATGTCAGGGCAATTTACCGGCGCGGCTGCAAATATGTATACCATCACAGCGAACAATAGCGGAACCGTTGGAGTGACGAGCGGTCTGCAAATTGGCTGGTCGAATGGAACGAACAGTGGTACGCTCAATATCGGCAGTGGCTATACGCCATTGACCCCTCTTTTAGTTTCTGAAGGTGTTCAGGTTGCTTTCACCAGCGGTGATATTCGCGCGGGCGATACTTTTACTAGCGCGACCGCATTGCCGGTCGATATGTTCAGGTTTACGATTAATCGTACGCCATATACTACACCAAACGTACTCATTTCGTACAACGACCCAAGTGGCAACCACAAATTCCTGACCGAGATTGAAGTCACCGAGATTCAATCTGACCTAACGACATATCAAGCGCAAATGAGTGATGGCTTGGGGCTAGACATTGTTACTCAAGCGAGCTTTGCTCCGGGAAGCAACGCGACCAGTTTTGTTTTCAACAATCCCGCTCAAGTTACACTCGCAGAAGGCAAACTCTTTGTCGAGTTTGCGACCGCAAGCGGCACGGTTGTCAAGGAAGTTGCATCTGCACAAACATTCCAGCCCGGGCCAAACATTGTCAATTTGACTTGGAACACCTCTGAATTTGCGCCAGCATTCAACGCGTCCGAATCTTATCGCATCGTTGCGTTTGCAACGGATCGCCAAGGAACAATTATCGATTCAAGTGCGCGTTTGTTCTCAACATTCGCAGTGGACTCGACGCCTGTATTAAACACCTTCCCTGCTACGTGGAACATTGGCACGGTGACGCAGGGCGCGCAACCACAACAAACGATTTCCATCGTCAACACCGGCATCATGCCGCTGAACGTCGTAGTCAACAGTTCCGATCCGAAACTCACGCTGTCTGGTGCGAACGGCATAATTTCCGTTCCACCCGCAGGCACATACCCAGTTAATGCAATGCTAGACACAACGACGCTTTCTGGTTCAGTCGCTATGTCGCTGACTATTCGCTCGAACGATCCCGCGCATCAAACGGTGACAGTGCCAATCAACGGCACGGTGAACACTTCTGCCGCCGCCGCGAGTGTGTTTGACATTGCGAACCGTCCGCTGGACAAGACGGTGCGCGTGTATGGTAACGTGTCGCAGTTCAGCACGGTTGATTTCACGCACGGCATCCAACCCGACACGGCGACGATTGAGCCGTGCAAGATTTACGCAGCGGATGGAACGACGCTGAAGGGTGTAGGAAAGTATTGCGCAGATTTCAATGCTGGTACGGTATCCGCTCAAGTCTTTGGAACTGGCGCAGATGGCGCATTAAACGTCACCGGCAATCAGACGATCAACAACACTCGCACTGCGCTAAGTGCAACGTCCAACGCAGGACAACCGATATTGAATGTCTCAAGTACTTCAGGTTTTGCTATTGGACAAGAAGTGTTAATCCATCAAACACAAGGTACGAACGCAGGCAATTACGAGTTTGGAAAAATCGCGAGCATTGGTTCTGGAACGCTGACTCTACAAGCTAATCTCTCGAACACGTACACGCAAGGCGGCAATTCACACGCGCAAGTAGTTTGGGTACCGCAGTACACAGATGTCACTGTGCAAAGTGGCGGTACATTGACTGCGCCAGCGTGGGATGGGAGTACGGGAGGGATCCTGATATTCAGAGCACTCAATACAACTACTGTGAGTGGCTTGATTAGTTTAACGGGTAAGGGATTTCGGGGAGGGATGGGACTACAAGTTGCCGGAAACAGCGAGTCGTACAGCGGGGAAAGCCCTACCAGCACTTCAGCTCGTCAGTTTACGGCGAATGGTACCGGCGGTGGTGGTGGGCGAAACGGTGGTAGCAACGGTGGTGACGGACAAGGAGGTGGTGGGGGTTATGCCACTAGCGGACAAAATGGTACGCCATTGTATTCAAGTACTCCGCCAGACGGATTTGGTGGTGGTACTACTGGGGATGCGGGATTAACAACCTTTGTGTTTGGTGGTGGCGGTGGAGCTGGAGGCGGCGGCAACTTGACTGTCGGGCAAAACGGTGGACAAGGTGGTGGAGCAATTATATTAATGAGTCAAAACATTGTGGTGAGTGGAGGCATTAGAGTTGACGGCGCAGCCGGAGGAAACGGGATAAATTTCGGCGGTTACTGGTCTATGGCTGGCGGTGGAGGCGCCGGAGGGGCAATTATCCTTAAAGGACAAACATTGAGTTTGGGAAGTAATTTGGTTACGGCAACTTCTGGATCTGGTGGTAGCGGGGGAGGCAATGGCGGTGGTGGTGCAGGTGGCGTTGGTCGCATCCGAATCGAATATCAAAATATCACAGCAGGATGGAGTACTAACCCATCTGCGAGTGCACAACAAGTCACATATTACTCCGCGGACAGCACAACAAATGTTTCGTTTGGCACTGGCCCGGATGGACCATTGACTGTCACATCAAACCAGACTATTAACAACACACGCACTGCATTGAGTACGACATCCAACGCTGGGCAACCAACGCTTAGTGTCGCCAGTACTTCAGGATTTGCTGTTGGGCAAGAAGTATTGATTCATCAAACGCAAGGGACAGGTGCGGGTAATTATGAATTTGGAAAAATCGCGGGCATCGGATCAGGGATTCTGACTCTCCAAAGCAATCTCCAGAATACATATACTCAAGGCGGCAATTCACATGCCCAAGTAATTCGCGTTCCTAACTATACTAACGTGACAGTACAAAACGGTGGGACATTGTCAGCTCCGGCTTGGGATGGGAGCACCGGCGGAATCCTTGTGTTTAGAGCAAATGGTACTTTCAACGCTATCGGGAATATTTCTTCAAATGGGGCTGATGGCGGAACGTGTACAGGCGCAGGTTGTCAGATTGACGGATCAATCGGTGGTGGATTCAGAGGTGGTCGTGGAATCAATACTGGTAGTAATCCCGCCTATCAAGGAGAAAGCACTGCTGGGATTGGGACAAACTCGAAAAATCCTAATGTCAATGGAGGTGGCGGCGCAGGTAGTCCAGTCTCGAATGGTTCACCCGGTGGTGGGGGTGGTCATGCCAATGCGGGGCAAAATGGACAGCAATCAGATCCAGGTATTGGTGGCAACTCAAGCGGGATGCCTAATCTCAGCACAGTGATTTTTGGCGGCGCAGGTGGTGGTGGAACAGAAGACAGCGGACCAACAAAAATTGTCGGTGCTGGAGGGAACGGCGGAGGCATTGTTTTGATTTTCGCTAATACAATTTCTGTTTCCGGTGCCATAACTTCAAACGGTGGAAAAGGAGGCGATTCTAATCAAGACGGTGGTGGTGGTGGTGGCGCAGGTGGTTCAATCTTCCTGCGAGGTCAGAATGTTACGTTAGGCAATAGCTTGGTGACTTCATCCGGTGGAGCCGGCGGGATCGGAGCAGGACGTCAGGCAGGTGGAAATGGTTCTGTAGGAAGAATTCGAGTGGAGTACTGTGACACTCTTTCAGGCACGACCAATCCAATTGCCAGTACACAAAAGTTGACTTGCTTTATTGCCGATAAACCTGACGCAGCCACAATTCACTTCACTGTACCTGATGCAGTCACTTCACCTGGTCAAAACTATGTGATGCATTTTACGCGTCGCCTTCCGTTCACTGGCGCAGGCAACCAAACAACGTACACGCGCGTTGTCTCGCAAACGTACTCCTCCGCTACAATGGACGCGCTCATCACGAACGTCGGCGCGGGCGGCGCAACGAATCTGCAAATCCAAGTGGGTAACACCACCGTGTACTCGCAAACGCAAACGATCACGCAGCCGACGACGATCAACCTGCCCAACTTTGCCAGCGCAGTTAATCAGTATATCGTCTCACAGCCATCAGCAAGCACGGTTGATGTTCCCATGCGCGTGACAATTAATCGCCAAGCGGATGTGCTGCTCACCAACCTGGGTGTCACACCGGGCGCAGGCGTCGATCTCGTCGTGAATCCTAGCGACATCGTAGTGGGATGTCCCGGCGGTGCGGCGTGTCTCGCATCGGAGGGCAACACCATTCCCATCTCAGTCACCGTTCACAACAACGGCGCGCAGAATGCCGCTAGCGCGGTCGTCGGCTATTACGTCGGCGATCCCCAGAACGGCGGGCGTTTGCTCGGCAACTCGTACGTGGCGACGATTCCGGCGGGCGGCGCGACCACGGCAAATTTCAATTGGAACACGGAAGGGTTCACGCACACGCAGACACTCTTCGCTTTTGTCGATCCGCCGAACGCGATTGCCGAAACGCTAGAGAACAACAATATTGTCTCCAAGACTCTCTACGTCAAAACCAAGCCCGATCTGCGCGTCGCGTCCATCGCATTATCGTCGACGGATCGCGTGGTAGGAGAGCCAATCACCGCGACACTCGTCATCTCGAACACTGGCGAAACGACCTCATCAACGAGTACAGCTCGCTTGGAAGAATTGGGAGAACGCGGCGATTCATCAACCCAGGATATATCGACCGGTACGATTGCGCCGACGAGTACGATTACCATTGCGAGACAACTCTTGGTGAGTCAGTTCGGAACTCGCGTGATTACGGTGACGGCGGATGCGACGAACGCGATCACCGAATCGATTGAATCGAACAACGTGATGACGCGGACGGTGTCCGTGGGCATCAATGCCAAGAATATCGATGCAGGGTCGGCTGGCGATCTGGCGTACAACTCGACCAGCGGCTATGGTTATCTCAACGGCGAGACGTACGATTTCGGCACGCCGAGCGGCACGGTCACCAAGACTGTTCGGTACAATGGCTCCGGCACGGTTCAATATCGCTTCGATGGTTTGCAGCCCAGTCGATTCTATCACCTCGATGCGACGTTCTATCAAGAAGGCGAATCGTTCAACCAACTCGTCCTCTTTGACAGTGTGGACAGTGGACGAATCGTGTCTTTGACGAACGGACAATCGAGTACGACTTCGATCCTCTTGCCTGCGGCAACCTATAGCGATGGCTCCGTGGTCGTGAGTTTTCAACGTCAGAGTGGCGGCGCTGCCGTACAAACTCGTTTTCGCAAACCTGGGTCGAGTGTGGGTCCAGCGTTCGTCAGTCAGGTCACCCTTACACCCGTCGAATACATTTATCTCGATGCGGGCGGCGCAAGCGATGTTGCGTACGATGCCACGCGCGGCTATGGCTATCTTTCGACCAACACCCCATACGCGAGCAGTCTCGGTGGAACCGAGGCGCTGAATACTTTTCGGACGGTGTTTGGCAACACGCTGAATTATCAATTCAGCCGACTTACTCCATCTAAAAACTATCTGCTCAACTTGACCCTCTACGATGGAGCATCCAGCACACGCGTCGAAGGCGTGAGCATCAACGGCAGTCCGATTAGTTCGTGTTGGAATCTGGCGGTCAATTCGATTCAGCGATTGCAATGCCCGATCGATCCGGCGCAGTATGCGACTGGCACGATCACCGTCGGCATTGTTTGCTCGAGCTGCACGGCACCACGCCTCAACGAAATCGCGCTGGAACAAAAGACCCGCGACATCATTGGCTCAACCGTGGGTCCAACACCAACACCTGTTCCATCGCCCGGCACGAACGTCTCGGCATTCTCGGCGCAATGGTCAGCCAATCTCGTCCAAGTCAACTGGTCCACGGTAGCGGAATCCAAGACCGACAAGTTCCAAGTGTGGCGTTCGCCAACAATCAGCCCCGCAGCTTGGACGCTCGTTCGCACGCAGCCCAGTCAGTCGAATTGCGCGAGCGTCACGACGCCATATGCTTACAACTATACCGATAACACGGTGACCGCCGGTCAAACGTATTACTACAAATTGACCTGGGCGGGCGACACCTGCGGTGGGTCCGGCGGCGCGTATCCGACCAACGCCACCGCATACGCCTTTGTGAATACGAGTCTCTTATTCGGCAATGGCTGGAATCTCATCACGTTGCCGATCAGTCCAACCATCACGCACACAGCTTCCAGTCTGGCAGGTGCGATCAATGCTCAGGGTGGCGGCTGTACCGAGGTTGATCGATGGCACAATGGGGGCTGGGACTCGCACGCCGTTGGCTTGCCCCCCAACGATTTTGAGATCCAACAGAACGTTGGCTATTTCGTCAAATGTAACAAGTCGAATGCATGGTCGTACCAAGGCACTCCGCTTGGTCAAGGAATTGCGCTGAACTTGAGCACCGGCTGGAATTCGGTGGGCATACCCAATGCGCCCATCACATTGACCGCAGAAAGCTTGACGGACAATGTGAACGCACAAGGCGGCAATTGTGTCGAGATCGATCGCTGGCTCAACGGGGGCTGGGACTCGCATTTGAACAATGTCGCGTTCAATAACTTTACCGTCGAAACGAACAAGGGCTATTTCATTCAATGCACTCAACCCAGCGCATATCTCTTGGGCAGCGCGATCAATCGTCTAGTGCGCCCGCCCATCATGTCTCGCGCACAAAGAAATCTGCTCGCGTCACCCATCATTTCCAAAATGCAACTGACCAACGTGCGCGATACGAGCGCGACTATCTCCTGGGTGACGAATCAACCCACGCATGGTTGGGTCAATTTCGGAACGACGGGGACGCTGGATCAGACGGGCTACGATGATCGGGATGCCTTGCTCGTAGCGACGACGCATCATGTGACGCTGATTAACCTAGCGCCAAACACCACGTACTATTTCGATTTGGTTTCGGATGGGACGGTCGATAACAACCAGGGCGGACATTATAGCTTCAAGACCGGACCGATGCTCAGCCTGCCAAAATCGGATGTGGTCTATGGTCAAGTGTTCAGGTCCGATGGCACTACACCCGCTGAAGGGACCTTGGTCTACCTTACGCTAACCGACCACAATGGCATCGGTTCCGCAGGAACATCTGCGCCACTTTCCGCCGTTGTAGATCGATTTGGCTACTGGATAGCCAACCTGGGCAACTTGCGGACTGGCTCACTGAGCGGCTACTACACCTACTCGGCGAATGGCGACACGTTGACAATCCAAGCTGAAGGCGCAATGAACGGTACAGGTAGCCACAGCACGGATTCGAGCACCCGCACACCTGCACCGACCATCTTGCTCCAGCCGAACAGTTTCTACTATCTACCTTTGATTGCACGATAGCGGACAATCGCTAAACCACTGACCCACCCAGAACATTCTGGGTGGGTCAGTATGACTATGCCCAAATGACGACAAATCAAATTCGACTCAGCGCCTATCTTGGAATCGCACTTTTGCTGACAACGTACGGGCGCGCGTTTTCTGCGGGTCCCGTCATCTCCAACATGACGGTGACCAACCTGCGCGATGTGTCTTTCACGGTTTCGTGGATCACCGACATGGCGTCTACAGGCACGCTTAACTTTGGAACCGACAGCGGGCTGGGCGAAACGGCGAACGATGATCGCGGTGCGACATTTACAGGCACGACCCATTACGTGACCTTGTCCGGATTTACGCCGAACACGACATATTTTTTCGATCTCGTATCGGGCAGCACGGTGAACAATAACGGCGGCGCGCACTATATCGTAACGACCAGCTCAACCTTGGATATTCCAGAACCCGATACGGTTTACGGCAGAGTATTCAAATCCGATGGAATCACACCTGCCCATGGCGCAATCGTCTATCTCAACCTCAGCGACAACAATGGTTCCGACAGCCCTGGATGGTCTGCGCCAGCATCTGCGCTCGCGGATGCAGCCGGTTACTGGTTCAACAACCTGGGAAATGTGCGAGTCGCAGATTCGAGCGCGTACTTTTCCTATTCGGCATCGGGCGGCGATACGCTACGCGTCTTCGCTCACGGAGGCATGGATGGAAATGCGTCGCCCGTGTTCATCGACACGGCAAACGACAAGTCAGTCATCGATCTCTATCTCACTCCGCCGACCGTCTATGGCGTGGCGCTCGCGCCGACCACAAGCGCCAAATTCGGTAATCCAGGTGCGATGGTGAGCCACACGTTGACGATGACCAACACCGGCAACACGATAGACACGTTCATTCTCAGCCGCGCGGGAAATGTTTGGACGACGGTCGCTCCAACTACTCTCGGTCCGCTCGCACCTGGAGCAAATTCGAGCGTCGTAATCAGCGTAACCATTCCATCCAATGCAAGTGCTGGAGCCAGCGACAGCGTCGCCATCACCGTCGCGTCGCAAAACGACGGAACGAAATCGGCAAGTGCTACGCTTACGACCACTGCCAACACGGTGCGCAACCTAGTCATGTCGCCGACGGCAAGCACTCAGTTTGGTAACCCAGGAACGCAGATCGGCTACACCTTCCATGTCACGAATACCGGAAACGCAGCGGATAACTTTAGCGTGAGCGTATCGGGCAATAACTGGGCAACCACCGCACCCGCAACAACCGGAGCGCTTGGAGTTGGAATCAGCACAACAATCCGCGTGAGTGTGACGATTCCAATTGGAGTTGCCGCTGGAACCCAGGACAATGCATCGGTCACGGTCACATCGCAAGGTGACGCGACGAAGCACGTCACTGCGATTTTGTCAACAAAGGTGAACACCGTACGCGGAATCGCCATAACACCTTTGTCGAGCAGCAAGACGGGCAATCCTGGCAATCTCATCACACATACGCTTCAAATCACCAACACCGGTAATGCCACGGATTCGTTCACCGTCGGAATCACTGGCAACGCTTGGACGACAACTGCGCCATTCCAAATCAATTCTCTGTCGCCCGGAGTGAGCAGCAAGATCGTCGTCAGTGTAACGATTCCGTCCAACGCGACAGGCGGCGCAAGCGATAGCACTACAGTGACCGTGTCCTCACAAGGGAATGCTGCCCACTCCGCCTCGTCGATTCTCACGACAACAGCGAACACGGTGCGCGGATTGGTTCTCACCCCTGCTTCAATAAATCAATCGGGCATTGCAGGTACGACCG
The DNA here is from genome assembly GCA_016215025.1 of Chloroflexota bacterium. Taxonomy (GTDB): domain Bacteria; phylum Chloroflexota; class Anaerolineae; order UBA4142; family UBA4142; genus JACRMI01. The sequence goes on from JACRMI010000104.1 coordinate 105,653, forward strand.
TTACCTATACCTTGCGTTTGACGAACACCGGCAATGTATCCGATTCATTTTGGCTGGCAGCCAGTGGGAACAATTGGACTACTACTCTGCCCGCCTCCGTCGGTCCACTCGCCCCCGGCGTGGGCATTAATTTTTCCGTGAGCGTGTTCATTCCCGCCAATAGTGTCACTGCGAACGATGTCGCCACCCTCACGGCAACCTCCTTTGGCGCATTGGCTCAAGCCAGTTCCATCCTCACGACGACAAAGGTCAGCCTACTGCGTGGCGTCACTCTAACGCCGACCTCATCCAATAAAAGTAATAGCCCCGGTCGCACGGTAACCCACGTAATTCAGTTGACAAATACCGGAAGCGCGACCGATAGTTTTACGATTACGGTGAGTTCAAATATGTGGAACGTATCTGCGCCAGGTACCATCAATGCGCTGGCAGCAGGTAACAGCGTGAGTATCACGATCAACGTGAACATTCCTGCGAATGCGGCGATTGGGACTAGCGATACTGCCGTCATAACGGCGACTTCGCAAGGCGATCCCACCCAAGTTGCCAGTGCGACCTTGAAAACCACTGCCCAAGCTCGTCTCTTCCTTCCACTGATATTGAGGTAGAGCAAGTTGTAAGCAGAAATCAAGTCACGTTTTTGGGCGAATGGAATTCGCGGCTACGATTGCACAAAGCCTGCCTCCGCAGGCTGGGTATCAATCCGCGCACTATAGCCTCATAGCGAAGCGGAGTGGAGGCGGATTTCGCAAACTGGTAGATGCGCGCGTAGCGTCTAACCGCCGGTTCGCCGATCCAAAAATTTGACGCGCAGCCCAGTAGCGTGACAAGAGATTGCTGAATATAATGAACTCTAACCGACCAATTGATCAAACGATAATCAGAAGGGGAACCATGAATAAAATCAAAATTAATCGCGCGCCCGTTTTGACACTTTGGGCAACGGTCGTTGCCGAGCGGCTTGGATACAAACACGCGGAAGCACTGACACTTGCCAAAGCACTAACCGGCACGACCGCGCAAGCGCACGCTCAAAAGCTTGGAATCCACGCTCCGAGTGAAAAGAAAGCTGAAAAGAAAAAGGCGAAAGAATCCAAACCAGTCAAGATCATTTCGCAACAATTTCTTGCAAAGAAAATCGGAGTGGTGAAAACCAAAGAAGGCGTACGCGCTGTGAGCAACGGGCAGCCCATCAAACCCGAAAGTGTGGAACGATACCTCATCAGCAAATTTGGCGATGCGTTACCAGAGGCGCGCGATGCTATGCAGAAACTCGCCCGCTCGCTTCCCCCAAAAGACCTGGCTGCCAATGCCTACAAACTCTATGGCAAATTCACGCCCCAGGTGCCATCTGGTGCGAAAGGCTGGGGAGCTAAAGGCGAACTTGATCTGGATGTTATTCGCGCGCTCGTGGACAAATAAGTTAAGCAACCTTTGAAGCAAGTCTAGTCTTTCTGGTATGATGGCATCAAGTTTATAGCAATCATATGAAAGGGTATTCATGAGCCATTATCAAGCTTCCCCATCTCGTTACGCTACGATGCGCTACAATCGATGTGGCAAGAGTGGACTCCAATTACCTGCGATTTCGCTCGGTCTCTGGCACAATTTTGGCGGCGTGGACACCCTCGAGACTGCTCGCGCGATGATCTGGCGGGCGTTCGATCTTGGCATCACCCACTTTGATCTAGCGAACAATTACGGTCCACCCCCAGGTTCAGCGGAGAAAAACTTCGGTCGCATTTTACACGATGATTTGCAGTGTCACCCGTCGGGGTATACTGTGCCAGGTGTTAGCAGCCACAGTACATCACCGATTGTCAGCCACACCAGACCAGTCGTTGTCACCCACCGTACGCCACTCGTTTTCGGCCACTCTGTACCAGTGAGTGAATTGAGTCTCCGGCTCCACTCGGGTACACTCCTCGTACTAGAAAAGCGAGGAAGTCCCGATGAAGAAACGGAGACTATCCACTATGGATGTGCAAACCCTGTTAGGGCGCGTGCGGGCGCAGGAATCGGATCGTGGGATTGCCCGCGCGATGCAGATCAGCCGCACGACGGTCAAGAAATATCGCACCTGGTTCGAAGCGGAAGGGTTCGTCACACGTGACCCCGTGCCAACGTTGAGTGAATTACACGCACGTTTGCGTGCGGTCTTTGGCGACAGCAACCCACCGCAGAACCAGTCCTCCATCGCGAGTTATCGCGATGAAATGCAACACTGGTTGGAGCAAGGTCTCCGACCTCGCACGATCTTTCAAAAATTGAATAGCCGTCCTGGGTTTACCGCCAGCGAATCGGCCGTGTATCGCCTGTGCCAAAAGATCAAAGCCAGCGCGCCGCCCGAAGTATTCGTGCGCATCGAAACACCCCCTGGTGAAGTGGCGCAAGTTGATTTTGGCGAAGTGCATGCCCTCATCGATCCGGCGACGCAAACGCCGCGTCGCACCTGGGTGTTCACGATGGTGCTCGCCTGGAGCCGCCATCAATACATCGAGTTCGTGTTCGACCAAACGCTCGTGACGTGGCTGTTGTGTCACCAACACGCCTTCGAGTTCTTCGGGGGCGTACCCAAGCGCATCGTCCTCGACAACTTGAAAGCCGCGATCATCAAAGCGTACACTCAAGACCACGAGGCGGAAGTGACCCGCGCCTATGCCGAGTGTGCGGAACACTATGGCTTTCTCATCGATCCTTGCTTGCCCAAGCAACCGCGCCACAAAGGCAAGGTCGAACGTGGGGGCGTCCGTTACGTGCAACAGAGTTTAATGCCTTTGCTCGAACCCAACCTCTCGCTCACCGAAGCGAACGCGCAAGCCCGCCAATGGGTGCTGGGTAAAGCCGGCTTGCGTGTGCATGGCACGACGCACCAAGTTCCGTTGACCCGCTTTGTGCAAACCGAGCAAACCGCACTGTTGCCCTTACCGCGCACGGCGTATGACCCGGCGATCTGGAAGGAGGTCAAACTCCATCGCGATGGGCATGTGGTGTTTGAGAAAGCGTTCTACTCGGCACCCTGCCGTTTGGTCGGGCAGACGCTCTGGGTGCGGGCGGGACTGCATGAAATTCGGCTGTTTTCCGATGATTTTCAACTCATCGCCACGCACGCACGCGCCAGGCAGCCCGGTGAACGCGTGACCCAACTCGATCACTTGCCGCCGGACAAAGTGCGCGGCACCACGCTCACCCGCGACCTGTGTCGCGCCGGAGCCCAGGATATTGGACCGGCGACCACCCAGGTCATCGACGAATTGCTGGAGTCGCGTCCGGTCGACAAAATGCGGACGGCGCTGCGCGTCTTGAAACTCGCTGACCTCTACACCCCGGCGCGCTTGGAAGCTGCGTGTGCGCGCGGCGTGGCCTTCGGTGACACGAGCCTCGTGACGCTCAAACGCATCTTGACCGAAGGACTCGAGTTGGTCACCTTGCCGTTGCCACTCCCGCCAGCACAAGAATCCTTAGTCTTTGTGCGACCGCCTGAAGAGTTCGCGCGGGCGGTCAGTGGCGGTGCGACATGGAACTGAAACAGCACCTTATTCCAAAACTCAAGCACTTGCGTCTGTCGGGAATCCTGGATACCCTCGACGTGCGTTCCCAACAAGCGCTTGCCGAACACTGGACCTATGCCGACTTTCTTGAACGCTTGCTCGAAGACGAAGTCGAAAGACGCGCGCAAAAACAATTGGCCATGCGCCTCCGCCGTGCCGACCTCGCCAGTGACAAAACCCTGGAGACGTTTGATTTTACGTTCAATCCTGGGATCAATCGACAACGGGTCTATGATCTGGCAACCTGTCAGTTCATTCACGAGAAACGCAATGTCTTGCTGTGTGGTCCGACCGGCGTAGGAAAAACCCAACCAACAGACTACCCCTCTCGCCCTGACGTTAGCACCGCAGGAAACCGTGACGGTCATCGATCCGCGTCATCCGCTCTACGGTTTCACGCTACCGCTGGTTGGAATTGCGAACAAACGCAACCTCGAACTGTGTTGTATCGTCTGGATCGAACCCGGCGTCGAACGCACGGTGCCGCTCGCGGCGACCGACCGTGCCGCCGAACCGATTGAAGTCTTTCCCGTTTGCCTGAGTATTCGTTCCGCTCAACAATTGGTGCACATCTACGAGCACGTCATGGGCACACCTGCCCCAGGAGCGGACAATGGACACTTGGCTTCAGATCCCTCTTTTCACCGTCAGCCCACGGAGTCCCAATCTTCAGACTCTCACGGGCGATCCGATTGCACCTCAGCAAGTGTGGCGGCTCTTGACCGCCTCGCAACAGCAGATCGCGATTCAGGCACTGATTCAAGTCAGCCTCGAACTAGTTCAGACGACCAGACAGGAGGCACACGATGAACCCGCCTGATCGCCGCGATTCAAAGATCACCACACGTCACCTCGAACGCAAAGCGTGCATCTACATCCGCCAGTCCACCATGAAACAAGTCCAGAACAACCGGGAGAGCCAAGTCAATCAGTATGCCTTGGTGCAACGCGCCCAAGCCCTCGGCTGGAGCATCGCGCGCATCCAGGTCTTCGACGGAGACCTGGGACACTCTGGGCAATCGAGCGACGGACGCAACGATTTCCAAGAGCTGGTTGCCCAAGTCTCGCTGGGTCAAGTCGGGCTGATCCTGGGTTACGAAGCCTCACGCCTCGCGCGCAACAACAGCGATTGGTATCACCTGTTAGACTTGGCGGCGGTCTTCAGCACGCTCATTGCCGACAGTGATGGCGTTTATGATCCCCGACTCTACAACGATCGTTTGCTCCTGGGTTTGAAAGGGACCATGAGCGAAGCTGAGTTGCATTTGCTGCGACTCCGCCTGGATGCGGGACGGATGAGCCAAGTCCGCCGTGGCGAATACATTCAAATGCTTCCGACCGGTCTCGTCCGCCAAACCGATGGTCAAGTGGTGAAAGACCCGGAC
>JACRMI010000097.1 GCA_016215025.1 Chloroflexota bacterium
AATTCGCAAGGATAAATGGTCGGTGTGGTATGGTATAATGTCTTTGGAGTTCTCATGTTTGGCCCTTTCCTTGGCAGGATAGAGCTGATTGTTCATGAGAACTCTTTTTAGTCAAAAAGTGACTTTTGCTTTATTGCGAATTAAGGGCAAAAATAACTGACTGCCCATTGAACCGGTGATCGTGCCGATCGATTCACGCATGCCATTGGTTCGCACCACGATCAGACGATACATTGCTGTCTTGCCGAGCGGCAAAGTTGTATCTTTGATGAAATACGTTCCTCCACCGATAGCCGGTACTTGGTTGCTAATCGATATAAATGTCTTACCGTTCAAGACAGTTGCATTGTCGCCGAATTATTGCCAAGTTGACTGTAGGTGTTTTCTCCCCAGCATTTGACGCCGCCGCTTGTCATCAATGCACCCGTATGCGTGTAACCCGTCGCAATCTGAGTCACATAGAATCCGAACGGAAGATGCGAACTGGACTCGCCCCATACAGCTTTCGGGTCCTAGGTTCCTGCATGTGCGATGTGGGTAGGTGCGATTAGGGTTATCATCGACAGTACACCGCACAACAACATCTAGATAATCAAAGGCAATTTGTGACTCGACATTTTAATTTCCTTTTAGCGTAGGGTTTTTAGTTGATAGATGTGACAGGAGACTGTCTACTTGAATCTATTCGCGCAAGAATCATCGCCGCAAACCCAGGATTTCTCCGAGCCACGCACCCCAATCGAACGTCGACGCGCGCGCATCGAACGACGAAAGTGTAACGGCGGTTGGCAAATTTCCATTGCCCGATAAACCGACTGTTTGCGTACTGCCGCCGCCTGCGCTGTCTGAGATGATGAGTGTGCCGCTGCGTGCGCCCACTGCGCTCGGCGTGAAGGTCACGCTGATCGTGCAACTTGCTCCCAACGTCACCGATGTTCCGCAGCTGTTCTACTGCGAAAAATCCGCGGTCGTCGCGATGTGGTTGATGGTCAACGATGCTGCGCCTGTGTTCGTCAAGGTCACAGCTTGAGGTGAACTGGTCGTGTTGATAGCTTGATTACCAAAATTGAGTGGCGAGGGTGAGAGACTCACCGATGCGCTTGGCACAACCTCGAAAACGTACGCCGCAATTTGACCGATGATTGGACTGCTGGATGAGCGCGGCGCACGCTTGGCAGCGTTGATCGAAGTGGCTTCGGCGCCATCGCCTGCCCAGGCATAGACGACGTGAACGCCCGTGCCGAGTGCACCCGTCGTTCCTGTCCACGTTGTGCCATCGGTTGAACTCGCAGCACTCCACGCATTTTGCCAGGTGTCCACTTGATAGTAGACGATTTGCACGGGTGGCGCGAAAGGGCTAGAGTAATTCTTGGGGACGAAGGTAAACGTTGGCGTGCTGGTCATCACCAGGTTGTTCGCAAGCGGCGTAATGCCGACGAATATGGGAATCGCCTGGGTCCGTTGCTCGTCTATCACGGTCACGTTAGCACTGCCATAGTTCGTGATGAAGATTTTGTTCGTAACAGGGTTGACCGCCACTCCCCAAGAACTCGCCCCCGCGCTCACGGTGCTGGTCGCATTTGTCGCGCCGTCAATCACCGTCACGTTGGCGCTGCTCGAGTTGGCGACATAGATTTTGTTCGTGACGGGGTTGACCGCTACAGCGCGAGGAATCGTCCCCACGCTGACGGTCTGGGTCGCGTTGGTCGCGCCGTCAATCACCGTTACGTTGGCACTGAGAATGTTCGCAACGTAGATTTTGTTCGTCACGGAGTTGACCGCCACGGCGTAGGGAGTTGACCCCACGCCAATTGTTGTGGTCGCAGTATCGGCGCGCGCAGTAGGCGCACGGAGGATGAGCAAAACGAAAAGGATGAACAGCGCCACCGCGCGTAACATCCGTCGGGACAGGCGTTGGACGCTCGCGCTATCATTGTTCAAAGGAAACCCCAGTTTTCGAATAGACATTTTCAACTCCTTTAAAATTATTCCATACAGCACTTTTATTCGTTTTTGGTTGAATTGGCTTGACCCGCATTAGTACCGCAAGTCGGTGGCAAGCACGCGCGTTTGTCGATTAAGATCATGCTTTCGCATTGCACTTGCAGAAAAGAAAACAAGGATTCGAGATCGCTAAAGCCACGCCACATATTGTCATCCGGACGTTCGACCGAGGCACGCCATACGTTTTTTCCATTCTCATCGGTCGTTCCCCAAATTCGCACAAGATAAGCAAAGTAATTCGTCTCGACCACCTGCATTCCGTTTCTTGTTTTTCTCGGCATGGTTACGAATGCCGTGACCATACCAAATCATCGTCAAGAGTTCGTCAAGAACTATTTCTGGCTCGCCTCTGAATTGCCATCATGCGCCTGTCTTGGTATACTGGGACATCATTCAGATCGCTCGACATTGTTGACTCCCATGGCACATCTTGAAATCTCATTGTTCGGCGGTTTCCAAGTCAAGCGCGATGGCGAATCCGTGTCCGGATTCGATTCCATCAAGACCCGCGCTCTCTTGTCCTTCCTCGCCCTTGAAGCTGATAAACCCCACACTCGCGACGAACTTGCCGCGCTGTTGTGGTCGGAACCACCTGACACGATAGCGCGCGGCAGTCTGCGTCAGGCGCTCAACAATCTTCAACGCACGCTCCATAATCGAAACGCACATCCGCCGTACGTGTCGATTACGCGCCACGAGATTCAATTCAACGTGGCCGCGCACGTCCGCATAGACGTGATCGATTTCTCCGCGCGCCTGCAAGCCACCGCGACACACGCGCACACCAATATTCAAACATGCGAGCCGTGCATGACGGAGCTGAGCCATGCTGTCGCGATCTATTGCGGTGATTTACTCCCCCAGTTTTTTGTGAATGACAGTCCGATATTTGAGGAATGGTTGCTCTTGACGCGGGAGCGATACCATCATGCCGCGCTCAATGCACTAAACCGCTTGATGCGTTTTTATCAGCAACGCGGCGAAGCAGGACGCAGCGACACAATGCACTTTGCGCAACGTCTACTCGAATTGGAGCCGTGGCACGAAGCGGCGCATCGTGCGCTGATGCAAGCATTTTCAAGCGAAGGTCGAATTAGCGCGGCGCTCGAACAGTACGAAACGTTGCGGCGCACTCTGGCAGAAGCCTTCGGCGTCGAGCCATCCGCGGAAACGAATGCTTTGTATACCCAAATCAAACATAGTCACGCGCACACTCAACGTCTATTGAATTTACCCGCCGCGCTGACTCCCTTTGTCGGGCGCGCCAATGAATTGCAGACGATGGCTGAGCGTTTTGACCAACCCGAATGCCGCTTGTTGACGCTAGTGGGACCAGGGGGAATCGGTAAGACACGTCTTGCTGTGCACTATGCGACGCAACATGGAGAGCGCACTCGGGCGGATGTTTGTTTTGTCGCGTGCGAAGCGTTGACCCAGACGGAGGAATTACCGGATGCGCTGGCGAATGCAGCACAGATGCAAGTGACGGGTGGCGAAAATCAAGTCCTGGATTTTTTTCGCGCCCAGACACACACATGGCTTGTCGTGCTGGATAATCTGGAACAGATTCGAGACGCAAGGATATTTGTTGCCAAGCTGTTGCGCGCGACGCCACATATTCTGATCTTGATTACGTCGCGCGAGCGACTCAACGTCGAGGGTGAGTGGGTGCTTGAGATCGGCGGGTTGGATTTGCCGCGTGATGAAACACGACTAGACACATCCGACGCAGGACAACTGGTTCTCGCTACCGCGCAGCGCGTGGGCAGGACGGATGTGAACGCGCTGAGTGAAACAGAACGTCACGCCGTCGCGAAGATTTGTCGCTTGACCGAAGGAATGCCGCTGGCACTTGAGTTAGCGGGGGGCGAGTGCGAGGGCGTTATCGTTTGAAGCGATTGCCCAAGAAATTGAACGTGATCTTGATTTTCTCGCCAACACATCGTCGGATGCCGTTCCACGTCATGCAAGTGTGCGGGTGGTGATCGAACAAAGCTGGCGACAGCTAGACCACTTTGAGCGCGTGATGTTCGCGCAATTGTACATTTTTCGCGGAGGGTTCACGCGCCATGCGGCGCAGCTAATCGTGCCGTCGACGATGCGTGATTTGATATACCTGGTTGATAAATCGCTCGTGCGGCGTACATCGAATGGACGCTATTCCATCCATCCGCTCGTCGCACAATTTATTGCGGATCAGGCAAAGGATAAAGATGAACTCGCGGAACGGCACTGCCGCTACTATTTGGAATGGGTCGTTGAACATGCGGCGGAGTTGAACGACTATCACGCGCGGGGTGTGTTGGAACAATTCCGCATCGATTTGGAGAACATTCGCGCGGCGTGGCAGTACGCCGTGGCGCATCAGTTACTCGAACTGGGTAGGCGCGCAGTTGGCGCACTGGGTGAGTTTTATGATTACAGCGGATTGCTTCAGCCTGCGTTGGATATCTTTGCGGCGGCACTATCTCACGTTCAGGATGCAGCTTGGCGCGGTGCGTTGTATGTCGAATGTGCGTACTTTTACGTTCGGGTTGCGCAATTTGATCGAGCAGCGCACGCCGTCGCGCAAGCAAGAGTTCTCAACCAGGCGCTCGGCGATGCGGTTTTGCAAGCCAGAATTGAATATACGAACGGACTCGTTTTAGTGCGCAGAGGCGATTATGCTTTGGCACCGGAATGTCTGGAACGCGCCCAAAGATTAGCGGAAAAAGCGCTGCGTCATGATATTGTGGCAAAGGCATTACTGGCGCGCGCATTGGTTTATCGGATGCAAGGCAACGCTTCGGCGACCATTCAAGTTGCCGAGAATGCGCTGGACTTGAGCCGGCAAATTGGGAATCGCCGACTGGAAGGACGCGCCTTGTCCGACCTGGGATACTACTTGCTCATGTCAAGTAAACAGGACCGCGCTGGAGTTCTTTTGGCGCGTGCTTTGGAAATCCGCCAATCGATGGGCGATCCATGGGGCGAGGCAGCAACAGCCGGAAATTTGGTTGCTCTTTATGCCGGGCAAGCGCGCTATCAGGCTGCCCTAGACTTGCAAGAACGCGTGTTAGCGTTGTGCCAGGAAGTTGGCGACCGTAGTAGCTATTGTCTCGCGTTGGGGAATTTGGGTGTGCTGTGGTTGGACATTGGAGATGTAGGGCGCGGCGAGCAGTTGGCGAACAAGACATTTGCCTTGGCGACCGAGTTGAACTTGCGGTGGGGTGAATTGTCCGCATTGATCTGCATGAGCAACGCCCAATTTGAACGTGGTACGTGGGAATCGGCTGCGCGTGTTGCCCAACAAGCCCTCGCATCCGCCGAAAAAAGCCAGGCGCTACCCGAACAGGCGCTGGCAGGCTTGATTCTGAGTCAGGCGCTGTCGGCGCAAGACCAATTCCAAGTGGCTTTAGAAGTATGCCGTAAAGCCAATGCGTGCGCACGTCAAGTGGATGATCCGGTACTTGAATGTGAACTCGCCGTCGAACAAGTGTATCTCGTCTGGCAATGCGGCGATTTGGAACTGGCGCGCCAGCAGGTCGAAGGAGTGCTAGAACGTCTGCGGCAAGTTACGCCATCGAACCAACTCGCTTGGTTTCGCATGTGCTGGCAGCTTTATCAAGTCCTTCGCGCATGTGGAGATGCAAGGGCAGATGAACTGTTGCTGAAAACGCAAAGAATTTTGGAAACCCAAGCGGCGCAAATTACAGAACCGACGCTGCGCGAGATTTTTTTGAACAACCCAGCCCATCGAGTGATTCTAAAAGCGACGGACCGTTGATCGGTATGAAAAATTTAAATTGATGAAAACGATGCAAACGTTTGCGGAAATATGAGCCAAATTGACTAGAGTTCCAAATCGCTTTTGCATTCTGCCGCAACATATGATAGAATGAACTTACAATAGAGTGGAACCTTTCAAGGTCACTATAGCCCCATTAGCGATGTTGCGATCCTGACCGGCCGGACAACGGTGTTCGACCGCATTTCCTTTTTAATTCACAGAATTCTTTGAGGAGGGGAAGTAGTATGAGTCTTGTTTGGATCGTTCCAGTTTCAGGCGTGCTGGCGCTCCTGTTCGTTGTCTATTTGGCGTGGGATGTACTCAAACGCGACAAAGGCACGAAAGAGATGCAAGAGGTTGCCGCGACGATTTATGAAGGCGCGGTGGCATTCATCAAGCGACAATACATGACGATTGCAATTCTTGCACTTGTCGCCGCTGTCATCATTGGTGTTTTGGTTTCACTTGAACAAATCACCGACACGGCAATCAGAGGATCGCAACTCGGTATCATGACCGGTGTTGCGTTTCTTGTTGGCGCAGCTGCAAGCGCGCTTAGTGGTATTATCGGCATGTATGTTGCCGTTCAATCGAACGTGCGCGTGGCGGGCGCGGCGCGCAAAGGCGTTGAGCCAGCCCTTGCAGTGGCATTGCGCGGCGGTGCGGTGAGCGGTTTCCTCGTGGTCGGTCTCTCGCTCATTGGCGTTTATCTGATGTTCAGCTTGTACGGTGGTTTCTCCGGTGCCGAAGCGACGCGCAGCGCGCCCTTCCTCATTGTCGGCATGGGTTTCGGCGCGAGCTTTGTCGCCTTGTTCGCACAACTGGGCGGCGGTATCTACACCAAAGCTGCTGACGTTGGTTCCGACCTCGTAGGGAAAGTTGAAGCCGGTATTCCCGAAGACGATCCGCGCAATGCGGGCGTCATCGCGGATCTGGTCGGCGATAACGTGGGCGACTGTGCTGGTCGTGGTGCCGATTTGTTTGAATCGACGGTCGCCGAAAACATTGGCGCGATGATTCTCGGCGTGGCGATTTTCGCCGTGACGAAAAATGTCGATTGGATTTTCTTCCCGCTCGTGGTGCGTGCCTTTGGTTTGATTGCCTCGATTGTGGGTGTGTGGGCGACCACCTCCATGCCATTCTTCAAATTAAACTCCGGCGAAGAGCCAATGAATCCGATGTTTCGCGGATTCGCACTCACCGTTGTCCTTGCAGCCGCAGCGATGTATTTTGTCGTCATGCAATTGCTTGGCAACATCATGTTCTTTTATACGGGCGTGGTCGGTTTGTTGACCAGTGTCGCGTTCTTCCTCATCACGATGTATTACACCGAATCGCGCTGGCGTCCAGTGCAGAGCATCGCCAAATCGTCTCTGCGGGGTAGTGGTCCCAATATCATTACGGGTCTCGCGGTCGGTCTCGAAAATACAGCGGCTCCCGCGATTGTGGTAGGTATCGCATTGATCGCGTCGTACTATCTGGGCACGCAAGCCGCTGCTGCACTCCATGTGGATGCATATGTCGCGGGCGTGTTTGGTACGGCAGTAGCCACAATGGGTATGTTGATGCCTGCCGCGTTCATCCTTGCGATGGATACGTTCGGTCCAATCGTCGATAATGCCGGGGGTATTGTCGAAATGTCGGGTGCGCCGGAAGAAATTCGCAAGGGCACAGATGCCCTTGATGCCGCCGGAAACACGACCAAGGCGTTGACAAAAGGTTATGCGATTGGTTCGGCTGCGCTCGCAGCGTTCTTGTTGTTTAGCGCATATCTCGACAAAGTGGCCCAAGTGAAAATGGCGATTGCCGGCGTCGCCGAAGGTTCGCCGCAAGCTAAAGCGATTTGGGATGCGGCCCACACCGTCAATCTCGGCAAGGTCGAAGTGTTTGTCGGCGCATTGCTCGGCGCATCGTTGATCTTCCTCTTCTCGTCGCTGGCGATGCGCGCCGTAAGCGAAGTCGCAGAGAAAATCGTCGACGAAGTCCGTCGCCAGTTCCGCGAAATCCCAGGCATCATGGAAAGGAAAAACAAGCCGGATTACGCACGCGCGGTTGACATCACTGCCCGTGGCGCTCAGCAAGCGATGGTCTTGCCAGGTTTGCTCGCCGTCGGCGTGCCGATTATCGTCGGCATCATCTTGAAATCGGAAGCCGAAGCGGCATTGCTGATGGTGGGGACGATTGCCGGTATCTTGCTCGCGACCGTAATGAACAATGGCGGTGGCGCTTGGGATAATGCGAAAAAGTACATCGAGTCCGGCGAGTTCCGCGACGAACAAGGCAAGGTTCACAAAAAAGGCAGCGATGCGCACAAAGCCGCTGTCGTGGGTGATACCGTCGGCGATCCGTTCAAGGATACCGCAGGTCCATCGCTCCATGTGTTGATCAAATTGCTATCGACGATTACGTTGGTGTTGGCAGCGCTGTTTATTTCGTAGTGGGTTTGACGTCAAATGCAATCACAAATGCGCCCGGGAAAAGTCGGGCGCATTCTTGTTTATCACGGTTCACTTTTTCAATGTTGTTACAGCGACAGCAAGCGATTGAAGAATGAGCGATAACGCTGGAGGGTAATGCGCAAATCCTCGGTCGATACATTATCGCCGCGTCCCCATTGGCCTTCGAGTTTGGAACGTTCATCGGCAAATACCTCTGCCAATCGTTTCATCAACTCGGCAACCAGCGTATCGGCTTCTTCGACGGCGCGCCGTGGCTCGTCCACAAAGTTTGCTTGAATCATAGTCCAACGCGTTCGAAATTTTTCCGCGTCATCGTGCATCAGCAGCTCGGCATCGTCAGTGTTCGATGGTGTTGCATGGGGCATGTTCATTTCTTGCGTCGTTTCTGTTGGTTTCTCGCCTGAAGCAACCAAATCGGCTGTAGTTAATTCTTTATCTTTTGTTCGAACGTTCACCGTACCATCTCCTTTACTCTTTCTTTGGGTTGTCCCTCCGTTTGGAGCAATTCATCAAACAGGGAACGATAACGAACCATTGCTTGCCGAAGGTCTTCGGTGCTGGCTTTGCCTTTGCGATTGGCGAGGGCTATATCGCGTGCCAACCGATAGTTGGTGATGACACCGGCATGATCGACGGAAATATCCGCCACCCGTTGCTCAAAGTCGCCGGTCGGATAACCGCGCGCGCGCATCACTTCTTCGACCAAGCGGTCGGCGTCGGCAACGGCTTCCGACGGCTCATCGACAAAGCGCGCTTGCGCGTTACGCCATGCTTGCGCAAAGCGGTCATGCTCTTCGCGCGTTAATGTTCGAATTTGAAAATTAGCGACACGCTTTTCGCGTGCTCTTAATTCTTTTTCGGCTTCGCGTTGATCGCCGTATTGCTCAACCGTGCGATCGTACTCAGGTCCAAAACGCTCTTGTAGTTTTGCCGTTGTTTGTTTTCTTACCGTGGCTCGGCTAATGATAGTTGCCAAGATTAAGATCGCAGCAATTGCCGCCACCGCTATTGCTACCAATGTCGTATTATCCATCCTTATCTCCTTTCATCAATTGCTAGTCGTGCATCCACAAAGTCTTGCATAGCCAAATATATTTCATGCGGAGTGTGGACTAGGCAGCATTACTTTGTGGCTGCCTCAAGTGCAATCACAAAAATCGTGTGGAGTAGCCTAACCCCTTGTGGGCGTCAAAACGCGCAGAGCAACGCCCCCTTGCGGGCGAGGCGCTATACTACCAAACAGGATTTTTCTGATTCCACTTGGTGTCTATAATGTCAAGCCTACCAGTACTTTATCGATTTAGGGGGAACTCGTCCATATGTCTAGATACAAAGACGGGGTATATGTTAGTTCTAGATAAAAGTGCAGTTGGCAAAAATAAAAGCGAGTGGATAATGATTGGCCACTCGCTCGATTCCAAGCACGTACGGACGTTTTAATAAAGGCGCGTCTGACAGGGCTGCGGGGTTTTCGATTCAGGATTATCAGTTGTAATTTCTGCAAGTTGAAGACGATCAATCGAAACGGTCCCTTGCGTACCTAAACCGACTTTGATCACGATACGTCGCGCGGATGATAGCGTTTTGATTTTGCTCCAGAAAGGTCTCCAACTCGAAGAGCCGTTCGTCGTCAGTATATCGCCGCTACGTCTGTTCCCCCACTTACCATCATCCTCATAAACATTCACAAATGCACTTCCATCTTTAGAAATTGCGGTGGACTTGATCCACCCGGACAATTCGTAAGTCGAATTTCCCTGGACTCGCATAAAATCGGACACGGCGGTTGCGGCTGAATTATTTTTGTCACGCACATTGAGTTTGAGTGCGCCTTCTTTCGACAAGGTGTTTTCACTATCGATGCTTACGGCGACGTCGCCGGTTGTTTCTAATTGGGTCAGGTTGTCCAGCGTAATTGAACGGCCGTGCGTGCGCGGCAATAATTGATCGATTTGCGCAACGGCTTGATCGGCGTACGGCATATCGCGATTCAGCGCTGCTATATACATCAAAGTCGCCTCGCAATAACGCTGATCCGCCCTGAAGAGATTGCCTGAAACAAAGTTAGTGGTCACTTTGGCTGTGAGCACTTGAGGATACGGTGCGATGACCCAAATGACTAAGGCTGTGGCTTGAACCAAAAATCCAAGCGCAAGGACAACCAATCCCCCTTGGATCGAAGCGCGAGCGGCGTTTTCATTGTGACGAATTTGGGAAATGATCCATGCGAAAAGGATAACGGCAGAGATGGTTGTAACAATTGCATAGGTGTTGACTTGCACAAGTTGGCTGGTTGGAGACAAATAGAACACGAGTGAATTTATCGCGCCATGTCGGAAAAAATCAAATGCGCCAGCCAAGTCAATAGCTTTTGCTTCAATGTCTGCGTATTCTCGATTCCCAATCAGGACGGCGATGATCTGGACGAAAAATCCGCCGAGTCCGGTTGCGAATGCTAATGAATACCAAAAGCGCTTTTCCAAACCTACGAATCTGGTCAGCAAGGAGCCAAGCGGCAATACAGCCAAAGGCGTAATCGCCACGAGATATTTTGGACCCCACCAGCCACCCCCATCGCTATAGAGCGAATAAAAGAGGAAAATTGTCCCTGCGACAGAGGCGATCAACCATGCCGCACTCCGATGCGTTTTGGCAAGGGTAAAGATTCCCGGAATAAATAAAAGTAAGGGGGGTGAATAGATGAAAATGCTCTTGACGGGGGAAAACAAGACACTAGACAATACAGTTGGCAAGTTGGATAGATTGAAAAAGTTAACAGGGTTTCCCCATGTTTCTCCAATCAATCCAATGTCTGCAAAATTGCCGTAGCGAATATAGTTATACCAAGCTTGTGTGCCAACCAGCACGCCAATTGGAATTGCCCAAGCTGCTAAACGGAAAAGCGATTTGACGATCGGTGTTTTATTTACTGGAATAAAATCTGCCATGATATAAAACGCGAATAATGGGAATACGATGACATTAGCGATCTTGGCAAAAAACAGATATCCAAGCGTTGTGCCCGCCAGCCATAACCATTTCGTTTCATGTGTCTGTCGAAATCGAATCGATGTGTAAATCGATAGAACCAGGAATAATGCCAGAATTGGCTCACGTTCCAAAGCTCTCGAATAGGGTAAAGCAATTGTGCTTAGCCCGAAGAGGAGCGCAGTAACAACAGCGGCACGGCGCGTATTCCCAAGCGCAAGCGCAAGTGGGTAGAGCATCGCGCCCGTCAGTGCGGTGACGATTGGATTAAACAAGCCGGTAAAGAGCAAGGGAACCCAGAGCGGATCTTCGAATGGAAAAAAATTGGCGATGGTTGCGCCCACTGCATAAAAAGGAGCTAGTGGCAACGTACTGCCCAATTCGTAGAAGCTATAATTCCGTCCGTCGAGTCCAATGTGCTGATGCAAGGTTTGGTCGAATTGAATTGCCAAATCATGACGCTCGACTAGACTCTGCGCGGTCAAGAATCGCTCGGCTTCATCGCCAAAGCTAATCTGTCCGGTCATCGTAGTTGCATACACAAAGAAAAAAAAGAGAAATAACAACACACTCGTCGAAATGCGGGTCTTCATTCGGTGGCTCTCAGACGTGGATTTTGCAATGGGGTGAGTATACCATCCTTTTTCGGTCGGTCAAAATTTTTTACGGCTGCGGCTCCTTATTCGTTTTGACACTGCGCGCTCGCTATGTTAGAATCGAATGAAATGTCACAACGAACCAGTGCCCCTCTGATGAAGCGCACCAGCTTCAAAGTTCTCGTTGTAATCGAAACCGCAGTCATTGGCTTTATCGCGCTTGGCTTGTTCGGAATGCTGATAGAGCGATATGAAACGGCGCGCGATACGATCGCCGAACGCACCGTTATCGCCCGCGCGAGCGAAGTCTACATCGCCATTTTGAGCGCGACGCCGCCCACGGCAACCGCGACCAACACTTCTACCGCAACACGGACATCTACCCCCACGAAAACGTCAACCCCAACAACTACTTTTACGCCGAAACCGTCTACTACGCCAACCCTAACCTCAGCGCCCACTCTTCCACGTGACACAGCAACGCCACGTAACACCGCTACACCGCGCGATACTAGCACGCCGCGCAATACGACTGCGCCGGTGGATACTGCTCTTCCACCCACACCACGCCCAACCGATTCTCCTTCGGTCGCATGGAAAAATATCACAAGTTGCGGAACTATAGACTCGTCCGGCAGTTATCGATTGCTGAACGATGTGAGCGCAAACGGCGAATGTATTTCGATCAAGGCAAGTTATGTGATTCTAGATTGTTTTAGGAATGCGGTCCGCGGAACGAATTTCGCCGGACATGGGATCGCCATTCGCAAGTTCGGTCTGTTCAATTCGCAAACGCCGGGCTATGTCGAAGTCCGCAATTGTCGCGTCTCCGGTTTCCGTGACGGTATTTACGCCGAAGCCGGCGATCATTTGGTGATTCGAGACAATGAAACAAGTCACAACTATGACGATGTCGATCCCGCCACAAAATTTGGCAAATTCTTAGGGATGACGGATGGCAGCGGTATCCGTCTCAATAATGTGACCAGCTCCCAAGTGCTGAACAATACGACGACCAATCAAGCCATCGGAATCGACATTCGCTATTCGAATGGAATTTCTGTGCGCAGCAACACGGCGTCGCAGAATTCCGCTTGGGGTATAAACTTTTTGCGAACTCAGAATAGCGAAGCGGTGGGCAATACCACGGCCGACAATGTTCGCAAATGTACATGGGGCGCTGGCACGATTGGATGGGGTTGCGATGCAGGCGGCATCGTCATCCAAGACGGCTCGAACGGAATCACGGTTGCCCGCAATCAAGTGATCGGACGAAACGGCAACGGCGTGTTTATCAAGGCGCACGCGCTGCCATGCGGCAGTAATAACGCGATTCTCGGTAACACGATTACGGGCGTCTATTACAACGCCGTCGAGTTGGGATTTTGCACCGGCAATCGCATCAATGATAATCAGATTCGCGATGGGTTGGATGGCATTTGGTTGGGTTATGCCCACGATACAGAAATCCGCGGCAATACGATTTCGGGAATGCGCAATCACGGCATTATTTCGGGTAACAGCTACGGCAACACTGTGACCGGCAACCAGATCATCAGCAGTAACGAAGGTCTGTATTTCTTTGGCGAAGAATATGATCGATCGGCATTCAGTTGGCTGCCGCCCGGCGATTACAAATCGCACGACAATTGCTTGTGCGGAAATACGCTTCAATCGAATGCCATTGCGGTGCATTTGCAGGATTCAACGCGAAATCAGGTGACGAACAACACCTATGTCGGCAATGCGCGGACTTTTCTCGTGCAGGGCAATAGCGATGGGAACAATTTGCAAGGCTACGATTGGCGTTCGCCCGCCGAGAAGCTATTCGTGGCGTTCCGAGACTTTGGGCGCTAAACGCCTGGCGCGTTTGACAATTCACCCATCGGGTGGTAATATGCGGCTCGTCTGAATTGTTGCCAAGCGGCGAAGCTTGGCATTTGTTGTCATCTTGTGAGATCTAAATCATAAATAGAGAGGGTGATTACCGTGTCGGTACGACTGCGCGATGGAGAATCCTTCGACAGTCTCTTGCGCCGCTTTAACAAAGAGGTCATGGAAGGCGGTGTGATGAAAGACCTGCGCCGCCGCCGTTGGTTCATTCCAAAAGGCGAACAGCGTCGAATGGACGAACGCAAGGGGCGCCGCCGCGCGCGCTTGCAGAGACTGCGCCGCGAGCAAGACGAAGGTTAATTGTGCATCCACATGATCTTGCTGAGTTATCATTGCAGATTTTATCAGAGATGCCCCGTACCATTATCATGTGGCTACACTAATCGAATACATCCCGAAACTTTGTTGCGAATATAGTTTTGGGATGTATTGTATTTTAGGGGAACGATGAGCGAAGAAACCAAGCCGCGCAAAAACTGGGAAAGCTCAATTGAGAAACAAATTCGCGAGGCGATGGAGCACGGCGAGTTTGATAACTTGCGCGGAGCGGGCAAGCCGCTCGATTTGGGCGAAAATCCGTATGCGCCGGAGGATTGGCGACTCGCGTTCAAGGTGCTCAAGGATGCGGGCTTTGCACCGGAGTGGATCGAGCAAGGCAAAGAGATTCGGAATGAGTTGCGTGCGCTCGCAACCCTACTCGATTCTCAAAGTCGTTGGCAGCGCGAACGACGCGGCAAACTCAAAATACTTACGCCCGACAAGATGATCGCCGAACACGAACATCTTGAAGCATCGATTGAAAAGACTTCTGGCATTTATCGTCAGCGCGCGACTGCACTCAATAAAACGATTGACACGTTCAATCTGCAAGTGCCCGATATGATGCTTCAAGTGCCGCGCCTCAAGATCGAAGAAGAAATCGAACGATTTCATAAAGCCTGTCGATGAAAAACGGTGCGACGCACCTTCAAGGTGCGTCGCACCGTTTTTCCTGGAAAGTCCCGACGATTTTTATTCCGCAATTCTCGCGACTTGATGCAATCGCTGCGGCACAAAGCGACGCAAGAGTGCGCGTTCGTCTTCGCCCAGCACCCCCAAGGCGATAAGCACTGCAACGTACAAAATTCCCGCCGATGGCACAGCGATCAGTAAGCCGAATTGTGCCAACATCCACCACAATGCCAATCCCATGATGCCTGATGCGACGACCGGTCGCCATGCAATTGACCAGAACGGGACCGACGCGAGATTTTTTCGCACACTGTAATAGAACGGAATCAGCAAGACCATTTCCGAAAAAACGGTGACGAGCGCTGCGCCGACGTAACCTAGCTCTGGAATCGCGACGAGGTTTGCCGAAACGTTGAATACCACGCCGATGACAAATGCTTTCGTCAAGAATCGTTGCTGACCGAGCGCAATTAAAACATAGTGTGTAACGCTGTTGATAAAACTGAAGGGCAGAAACCAGATCAAATATCGCAATGCGATGGCCGAATGGGGCAAATACGCATCGCCACCAAAGAACGTGATGAGTTCGGGAGCAATAAAGATGGTGCCAACGGTGATTGGCAATGCAATCCACAATAGGATTTTAAGCGACATGATGTACGCCCGCAGCATCGCTTCTTTCGCGGAGACTGCGTAACGCGTCAGGGCAGGGAAGATCGCCAGAGTGAAATTCGACGGAATGAAATTCAAATTATCGATGAAGCTGTATGCGGTCTTGTAATATCCAACGATGGCGTCGCCCTTGAGCGGTTGAAGAATCAAAATGTCGATGCGGAAAAAAAGACTGGAAAGCAAATTGTTCAGCATCAGCGGGTACGATTCGAAAAACATCCAGCGAATCAACGTGCGATCCACTTGAACATGTGGAATAAACAATGACCTGCGCACGAGATAAACGAATGCAATCAACGTAAATAGATTGGTGATGATCGATGCAGTGGCGAGACCGACGATGCCATAACCCAGGAGCAGTGCAATCACTTGAAGCGCGAACGAAAGTAGTTGCGTCGTAAAATCTACGGCGACGCGATACTCAAAGCGTTCGTAGGCGTTGAAGAGAAATGCAAACGACGCGGCAAGACTGCTGGGCAAAAGACCAATCATCAACAACGCGAACGCGGTAGCAGCATCTGTCGCCACGCCGTAAATCATCGGGACGAGCATGAATGGAACGAGCGTGATTGCCCACAGAATTACGCGCAGAATGATCGTGTTAGTCAAATATCGATTCGCTTGCGAGCGGTCGCGTGAGATTTCGCGTGTGACCAAAATGCCCAGACCAAAATCGGTGATGGTGTTGGCGAAAAAGAAAACAGTAGCTGCCCAAGCGTAACGTCCTGTGCCTGTCGGACCCAAAATGCGGAGCGACAACAATGCCAGCGCAAAAGGAAATACTTTGAGCAACAATGATGTCGCCATCGGCAGAATCGAATTCTTGGCGACGACATGCACTTCTGATGACTCGTCGCCGCGATAAAAGCGTCGCCACGCAAGATACGCAAAGCCGAGCAATAGCACCATCGCGCCAAGAAACGATGTGATGATACCAACGCGCAGCGAAATCGGGCTATATTTGAAGCGAATGATGTGTTCGCCTGCGGGAACATAGACCGCGCGAAAATTGTAATCGGCTTTGTAGAGCGTTGTGTCTTGCTCGTCGATGTATGCAAGCCAGCCAGGGAAATATGAATCGGTGAGGACGAGCCAGCCCGCGCAATCTTGCTTGCTTTGAATTTTAACTTGGCTGCCGGAATATTCCACAATCGAAACGGGAGTGTACGCACACGTTGGTGAATCGACGCTTTGGGGCGTTTGCTCAAGCAACACTTGTTTCGTCGGATCGAATACTTTCATTTGCGCCAGAAGCGAAGCTCGATCGGAAATCACGCGTGCTTGCGGAACCATGAACGCGCGTGGCAGCACGCGGTCGTTGCGATAAATCTTGATCTCGTTGTCGTAAACAAGTGAATAACCAGCGTTGGGCAAGGGACGCGTCGTCAGAACGTACTTGACGTTGAGCAAGTTGATGATCGGCGAGTCGAATGCGTCGGGCGTGTAGAACGGCGCGATGCGGTTGTAGAGCAATTCACCTTGTGGCGCGAGCAAACCCATCAAATCGGCGTATTGTTTGGGAATGATCGAATCGTAGCCGCGAATGTCGGAGAGGTGATAGAACATTCCGACATTCGGATTGAACATTTTTTGATTCAGCTCATCGTAGCTGGTGATGCGATAGAACGATGGGTCGTCTTGCAGAAATTTGACGGCAGGTGGAGTGAATGTTGCGAGTTGCGGTTCCGCGCGCGGATAAAAATCGAAACTGATGAGGAAGAGGTCGGCGGTTATGACCATCACGGCGAGGAGTTGCCAAACGGGAATCTTGCCAAATCGAGTGGAAATGTGATGCGTGAAACGTGATGCGTAAAGCGCGATGCCTGCGCCGATGAGAAAGAGCGCAAAGAGCGCGACGTTGCGAAACTCGTACGAGTAAAACATGCGCCCGCTGTCGAATGCTCTTTGTGCGAGTTCGGATGAGCTCAAGATCCGGCTTGCGAACGCGATGGTTTGGTCGCGGAAAAGCCACGAGACAGCAAGAGTGACTAAAACAAGAATGCCAGCGACCAAGGGTAAAACGTAAAACCATGTCCTGAGCGAAGTCGAAGGAGTAAAACGCAACTGTTTACTGTTAACTGTTGACTGTTGACTGTTTACTGCCCACTGTTCACTGATAACTTGTGCGCCGATACCTGCCAAGATTGCCATACTCAACGTATACGGAAACACCCAGCGAAATGGCGAGTGCAGTTGATTAAAGCCAGGAACGCCGAAAAATAGAATCGAATAGAGTGGTGTGCCGAAGGCAAAGAGGAGCGAAACTATCGCTAGTATCGCAAAGAGCGCGACAGGTTGCAAGTTGCAGGTTGTAGGTTGCAGATTGTTCGTCGTTGGTTTTGTGACCTGTGGGTTGTTGCCTGCAGCTTGCGACTTGAGTCTTGTGACTTGCAAAGTACACCAAGCCAGAACTGCGATAACTGCGAGAATTATCGGCAATATCCCAACGTACGACCCTGCTTCGACATAGTTCTTGATGCCCCAGAAAATCGTTTCAAATGGCGCGGCGTGCATGGTGAAATCGAAAACGTCGAAATACGAATGGCTGGTGGGATTGCCAAAAAAATCGGGAATAAAAAATGTGATGATTTGTTTGGGCTTGTATGCCCATTCGACGACTTGCTGAAATGACGCTGAACCGCTGCGAAAATTGTTTTGCACGAGTTCGAACAGCGGGATGATTTGCACCGCGCCCAACGTGATACCAATGGCGGTCATGGCGGCGATGACGCTCCAAACCTTCCAGGTCTCAAAGACCTGGAAGGTTTGGAGCGTACGCCAAAATGAATAGAACGCCGTCACGATCAAGATATACATCGAAATCTCGACGTGACCGGCGAGGAATTGAATACCGATCAGAATCGCGCCGATAAAGGCGAATACGAGTTGCCGCGAAGTATTCTTGGCGCGCAGAATCAACTCGACGCAGGCGAGGATTGCGGGAAGCCATGCGGCGGCGCTAATGACCATCGGGAATGCGGTACTGACGACGAAGAACCCGCTGAACGCGAATGTGATCGCGCTGATGATGGAGGCAAATCGCGAAAGTCCCCACACGCGCATAAAGATGAACATTGTGATGGCAGCAAGCGCAAGTTGGAGCGCGACGAAATAGCCGAACGCGCGATCAATCGGCAGAAGGTAGAATAAAACGCTAAAGGGATACAGCGCGGAGCTTTGTCCCGCGGCGAGGAAGGGCACGCCCCCAAAGAGGTACGGGTTCCACAGCGGCAATTCTTTTGCGCGGAGCGATTCGACGATGAATTGCTTCCACGCATAATTCTCTAGCACAAGATCGCTGACGAGTTCATTGTGCGGCGTCGTGATGCCGAACTGGGTGGCGAACGAATCCCAGGGTGGAAAACGATAGAGGTTGTCGAAGGGGACGAGCGAAGCGCTGCCCAAAACAACCGGTGCAAAAAAAAACGCGGCAAGCGCGAGAAATAGTAAAACGACTAGAAGATCACGCCGAGACACGCTCGTACTCGACCCGTGAGATTTTCTTTAACGCGCCGTATCGCATTCGAATTTGAAACACGCGCCAGGCAGCTTCGAGCTTGACCGGCACCGTCATTTTAGATTTGCCGATGCGGCGGTCTTCGAAATAAATCGGATATTCGAGAACGGCCAGCCCCAGCTTTTCACAAAGGTATGCCATCTCGACTTGGAAGATATAGCCGTTCGAGCGGACCGTATCGAGTTGAATCCGTTCGAGAGCGCGGCGACTCCAGCACTTGAACCCAGCCGTCGCATCGCGGACCTGGGTTCCGAGAATCATGCGTACCCAAATGCTGTTTGCCCACTTGCTCAAGAAAAAGCGCCAGCCGCTCCAGCGTGGATCGAGTTTGCCGCCGGGCACATAGCGCGAGCCGACAATCACATCGTACTGTGCGATGCGCGAAACAAAGTTTGGCAAGTAACTGGGTGAGTGGGAAAAATCGGAATCCATTTGGATGACGCAATCCGCGCCGTGCGCGAGCGCCCATTGGAATCCGGTGATGTAAGCCGTGCCTAACCCCATCTTCCCAGGTCGATGCATGACGAAAACTTGATTAGGACATTCGGTGTGGAGTTGATCCGCAATTTGACCCGTGCCATCCTGGGAATTGTCGTCGATGATGAGGATGTTTAGATCGGAGAAGGGAAGCGAGAGGAGGTGGTGGACCATTGGCGCCAAGTTCTGCGCTTCGTTATAAGTTGGAAGAATTACAAAGATTTTCATAAGCGCGCGGATTATAACATCGTCAATCTCAAAGGTCAATTTTTGAGATTGAATTATTTTTGCAAATCCTCCAACCTTAAATTGCGGCTTGCTTATCTAAACACTTTGTGTATAATACGAGCGACCCCGGCATCTTTTTGGTGGAGTAATCATCATGGCTGCGACTGTTTTGATTGTTGCCAACGATGAAGCCCTAACGACTTCTTATGCCAGCTTCTTCAATAAAAAAGAATATAGTGTTCTCGTCGCGCACAGCGGACGCCAAGCCATTGCGCAAGCCCGCGCTCAAAATCTTGATGCGATTGTGTTGGATTTTACCGCGTCGCGTCTGAATTGCAAAGGTTTATCCCGCAAACTCAAGAGTGTGTCGTTTGCTCCGTTGATTTTGATCGCGCAGCCCAACTCCAAAGTCGATGGTTCCATTGTGGCGGCGGGCATCGTGGCGAAACCGGTCGCCGGGAAAAAACTCGTTACGCGCGTCAAAGCCGCCATCGATTCGCGTCCACCGCGCTTATTAAGTGTCGGCAAGTTGTCGCTCGATCTCGAAAAACAAAGGCTTACGCGCGGCAGCAGAACATTTCCCTTGACGCCGAAAGAATTTGTGCTGCTGCGCGCGCTCATGGACCACCCCGGTCAAATCGTCACGCGCAAAGCGTTGATGAAGCAAGTCTGGGAAACGGAATACATGGGCGATACGCGGACGCTCGACGTACATATCCGCTGGCTGCGTGAAAAAGTCGAAGACAATCCTAGCAAACCCCAGCGCCTCATCACGTTGCGAGGCGAAGGGTATAAGATTGAAAAAGAAGACTCGTAGCGAGTCGTATAGTCAAATAGTCAGATAGTCAAGTAGTCAAAAACCAAAAGACCTTCGGGGTAACTGTAATAAACCTCGAAGGTCTCATTTTGACTATATGACTATTCAACTACTCGACTATTCGACTACGAGACTGTGTTATGACCAGCCACATAAAATACGGTATCGCCAGCTGCCGCTTGAATCGACGTGGCTCACGTATCAAACGATACGTCCATTCAAAGCCCGCTTTGCGAATCCACTCTGGCGCGCGTGGAACGATTCCTGCCAATGTGTCGAATGTGCCGCCAACTCCCATTGCGATGGAAACGTTTTGCAATCGTTCAGCGTTTCGTGCGATCCAAAGCTCTTGCTTCGGCGGACCGTACGCAATGAACAGAATGCGCGCACCGGATTTGTTTACTCGTTCGATAATTTCCTTTTCTTCCTCAAGAGCTGGCGACCCAGCATAACAACCGGCGATTTGGAGTTGCGGATATTTTTGTTGCAACACGGACGCGGCTCGTTCCGCAATGCCTTCGCGTGCGCCGAGAAAGAAAATGGGATAACCACATTTCGCCGCGAGCGCGCTGATGCGATCAACCATTTCTTGTCCGGTCACGCGCATTTGGAGCGGCGTTTTGAGATGGCGTGCTGCCCACATCAAGCCGACACCGTCGGGTGTGTTCAACGTCGTCGAGTTGAGCACGCGCATGAATCTTTCGTTCGTCTGCGCCATCACGACGAATTCGGGGTTGATGGTTGCGATTTGGTGCGTGCCAGGTTCGCGTAGAAAATTGGCTACGTAAGTTAGCGCATCGTCGTAAGTAACGTTGTCGATGCGGACGTTCAAAATATCGATACTTTTCATCAATCCAAAAGAAAACCGCCGACCGAAGACTGTGGTCAGCGGTCATCCTCATTGTTTACCGTTTCTCCGCTTGGGTCAGCGCGTCCTCAAAAATTTGCAATCCCTCGTCGACCAAGTTCTTGCCGATCATCAACGGCGGCATAAAGCGCATCGTGCTGCGCCCGCAGCCAAGCGTGAGCAAGCCATTTTCAAAACAGCTATGCATCACGGCGTTGCGCATTTCGCGCGCTGGTTCTTTGGTCTCGCGATCAAGCACCAATTCGACGCCGATCATCAAACCCTTGCCGCGCACGTGCCCAATGCTGGCGTGCCGCGCCTGCATTTCCGAAACAGCGTCGAGCATGTATGCGCCCATCTCCGCTGCATTTTGCATCATACCATTTTCGATCAACTCCATCGTCTTGAGCGCAGACACGCACGCGAGTGGATTCCCACCGTACGTATTTCCGTGCGCGCCCGGTTTCCATTTTGCGCCAATCGAGCTGCGCGCTGCCATCGCGCCCATCGGCACGCCGCTCGCAACGCCTTTGGCAATGCATACGATGTCGGGTTCGATGTTGTAATGCTGGATTGCCCACCATTTGCCGGTGCGCCCCATGCCCGCCTGCACTTCATCGACGATCAATAGGATTCCTTGTCGATCGCACAATTTGCGGAGGCGCGGGAAAAAGTTTGGCGGCGGTATGATGTATCCACCCTCGCCCTGAATCGGTTCGACCAAAATCGCGGCGACTTCGTCAGGCGGCAATGCTTCGGGGAACAACATGTTTTCGATGTAATCGACAACGGCATCGCCTTGATCGCCATTGGGTGGCGTTGGGAAAATCGGTCGATAGGGATCAGGGTAGGGCACGTGCCAGACGCCGGGCATCGTTGGAAAGAATCGTTCTTGCTGACGCGCTTTGCTCGCCGTGAACGACAGTGAACCCATCGAGCGTCCGTGAAAGCCACCCAGAAATCCGATGAACTGTCGGCGACCGGTCGCATAGCGCGCAAGTTTGATCGCGGCTTCGACAGACTCTGTGCCGGAGTTGGTGAGAAAGACCGTGACGGCTTCTTCCATCGGCGCGATCTCGTCGATGCGTTCCGCGACGCGTACCATCACGTCGTGATAGTAATCGGATGAAATGTGAATGTATTTTTCGGCTTGCTCCTGAATCGCTTTAACGATTTCGGGATGGCTGTGTCCCGTCGAGTTGACGGCGATGCCGGCGCAAAAATCGATGTAACGATTGCCGTCCACATCCCAAACTTCTGCGCCTTTACCATGTTCCATTACAAAGCCATAATCACGCGCGTACGAGGGTGACAAAACTCGAGCATCGCGTTCGAGAATTGCTTTTGCCTTTGGTCCGGGGGGTGTTGTGATTATTCGCGGTGTGGTCATAGCATCTCCTTTGATACCTGGGTTCGTAGTGCGCAATTCATGGCGCCGCGCGAAGTTTGCGCGCAGAATCGCGCACTACGAACCTATTTATTTGACTGTTCAATTTCCTCAATCGCTGCGCGGACCACTTCGCCGACCGTGCCGAGATGTCCTGCCGACGCGATATCATTTTCGTGAGCATGCAGCAGTTCCAGCGCATTCGGATCGCCGATTAGTCCCAACGCTTCGGCAGCGCGCGCACGCACATGCGCACTCGTATCTTCGAGCGCATCCGTCAAGTACTTGACCGCTTTTTTGGCCCGCAATCGACCCAGGGTGTAAGCGGCGCGCCAACGCACGCCCGCATCGCTGTGTTGCAATTGAGTGAGCAAATGAATCACCGCTCGATTGCTGCCCAGCAACACAATGGCATCGGCGGCGCGCCAGCGGACTTCATGATCCGGGTCTTCGAGCAAATGAATCAGTTGGTCTTGGGCTGCCTGGACGCGAAGGTGTCCCAGCAATTCGGCGACGAGGGCGCGAATTCCGGCGTCGGGGTCTTGCAGCATTCGGAGCAAATGCGTTGCCGCTTGTTTGCCTTCGCAATGCGCAATGGCATCGGCGGCGTGCCAACGTACACTGGGATCATCATCGCGCAAAGCGCCATGCAGAACTTGGCGCGAGGACAAACTTTTGACGCGCCCTAAAACTGAAACCGTCCACGCGCGTACTTCGGGATTCGAATCACGCGAGACTTTGAGCAAGGCGGGCAGGGCACGCTCTGCATCGATTAGCCCCAAGGCTTCGATGCAACGCGCGCGCACGGAAGCATCTCGATCACGCGTGCCAGCGATGAGCTGGTCGAATGCTTCCCGCGCTTGCCAGCGTCCCAGAATTTCCGCCGCTCCCGCGCGTTGATGCGGATCGCCGTTGCCGAGCAGCTCGACAACCGGCTCAAAGTTTTCGTCGCGCCGCGCGCTCAACGCATCGACCGCGCGATAGCGCGTCAGTGGATCGGGGCTTGCTAAATCGTTGGTTAATTTGCGAATGCTTTCCATGTTGAATCCCCCCTGTCAGGCGAAAGACAAGCGACGAGCGAGACGGATAGCTAAATCCGCCAACGGTTCAAACACAAAATGGAGACGTACGATGATGTAAACGATGCCTGCACCGATTACGGCGCCGCCCATCACATCGCTGGGATAATGCACGCCAGCATAGACGCGAGCCAGCGCATACAATACGCCAAGAACGATCAAGAACTTGGCGACGCGTTTATCGCCGTACCACGCGCCCGCTGCAAACGTGAATGCCACCGCGATAGGAATGCTGGGAAACGATGAGACTGAGGGTCGATAAAACAGCAGCTTGACGGTTTCCGTCGCAAAAGGGCGTGGACGAAAATAGTACTGTTGCATGTCTTTAATGAGCGCCTGCGAAAAAAGAATGCCTAACGCGATAAAAATCACCGCACGGCGATTGCGGGTCCGTTCCTCTTCAGAGTCACCGGCGAACCACAGCCACACGGCTGCCAGCGACAGCGCCGTAGGAATCGCGTAATCGTTTACGAGCGCGCGCATGATCCAATCGAGCACGGGAATTGTGCCGACGAAATCGTTGAGCATGTGAAAGAGCCAGAGATCGGGATTCATGGGATTGGCTCTTTGCGCTTGGTTTCTACGCGAGCGGTTGCGCTAATCGAAATCACTTTGACGCGTGCGATGGCGAAGGCGATAATGCGCGTGATCGGTATGGCGACAATAAATGCCGAGACGAAAATCGTAAACAGTTCGCCGCCTGCCAACCCAGGAATGAAAATTTCCTGATCGGTTACAAAAAACCAAATAAAGCTTCCCCCAATGAGAATCGCGCTGAGCCAAGAGCCAGCGGGTCCATCGAGCCAAATAAGATCGCGACGTTCATATCGCACTGCAACCATCTGAATCGTTCCTAAAATCGCACCAAAACAAAAAACGAAATAGTTGATGGCTTGGGGTCCGTCACCAAAGTGTAGTAGGTCGAAGAACAAGGTGTCTCCAAGTGTCTGCAAAGTAATCAGTCGATTAGAAATCAGGCAACCAGTTCCGAATCGACTAGTTGACTAGTTGACCAATCAAACTAACCCAACGATCTTTCCGTTCTCGTCAATATCGATTCGTGTTCCTGCTGGAACGCGAGGCAGGGCGGGCATCGTGCGCAAATCGCCGCACAACGCCGTCAAGAATCCCGCGCCGATGGATGGGCGTAAATCGCGAATCGGCACTTTGAATTTGCGCGGACGTCCTTTGAGCTTTTCGTCATGCGAAAGCGAGAGATGCGTTTTCGCCATGCAGATGGGCAGATTGCCAAAGCCGAGTTCGGTATAGAGTTTTATTTTCTTTTCAGCTTCGGGATAGTATTCGACGCCGTCTGCGCCGTAAATTTTTTCGGCGATGCGTTCGATCTTGTCCTTGATCGGCAACTCGGTCGCATAGAGCGGCTTGAATTGCGCGGGCACTTGGCACGCGTGGACCACGGCTTCGGCGAGCGAGATTGCGCCTGCGCCGCCGCGCGCCCACACGTCGGAGATGAACGCGCCTTCGGCTCCCAGGTCGCGCGTGATGCGCTCGATGATGGCGAATTCACGGTCGGTATCTTTTTCGTAGCGATTCACCGCGACGACGACGGGCATTCCAAAAAATTTCGCATTCTCGATATGCTTGGCCAAATTCGCGCAGCCCTTTTCGACCGCCGCCAAATTCTCACGCGTAAGTTCATCGGGCGCGGGTTTGCCGGCGACGATCCGCCCGACGCCGCCATGCATCTTGAGCGCGCGCACCGTCGCGACGATGACGACTGCATTCGGCTTGAGTCCCGAATAGCGGCACTTGATGTCGAAGAATTTTTCCATGCCCAGGTCGGAGCCAAACCCAGCTTCGGTCACGACATAGTCGCTGAGTTTGAGCGCGATTTCGTCGGCAAGAATCGAGTTGGTTCCATGCCCAATGTTGGCGAATGCGCCGGTGTGAATGAACGCGGGGGTGTGTTCGATCGTTTGGAGCAGGTTGGGCTTGATCGCTTCCTTGAGCAAGACCGCCATCGCGCCCGCGCATTGTAAATCTTCGGCGGTGACCGGTCGGTTGTCGCGTGTCAAGCCAATGACGATGCGTCCCAGGCGTTGGCGCAAATCACGGTGCGAGGTTGTGAGCGCGGTGATCGCCATCACTTCGCTGGCAACCGCCATCTCGAATGAGCTGACGCGCGGAATGCCACCATCGCGTCCGCCCAAGCCGACCATGACTTGGCGCAGTGCACGGTCGTTCAAATCGACCGCGCGGGGCCATTCAATCGAATAAGGATCGATGTTGAGGGGATTGTCGTTGAATAAGCTATTGTCGATGAATGAGGCAAGCAAGTTGTGTGCGGTCGTCACCGCGTGTGTGTCGCCGGTGAGATGCAGATTGATGTCTTCCATCGGCAGCACTTGCGAATGTCCGCCGCCGGTTGCGCCGCCTTTCAGTCCGAACACGGGTCCCAGCGACGGCTGGCGCAAGCAAACCGATGCGCGATGACCGAGTCGATTCAGCGCCATGCCCAAGCCGACTGTCGTCGTCGTTTTGCCTTCGCCGAGCGAGGTGGGTGTGATCGATGTGACGAGAACGTACTTGCCGTTGGGCTTGTCGGCAAGCTTGTTCAAAACGCCCAATGAAATTTTCGCTTTGAACTTGCGATACAAGTCCACGTCGTCATCGCACAACCCAAGGGCTTGCGCGATTTCGGCGACCGGTTTTATTTCCGCTGCCTGGGCGATTTCAAGGTCGGAAGCCATCGAATAATTCCTCGTGTTCCCATTTGTTTGGCGAGATGCTGCGCGGCGTGAATCGTATTGCGCATCAACATCATCGTAGTCACGGGACCGGTGCCGCCGGGCACCGGCGTGATTGCCGATACGATTTCTTTCACGTTTTCAAAATCAACATCGCCGACGATTTCGTCTTTCAATACGTTGACGCCAAAATCGATCACGATGCTTTGCGGCGCGACCATATCCGCCGTAATCATTTTCGGTCTGCCTGCCGCCGCGATGAGCAAATCGGCTTGGCGTGTGAGTTCGGCGAGATTGCGCGTTTGCGAATGACAAACGATGGTGGTTGCATTGGCTTGCATCAAGAGCAGCGCCATCGGCTTGCCTAAAATCGCAGAGCGACCGATGACGACCGCGCATTTACCTTCGATGGGGATTTCGTAGTATTTTAAAATTTCCATCGCCGCGCTCGGCGTCGACGTTGGAAAATAATCGCCGACGTCGAGCGCCAATTTGCCGATGTTGATCGGCGAGCCGCCTTCGACATCTTTCGCAAGCGGCATCGCCGCCATGATCGCTTTGACATCAATCGATTTGGGTAACGGGCGCTGCAACAAAATGCCATGCACGTTGTCGGTGCGATCAAGCTCGGCGAGCCGTTCGATGACCGCTTCGGTGGTCGTACTTTCGGGCAGAGCCTCCATCTGAAAGCCCATGCCGCACGCTGAAAATTGATGGTCGATGGAATGCGCGTAACTCACAGCCGCGAAGGCGTTGCCAACTCGCAGTACCGCAAGTGTCGGCGCAATGCCGTGCTCCTTGCGAAACTGTTCGATCTTGGGTCTGAGTTCCGCGGCGATTTTATCGACGACCGGCTTGCCCGCTAGGATTTGTGCCGTCACAATCGGGTCTCGACTACTTTAATGATTTCTTCCTTGGTTACTTTTGCATCGGCGACCAATTGGTCAACGCGTTCGCGATGCGTGCGCACAAAATCTTGATCGGTGATCGCGCTAAGATTGATCGATACGTTCAAGGCTGCGCCGCGCAACCCAGCTTCCGCCATGAGTGCACCGACGCCGCCATCGCTCGCGGCATTCTTGTTGCCTTTGGCTGCGACGACGCGCGCGAGTTCGAGGACCTGCGCGCAGTGTTCAGCTATATCGAGTGGCACATCCGAGGCGTGCTTGAGCGCAGCTTGAATTGCTTGCGTGCGCGCAATTTTTTCATCATCGGTCGTCTTGGGCAATTGATACGCGCTCATCACGCGCGCGTACGCGTCGGTATCGGCTTGCATCAGGTCGGAGAGTTCGTGTTGCAATTTTTCGGCGTCCGGCAAAATCGATTGCATTTCGGCGCTAACCGCTTCGTAATTTTTTTTGCCAATCGTCAATCGACAGACCATCGCGACGAGTGAGGCAGCGAGTGCGCCGCTCAATGCCGCAACACTTCCGCCGCCCGGTGCCGGTTCGACCGAGGCGACTTGGTTCAAAAATGTGGCGAGTGGTTGAGAGGTAAATGTCATGGAAGAATTCCTCAGTTCAGAGATGAGCTAAATGAATTCTATGCAGACCAAGAGAATTAGCAAATTAGTCAGTTAGTCAGGTAGTCGAGTAGTCAAATAGTCGGATAGTCCTGTAGTTACTTGGGGATTTCCAAGTCGAACACAGGCGAATGAATTCGCGGCAACGACTGCACCAAGTCTGCCTCCGCAGACTCATCGAGCTGACGGAGGTCGGCTTTGTGCCCTTGTTGCTGCGATTTCAATCGCCCGAACCGTAGAACGGACTATCTGACTACCGGACTAACTGACTATCCGACTATCTCCACTGCACTTTGACCACACGTCGTTCGCTTTCAAAATCGATGTAGGCGACGCGTTTGTTGGTGACGCCGTAATCGTAAATCTTTTTGACGAGCAAGGCATCCTGCAAACAGTATTGTTCCAATCGTTCCTGAAACCATGCGCCGAGTTCGTTGACGCGCGCCGCGCCTTCTTGATCGCCAACATCGGCGAGCGCAAAGGGCCACTTGTCGCGCAGGGTTGCCACAAGTCGATTCCATACCACGGCTTGCGGACCGGTTGCCAATTTTTGTCTGCCGAAGGTCCCTTCCGCAAGTGCGCCTAAACCAACGCGATGACCTAATCGAGATTCAAGATAGGTGAGCAAATCGAAACTTTTATCGTCGAGCAATTTCTTCAACGCTTCGGGTTCGTCGGGCAGGGGTTTGCGAATGATATGCTTGCCAGTGACGGGATCGAAAGATTCTTCGATGTGACGTTCGGACGACCAAGCGAGGACGGCGTTATCAAAGTGAAGGATGCTAAAGCCGATGATGCGATCATGTGCGAGGAGATGTTCGGCGAGCGCGGCAGTGCTGTGGAAGAATTGCGCCTCGTGGCACGCGCACCACGCAGCGCCGACGGACATGTGCAGCGCGCGAATCGCCGCATCGGGGTCGGTTGCGCTTTGGTCGAGCAATTCCTTGGTTTCGATGTCATAGAAAATATCGGTTATCACACGTGCATTGTACACAAGGCGCGGTAAGGGCGCAAGGGGAGAAAGCGGATGTAAGGTGATTGTGTATATCTAGTGCTGAGAATGGCAAAGTAAAAATCACGCGCAATGGTATTTGTTCTTCCAAGGAGTTGTTATATAATCTGCGCATTGTTTCTTGCATACAAGCGGCAACCCCAACGGAGTTTTGTAGCGGGATTCCATTTAATGAGAGATAGTTAAAGAACAAAACACATGGCGACCAATCAAGAAATCTTTGACGTTGTTCAAAAAGCATTCGCTATCGAGCCGCGTCCTCGGCACTTTACAAATTATTCACATTGCTGTGAGTGTGCTGAACACGATGCTTTGCTCTCGTCTCGCGATGTTCAGACTCTGAGGCTAGAGGATGTCAATAATCCTGGGTGGGATCCGATCTGTTTTACCACCGAGCAAGGTTTCAAGTATTACCTACCAGCGCTCGTCCGACTAGCTCTAGCAGGTTCTGCAGCCGATTGGTATTTTCCACAATTGTTGTTTCATCTTATCGGAGATGGTCCGCAGAATAGGCGAGTGTCTTGTTGTTCGATACCACAAAGGCAGGCGATTGTCACCTTGCTTTGGCATGTGGTAGATACATACAGTGAGCCGATCGCTGCTTACAACATCGAAGAAGAGTTGCAACAAGCGATCGAGATCTGGTCTGAGGGTGCGGGCTGATGCAGTGTCCGCTGAACCAATGGGATTCTGCAAGGCGCACGAGCAAGCTAAGTCGCCATCACTGACGAGTAAGGTCTTCGTTGGATTTTTAGTGTCATTGATGCTGGGGATGGGGGATAGAAACGATTATACGCGGCGCACGGATCGTGGCCTCGAATTGGGTCGCGTTTGGGACGAGCAATTTCTGGGTTTCGATGTTGTAGAAAATATCGGACATGTTCAATCCAATGGACTGCGAACAGTGATGACGGCGCGTGATCTTTGATTCTGTTTCTACAAAAAGCGAAGATGCAGGAAACAGGTATTGCCATATCCAATCCTTGCTGGCGTTCGGACATTTGCGCTCCAAAGCAACAGGCATATAAACCGAGCCGAATCCTTTTTTCAAATCCTTTTCGTGAATCATTTTGACGCGCTGGAGATGGGTTTGGAGGGGCTCGATGATACTATCGGGCAAAATAGTATAACGATCGTTTTCACCTTTGCCATCCCGCACAATAATTTGATGATTGGCAAAATCAATATCCTTGACGCGCAGGCGCAAGGTCTCAATCACGCGCAAGCCGCCGCCGTACATAATCTGCGCGACGATTTTGTAAACGCCGGACAGGTTGGAGATAACTGCTTTGGCTTCGTCTTTCGACAAAACAACCGGGACGGTTTTCGGTTTTTCAGGACGGCATTCAACCGGACTGGAATCGTCCAATGGGATATGGAGCATATGACGATAGAGAAAAAGGATTGTACTGGGGGCTTGGTTCTGGGTAGATGCGGAAACGTTTTTCACTGCGACAAGGCGGGTGAGGAATTGCCGGATTTCAAGAGCCCCCATTTCTTTGGGGTGGCATTTCTTATGAAAAAGAATATACGCTGTCACCCAAAGAACATAGGTCTTTTCGGTGTGCTGGGAGTATTGCTTTAGACGAACTGCATCGCGGTATTGGTCGAGCAATTTTTTGCCCTTTGGGGGCGATGCGGTTGGGGAGAGTCAAGGAATTTGCCTTTCCTGGGAGTTGTCAGTGATACAATAAAATGACCCAATTATGATCAACCGGGATGGGACATATATGATCGTGTAAAATGTCCCACTTCTAATCGGAATAATGCCCCACTCCGTATCGTCATCTCATCCGTTAGGTTGTGGTATGCTTCT
>JACRMI010000098.1 GCA_016215025.1 Chloroflexota bacterium
AGTCATGGCACTTGCCTATGTCTGGTTAGTCCAGGTCGCCGTTCAGGTCGTCAAGCGGGGCTGGCGACACTGGGTTGATCGCAAGGCGCGGCGCACGTTGAGCTATTTTCGCCTGGGTTGGAATTGGTTGAATCGTATGCTGGCACGCGATCAACGTTTACCTTGCCCCATATTGGAGCTTGGTTTAGCAAAGTGAAAGTACCTCAATGTTGGCTCCTGTAATTCACATTGTCATTCTGAGCGGAGCGCACTTGGCGGAGCGAAGAATCTCATTTTTTGAATGGTGAGATTCTTCGCTTCGCTCAGAATGACAGGGCTATTTTATTTTGAATTCCACCTTGTCGTCCGTCTCAAAAATCTTGAGCGCCGTTTTGCTGCTATCCATCACGCGCGCGTTGGCGAAATATTCAAAGTTGAAACGTGTCGTATCGCCTGCATTCATCCCAGGAATCGGCATCAGGCGTGCGGTAAGCGGCTTGTTCAGCTTGACCGCCAGCGTCGCAAGGTCGAGCAAGATCCCGGCGACTGTGTCACTCGTCGTGTCGCCGGATAGCGGAATCGTATCCAATCCGGTGCCGCAGACTGTTGAGTAAAGCAATAGCGAATCGAGTGTGTAATTCGCCGAACGCGCCGCGAGTGTCGAGTCTTCCAGCACGGGTAGCATCAAGCCGGAGAAACCGGTGCGCGGAAAATTCGCGCGATTCAAACAATCGGTGAGGAACGCGGCGGCGAAAAGCGTACCGCGCTCGCCGAATTTTGCGCCGGTCAATTGCTCCATTGCGGTGCCGACGCTGCGCGATTCTTCGGGGTACGGGGCGAGCGAGAAATCGATTCCAGCAAAGCGAAAATCGAATCGCTTGGCGAGATCGTTCGCGATGCGCGAGATCGTTTCGCTGGCTCGTTCGACCGCGTCGACAAGATTCTCGCGCGCTTGGGCTAAACTCTGCGCGCGGCTGAATGCATCGACGGCAAGCGGCGCGGCTTCGGTGGCAATCGCAAATGCGCGCGCGCCTCCGTCGTGATACGCGACTGGAAAGAACGGCGAATGCGGCGGACAATTTGCGAGCGCCGCGAATCGAAGATTCCCAAATCCATCGGCGGTCGAGTTGGCGAGTTGGCACACAACACGCGCCGCGGACGTGATCGCTTTAAGGTTGATGCCATCGGCGTGTGATGCAATGTGCGCCGTGCCAAAGACATTTTCGGTACCGGCAATCGCTTCCGCCAAATATTCGATCAGCGGATGGTCGCCGGGCAATGCGCCCATCGACACATAATCGATTTGATTGGATTTGCCAACCGATTCGAGATCACGCGCAAAGCGCGGCAAATTCTGTGGCGCGATTTGCGCAAGCGATTGAGTCGCGAGGCGCGCGGTTTGAATCGGAAAGCCGGCAGACGCTTCGCGAAAATCGGCGCGCGCTGCATCGATCAGCGTGCGAAACGCGCGCACATCGGAATCGGAGATGGGATCGAAGAGATTGAGAAAACCCGTGATGGTGCGAATGTTCAAGGATAGAATCCGAAAAGAAAATTGACCAGCTCTTGCCACCACGTCGTTTCGGGTTTGGGCGGCAGAGTTTGCGGGACTGGCACCGGCGTGGGTGCGACCGGTGTAACTTGCGCGACGACGACCGTTTCGCCGTCTTTGGCCCAGCGCCATTTCGTGCGCGCAACTTCTTCGGCGTACTCTGGACTGGCGACGCGAGTCTTTTCCGCGAGCAATGCGACGCGCGTAGCTTCGGCATTGGCTACTTTGGTTTCGTACGCTTTTTGGGCTTGATCGATCCGGACGTTGGTTACAAAACGCTGGCTAAAATCCCAGACAAAGAAAAGAGCTAGGGCTAAAATGGGGATGAGTAAAAACTGAATGGGCAAACGAGACATCAGACAAATCCTTTCTGATGACTGCTCGTGCCGCCGGTTGCGAAAGCATATTACTGCAAAGGGAAATTCTAGTCAAACGGAATTCATCCGCGAATCAGGCGAATCGCGCGAATAAAACAAAAAGATTCGCGAATAATCACTTTGACCCATGTCAATTGTCAGTGCAAACGATAGCTCTGGAATGTAATTGTATTCCCTGTTCGCTAGTGATATAATTGAGTTGCGATCAGGGAAACAGCATGCAAAAAACTCAAGCCGCAGACGCTCAAGTCCGTGAAGCCAAGCCACGCCAATTTTGGAATCGATTGACGTTGGGATTTGCGCGCGTGCCGGTGCTGTTGCGATTACGGCAGCCGATTCTTTGTCCGCGCTGCAAAACGGACCTCACAACGCAACCGCTTTATCGGCGTTGGCTCGTCTGCGACCAATGCGGTTTTCATTTTTCGATCAGCGCGCGCGCGCGTATCAATCACCTGGTCGATCCGCGTTCGTTCCGCGAATTTTCCTCCGCGGTTCTTCGTCGCGAAAAGGCTCCACCGCAACGCAAAGCGATTCTCACCGGTGTCGCGCGTTTGCACCGTCGTCCTCTCGTCATCGCCGCATTCGATTTTCAAATCCTTGGCGGCACGATGAGCGTTCTAGTCGGCGAAGAAATCACGCGCGCCATCGAATATGCGGCCGAACACGCCTTGCCGTTTATTGTGTCGACTGCGACCGGCGGCGTGCGTATTCAAGAAGGCATTCCCGCGTTATTGCAAATGGCAAAGACGACGCAAGCGATTCAACAATTTCAGCAAGGCCGGCAACCGTTCATTGCCGTACTGACTCATCCAACCACCGGCGGCGTCTATGCCAGTTTCTCCAATCTTGCCGACATTATTCTCGCCGAACCCGGTGCGGTGATCGGTTTTGCGGGACCACGCGTGGCAGAAGCATTGACGCACGAAAAACTTGCTGCAGAATCGCATCGCGCCGAGTCAGCGTACAAGAATGGCATGATCGATGCGATTGTTGCTCGCCAAAATCTGCGCGCGACGTTGACGCGCATTCTGCCTGTTTCGCCAGCGGAGCCATTGCCAGAACTGGCGAATCAGGAAACGGCCTCGGCAGAAATTCGTGAGCAGTCGGCTGAAGAGATAACGGCGTTGTCGCGACGCACTGATCGTCCAACCTCACTCGATTATATCAAACAACTTTGTGCCGACTTTGTCGAATTGCATGGCGACCGGTTGCTCGGCGATGACCCGGCTATTGTCGGCGGCTTGGCGCAATTTGAGAATCAGCCGCTCATCCTTATCGCGCAACAACGCAAACCCGTACGCCCTGAGGGTTATCACAAAGCGGAGCGACTAATTCATTTGGCAGAACGATTCCATTTGCCGATTGTTACAATGATCGATACCCCCGGCGCTGACCCAGGTTTCGAATCCGAACAGCACGGCATCGCGGGCGCGATTGCGCACTGTCTCGCCACGCTTTTGCAAACGAATGGGCCGACGATTTCCGTCATCATCGGCGAAGGCACGAGCGGCGGCGCACTCGCACTCGCAGTGACGGATCGCGTGTTGATGATGGAGAACGCGACGTTCTCGGTGATTTCGGCGGAGGGCGCATCGGTCATTTTGTTCGGCGATACTTCGCATGCGGCTGAAACCGTCGCCAAGCTGGGCAATCGTGCTATCGATTTGCAGCCGCTGGGAATCGTCGACCGCATCATCGCTGAACCTAAAGCGGGCGCGCACGCTCAACCCGATGCGGCCATCGCGGCGGTGGAAATCGCAATCCATGCGACGCTTGCGGAATTGCAAAAGCAAAATGACGACGAACGACTCGAAGCGCGACGCGCGCGCTATCGCGGCGCAGGCCTGAATACTTTTTCCACGCCGTCCACTTTGGATTGATTGATGTGCTTCGATGGAGAGGCATCTTGGCGAGTCCACCCAAACTCGTACCCCAAATCGATTTCATTTGCATTTAATACCAAACACCTATTCGGCATTGCGATTGCGCAGTGACGATGGGTGTTTTTTTGTTTCAGGAGGAAGGCAGTGATCATACAATCACTGATCAAGCGCGGCGAATATCGTGATTCGGTTGCGTTGATGTCGATGGCGAACAAGTTGGCTAAGTTGCCCGGCATTGTCGATGTGTCGGTCGTGATGGGCACGCCCGCGAACAAATCGATTTTGCAAGAAGCGGGATTGCTCAACGCCGAAGCACAGACGGCCAGCCCAAACGATTTGCTCATCGTCGTACGTGCCGACGATGCGACGCTAGCTGCCGATGCACTGAATCAAGCCGAGCAAATGCTTTCGCAAAGATCGATTACGTCATCCGCTGACAGAGCAGCTCGTCCGCAAAGTCTGCGCAGCGCGATTCGATCAGCGCCTGATGCGAACG
This sequence comes from Chloroflexota bacterium, assembly GCA_016215025.1. Classification (GTDB taxonomy): domain Bacteria; phylum Chloroflexota; class Anaerolineae; order UBA4142; family UBA4142; genus JACRMI01. Next base: position 4,288 of record JACRMI010000098.1, read on the forward strand.
TCGCCGTGATTTCGGTGCCTGGGCAGTACGCGGCGGCGCAAGCGTGGGATGCATTGCGCGGCGGTTTGAATGTTTTGTTGTTCAGCGATCACGTCTCGGTCGAAGATGAAATTGCGCTGAAAACGTACGCGCGGGATCATGGTCTATTGCTGATGGGACCCGGCGCAGGCACGGCGATTCTTAACGGCGTTGGGCTGGGGTTTGCGAATGCGGTGCCGCGCGGCAACATCGGCATTGTCGCGGCGGCGGGCACAGGTTTGCAAGAGGTCAGCACGCTGATCGCCAAAGCGGGCGCAGGGATTACGCAAGCGATTGGCGTCGGCGGGCGCGATGTGAGCGAAGCGGTTGGCGGAATCATGCTGCTGGAAGGACTGAAAGCATTGCAAGCGGATACTGACACGCGCGTGATTGTCGTCGTTTCAAAATTGCCGTCGCAGGTTGTCGCCGAAAAAATTTTCGCGCAAGTTAATTGTTCCGACAAGCCAACAGTGCTCGCGTTAATGACAAATTACAAATTACAAATTACAAACGCTCAATCTCCAATCTCCAATCTCCAATCTCTAGCATCTGATTTGCGCGAAGCGGCGGCGATGGCAGTCGCATTATCGCGCGGCGAAAATGTAGACACGGCGCGCAAGAAACTTGCCGCCGAAGATAAATTGATTGAGCGAAAAGCGCGCGTGTTGCGACGAAAATTAAATTCGCGCGCTTCGCGAAAATATTTGCGCGGGCTATACTCGGGCGGAACGCTGTGCGAAGAAACGATGCGCATTTGGCAGGAATCGCTCGGCGCAGTGTGGTCGAACGCGCCACTTGATCCCAAGTTTAAATTGTCATTTCGAGCGGAGCGACGCGAAAGCGTCTCCAACACTGAAAACAAGATTTCTCGTCGGCAAAGGACGCCTCCTCGAAATGACAATGCTAATTGGGGAATTTTTCCAAGCAAGCAGCATACGGTGATCGATCTCGGCGAAGAAGAGTTCACCCTCGGCAGACCGCATCCGATGATCGATAACACTTTGCGCGCGCAACGCATTCTGCAAGAAGCGCGCGACTCTAGGGTGGCTGCCATCGTGCTGGATGTGGTCATCGGCTACGGCGCGCATCCCGATCCAGCATCAGAACTTGCGCCAGCAATTATCAAAGCGAAACAAATCGCCGCGAGGAAAAACCGCGAACTGATTTTCATTGCCTCCGTCACTGGAACAGAAAGCGATCCACAGAAGTTATCGCGGCAGACAAATGTGTTGCGAAAAGCTGGCGCGATGGTGATGGACAGCAATGCGGCAGCGGCCAAGTTCGCTAGTGCGATGGTGCGATAGTTCGATAGTTGCGTGGTTGGATTGAGAATTTTGTGAGGAGTACTTGATGGATGACATTACAATCGGACGCCAATTTTTGAAATCGGACCGATGGGATGAGTTGAGAACCACACAGACCGACCAAAAGAAAAAGGTTCCGTTTCCGCCATTGGAGAAACCTTATCCGAGCGACGCCAAGTTGATCGATCTGGTATCGCCCCAAGATTTTACGGTTGGCAAGATTCCGTTGATCGATGCGATCAAGCGACGTCGGAGTCATCGCATTTTTTCGCCGGAAGCTTTATCGCTTGAAGAACTATCGTTTTTGTTGTGGGCGACCCAAGGCGTCAAGGAAATTATTTTCGATAGTTACGGAACCAAGCGAACGGTTCCGTCTGGCGGTGCGCGGCACACGTTTGAAACTTATTTGTTCGTCAATCGTGTGATGGAATTACCGACCGGCTTGTATCGATACTTGGCGCTTGAGCACAAACTGAGTTGGCTATGCTATGAACCGGAGCTCTATCAAAAGATGAACGAAGCGACGCGAAATCAAAACAATAATGCCGCCGTCATCTTTGTGTGGACGACGATTCCGTATCGCTGCGAATGGCGGTATAGTTTTCTTGCGCCCAAACTCATCGCGCTCGACGCCGGACATGTGTGCCAAAATCTCTATCTGGCTTGCGAAGCAATCGATGCGGGCATGTGCGCGGTCGATGCGTACGATCAAACCAAAATGGATGCGGTGCTCGGCGTCGATGGTGTAGACGAGTTTGCGATTTATATGGCAACCGTCGGAAAGCAAGTACACTAGTCAAATCGACAAATAGTCGAGTAGTCAAACGACTATTCGACTACGAGACGACCAGACTATAGGACCTGTATGAAAGTTATTAACATTGGGTTACAACAATTCGCCGACAGCGTCCGCGCGCAAGGCGTTGACGTTGTCGATGTCGATTTTCGTCCGTCGCCGTATGATGCGCCGCGATTGACGCGCACTCGTGCGGGCATTGACATCGAAGCGGCGAATGCAGAAGCGGTGCGAAGGATTGCATCGGGCAAAGCAACACTCGTCGGCTTGGGCGTCGCGCGCGATGTGATTCCTGGGATGCGCGATAAAATGCTTCTACACGCGGGTCCGCCGATTACGTACGATCGAATGTGCGGTCCGGTACGCGGAGCCGTCATCGGCGCATGTATGTACGAGGGCTGGGCGAAAACATCAAACGAAGCGATGCAACTTGCGGCGAGCGGCGCAATCACTTTCGAGCCATGCCATCATCATCACGCGGTCGGTCCGATGGCAGGCATCATTTCGCCGTCGATGCCGGTGTGGATGATCGACAACACCAACTTTGGCAATCGCGCGTTTTGCACGCTGAACGAAGGACTCGGCAAGGTCTTGCGCTTTGGTGCGTTCGCGCCCGAAGTGATCGCCAAGCTGAAATGGATGGAAACCGTTTTGTATCCGACGCTCGATAAAGCGGTGCGCTCGATGGATGGCGGCATCGATATAAAGAACTTGATCGCGCAGGCGTTGTATATGGGCGACGAATGCCATAATCGAAATAAAGCGGGCACGTCGCTGTTCTTGCGCGCGATAGGTCCCGCGCTCGCGCGAACGTGCGGCGATGGCGAAACACTTGCGCGCGTGATTGCATTTATCGATTCAAACGATCATTTCTTCCTCAACCTCTCGATGCCGGCTGCGAAAGCGTTGACCGAACCGGCAGAAGGTATCGAAGGCTCGACGATTGTCACGACGATGGCGCGCAACGGAACCGATTTTGGAATTCGCATCGCAGGATTGCCGGGGCAATGGTTCGTTGCACCGGCGGGGCGAGTGAACGGTTTGTATTTCCCAGGTTTCACCGAAGCCGACGCCAATCTCGACATGGGCGATAGCACGATCACCGAGACGGCTGGGTTCGGCGGCATGGCGATGGCGGGCGCGCCCGCGATTGTAAAATTCGTCGGCGGTGTGCCGCAAGACGCAATCGATGCGACGTTAGAGATGTACGAAATCTGCGCGAGCGAGCACGATACGTTTTTGATTCCCGCGCTCAACTTTCGCGGTGCGCCGCTCGGCATCGACGTGCGCCGCGTCGTCGAGACCGGTATATCGCCGCGGCTCAACACCGGCATCGCGCACAAAGACCCAGGTATCGGACAGATCGGTGCGGGTCTGCTGCGTGCGCCGATCGAATGTTTTGCGCAGGCGTTTGAGGCGATGCGTGACTAGCACGAAAGGACACGAAAAGACGCGAACGGGCACGAAAGGCGCGAAAGGACGCGAAAGAATCCCCGTGTCATTTCGAGCAGATTCGCTTTGCTCACTATAAACTCCACGAGAAATCGCATGACAAAAGAATTCAATTATCGCAGTGAAACAGAAACTCTCGCTGCTGCAACGCGCGCGTCTCTGCCCGGCAGTTTTGTCGAGCTGTCGGATGGCGTCGTCCATTACGAAATTGCGGGACCGCCGGATGGTGAGATCATCGTGCTGGTGCCCGGCATTTCGGCATCCTATATGACCTGGGATGAAAATTTCTCCGCATTGGCGAACGCCGGTTGTCGCGTGCTGCGATTCGATTTTTATGGACGCGGCTATTCGGATCGCCCCAACGTTGTTTACAATGTCGATTTGTTTGATCGACAGATTCTTGAATTACTCGCGGCACTGAAATTAACCAAGTCGATCACGCTCGCCGGCTTGTCGATGGGCGGCGCGGTCGCCGCAACATTTGCCGCACGTCATTCCGAATGTATCTGTCGCTTGGCTTTGATCGATCCGCTCGTATCGCCGCCAGCGTCGCCAGCGTTGCGATTGTTACTCGCGCCTGGCATCGGCGAGCGCGTGTTCGATTGGTTCGGCGACGAGATTTTGGTTGGCGGACAATTAAAAGATTTCTACAACCCGGAACTTGTGTCAGAGTTCCAAGCGCAATATCGCGTGCCGATGAAATATCGCGGTTTTAAAAGAGCCATTCTTTCGACGATTCGAAATTTCCCCGTCTGGCGAATTGTCCAAGCGTACGAGCAAGTGGGGAAAGCGGATTATGCCGTAATGCTGCTGTGGGGATGCTATGACAAGTCGATTCCGTTTGAAATGCATCGGCGCGTGTTAGAGTTGATTCCGCGCGCCGAATTTCACGCCGTTGACGATGCCGGTCATTTGCCCCACCGCGAACAGCCGCAAGTATTTAATCGACTGTTAATCGAATTCTTGAAGAGGTGAGTTTGGCGCAGTGGCATGAAACTCATGCGTTCAACCAAGGAGGACGATTGAAAACACCCGTAATGCACGCTTATCACAAAGAAATTCTAGAGCAGATCAAACAGTGCGCAGCAGAAACGAACACGCCATTGCAACAAGGCAATCGTTACGTCGGCACTGGGAAACCGATCTATTTGCTCAAGGCAGCCGTTATCGGCGAAATTTTTCGCGAGTTCAAAGATCGTCATGCTGATTTAAAACAAAAAGAGTTTGTTGCATTGCTGGATTCGCTTGCACTGGGTAGAACGTACAACGAATATGTTTCGATTGGCATTTTGCTTGGCAAGTATCCGCAGTTGCGTGCGGCACTTGATCCGCATTGCCTTGATCGATGGTTGGAACACGCGCAGGGTTGGGCAGAGAACGACGTAATTTGTCAGTTCAACTTTAGCGCGGAGGAAATGTTAGCGGATTGGAAGACATGGAAAAGTTTACTGACTGCGTTTACGAAAGATGCCAACGTCCATAAACGCCGCGCGAGTCTGGTTCTGCTCACCAAGCCGCTGCGCGAGTCGGATGATGTGCGCTTGGCGAAACTCGCGTTTGCAAATGTGGACAAGCTAAAACACGAGAAGGATATTCTCATCACGAAAGCGGTGTCTTGGGTTTTGCGCTCGCTCATCAAGCATCATCGTACCGATCTTGAAGCGTACTTGGAGGCAAACGCGGACTCGTTGCCGAAGATTGCGATCCGCGAGACGCGGGTCAAGTTAAAGACGGGAACGAAGGCAGGACGAGTGAGGCGTGAGTGACGCCATTCGTTTCACCAAATGACTATCGGATAGATCAGACACAAGAAGATGAAGATGAATTCAAAGATATTTGATGCAGAATCTTTCAAAGAGGATTTGCGGAGTCAGGACTCATTCCGCCAAGGTTGACAGAAGTAGCGAAAAAACGGAATGAGTGAATTTGACTGATTACGTTTTGCTCGCGAGTTTGGCACATTCGCGACCAAGATTCCAAAACACCTTGATTTTG
>JACRMI010000115.1 GCA_016215025.1 Chloroflexota bacterium
AAAACGCGGCAGTTTCGTTTGAACGAGTCGGTGTGTGAAGTGCTACCGGCGTTTCGCCGAAATCGCACACGATGTCGTGATTACTTCCCCGGCTAGAAATTTAAGGTAAACCGCACACGATGTCGTGATTATGGACATCTATCTTCTCGTAAAAAGAGACTGAGCGCCCAACTGACTATGCTCACGACGAGCGCGCCGACGAACGCTGCCCAGAATCCATCGACGGTAAATCCGAGTCCTGCTTGCCCGGCAATCCAGCCAGTGAGTGCAAGCATCACCGCGTTGACAATTAACGTGAACAGCCCAAACGTCAAAATGATAAGCGGACAAGTCAGAATCGTTAACAGTGGTCGAATCAACGCGTTCACCAAACCAAAGATAAACGCGACGACGACCATCGTGACCCAGTTGCCTTCAAATGACAATCCAGGAATGCCAACCTTGGTGGCGGCAAACAGCGCAACGGCGTTGATAATGAGGCGAAGGATTAGGTATCGCATGATGTCCTCATGTGCGACGCACCTTTGGAGGTGCGTCGCACATTTCTATTCTTCTCCCGTCAATTTTCGGATTGCATCGTCGACACTCATCTCGCCGCGCGCAATGGCATCGAGAATGGCTTTGCGTTCGGGCGAGCCGGCGACGGGACCGCTCGTCTCTTCTTCGACCGGTTCATTGCGCGATTCATCTTTATCATCGCGATCATGTCGATGTTCGTGGTGTCGTCCCGGTCGATGCATCCTGACTTCGAAATGATGGCGACGCGCCCGCACTTCGGGCACACGCAGGTCTGCCAGCGATTCGTTCACCGATTTGCGGACTTCGGCGGCGATGCGTTGTCCCATGTCGGCGAAGGACGAGAAATCAAATTCCGCGGAAAAATTGGCATAATCCTTTGATTTTTCTCGATGATGCATATCTCCTCCACTGCCACGCATAATCAAATCGCTCTTGGTCGATTCAGCTTTGATCTTGACGCCGCCGCTGCCCATTGTGGCGCGAATGCGGCTTTCGTCTTGCGAATGAATCTGCATGTTTGCGCGCACAATCAAATCGCCACGCGGCGCATCCAATTCAATTTCGGCATTGGTGTTCGGCGGCAAGTTTACGACGACATCGCCATCGGCACGCAAGTCGAGCGGAGCGGCTTCAGAGAATGAGATGACTGCATCGCCATCAATGTCTTGCGCCGTCAGTCCGCCGCGCAAATCCGATGCGATCAAGTCACCGCCACCACGTTCGATCATAATCTGACCGCTGCTTTCGCGGATGCTGATGTCGCCTTCCACTTGTTCAATCGCAAATGCCGAGCGAATATTTTGTGCGCTGAGATCGCCGCCAACGCTTCGACTCTTGAACGCGCCAATGTCACTCAAACTCACATCGCCTTCAACTTCATTGATCTCGCTGGCTTGTACGCTGTGCAAAACTGCGTCGCCTTCCCATACGCCATCGCCTTTGAGCGCCTTGACGCCGCGTGCGACGAAATCGCCAGCCACTTGATTAACCAAGGCGGCGCTGACTTCGGTCAAGCTAATGTCGCCTTCCACCGATTCAATGTGGACATTGGCAACATCACGCAATGCGACATCACCATCCAAGCTGCCATCACTTTTTAGCGAGGTAACATCCTTGGCGGCGAGCGAGCCATCCAAATCACGCACAATTGTTTCGCCGCGCAAATTACGCAGCGTCACATCGCCGTCGATATGTTCTAATTCAACATGACCGCTGAGATCGTCGATGCGGACATCGGCTTCGCAACGACTGATCGATAGGGTGGCGGCGCGGGGTACGCGAAGCGTGACCTTGTTGGTGTTTTCGACGACGATCGTATCGCCTTGCTGGCGTCCGGCATAATCGACGGCGACAGTATGTGCGTCGTCCCAACCGACGACGGTCACGCGGTTATGACAGTTTCGGATTTCGACGCGGGCGTTATCAGAGACAGTAAAAGTTTGCTGAGGCATGATTTACTCCTTGAGTAGTGCAAATTGCCAATTTGCGCCACATTATTCAATAAATACTTCGACGTGCTCGCCGTCTTCTTCGTCTTCGACGTCGACGATTTTGCCTTGTCCGCCAGACTTGATCGCTGCCATGATTTGCTGCATATCAAGTCCTTCGAGACCGGCGGGCGCAAATTTTGCACCCATCTTCATGCCTACGTCGACCAAGCCAAGGGGAATGTTCACGTTGACTTTGCGCTTGCCCGATTTCAAATCGGTGACACGCACGCGAAACCATTTGCCGCTCGTCGAGGGGGAGGGCGAATAAGCTTTGTTATTTCCGCGATCCGTCTCGCCGAGTGCGCCGAGCAATTTTGCGCCTTCTTCGGCGGTGATTTGTTTGGCTTCGATCATTTTCAAGATTTGCATTCGTTCGTCTGCGGTTGCCATGGTGTACCTCCAATTATTCCTTTGTCATTCTGAGAGGCGGAGCGACGAAGAATCGCGATTCCACGTATCGAGATTCTTCGCTGCGCTCAGAATGACAATATTACACAATATATACTTGCACACGCCCGTTCTTGTCGTCGACATCGATGGTGATGCCGCGACCGTCTCTGAGTTCGCGTTCGAGCGCGGCGATGATTTCGGATGGATCGTCCCAGTCCCAATCGCCATGCCGGGTCCGAATCCTGTTCTTGGAAAAGCTGATTGCCCACGGCGCAACCCATGCGACCAAATGAAGCAGCCCGATGGGAAAGGGAATCCCAAAACGGATCGGGCGTTTGTTACGACGCGTCGGTTCGACATTGACGTAGAGCCAGTGACCAGAGAATGCGCCCGCGCCAATGACGATCAGGAGCGTGCCAAATAATACGACCGGAAGTCCGATCAAAAACCATAGAATGTTCGCATGCACGGTTGAGGCTATGATGCAGGTGCCGAGCAAAACGATCAGTATGCCGAGCGTGAGCGGAATACCCCACATCATGCGCATCCACTGCGGCAAATCGACCGGATCAAAGGGTGGTGTGTCGGTGCGTTCGACGCGTGGTGCGTACAATCGCGCGTCGGCTTCGCGGGCATTGATTTCGCCGCGTTCCAATTGTCTCAAAATTCCCATCGTGTCTGCATTGTCCATTGGATTGCCCTTCCATACTGTCATTTCGAGCGGAGCGAGAAATCTCCGCTTACGCGCGAGTGAGATTTCTCCTCACAAACGCTTCGCGGCTCGTCGAAATGACACTGTCAAATATCCAATTCCATCAACGTCAAACCGTTGTGAAAATAAAATCCTTCTTGCTCCAACGCATCCACTAATTCAGGATGTGAGGTGGCAGCATCGGCGCGGATAGGGTGGAGTGGCAGCTTGGCAATTTCTTCGAGCGCCGCGTTCACGAGACTTGATTCGACACGTCCACGAAAATCCGGATGGACCTGAATCACAAATCGATGTGGCGTCAAAATATTCTGACCGCGCAAGTACACCACGGCGGCGGGTCTGCCATCGCGTTCTAGAATCCAGCGCCGCGTCGTCTGCCCAACAAAGAAATCACCGATTCGTTCCGCGATTCGTTCATCGAATGCTGGCGTAAAGATATTAGATTCTGGTCGATAGCGTCCAGCGTTTTCCGGTATCACCAAACGAAGCAATTCCGACACCGCGTTGTGATCGCGCGAGCGGAGAGGGCGTAATCCCTTCACGGGTGTAATGGTTGGATGAGAGCGCAACGCCGAATGTGACCACTCTCCGCGAGTTTCCACCGCTTTGAATCCCAACTCTTTGTACAATTTGATCGCGCCATCATTGTTGGGGCGCACGTTGAGAAATATTTTTCTGACTTGGCGTTCGCGCAAATAGCTAAACGTAGCTTGCATTAATGCGCGCGCAATCCCTTGGCGTCGATATTCGATTTTGACGGCGACATTGCTGATATAGTATCGGTCGCTCCGGTTATAGTCGGGATTGAGTGAAACATTCCCAACGATTTTTCCATCTTCGACCCAGACCAAGCCGTACATCGGCGTGCCCATGCCCGGCGAGTAACTCATCGTCCACAAAGCAATGCCAAATTCGCGCAGCCAAGGTGTGGTTGAAAAGGGAAAGTTATTGTCGGGACGAAACGCTTCTTCCAGCAAATGCGCAACGCCGTTCAGATCGGTCGAAGGATCGAACAATCGTGCGCCATGAAAATTGGAACTGGATTTGCTAAGAGCACGTGCAACCATAAATGCTCCTAAGCCGATTCGCCTTGCAGCAATCGGACGGCGTCATCTGCGCTGATCTTGCCTTTGGCTAAATCGTCCAACACCGCTTTGCGAACTTCAGGCGCGACCTTGGCGAGCGGTTCTTCCTTTGGTTCAGCCCCCGGCTCGTAGCCCATCGCGCGAATAATGTCGGTAAGGCGGGCGCGTACGGTCGAATAAGGCATCCCCAATTCTTCGCCCACTTTGTAGGCGTTCCCGCGGTTTTTGATGAATGTTTCGACGAATTGGATTTGGTCTGCGTCGAACTGCGCCAAGCGCCCGATGGAAAATTGCCCTCCTATATCGGTGCCACAAGAGCGACATTCGAGCTTGGTAACGATCAATTCTTTGCCGCAAACGGGGCAATTACCAAAAACTTGATTCATTACATCAATTCCTTCTATGTTGATGTCAATAATTTACCATATTATTCAAAATTTGTCAATATATTTGCAAATAATTTTAATGAAAATGAAATATTTGATCCGGAAATATAAAAACCTCTCGGTTTTAGCTGAGAGGTTCCATTCATTCGAGATTCTTTAGACTTTTCCGTTTCTTTTCGATAACCAAGCGATGCCAACCGCACCTGGTCCGGCGTGTGCCCCCAGAACGGGGCCCGTTTCGGACAAGACAATCTGTTTATCGGGAAAGACATTTGACAATGCTTCTTCGACTTCGATCGCCAGTTCGGGCGCGTGAGCATGGACAACGGCTAGCTCTTCAACCGGTCCTGAATTGACGACCAGCTCGACCAGGCGGGAAAGCGCCCGCTTCTGTGATCGAACATTTTCCAGCGGAATGATTTCGCCGTGGGCGGTGGACAGCAGCGGCTTGACGTTTAGCAGAGTTCCAACCAACGCTGCGCCTTTGCCCAATCGACCGCCGCGTTGCGCATATTCTAACGTTCCCAGCATGGCGACAATATGGACGTGGCGCATTAACGATTCAACTAGAGCTTTGATTTCGCCCAGCGTCTTCCCAACTTTGGCAGCGCGCGCGGCTTGAATCACGAGCCAGCCTAGGGACATGCTGACTTGCTGTGAATCGAGGACTTCAATCTGGGTGTTGGGAATATCTTGCGCGGCGAGGCGGGAGGCGTTGTAAATGCCACTAAGTGTGCCGATAGTATGAATGGCTAAAATTTGATTGGTCGCTTGGCCTAACTCGCGGAAAGTTTGTTCAAAATCGCCGATAGAGGGGACCGAAGTGGTAGGTAAAACGGGGCTGTTACTCAGTTTTTGGTAGAATTCCCAGGAAGGCAGATCGACCCGGTCGCGATACTCCGCCGCACCGAAGCGAACAATAGCTGGGACAACCGTGATATCCAATTCTCGAATAATCGCCGGCGGAATATCGGCTAAGCTGTCAGTAACGATGCGAACGTTAGCGAGCTGGGGTGGAGCCAGTTGTGCAAGGAGATCGACTTGGTACATTTACTGCCTCTTTATTTGGCAGTATAGCACAAGTTAGGTGACAAGTAAACTCGCCCAATGGTACTTTTTGAACAATTAAGATTGAGGCAAAAATGCCATCAGATCGTTGTGTGACGGGATGGATCCGCCGAGCAGTGCGATAGTTGAGGGTTTGTGACCGGCCCGCAATGCCGGTTCTACGACATCGACGCTCAAATTCGGAACATGGGTTCGGAGAATTTGGCAGAGTTGGGTGGTTGGCGCAATGTCGTATGCGTTCATACGCGCCGGCAGAAAAATCGTCTGTCCCTGCTTTGCGGAAATGGTTACTCCGCCGCCCGTAATGTCGACAGTGCCCTGCAAAATCGAAACGATCTGGAACCGGTCGCGCGTTTGCAAGTTACGAATCGGCGCACGAACGTCGAACAACTCAAGCGCAAAGTATCGACAGGCGACTAGATAATGCTGATCGAACTCTGCGTGGCGGATCGTCACACGCGGAATTTTGTGATCGACGATGGGCGTCAACTCGGCGACTAGGAGCGATTGGTCGATATGCAAATCGCGTCCTTTGCCGACGCGTCCCCAATCGTACAGTCGATAAGTGATGTCGGAGTTTTCCTGAATTTCGGCAAGGACGATGCCTTTCATGATCGCATGAACGGTTCCCGCCGGAACGAATACGACATCGCCGCTTTGCACCGGCACATGCGCCAGCAAATCTTGAAGCTGATTACGCTTTAGATGATCGGTGACTCGCGCAGTATCGACATTGTCTTTGAATCCATGAATCAGCGTCGCGCCCGGTTCAGCGTGGATAATGTACCATGCCTCAGTTTTGCCAAAGGGATAGTTTTCCAAGCGCTGCGCTTCGGCATCGTCCGGATGAACCTGCACGGATAAATCGTCTTGCGCATCGATGAATTTGAACAACAGCGGAAATCGATTATCCTGCGTCGTTGAGCCAAGCATTGCTTGTGGGTCTTGCTCAATCAGACCGCCGAGCGTCGCTCCTTGATCTTCGCCGTTCTCGACGATGCAGCCGTCCCACGCTTCCCAGGTTTCACCAATAAGCTGATCTTGCGCTATAGATTTGTTGAGCAAGTGATTGAGATTTCGCCCACCCCAAATTTTTTCCTTAGCCACTGCACGTAGCCGCAAAGGGTAATATTTATCTTTTGCCATTTGTCATTTGCTCATTTGAGTATTTCGCATTACTAAGAATTCTTGTTCGGTGATGAACTCGCCTTTATCGATTGTCTTTTCGGTCACGGCGTGCCGCGCGTTGAGCTTGACTTGAGCATGCATCAGCGTAAAGCACTTGTCGTCCATGATTTCCTTACGCAAGATGTACCCATCCGACTCGTCGTCGAGACTGGGATCGTTGCGCAAGTCCACGCGCACGGCGACCGGCGACTCGCAGCGTTTACATTTGACGTAGAGCCAAAGCACGTTCGGATCGGAAGAAGCGGTGAACATTGATTTAAGCGATTTGAGAAAGCCCATAATGAACTCCGTAAGGTTTAAAGCGGAAAACGTGATTCGTGATTGGTGAATTAGGTCTTTAATTGCGGGACGATAAACAAGAACAAGCAAGCCAAATCAAGTACGACGAATCCAACGTAAAGCAGGGCAAATATGATTTGTTGGTATGCTGGTGTGATTAGCTCACGCAAGCCGACGACGAGAAAGAATGCAATGGAGATCAGCGCCGGGAAAAGATAGCGCCCCTGTAACTGAAAATACTTGAAATTGTAGCCAATATAATCAGCCATGCCTACGACGAACAATGCGATGAGTAATCCAAGGCACCAATGTTGCACTTGAGTTAGCAATTCGCGGTTGCGCAGAATACGCAAAGCGTAAAGGGCAAAGCCAAGTACTGCGATGCCTGTCAAAACCATCAGCACCACATAGATTCGGTCGTTGACGATTACACCCATCCAGCCGAATTGCGCCCAAAACGATTTGAACGTGACCGCGAAGTAATCAAATAGAATGTGGTTCAAACCGTAATTGCTAATCATCTCCGCCGTCGTCGGTTGCCCAAGCACCACGGCATCGTGTCGCCCGCTGGCAAGCGGATCCGTAATACCATAAGTAACCATGTTGCGAATAAACATGGGCGATGAAATTATCAATCCCAACGCAAACAGAATGAAAAGTGGCTTTATAAAATTCTGAATTCTGAATTCTGAATTCTGAATTCTTCGCCATGCAATTTCCGCCCCAACCAATAACATCGCTCCCGTCAAATATGCCGTCGTCTTGGTCAACAACGCTGCGCCGAACAAAATGCCGCCGAAAATCACAAAGCGTTTGTCGCTAACGTTACCTTTGACGCGCTTGACCGCCAGCCACAAAATCAGCACGAGCAACAATTCTGCCGCCAGGTCGTTGCTGATCGACGCGCTCACGGCGATGTGCATAGGCACCGTCGCCATCAAGCCAACCGTCGCGAGCGCAAGCAAACTATCGTCGGGAAATATTTCGCGCACAATGTTGAATGCCACTAGCAAAACGGCGATACCTAGGACGACCGAAAATAATCGCAAAGCCAGCACTGTCGCATCCAGTCCAAAGCCGTGGGCGATGAAATACACTGGCGTCGCGGCGAGATAATACAAGGGTGGCTGCCATGCTTCGTAACGAATCGGGTCAACCGACATCACGGCGGGAAACTTGGCCCTTTTGATATCCTCCAAGTACTGTTGATTATAGTCGCCGTTTTGTAGCACGGGCAGCTTGCCTGTTTCCGCAATGTCGCGAATGTAATTGAAATGCGCGGGTTCGTCAGGCGCTTGCCACTTGGGGGTGTAGCTGGCGTAGAGAATTCCGAGAATGGCGTAAATGACGATAATGAAATAAAGAAGCGGTTTCAAATTATTCTCCAAGTAATCGTCATTCTATCTTATCTCGCGGCAAAAAGAAAATCCGCGAATCACACGAATTATCGCGAATGTTAATTTATCTTCGCGCCGATTCGCGTGATTCGCGGGCGACCAAATTCTTATCCAATCTCCTCAATCACGCCGTTTCCATACTCGCCTGGTGTACCTCAATCGCCGTGCGTAATCCCGACTCGATGGCACCTTGGATCCACGCATGTGCCAGCGATGCATGTTCGCCGGCGAAATGAATGCGGCCTTCGGGCTTGATGATGTCGTTGTAAACCAATGTTTGTTGTCCCGGATTGAACAGCGCAAACGCGCCGCCTGCAAATTCGTCGTCGTGCCACATCCACGATGCGCCCACTTCGAACTCTTCGACGATTTGCGGATGAATTTGCGCCAAATCTTCCAGCGCCTGCTCAACGCGATCCCGCGGCGAAAGCGATCCCTAGCGTTCGGCATCATCCGACCAGGTGTAACTTGCGAGCAAAATTCCGCGCCCAGTTTCGCGGCTGTGATCGGGATAGTACAGCACACGAATGGGCAAGTCCGTGATGGTGCCGCCACCGTAGATGCCTTCGTCTTCTTCCCAGAATCGCCGACACATTGAAATAAAATCTTGGACGACGAATCGTAATGCAGTTGTCGAATCGCGCGTTGCTTGCCGCGCGAAAAGGGTTTGAGCGCTTCGATGTGGCGCAGCACGGGGAATGGCAGGGTGACGATGGCATAATCGCCGGTGATGGCGCGGCGACCGGCAACTGTTTGGTAGTGAATCGTCACGAGTTCGGGCGATTGATCGATGGCGATCATCTTTGCGCCAAATCGAATGCGATGGATCAGTTCCGGGAGGAAGGCGCGCGGCAACAAATCCGTGCCACCTTCGATCTCGACCATGTTGGTGTAGTAATTGCCGACTTCTTCGCGCAGCAGTTCGAGGAAGGACGAATTCATCAACGCTTCTTGGTCGGCGAGCAAGCCGAACATTTCAATTGCGCCTTCCGACCATTTATTTTCTTCCAGAAATTCTCGCAACGAAAGTCGATCGTACATTTGGATGATTTCGGCCCATGCCGCTTGCCCCTCTTGTTCGATTTTTCTAACGATGGGCATGATCGCCGCCGCCCAAAGTTGCTCAATAGTTTTGCCGCACTCGTTGGGCGCAAGTTCGAAACCGAGCGAATCCGGGAACGCATCGCCAGCGGCTTTGCGAACCTTCTTCCCGCCGAGAAAATAGTACGCTTGTAGATTGCCCATCGTAAAGGGCGCTGTCTTGATGTTGAATTTTTCGATGTATGCCATGGTCAGATGATGCGTGCGCGGCAAACGCATCGCGCCGACTTCAGCATACAAACCGTCCGAGAAGGGTTCGCGCATCGTGTAGACTCGTCCGCCGACACGCGATTGCGCTTCCAGCACAACCACCTCGTGACCCGCGCGCTGCAATTCATAGGCGGCGGTCAAGCCCGCCATACCGGCCCCGACGACGATGACGCGTTTGGGATGAGGCGCTGGCTTGAGTCCGTTCCTTATCAGCAACACCATGTCTTTATCATCGAGCGGAAGCATTATGCCTCCTGGGTCAGTAAACAGTGAACAGACTGTTTACTGTTCACTGTTCACTGATATTACAGTACACTCACTGGATCAACATCGACGCGCCAGCCGAGTGGCAGCGCAAGGTCGGACACGACGGCGTGAGGGTTTTCGCCGCGTAACAAGATTTGGTATCGATACTCGCCACGCACGCGATGGAAAAACGCCGGGGCAGGTCCGATGGTGTCGAGCGAGGGCAGACCACGTTGAGCGATTCGCGTCGCGAGCAGATTTTGCATGCGTGCTGATTCAAGCTGCGCTTGTTTTTCATTCGCGTGCGCGTACGTCATCCGAATCAAACGGCTGTACGGCGGGTAATTCTGCTCGCGGCGAAAAGTTATTTCCTGATCGTAGAACGTGTGATAGTCGTGACTCGACGCGGCTTGAATGGCGTAATGATCGGGATTGTACGTTTGCACGATGACCTTGCCGCCCAGGATGCTTCGCCCTGCGCGCCCAGCAACCTGGGTCAGCAACTGAAACGTGCGCTCGCCCGATCGAAAATCGGGTAGGTTGATGGCGGTGTCTGCGCTGACCACGCCGACCAGCGTGACGAGCGGCAAGTCTAGTCCTTTCGCGATCATTTGCGTGCCGATCAACACATCAGCTTGATGCTGCACGAATTTTTCGAGAATCGTTTCGTGCGAATCTTTGCCGCGCGTCACGTCGTAATCCCAACGTAGCGTGCGTGCTTGGGGAAACAGTGTTTGAATTTCTGCTTCGACTTTTTCTGTGCCGACGCCAAAATATCGAATGCGGGTGCTGCCGCAGCTTGGACATTTGCTGGGCACACGGTCACGGCGATTGCAATGATGGCAGACGAGCTGATCGCCTGTGCCGTGATACGTCATTGGATTTTCGCAGCGCTTGCACTTGAACACATAACCACAATCGCGACACAAGATGAACGTCGCCGTGCCGCGCCGATTGAGAAACAGAATCACTTGCTCACGCGCGGCGAGTACGCGCGCCATCTCGCGTTGCAGCGCGCGCGAAAACATAGAACGATTGCCGGTTTTCAGTTCCGCGCGCAGATCGACAATTTCAACAGGCGGCAAGTCCATGTAGCGTGCATCCGCATATTCGGCGCTGACTTCACGCATAGCCAGTTTCGATTCGTTGAGCGCAAGCTCCGCCGTTTCAGTTTCGATCACGCCGCGATGTCCCATCACGCGTTGTGGCAATTCAAGCAGCTTGAATTCGCCGTGTGTTGCACGATAATACGTTTCTACATCCGGCGTTGCGCTGCCGAGAATAACCGTCGCACTCGATTGTTTTGCAATTTCGAACGCAACTTGGCGCGCGTGATAGTGTGGGATTGCTTCTTGTTTATACGCGGTATCGTGTTCTTCGTCGATGGCGATCAAGCCGAGGCGCGGCATCGGCGCAAACAGCGCGGAACGCGAGCCGATCACGACATCGACTTTGCCTTCGCGACAACGTCGCCACGTATCGTAGCGTTCGCCTGCCGACAAGCGCGAATGCAAAACCGCGATTCGTTTAAAGCGCGAACCAAAACGGCGAATTGTCTGTGGCGTCAACGAAATTTCTGGTACAAGCACAATGCCTTGCTTGCCTTGTGCAATAACTTCAGCCAACGCGCGCATGTAGATTTCGGTCTTGCCGGAGCCAGTTACGCCGTGCAACAAGTAACAAGTCACCGGTTTCAGGTTTCCAGTTTCACCTTCAAGTATGTTGATTTCTTGTGACTTGAAACTTGTGGCTTGCGGCTTGAGACTTGTAGCGATTTCTTCCCATGCCGCTTCTTGCTCCGTCGTTAGCTTCGGCGGCTCGACCACATCGAAGACGCGTCCAGCCAGCGAGTCGCGCCAAATTTCTTTTTCTTCTAGCTCGACGATGCCGGCGTTTTCAAATTTCTTCAAGTCGGCGAGGTCGCAATCGACTGCTGCATACACGGCGCTGACCCAGATCGGTTTATCTTGCGCGCGCAAAAAATCGACGAGTGCCTTGGCTTTGACTTGGGTCTTGGAGTGCAGCGTCGGAATCGGCGTTTCGGAAAGCAAGCGCACTGCGTTGACGCGCTTGGGGCGCGCGCGCAATGGCGTAACGACCGTTCGCTTGACGACGATGCCACGATGAGCTAAGAGTTCGACGGCGGACCTTAGATCGCGAGGCAATTTGGCATACTTGATCGAATCTTCGCGCAAAAGCAAATCGACGAGCGCCGTTTGCTTGGGTGAAAGATCATCGCGCGGAACTTTTGGGTCAAGCGAGAGCCAAATTTCAGTCGGCTGTTCGACACCAGGCGGAAGCATCAATTGGAGGGCATCGTAAAGAGGACAAAGATAAGTGCGTGCAATCCAATGCGCCAAGTCGATTTGTTTTTGACTGAGCAGTGGACGCGCGTCGGCGATTTCATCGATGTCTTTCGTGAGTTCGACGGGGGATGTATCGCTCAAGCCAACGACGATGCCTTGAATGCGGCGCGAACCAAAGGGAACCCAAACGAGTTGTCCCAACCCGATGCGGTTGGCAAGATGTTCCGGAATCGAGTAGGAAAAAGCATGTTCGCGCAAAGCTTCAGTCGCCGTCTGCTCTTCGAGCGGTCTGCGAACAACGATGGGGGTATTTACAACAACTTCAGCATATTTCATTTTCAGAACCAAAGAAAAGTCGGGAACCCTTGTCCCGACTTATCATACTCAAATCGATTGATTTCTGCAATAGCGGTTTGAAAAAAACTAGCCAGCAGTTTTGTAAATTCCTACCGCCATATAGCCGACGACGTAATCGGCGGATTCATGCTCGCCAGTCACATCGCCGGAATTGGTGCGCGCTAAGACCTGCGCGCGATTTGCGCCTAGCTCTTTCGCGGCGATTAGCATTGTAACGATGGGCGAATCGCCGCAGGCACGACATTCACCACCTTGCCCCATGTAATCGACCAGCGCGGGTACATCGTACGCCGCGACGAGTTGTGCGGTGCGTGAATCAAATTTTTTGACCGCCTGATAATCGGGCAGGTGAGAGAGATCGGACGAGGCGACGAAGAGGACGCGCTGGTTGCGCGCAATTTCTGCAAGCGCGTCCGCTAATTGTTCGCTCGGTGGGAGCGCGCTATCGCCGACAATATAAAACGGCAGTGACAGCATGATCGGCACGAGTTTGAAATCGCCCAAGATGCGTTGGAGAAAGGGCAACTGAATTTCGAGCGAGTGTTCACGATCACGCTCGACGCGCCGCACGGTGACGCGCTGCGTTAGCGCCGCGATAAATTCTTGATCGAGTTCGAGCGCGCCAAGTGGGGTAGCGTAATACTTTTTGGCGCTGATGGCGATTGCGCCAAAATCGTCATAGTGACTCGGTCCGAGCAAAACGACGGTGTCGAATTTTTTGTTTTCGAGTTGACGATACGCGTACGCGGCGGTCTGTCCTGAATAAGGATACCCCGCATGAGGAGCAATTAAACCAATGAGTTCATCGTCCGTCGAAAAATACTCCGCCTGCGCGAGATAAGCGTCAACCGTTTTTTGCAATTCCTGGGCTGAGCCAGGATACCACGTGCCCGCAATGGGTGATGGTCGTACAGCGTCACGAGGGACTGTAGCGAGACCAGGCATTTTCATGCCTCCAATCACACGCTAGTGCGCTCCTGAGACGTTGCGTGAAACGTCTCTACTTTTTGAATCGATACGTGATGCGTCCGCGCGTCAAATCGTACGGCGAAAGTTCCACGGTCACGCGGTCGCCGAGCAGAATGCGAATGTAATACATGCGCATCTTGCCGGAAATGTGGGCGAGCACCGAATGTCCGCTCTCGAGTTGGACGCGGAACATGGCGTTGGGGAGAGCTTCGGTGACCGTCCCTTCCGCCTCGATGACATCTTTTTTCTTTTTTTCGTCGTTCTCTTGAATGGGTGGTCTGGGCATAAATTCTCCTGAAATTTATTTTTTCTTCTTGGGCGGTTCTTCCGCCTCCGATTCGAAATCTCGGATCATGCCATGATGGACGATAACGGCGCGCGATTTGCCGCCGCCTTCGTCCGGTCCGACAACGCCGCTTTCTTCCAATTGGTCCATCAAACGCGCGGCGCGGGGATAGCCAATGCCAAGTTTGCGTTGCAAGAATGAAATCGACGTGCGGTCGAATTGCGAAACCAACTCGGTCGCCTTTTCGATGAGATCGTCGTCGCTGCCTTCTTTTGCATCGCTGACATTTTTCCACGGCGCTTCTTGCGCAATGTCGCGCATATCGGTGACGGCTTTTTCGCGCCAAAATTGAACGAGCCGCGCGAGTTCATCGTCCGAAACGTAACACCCTTGCATACGCGACAGCTTGGACGAGTCGCTGGCCATGTAAAGCATGTCGCCTTTGCCCAGCAATTTTTCTGCGCCGGGCGTATCCAACACCACGCGCGAATCGACGCTGCTAGTGACCGCGAACGAAATGCGTGATGGAAAGTTCGCTTTGATGAGACCCGTGACCACATCAACCGATGGACGCTGCGTTGCAATAACGAGATGAATGCCGGTGGCGCGTGCCATCTGCGCAAGACGGGTCAATGCTTTTTCAGTTTCTTCGGGCGCGGCGAGCATCAAATCGGCGAGTTCGTCGATCAGCGCGACGATAAATGGCATTGTGTCGCCATTTTCCTTTTTCATCTTTTCGTTGAACGAATCGATATTGCGGACCTTTTGCTTGGCGAACAAGGTGAACCGATTGTCCATCTCGCGCGTGAGCCAACGCAAACACGGCACGACTTCTTGGTTGTTCACAACGACCGGACCGAGCAGGTGCGGGATGCCGTTAAAGTTGACCAACTCGACGCGCTTGGGATCGACCATAATCATGCGCAATTCGTCGGGTGAATTGTCAAAGAGCAAACACGCGATGATAGCGTTGATACAAACCGATTTGCCGGAGCCGGTTGCGCCGGCAATGAGCAAGTGCGGCATCGAGGCCAGATCAGCCGTAATGCCTCCGCCCGACACATCGCGTCCCAAGGCAATCTTCAACGATGATTTCTTTTTCTTGAACGATTCCGATTCCATCACGCCGCGTAATGAAACAACGGAGATCATTTGGTTCGGTACTTCGACGCCGACGATGGGGCGACCGGGCACCGGGGCTTCGATCCGAATCGGCGCGCGCGCGAGCGCAAGTTCCAAATCGTGCTGCAAGCTAACAATCCGGTTTACGGAAATTTTGCGTTGTTGGATGCTGCCATCATTCCCGCGCACTTGAACGAAACCTGGCTTGAGACCAAACTGGGTGATCGTCGGTCCCACACGAATTTCTTCTTCGAGCAATTCGATGGGAATACCAAAGTTCGCCAGCGTTTCGATGATGATTTGCCCCTGGCGCTTTGCCTCATCCGAGGTGTATTTGCCTTCGTTCGCTTGTTCCAAAATTTGTTCGAGCGGCGGTTTTTGCGCCGTGCGCTTACTTCGCGCATGAGGTGTGAGAATAGGCGATGCCGATGTTTTCATCGGCGCTTTGGTTCCAAACGTCGGACGAATAGGCGCGACTGGCTCAGGGGGTTCCTTCGTTACCACAGGTTGCTTGGTTGGCTGAGTTTTTTCCGCGACGGGTGTAGGCACTGATTTCGTCACGCGTTCCGGTTCGACAGGAGTTTTTGTCGTGCGCATTCCTGGGCGCGACGGCTTGGTTTGCTCGGCGCGTTCAGCGAGCGAATCGCTCCACGCGTGGAGTTGCGTTGCACTCAATCCCAAAATGCCAGGGAGAGCGAGCAAGCCAAGGAATGCCAGCGCGACGCCTGCCCACAAATTGCCCATAACCGAAGCCAACGCTGTGCTGATGGCATAACCGACAAAACCGCCGCCATCGCCGCTTTGCGCGGACGAGGCAGCGTCGGTTACGGGATTCAAAAGATGAACAAGCGCGAGCAGAACCGCAAAGAAAAATTCAACGGCAAAGACTCGTCCCCACGCGATCTTTGCCTGTTCGTTTTCACCACGCCGCACCATGTACGCGCCTGCGCCGAATGCCGCAAGCGGTAGCGCAAAAGCACCCCAACCGAAAAGCGTTCGCAACAAACTTGCCCACAAATCGCTGACGGTACCGCGTGTGATGCGGAGCAACGTCATCAACGTGAGTGCGCCGATCAAAAACAAAATGACGCCGACGATTTCTCTCATGCGGGCAGGCGGAATGATATTTGCCCAGCGCGAAAATAAGCTGGGCTGTTCGACCGGTTCTCTTTCTTTTCGATTCTGTTGTTGTCTAGGTTTTCGTGGTGGCATTGAATTTTTGTGGTGCGTTTTGTAGAGACGTTGCACGCTGCGCGACCGTCTCTACAAAACGCATTATTACGTTTCAATCAAACTTTCCCAATAAGCGTCGTCGGTGGGTGGCGGCGGCGGAATATTTCGGCGGGATGTTGGGCGTTCGCCTTTTCCGTTGCTTGCTTCGTTTTTGCGTTCGTTCGGTTTACGCATGCTCAAGCGCATGCGCTGTTGGCTCGGCTCGATTTCCATCACGCGCACTTCAACCGTTTGTCCATCTTGCATCGATTGGAGCAAGTCGTTGCTCGGCAATTCCGAAATGTGCAACAGACCTTCTACGCCATCGGCAACACGCACAAATGCGCCAAACGGAACGATGCTTGTGATCGCGCCGCTGATCCAATCGCCGGGTTTCACCTTTGCCGCGATTTCTTCCCATGGATTTGGCTTGAGTCGTTTCAAGCTGCAAGCGATGCGTTTTTGTTCGCGATTCACTTCGATGACAAACACGTCGACGGATTGTCCCGGCGTGAGAACGTCTTTTGGATGCGCAACGTACTGCCACGATAATTCGGAAACGTGGATCAGTCCCTCGACGCCACCCAAATCGATAAATGCGCCAAAGTTCGTGACGTTCCGCACGATGCCGGAGCGAACTTCGTTCGGTTGGATCGCCGCCAAGAGTTGTTCGGCACGCGGCACGGGCGGATTGACCACTCGTTCCGATAAGATCAGGCGATTGCGCGTTCGATCAAACTCGATCACTTTGAGCATGAGTTTCTTATCGATGTATTGCGCAAGCGCCTGCGTGCGTTCTTCTTCCGTTGGCTGGCGTGGGAACGAACTCAATTGCGATGCAGGGACAAAGCCGCGCACGTCGCCCAAATCGACGATGAGACCACCGCGATTGTACCCTATCACACACAGTTCCAGCGTTTCGCCTTGCGTGTAACTTGCTTCGGCGCGGGTCCAGCCACTGACAGGCGGTGGCACTGCCGGGGCATCTTCGCTTTTGGCGGACGCATCGACCGACGGTTTGTCCTTGAGCGCGTTCTGCCAATACTCTTCGTCAGGTGATTCTTCCCACGGTTTGCCTTCGGCCATTGGAGTTGCTCCTTTTGCTGCTCAACCACTCAATTCCCAAAACCAAACGCCAAAATAAAATCGGCTATTTCACCTGTGCCGGGTAAGACCGACGTCAAGTGAAACAACCGACGTCAAAAATTTAACGACATTACAATCATCCACCCGCGGCACGACGAATCCGGCGATATTATATGCGCGATGGAGAGAATTTGTCAAAGCGTGTCCTCGTCAATTGTCATATCGAGGAGGCATCGTGAGCGGACTCTGAGCGAGCGGAGCGAGTCGAAGAGGCAGTCGAACGATTGCCGACGAGAAATCTGGCTCTGCCTAGTTGGAGACGATTCGCGTCGCTGCGCTTCCCAGAGACTTTACCTGTCACCCTGAACGAAGCGAAGGGTCTCGCACTGCAGAGTGAGATGCAAGGCGTTCGCTCCGCTCAGAATGACAAGTTTCTGGATTTGATAATGCCCGCGCGGGCATGAGTTCTCGAAATGACGGCCACGATCATCTCCCTTAAAATTTCAATGCTCAACTAGATTCTAAGGTGCTTCTATCATATTCTGTGTTATAATGCGAACGGTTGAGACTTGTTGGTTGAATGGATCGACCTTTTTCTGTCTCCGTACTTTTCTTCGCTCTTTGGCATTCTGGATTTTTCATCATCGAGTAACCAATGTCCGATTTCGTTCATCTGCACGTCCATAGTGAATATAGTCTTCTCGACGGGCTGCCGCATCCCAAAGACCTCGCGGCACGCGCCGCCGAATTGCAACAGCCCGCGCTCGCGCTCACCGATCATGGCTCCATGTTTGCCGCCATCGATTTTTACGATTCGTGTAGGGCGAAAAACATCAAGCCCATCATTGGCGTCGAAGCGTACCTCGCCAAGCGGCGCATGAAGGACAAGGATTCGAAAGAAGATCGCCAATCGAATCACTTGCTGCTTCTCGCCGAAAACGACACCGGTTATCAAAATCTTTTGAGGCTGGTTTCAGCGGCGGAGCTTGAAGGTTTTTATTATTATCCGCGCGTCGATCACGATTTGCTCGCCAAATACAGCGATGGACTCATCGTCACGACCGGCTGTCCATCGGGCGAAGTACCGCGCCTCTTGCACGACGGTCGCATCGAAGATGCGCGCAAAGCATTTAACTGGTACCGCGACGTTTTCAAAGATCGATTCTACGTCGAATTGCAAGAGCATGGCATCGCCGAATTTGCGGGGCTAGACAAACAATTGATCGCGCTCGCGCGCGAATTCAACGTGCCGCTGGTCGCGACGAACGATGCGCATTATCTGCGCCCCGAAGATGCGAACGCGCAAGATATTTTGCTGTGCATCCAAACGAACACCGTCATCACCGATTCCAAGCGCATGCGGATGGATGGCAGCGATTATTATTTGAAATCATCGGAAGAGATGATGCAAGTTTGGCGTGAAGTCCCCGAAGCTTTGAAGAACACGGTGGCGGTCGCCGAACGCTGCAATGTCGATTTGAGTTTCAAAGGTTACAAACTTCCCAAGTTTCCTGTCCCCGACGGTTTCACCGCCGAAACGTATTTGCGTCATCTCTGCGAACTCGGTTTCAAAAAACATTTTCCCGATGGTAGCGATGCCGCATGCCAACGACTCGATTACGAACTGGGCATCATTCACTCGATGGGATTTGACACGTATTTTCTCATCGTATGGGACTTGATTCGATTCGCGAAAGAGCAAAACATTTGGTACAACGTGCGCGGTTCGGCCGCCGGTTCGATGGCGGCGTACTGTGCGGGCATCACGAACCTCGACCCAATCAAGCATCGCTTGATCTTTGAGCGCTTTCTCAACCCCGGTCGTATCTCGATGCCTGATATCGATCTCGATTTTCAGGACAATCGTCGCGCCGAACTCATCACGTACACGATTCAAAAATACGGCAAGGACAACGTCGCGCAGATCGTCACGTTCGGTACGCTCGGCGCTAAAGCGGCAATCCGCGATGTCGGTCGCGCGCTCGATTATCCGCTTGCGGAAGTGGATCGCGTTGCCAAACTTGTGCCGACGGGGCCCAACATCAAACTTGCCGATTCGCTTGAAAATGTCGCCGAGCTGAAACAAGTTTACGAAGAGAACGATTATCTCCGCAAGCTCATCGACAATGCGCGTTTGCTCGAAGGGGTCGCGCGTCACGCGAGTACGCACGCGGCGGGTGTTGTCGTCACCGATAAACCTGTGGTTGAATATGTGCCGCTGCATCGTCCGACCAAGGGCGAGGATTCCGGCGGATTCCCAGTAACGCAATTTGAAATGGGCATCCTCGAACGCGTTGGCTTGCTCAAGATGGACTACCTGGGTCTTGCGACGCTGACGATTATGCGGCGCGCGTGCGAGTTGATCGAACAGCGTCACGGTATTTCGTACAACCTCAGCAATATTCCCGTCGAGGATACCAAAGCATTCGAGTTGATGTCGCGCGGTGATGTAACTGGCGTGTTCCAGGTCGAAGGTGGCGGAATGCGCAAAATGCTCATGCAGATGCGCCCGTCCAAGTTCGCGCACATTGTCGCCGCTGTGAGTCTTTATCGTCCTGGTCCCATGGACTATATTCCCACTTATATCAACCGCTTGCATGGCGTTGAGAAAGTTGAATACAAGCACCCCAAGCTTGAGCAAGTCCTCGACGAAACCTACGGCATTATTGTTTATCAAGAGCAGATCATTCAGAGCGCGGTGTTGCTCGCGGGTTACAAGCCAGGTGAAGCGGACGAAATCCGCAAAGCGGTCGGCAAAAAGATCAAAGAAAAAATCGAAGCGCATCGTGGCAAGTTTGTCAAAGGCGCAGTGGCGAACGGCGTCGAGCAAGCCGTGGCGGAAGCAGTTTACGGCGACATTGAATTTTTCGCACGCTATGGTTTCAACAAAGCGCACGCCGCAAACTATGCGGTGCTCACTTGCCAGACGGCATTTCTCAAAGCGTACTATCCCATCGAATACATGACCGCGTTGCTCACAACGGAAACGGGCAATATCGAAAAGGTCGGTCAGTTGGTGAACGAAGTCCGGCGCATGAGCATCGAAGTTTTGCCGCCTGATGTGAATGCAAGCGGTTCCGACTTTACAATTGCGCCGAACGGTAAAGCGATTTATTTCGCGCTGAGTGCGATCAAGAATGTCGGCGTTGGTCCCGTCCAAGTGTTGCTGAACGCGCGACAAAATGGTGGACCGTTCAAATCGCTCGACGATTTCTGTCGTCGGGTCGATCTGCGCCAGGTCAATCGGCGCGTGCTCGAATCGCTCATCAAAGCGGGCGCGATGGATCGATTCGGTCGGCGTTCGCAATTGCTCAAGGTGTTGGATCGCATGATGGCGGCAAGCCAAGCGGCGCATCAGGCCAGCGACCGTGGACAGTTGTCGATGTTTGGCACGATGTCCGCCGCGCCAGGAATGTTGGCGGATACGTTTGGCACGTTGCCCGACGAACCGGAGATTCCAAATCGCGACAAGCTCAGCGATGAAAAGGAATTGACCGGCGCGTATTTTTCCGACAATGCGTTGATGCGCTTGTCCAGGTCGTCGCGCAAAAACGTATCGCATCTGGTCAATCAACTCGACGAATCGCTCGTCAAGCAATCGATTTCGCTCGCGGGGGTCGTCACATCGTCGCGCATCATCACGACGAAAAAAGGCGACCCAATGGCGTTCGTGCAAATCGAAGACCCAAGTGGCACCGCCGAGATCACCGTCTTTCCGAAAACGTACGCGCGCAGCCGAGAATTGTGGCACGTCGAAGCGCTGCTCCTCATCAAAGGCAAAGTCGAACTGCGCGACGGCAAACTCCAAATATTGTGCGACTCGGCGGAAGAATACGAGATTGAAGACGTGCCGATGGGCAGTGTGCCAACGAACGGCGGCGGCGATGAAGCGTCCGTGCAAATTTCGATTCCTAGCGAAGACGAAGCAGTCATTGCAAATCTCGCGCACGCGATTGAAGAGTCGCGCGCAGACTATGATGATTTGCCACCACCACCGGAAGAGCCGCCGGACGATTTCGGTGAACAGTTGCCAGTGAACAGTGAACCGTCAACAGTGACCAGTAACCAGTCGCCAGTCGCCAGTCAGCCGTCAGTGGTCGCTGGTCAAGCCGTTGCAAAATCGAATGGGAGCGGCGACAAGCCAGTTGAAAAAGTGAAAAGCGGAGGAGGATTTGCAGCGGTTTATGCGGCTGCACCAGCATCGCCACCGCGCAATTCAGCGCCGCGCCATCTGCGAATTTTTATCTCGCGCACGGAGAATCACGAGGAAGACGTACATCGAATGCGTGAGTTGATCGTCTTGCTATCCAGCGTCGAAGGACGAGATCGGTTCACGTTCTATGTGCCGAATCCACAAGGCATGGTGCAGCTTGATTTTCCGAATCACTCGACGAATTATTCCCAGGTGGAGGAATCACTCACGGAACTAATCGGCGAGTGGGGAACGCTGGAAGTCCAGTGAACAGTGAGCAGTGAACAGTAAACAGTGAGATAGTGGGCGGGTTAGTTCCCGCCCTTTGTTTTTTCTAGTGCATCGTGTATAATCGGCAATGACAAATGGCGAGCTGTGCACTGTGCACTGTTTACTGAAAACTGCTTGCTGAATACTGGAGACTGATGTTCAATTTTCTCAAACGCAAGGAACAAGTTAAAGAGAGTTTGACCAAGACGCGCACATCGTTTCTAACGCGGATTACGTCGCTCGTAGCGAAGAACGATGTCAACGAAGAATTTTGGTCGGGCTTGGAAGAAGCGTTGATCGGCGCGGACGTAGGCGTCGAAACGACGATGGGCTTGGTGGACAAGTTGCGCGAGCGTGCTGAAAAGGAACGTGTGCGCGATGCGGCTCAAGTGCGCGAGATGCTCAAAGAAGAATTGAGCGCAATTTTAATAGAAGCAGACAAGGGAAAGGAACTCAAGGGAACTGGGGGAAATCCTATCGTGGTTCTAGTCGTCGGCGTGAATGGCTCGGGCAAAACGACGAGCATTGGAAAGCTGACCAACTATTACAAAGCGCAAGGCAAGAAAATTGTGCTGGCAGCAGGCGATACTTTTCGCGCCGCGGCTATCGATCAATTGAAAATTTGGGGACAGCGCGTCGGAGTCGATGTGGTGGCGCATCAGCCAGGTGCTGATCCCGGCGCGGTAGCATACGATGCGTGGCAATCTGCCAACGCGCGCCATGCCGATTTATTGATCGTCGACACGGCGGGACGCTTGCAAACGAAATTCAACCTGATGAAAGAATTGGAAAAGATCGCGCGCGTTTTACAAAAGACCGATCCAACTGCGCCGCACGAAACATTGCTCGTGCTCGATGCGGTCACCGGTCAGAATGGTTTGCAGCAAGCACGCGAGTTTAAGAAAACCGCGCCGCTCACAGGATTGATTTTGACAAAACTCGACGGCACCGCGAAAGGCGGCATCGTCTTTGCGATTGCAAAAGAACTTGGCTTGCCAATCAAATTCATCGGCACGGGCGAAGCGATTGATGATTTCGCCGAATTCGACGCAAAAGATTTTGTAGACGGAATGTTTGAATAACGACCGCCGACGACCGACAGCCGACCGCTGTTGTCACCCTGAGCAAAGTCGAAGGGTCTGCGGTCAGCTGTTGGCAGTCAGCAGTCATCATTTGGGGGAATTGTGGACGATCTGAAATCAAAACTCACAGAAATGAACGCTCACATCGCTATGCTTTTGGAGCGTCTTTGACATTGCTGGCAAAGAAAAACACGCGGCGGAAATGGAAGATGCGTCGGCGCAACCAGACTTTTGGAATGATAACGTCGCCGCGCAGAACACCATGCGCGAATTGACCGCGCTCAAAGAGGAAACATTGACCTGGCGCGACCTCGAACATCGCGCGCGCGATGCGGCTGGCTTGCTCGACATGGCATTGGAAGAGAACCACGCTGAGATGGTGCAAGAAGTCGAGAACGAATTTCCCGCGTTGGAAAAGAAACTTGCCCAACTTGAATTCAACTTGCTCTTCTCCGGTGAATACGACCACAATAACGCCATCCTCTCGATTCATGCTGGCGCAGGCGGGACCGAATCGCAAGACTGGGCGCAGATGCTGATGCGAATGTTTCTGCGCTATGGTGGCTCCAAGGATTACAAGACCGAAGTCCTCGAAGAAACGCCGGGCGATGAAGCAGGCATCAAATCGGCGACGCTGCAGTTCGTCGGCGAGTACGCCTATGGTCGATTAAAAGCCGAGCGGGGTGTGCATCGCCTCGTGCGTCTGTCGCCCTTCGATGCGAATCATCGACGGCACACATCGTTCGCGCTGGTCGAAGTGATGCCTGAAATTGATGATCCGGTGGCGGTTGATGTCAAACCCGAAGAAATCAAGATCGATATCTATCACGCTTCGGGACATGGCGGACAGAACGTGCAGAAAGTTGCGACGGCAGTTCGTTTGACGCACATTCCGACTGGCATTGTCGTGACGTGTCAGAACGAACGCTCGCAATTGCAAAACAAGGAGAATGCGTTCAAGGTTCTGCGCTCGCGCCTTGTCGAACTCGAAATCGAAAAACGCGAGCAGGAAAAATTGCGCTTGAAGGGGCAGCACGTCGAAGCGGGCTGGGGCAATCAGATTCGATCCTACGTGCTGCATCCGTATCAAATGGTCAAAGACCATCGCACGGAGCACGAAACGTCCCGCACCGATTTGGTACTCGACGGAACGCTGGACGAATTTATCGAAGCGTACTTGAAAGCGCAAGTGGGACAGAGTTAAAAAACCTGACAGGTTTCGTCGGCCCCATAGGAGCCGCAACCTGTCAGGTCTTTTACTTTACGGTAATCATTCCGAGCGCAATCGTTTCTTGTGGCACGAAATTTTCGTCGAGCAGCAATGCTTCGGTCCCATCGTTGCCTTGGTACATCAAGACCTGAATCGTGTAATCCCCGTACGCAATGGTCGGTGGTAACGTGATCGTGAATCGATCTTGTACCGGCTCCCCAGGTTTCCACAACAACGTCGATGTCTTTGGTTCTCGATCAGGTGCAGCAGCAATTTTATTTCCCTTTGCATCAATCAAGCGCACGGACGCGCTATAATATCCATCGATTTTGTTTAGCGGTAGCCAGGTTAAATCGACCAAAACGTCTTCGCCAGCGGAATAGTACGTCTTGAAAATCGACTGCGAAGTGACGATGGCTGGCAGGACAATTTGATGCGCTGGATCACCTTCCTCGACTGAAACCTCGCCGGTTAAAACCCACGGATCGATACCCTTCGGAAATACTTGCAATTCCAATTGATAATTTCCTAGCTTGCTCGGCGCATTCAATCGAATGGGCACAATTGAAAGGTACGTTGTGACCAATGGCATTGTTGCGTTCACTTGTTCGCGCGTTCCGTCGCTCCAGTTGGCGAACATGCGCAGCGTGTTCGTTGGCTTGACTGCGTAACTGAGCGCGCCGCGATTTCTGAGAATCAGAAAAGCCAAATAACTTTGACTCGGCGAAGCTGGGTTCGGCAAGTAGAGTTGCGGCTTGAGCGTTATGAGTTGGGGTAGTGGGACGATGCGATAAATCAGATCGTTGCCGAATTGCTGCTCTAATTGAATTCCGATTAAACGACCAAGATTAGTTTGTTGCTCTTTCCAATTCGGCATTCGGTCGCTGTGAACGACGACGAATCGCACGTCGAGCGCTTGCAACAAGCTGATCGAACGCTCGCTCGGAAATGATTCCATCTCGTACGCGATTTCGCCGCGCTTGGGTGGATTGAATCCGCTGTACCCATCCGGTGACGATTGCCAATGATACGTCGAGAGATATTGTGTCGTTAGGTCTTGCATTCGCTTGGTTGGGTCTTCGGACATCATCGGCAATTCAAGCACGACGCTCGACGTTTGCTTGGCGAGCCAGCGAACGGATTGCGGAACCTGAACGCCGACGGGCACAGGCGTGATGGAGGCAGCGGGGAAGGCGAAATACTCGATTATGATGAGCAATGGCGCAACGCGTGATACCTGATGCGTGAGACGCGCTATGCCAAAGCCAGCGAGGATGGCAAGCGCAAACATGACTAGTGCATCAAAACGCACTGGCGCGCGGAGAGCTTTCATTAGCGGAAAAGTGTCATAGAGCCAGCGGTAGGGTAGCGTAATGTCCGTGCCAATGGATGGCGTGAGAAACAAACGCGGACCGAGGGAAAGCAAAAAGGCAAAAGCTAAAAGTAACAAGTAAAACCAAGGGTTGCGATTCTTTGCGGCGACGATTCCAATAATTGCAAGCACAAGCGCGAAGACGCCGGGAAACAGATTGTCGAGTGGATAGCTGCCGAGCATGATCGGCGGTCGCGGCGCGAGGAGATTGCCGTAGAGAATATTTTGCGGCGAGACTTGAGTGTAGAGTTTTAGACTCGCACTGAACGATTCGCTCTCGGCGAGTTTCCGCTCAAAGCCCATATCGCGTTGGACTTGAAGATATGGGAGGAAGAAGGGGATGACGGCGATGGCGACTAAGATGGCGGCAATGACAAGGTGCTTAAAACGCGAAACGTAAAACCTTGTCCTGAGCGAAGTCGAAGGAGTGATGCGTGAGGAGTCTGTCCTGAGCACTTCGACGTTGCTCAGTGTAAACTCCGTCGAAGGATGATGCGTGATGAAGAACCAGAGGATATAGAGCGCAACGGCAAACGCGGCGAGGAAGGCGTAGTAAAAAGAAGATAATGCTTGCAAAGAAAAGAAGAGCGCAAATAGGAAAGCTAATCGAAAATTGATAACTGGCGACTGGCGACTGGCGACCGGCGACTGATTCAGCATTCGCCACAAATACATCATCGCCAGCGGCAGCCAGCCGAAGGATAGCAACTGTACTTGGGCGAGGTTGCCGAGGTTGTATGGATTGAATGAAAAAATAATTCCTGAGACGATTGCGGCATTGCGATTGCGCGTCAAATCGAAAACGAAAAGGTACATGGCGTATGCGGCGAGGAAAAACGATGCGAGCAGAACAAGATTGTAGCCGAGAACTGTATTATCGAATGCGAGGTTGAACGGCAGCCCGAATAATCCTTGTGGCAGCATCGTTTCGGAGAAAGCGAGTGTATTGGGATAGGGATAGAAAATGTTCGCGTTGAATAGGTTGAGCGGATCGGTGATGAGGGCGTGACCGACCCAGCCAATGATCCACGTGTTGAGCAATCCATCCTGCTTGTCCTCAACTGCGTTGGCGAGGTGCAAGACGAGCGGATTGGTCATCACGCAGGTCAGCACGAGGAACAGCGCGACGGGAATTGCGTCGTGGAGTAGGTCAGGAACCCGTTTTCGGCTGCCTTCGGCAGCTTGAGAAAACGGGTTTCTCATGAAAGCAGACCCTTCCGCCAGTCACGCGCGTCCCACTTTGCTTTTAGTTGCTTTTTGAACTCTTCCGTCCATGCTGGGTCTTTCATTTTTTCGTTCAAAAGGGGCCAGACGGTTTCACTATCGGCGTCAATCGTGCCGAGGATTTCTTGAATATAGCGGTCAACTTCGATTCGAGCTGATTTGATCGTCGGGATTCCGAGTTCTTCGAGAATCGGATCAAGGTTCACGGTATAGAAAGGCATAACTAAACTCCATCGATTGCCTACGTGCGTCGCACATTCATATCGGCTGCATTATAATCCACTTGAATAACGTCGGCAAAATGCGTGGGCTGACTTGCTTCGGTTTCCCAAATTGTTTTTGCAGGATTTTCGACCCTATGCTATAATGCCTCAAGTTAGTTCAATAGTTACTTGGTGCATTCGTGCGTTGCTTGGCGAGTAGATGGCTAAACTATCGCACTATCGAACTATTGGACTATCGAACTACTATTGGAGAGGTCGCATAGTCCGGTCTAGTGCGCGCGACTCGAAATCGCGTGTGGTCGCAAGGCCACCGGGGGTTCAAATCCCTCCCTCTCCGCTCATCCAGTAATCAGTAATCAGTCATCAGTTAACAGTAAGTGCCGGATTGCATACTGTTCACTTAACACCGTTTACTGTTTACTGACCTGGAGAGGTCGCATAGTTGGCCTAGTGCGCACGCTTGGAAAGCGTGTAGGTGATGAGCCTCGCGGGTTCGAATCCCGCCCTCTCCGCTAAAACCAGTCAAAAGTGAACAGTCAACAGTCGCCAGTAGATTTTACTGCTTACTGCTTACTGCTTACTGTTGACTGGTTCCTTTTTGACATTTTCCCCTATCTCGGCTAAACTTACGGTGGTCGTGCTAGATGGGGAACTAGCGGTGCCCTGACTCCACTTCGGTGGCTGACCTGCAATCCGCTACAGCAGGGTCGAATGCCTTTTCGCGGGGCGCACGTTTTGGGACTGTTCGGTCCAAGTGGCGATGAAGGTTGGGTCCGACGCGGCAAAAGCCGACAAACCCCGCCAGGGCTGGAAGGCAGCAACGGTAAGTCGTCACTTTTGGGTGCCGTCGGGGTACCTGGCTGGAGCTGGCTGTTCCGTTCAAGCTGGGGCGTACGTTTCAACAAAAGGCTGCACGGCCAATTTTTCTCCGTTAGTCGTGCTCAACTTGCTTTTGTGGGTTGTCCCAATGTTCCTCTGTTGAGGAAACCCACGTCATTACACCTGCCCTGGCGGGTGACTGTGGCCAAGTGCGCCACAGCCATGCCAGGGTCAAGTTGTCGCACGAGTCATCGAGTGAAGACACACCTTGTCAACTTGGCAATCCGAAGAAGAACTAGATGCGTTCTCCACACCTAACATCCGCTTGCGCCTTGACGCATCCACACTAATCCTCGTACTAACGGTCGTCGCTCTAGCCCTTATGGGTTGGGGCTATTTCCGTGCGCTCAAGCCCATCACCGTTCAAATCAATCAGCAGTCCCGCCTTGTCCTGACGAATCAGGCAACTGTCGCCGGCGTGCTGGACGACGCGTCGATTATGCTCCACCCCGAAGACGTTGTTTTTCCCGCCCTCACCGCACCTATACCCGATAATCAACCCATTTCGATTCGACTGGCGCAACCGGTGCAGGTCCAAGCCGATGGTAACACTGTTCAAGTTCGCACGCAAAGTAAAACGATTGGCGAAGCATTGGGTCAAATAGGCATCTTTCTCAAGCCAAACGACAAAGTGATTGCCGACGGTCAAGTCGTGGCAGCTACCGCTGCCTTGACGCCCGGCGAGGGCGAGTGGGTCAATCTTGTCGTTCACCGCGCGGTGCCAATTGAGGTCAACGACAACGGCGCGCTGACGACGGTTTACACCACCGCGCCAACTCTCGGCGAAGCGCTGCGGCAAGCCGGTCTGATCGTCTATTTGGGCGACTATGTGACGCCCGATCTCGGCACGCCGATTTCACCCGGCTGGCAAGTGTACATCCGGCGCTCGCGCGAAGTCAGTATTAGCGTCGATGGCAAGACGATTCGCACGCGCACACTAGGCAACACAGTCGCCGAATTGCTCACGCAAGAGGGCATTCAGCTCAAAGACAAGGATTATGCCGTTCCGTCGGCAACCGATCAAATCCGCGAAAGCATGAACGTCCAAGTCACCCGCGTGCGTGAGGAATTTTTGACAGAGTCGGAGTACATTCGTTACGAAACCGTCTGGCAAGCCGACGCAACGATGGACATTGATACTCGTAAAACGAGTCAAACGGGCGTTGAAGGCGTCAAGAAACGCACGATTCGTCTCCTGTTCGAAAACGGACGCGAGACCAAGCGCACAGTTGATCGTGAATGGATTGATTCAGCGCCGGTGACACAGATCATCAACTATGGAACGAAAATCACGCACCGCACGTTGACCTTGCCCGATGGCTCGACGACGACGTACTGGCGCAAGCTTCGCATTCTGGCGACCTCCTACACGGCGGCAACTTCCGGCAAGGCACGCACGCACCCTGAATTTGGCATCACTGCCACCGGAATGCGCGCCGGTACCGGTATTGTCGCGGTCGATCCGAAGGTGATCAATCTTAAATCAAAGCTCTACATTCCCGGTTATGGCTTGGCGACGGCGGGTGATACCGGCGGTCGCATTCTAGGCAAGCGGGTTGACTTGGGATATGATGAATGGAATTTGGTTCTGTGGTTCCAATGGATTGACATTTACGTGCTCGATCCTGCGCCGTCGGCGAACCAAATCCATTGGATCATTCCGGATACGCCAAAGGAACGCTACACGCACTAAGTTATGGGCATCAAATCGAACCTTGATTCGGAAGGTTTGCGTCCCCAGAAAAAGTTTGGGCAACATTTCCTAACGGATCCGCGAATTTTGGAGAGCATTGTCAATGCCGCCGACATCACATCGACGGACACCGTGCTTGAAATTGGTCCGGGGTTGGGACACTTGACGCGTGTGCTGGCACGGCGCGCCGGGCGCTTGATCGCGGTCGAAGTGGATCGCGCCTTGGCGGCCAAACTCACGACGGAATTTGCGTCTGCTTCTAATGTGAGTATTATTCAAGGGAATTTTCTGAATGAAGAGTCAGCGGGATGGATTAGACGACACAGTAACCAAATAGCAGGGGCGGGAAAAAGGTCTCCCGCCCCTTTGTCTATGCCATTCAAAGTCGTAGCGAACTTGCCGTATTATATTACGTCGGCGATCTTACAGCATCTCTTGGAGAATGAGCCAAGACCGCAAGTGATCGTGGTTATGGTGCAACGCGAGGTGGCGCAGCGGATCGTGGCGCGTCCACCGTCGATGAGTTTGTTGGCGGTGAGCGTCCAACTCTTCGGGCAGCCACGCATCGTGCGGACGATTGCTGCGGGCGCGTTTTATCCGCCGCCCAAAGTCGATTCCGCCGTGGTTCGTTTGGACGTCTTCGAGCAAACGCGCTTGAAGGCGGATCAACTCCCGCGTTTTTTTCAAATTGTGCGGGCAGGTTTTAGTGGCAAGCGAAAGCAATTGAGAAATTCCCTAGCACATGGTTTATCGATTAATGCAGAATCGATTTCAACCGCATTGCTGAATGCCAAGATTCAACCATCGCGCCGAGCCGAGACGTTAACCTTGGATGAATGGCTGGCGCTTTTTCATACATTATCCATCTTGCCTATTGTTGGAACCAAGAAATCGGGTTAGAATAGTCTTACCAATCGAAAGTTTGTATCTCGTTCTCTGCCTGGTTAGAAGTAAATCCACGGTAGAGGGAAAAGCAACGTGGCTGAACTTCTCAAACGTAAATTATTGCTTGTCGATGATGATCCGCTGATTCGCCGAGTGGTTACCAATTCACTCTCGGCAATTGGGTATCAGGTATTTTCTGTTGGCTCCGCTCGTGAAGCTCTCGCTAGCGCGCGTGCTAATTTGCCCGATCTGATTTTGTTGGACGTCATTATGCCAGAGATGACCGGCTATGAGGTTTGCCAGCAGTTACGCGAAGACCCGCAAACAGCAACCTTGCCTATTATCATGTTGACCGCAATGGATGAACCCGAAGCAGTCGTCAAAGGTTTGAAGATTGGCGCAGACGACTATATTACCAAGCCCTTCAATATCGAGGAATTGATTTCGCGCATTGAAGCGCATTTGCGAAGAAGTATCCGCCAGGTCGGCGCGAATCCGCTCACCACATTGCCAGGCAATCCCACGATCGAGCATGTTCTCCAAGATCGGTTGGATCGACATCAACCCATTGCCGTCCTCTATGTCGATTTGACGAATTTTAAACCGTACAATGACGAATATGGCTGGCTGCAAGGCGATCAAGTCATTAAAATGCTTTCGCAAAAACTCATCGACGCGGTGCGTGCGCACGGAGGCAAAGACGGCTTTATCGGTCACATCGGCGGCGACGATTTTGTCATCTTGTGCACACCGGAATGCGCTGAGCCAGTCGCGCAAAACCTAATTGCCGGTTTCGATAATGCGATTCCGACATTCTATACCGATAAAGACCGCGAACGCGGGTATATCAATGTGTTGGATCGACGCGGCAAGCGCTTTCGCGCGCCGATGGTCTCCGTCGCGGTTGCGATTATTACGAATCGACAACGTTCATATGAATATGTCGGTCAAATTGCATCGGACGCTGCCGAAGTCAAGAAATATGTAAAATCATTGCCCGGTAGTCATTATGCATTTGACCGGCGCACCAAGTAAGAGTATAATCCGCCTCTGTCATTAGCTTTTCTTTGAGGTGGTACGCTATATGCCCATTTACGAATACGAATGCGAAAATTGCGGCGTACGGTTCGAGCGATTGCAATCGATGAAAGATGAACCCGTACGCCAATGTCCGGAATGTTCAGGGTTAGTTCACAAAATACTTCATCCCGCTGGAATTATTTTTAAAGGCTCGGGTTGGTACATTACCGACAGCAAAAAGAGCACATCGAGCGCCGTGACGGGCGAAACCAAGTCTGAATCGACCGAAACCAAGACAGACAAACCCGCCGAGACCAGTCCCAAACCCGAAGTCAAAGCCGAAACCAAAGTCGAAACCAAAAGCGAAACAAAATAACATTCGTCAAGCGCCAAAAAAAATTGGGGATACCGCGATTCGCGATATCCCCATTGTTTATCTGGACGACGATTAGATTTGGAACAGTCCCGTCGAGATCACAATGCGATACGTAAAGTTGCTGATATAAGTTTGCATTCGCTCCAACAACGATTTCCAATCTTCACTTTCGATCAGGGCTTCGATGGTCGAACGATCATCGGCGACAAAGCCGACGAGAATTTGAGGCGCATTGCCCCATACGGTGTACCACGCTTCGGTAGGTTGAACGCCCAAGCGAGTCAGTTTGGGTACAAACTCTTGCACTGCAAATTCAAAATATTCTGACTCTTTGCCCGGTCGAATGTCCCAGGTCATTAGCAATTTGTAAGCTGGTTTTGCCATCATGTCTCCGTGCATTTCTTTGCGCAAATCATAACAGAGATTGAATATTTAAGCAAGCGAGGAATTTATGCGGGCGGTCCTACAGCGAGTTTCCGAAGCATCGGTTACAGTTGAAGGTAAAATTGTCGGCGCAATTCAAGCTGGGTTGGTAATTCTGGTTGGGGTCACGCACGGCGATGACGAAAGCGATGCGCATTGGCTCGCGCAAAAAATTGCAACGCTCCGAATCTTTGAGGACGACGCGGGCAAGTTCAATCGATCCGCGCTCGACGTCAACGCCGCAATGTTGGTAGTTTCGCAATTCACGCTCTATGCTAATTCCAGTCGTGGACGCCGCCCTGACTTTATCGATGCGGCGCGCCCAGAGATTGCGGAACCATTGATCGAACGTTTTACGGCGTTGCTGCGTGAGCAAGGCTTGAGCGTCGAGACAGGAAAATTCCAAGCGCACATGCTGGTGCGCATCGCGAACGACGGACCCGTGACGATCATCCTCGACTCGCCGTGAATGGCGGATAGTCGATCGCAGATGGTTCTATACTATCTGCCATCCGCCATCCGCTATTTGCTATTCGCTACTGCGCTGGCTGTGTCCATGTTCCGCTTGCATCCACCTTCTGATTTTGATCGATGATGTTCTGCAATCCCCGACAGTCGAAACTGCCGCCCGTTTCTTGAACCGTCACCACACAAGTTTGGGCCCAACGATAATTGTCGCGATCATAGTCGCCGCCCGGCACAAGCTCGACATCGATGATCGAAATCCCTGGTTTACCATCATAAGTTCCCACGCCTTTGAATGGCGCGATGTGAACGTTGATAAAGTACTGACAGCCCGCGCACGCCTCGCTCGGTAACGACGTTCCAATCGATACTTCGCTGCCGGGCGTTGTATCGATTTGCCCGCGCATTGGCAAATCGATTTCCGTATTCAAGACGCCGGATACCTTGAGGCGCATGACGCCCACGCGATTTGCGGTGATGATGATCGCATCGCTACCGAGTGTGAGATTGAGCGCGTACGCCGTTTGTCCCTTGACGAAAAGCAAATCGTAGATTGCGCCGCTGGATTGCGTGATGACAAAAGATTCATAACCTGCTGCATTCACTTGGCGCAAAAAGAAATCACGCAGACGGTCCACATTAGTGTCGCCGGTGCTCCACATGGCGCGCTTGGCATCGCCAATAAATTCTGCTCCGTTAGGCATTTGAATTTGTTTGTCCCACCATGCGGGTGGTGGCAATTGGACAGCACGCGTGGGTGGTTTAGTTGCAGGAGGAATCGGCGTGGATGCGACGATGAGCATGGGAGTGGGTGTTGGTGCAGAGGCAATGAATTGACTCAAATTGCAAGAGAGTGTTAATACCGCAAAACACAAAACGATATACTTGATTTTATCTGCGTTCATCTACGTCCCTATTTATTTCTGTCGCAATTTTTTCCGTTATCCCCGGCTCGATCCATTCCGCGCTATCGATCTCCGCTGCGATGGCGCCCGCCGCCATAAATTCGCGCACATCGTCGGCAGAATGCACGCCGCCGCAAGCGATGATCGGCGCAGCCAGCTTTAGTTCGGCGACTTTGGCGACGGCTTTGAGCGTAAACGGTTTCGCCGCTGGTCCATACAATCGACCGAACCACGGCTTGCCATCGATAATTCTCATGCCGCGCGGTGCGCGTCCAATGACGAGTGTATTTGCGCCCGCCGTGACGCAATCGGCGGCAATGGTGCGCGCATTTTCAAGATCGAGCTTAACCAGGATGGGTAATTCCGTTGCTTCGCGCACTTGCTTGATCGTTTCGACTGCATCGATCACCGGATTCAGATGCAACTCGATTCCACCCACGCCTGCAATCGCATCCAGTTGCGCCGCCATGGTTGCCCAATCTCTTACACCTTGTGAAGCGAGCGC
Source organism: Chloroflexota bacterium (assembly GCA_016215025.1). Lineage (GTDB taxonomy): Bacteria > Chloroflexota > Anaerolineae > UBA4142 > UBA4142 > JACRMI01. Next base: position 34,135 of record JACRMI010000115.1, read on the forward strand.
GACGATGATGGGTATTTTGCTTTGTTCCCATTCGCGCCAATGCTCGCGTAAAAGATTTGCTAACCCAGGATTGGCTGCGCCGGTCCGCATGAGCGCGCCACCCGGTATTTCGATGACGCGTGGCGCGGGGGTGCCGTTACGCGGACGCAACGTAAGCGGTTGCGTAACCATCGCGCCTACATTTGACTGTTCGAGGCTGCATCTGCCTGCCGCGCACAAAATCGGATTGGTTAAGGTAAGACTGTGTTTCCAATTCGATGCGAGTTCAATCATTGCGCTGTGATCGACCACCATTCGTCGCCTTTTCTTTCGCGCTGGCGCGCACCTGCCATGACCGCCGCAATCTCCGCGCCGAACAACATGATCGCCGACGTAATATAACTCCAAAGCATGATCGCAATCACCGCGCCAATCGAACCGTACACCAAATTCAAAAGCGCATAGTTGGTGATGTACCACGCAAAAGTCATCTTGGCGATTTCCCACAGGATTGCCGAAGTCACCGCGCCGAGCCAAACTTGATGCCAACGCACCCGCATCCCGTAAGGAATATGTCGAAAGAGCATTCCAAAAATTCCGATGCTGATGAGAAACGTTGCAATGTTAGTGATCGTACTAATGAGCGCATCGCCGCGTTCGATCAGTTGAAAGCGCAAGGCCAAGCGCAGTGCAGTTGAGAGAATCAAATTCAAAAGAAACAAAATGCTCACGCCCGTGACCATGGCAAACGAGAGCAGTCGCTTTTGCCAAATAGGACGTGCGCGCGGTGCGCGAAAGGCGCGATTGATTCCCAACTGAATCATATCGAAAACTCCAGCGGCGGACCAAAGAAACCCAAGAGTCGATGCCAAGGTCAGCGCGCCGCGCAATTCGATGACTTGGCGAAGCGTGTTTGTAAGCATCGAGGGGTTGATCGGCATGCTGGCGGCAAAGAAACCGCTAATCGACCGAATCAATCGTTCAGATGGGAAAAAATTACTCGCCACCGTAACCAAGAACAACATCAACGGAAAAATCGAAAGGAGCGCGTAATACGACAGCGCCGCGGCGATCAGCGAGCAGTGGTCTTCGCCATATGCGCGCGCCGCTTGAATGAGTGTACGCAAGAAGGGATTTTTGTTGGCGCGCGTTTCTACCGCTTGAATCAGCTCGATCACATTTTCTGATTTTTCTTTGAGCAAGTTATTCATCTTGCTCTCCGATTTTCAAAATCGAACAAGTCGAAAATAGGTCCATCCACGCAAGCAAACTTGACGCCACGCGTCGTATCGACCGAACAAGCGCAGCACGCGCCGGTGCCGCACGGCAGCGCAATATCGATGAAGACGCGCGCGAATCCTGGCTCTAGTCGATACCGGGTCGTACGAATCGTATCTGCCAGCATTCGATACAAGTCGGACGAACCACTCGCGATAATTGCATCTGCCCACGCAATCAATTCCGCATTCACTCCCTCTTCGGAGTGATATTCGATTTCAGGCGAAAGAAGATGAATTGGAAAATCAGCGGTGGCGATACAAGCCAAGACCACTTCCCGGTCATGCGCGATAGCAGCGTGCGCGCTGGCGATGAGTTGAATCGTGCGCGTTCCTTCGCCGATAAACAAAACTCGTTTCGCATTTGCGCCAAATTCGATGGCGTGACCCATCGGTGCAAGCAAATCGATTGTATCACTGGCGCGCGCGCGGATGGCAAGTGGATCATGCGCTGCCAGTGTAAATGCAACACGATTGCCATTGATGGAGTACAGCCACACCGTACGGCGGAGGTACGGATCGAAGGTGGTCGCATCGCGCGCGAGCGCGAACTGACCGGGACGCATTGCGCGCGCAAGCTCAGGTGCATCGAAGGTCAGAAGCTGCACGTCTGCCCAAAGTATTCGGTTGTCCGTCACTTGGCAAAGGTATTGTTTCACTATGGAATCTCACCACAAAGATTTTTTCTTCCTGTCTTTGTGGTTTATTTTTTCTGTGCTGAAATGAGAATTGTTCTCCCATGCAATGCAAAATACGGCGCACGTTGAAAGATGCGATACATTATAACGCCAATTGCTCGGAATGGGTGGAGTCGAGAGAGGAAAGGAAAAATTGTGGAACAAGATTCAACGACAAAACCAGAGCGTTGAATGGTATCGCGCAGTTCGTCCGGCGAAAAAATATGGGCATGGTCTTCGTCGGCGAAATGCGCGGGATTGGGGTAGAGAGCGTTTGGCGTGGCGAGCGCGATGCGTCCGTTTGGTTTGAGCAAACGTTTCCACTCGCGCAACGCGGCATCGACATCCGGCAAATGCTCAATCGCATGTTGTGCGATGATCGCGTCAACTGACTCGTCGCGAAACGGTAGCGTGTTGTCTTCGCCGATTTGAACTAAATTAAATTGGACGCGGATTAACGCAGATGAACGCAGATAAATTTCTCTAGTCCGCGTTTGTCCGCGTTTGTCCGCGTCCGAATTTTTACTTGCAACAACAAGTGCTGTGTCTAGAGTGTCTATCCCAACTGCCCACGCGCCGCGTTGGGCGAGCATTCGCAGCAAACCACCACCGCCGCAACCGATTTCCAAAACGTGTGCGCCTTGTGCGATGTGCGCCGCCTCAATCAACGAGTTTGCTTCAATGCGCCAATCGCGCCAGGATTCGCGCGCGGTGAAATAATCAGGGGAGTAGGGGTGAGGCATTCGTGAAACTGTCTTTGAATTCAAGTTACCTACCAAGAAAATTGTTCTATATCAACTGGATCGTGGAACGAATGTCTCATCCCTACTTTTTGCTGAGACCGCGCCCGGCGATGACGAGTCCAAGGAGCACAAGAGCGGCAAGACCAAACGCGAGCAAGGGTGATCGTTCGACGAGATCACCCGCGAGGACGAGCAGCGCCAACCCAGGAAACACGCCGATGAACGAAGCGACAATGTAAGTTGGATAGCTGATCGAGGAAAAGCCAGAAGCGAAAGAGACGAGCGGATAAGCGGGACCTGGGAGTAAGCGGAGAAGAATTACGCCGCGCCAACTGATGCGTTTGGTGAGTCCATCCAACTGTGCCTGCGTTTGCACGTCGAGATAGCGCGCGAGGAGTGTTTTGCCCCAGTAACGCGCAACCACAAAACCGATACTCGCGCCAATCACATCGGCGATGAGAACATAGACGAGTCCGAGCCACGAGCCAAACGCCAGTCCTGCGCCGACTTGGAAAATGCTCGCAGGGATAACTGGGACGACGAGGACGCCTGCCAACGCCGAAACTAAAGCTAACGGAGCTAATGCGCCGAGTTGAAAAAGCATCGCGCGCAGATTGGCGGGACGGATATCGGTGTTGGTCACTCGCGCAATGACGATTCCCGAAACGGAAATGATCGCCAGCACGATAATCAAAATGATTATGCGAGGCGTGATAAGCGTGCGGAGTCGATGAAAAAGTGGGATGAGCTTGTTAATCGGAGGTTGTCCTAAGAATTTTCATTGCTGATGTTTAAGAAAGCGAATGACACGACCAAGTTAATTATGAACGCTGTACTTATATCAATTATAGCCAACACTTGAACAGCGCCCCATGCCAGAGCCCAACTCTCAAAATATATATTCCGTAAACGGTCATGCGCCAATTCTATTTCGTTAATTCTCCCATCAATGTAGAAATATGCGATGAGTGCAAGCAAGAGAATGGGTAAAGGACTGATAATGCTCCCGCCGATAATTCCTAATACAGGATGATGCTTTTTAATCAACATACGTGCAAACACGAATCCCGTACAAATTGCAGTGAAGATGGGAATAAATATGCCGAATGATAGGAAAAGGACATTCATGAGATCTGTGTATGACATCCTATTTCAATCCTACCCAGTTATTCGTTCAATTGGACGATTAATAAAATCGTGTGGAATGAAATTATTTCGTCGCGGCAGGCACGTAATATTTCGTCGTGTACTCTTTCACCATGCGGCGCGTTGAATAGCGCGGAGCAATCGTCTTGATCGCATTCTTCATCATGCGCACCCAGCCGTGCGGAATGCCGTCGGCGTCGCGCGTGTAATAGAGTGGCACGATTTGTCGCTCGATCGTTTCGTAGAACGAGGTTGCATCGGCGGCGTCTTGCGCTTCGGTGTCGTTCCACGCATGGTCAGCCCCAATCGACCAGCCATTCACACCGGCGATGAAACCTTCGCGCCACCAACCATCGAGTACGCTGAGATTGGGCAACCCATTGAGCGATGCTTTTTCGCCGCTGGTGCCGCTCGCTTCCAAGGGGCGACGCGGATTGTTGAGCCATACGTCCGCGCCTTGCACCAGATAACGCGCGACATTGATGTCGTAGTCTTCGATGAACGCGATGCGTCCCTCTAACCCAGGTTGTCTTGAAAACTGCACGACTTGCTGAATGAATTGTTTGCCAGGATCGTCGGCGGGATGCGCTTTGCCGGAGAATAAAATCTGGACGGGGCGATTCGACGAATTCAAGATGCGTTTCAAACGTTCGAGGTCGCGGAACATCAACACGGCGCGTTTGTACGTCGCAAAGCGACGCGCAAAGCCAAAGGTCAAAGCGTCGGGGTCAAGATGCGACGCACTCGCTTCGAGCACGTGCGTCGCATCTCGGCTGCGAATAAAATCAAATAGTCGATGCTTGAGCGCGACGTGAATTTTCCAAATCGTTGCGTCGGGAATTTTATCGATGGTTTGCCACAGTTCGGGATCGTCAAGTCGTTCGCGCCAGTTGGTAGGGAGCACTTGATCGAACAATTCTTGATAGTCGGGCGCAAGCCATGACAGCGAATGGACGCCGTTCGTGATCGATCCAATCGGGACGTCGTTGTCGGAGCGGTCGGGCCAAAGGAAATGCCACATCTTGCGCGCGACATCACCATGCAGCTCGCTCACGCCGTTCGCCGACTCTGAAAATTTCAGCGCGAGCACCGTCATGCTGAAGGCTGCGCCCCATGGCAAGTACTGGCGCGCCAGATCGAAGAACTGTTCGCGCGAGATCTTGAGCGCGGACCAGAACGAGTCAAAATATTTTTCGATCAAATCGAAATTAAACGCATCGTTGCCCGCAGGTACGGGTGTGTGCGTCGTAAAGACGGTCGTTGCACGAATGGCGTTGCGCGCTTGCTCGAACGTCATGCCTTGATGCACAAACTCGCGGGCGCGCTCAAGCACGGAAAACGCCGAATGTCCTTCGTTGAGATGCCACACGCGCGGATTGTAACCCAGCGCGCGCAACGCACGCACACCGCCGATACCCAACACAAATTCTTGCGCGACGCGCATCTCATGATCGCCGCCATACAAGCGCGCCGAAAGTTCACGGTCGGCCGGCGCGTTCGTTTCGACATCGGTATCCATCAGAAAAAGTGGTACCCGTCCGACTTGGATGCGCCACACTTTGGCAAAAACCGGACGACCGGGCAAACGCACTTCGATGATGACATCATGACCGTCGGGGGTTTTTGCTGGCACAGCCGGTACCAGCGCAAAATTCAACTTTTCGTACGTCGCCTGTTGCCAACCATCGGGCGCTAATCGTTGGGTAAAGTATCCTTGTGGATACAAAAAGCCGACGCCGACAAAGGGCAATCCCAAATCGCTGGCTTCTTTTGTGTGATCGCCCGACAAGACGCCCAAGCCGCCGGAATAAATGGGAAGCGATTCATGCAGACCAAATTCGGCGGAGAAGTACGCGATGGGATGATGCGTGAGGTAAGGGTAGGTCGCCTCGAACCAGGATGTGCGCGAGTTTTGATAGGCATCGAAAGTGCTGAGCGTTTGGTCATATAGACGCAAATAATCTCGATCCTCACTCGCGGCTTGCAATTTTTCGGGATTAACCTCGCGCAAAAACTTGACCGAATTGTGATAGACGCGTTCCCAGGTTTCGGAATCGACTTGCTCAAACAACTTACGCGCGTTCGGATACCACGTCCACCATAAATTGTATGCGATTTCGCCAAGGCGCGTAATGCGCTGCGGCAACGCTGCGATTTTTTCAGCCGTATGCTGAATATCGTGTTCGAGCGCGCGCAGAGCGCGGGTAGTTTCTTGCTGGCTCGTCAACGCGTTCTGATAAAGCGTTTCGTATTTCTTAGCGGCAGCGAACCAGGACGAATCGCGTGACATCGCGCGCTTTTGCAAGTCGCGCCATAATTGCGAAGTACGATAAATTTGCACAGCGCGCGTTACGGCAGCGAAGAGCGCCCAGCGGTCGTACGGATGAAATACGAAACCGGTCCCACGTGCTTCGGTCCCCCGTGCGTCGAAATCGTCTACCGAATCCGCCAAGCCGCCGGTCGAACGCACAATCGGAATGCAGCCGTAGCGCATCGCGATCATCTGACTCGATCCGCTCGGCTCGGCGCGCGACGGCATGAGCAGCATATCCGCGCCGGCATACATTTTGTGCGCGCGGGCTGAATCGAACGTGAGGAAAATTGCGACGCGATCTGGATATTGCTGGCGCAAGCGGGTGAAAAAATCGTGATAGTGTTGATCGCCCGTGCCCATCACGACGAACTGAACGTTGAGCGTGTCGAGAATATGATCGATGGTGTCGGCGATGAGGTCGATGCCTTTGAGATCGTTAAGCCGACTGACCATCGCGATGATCGGCACGTCGGGATTTTGCGGCAAGCCGCACTCTTTTTGCAGCGCGAGTTTGTTAGCGGCGCGCGCATCAATCGAATTCACATCAAAGGCGTGCGCGATTGAGGTATCGGTAGCGGGATTGTGCCAGTCAGTGTCAATGCCATTCAGAATGCCAGAGACACGGTCCTTGCGTTCGCGCAAAATCGGATCGAGGCGTTCGCCGAATTCGGGCATTTGAATTTCGCGCGCGTACGTTTCGCTGACGGCGTTGACTTGATCGGCAAATAAAATTCCGCGTGCCATGAAATCGAAAACCTGGTTGAGTTCCGGCGCAACGCTGGGATGTGCGATAAAGCCGTACGATGCCAGCCCCGAGATTTCGAGGACGCGATGACCAAAGATGCCTTGATAGGCGATATTGTGAATCGTGAAAACCGTTGCGGTGTTGGCGAAGAATGGATCAGAAGCGTAAATTGTGCGGAGCCAGTTCGGGACGAGCGCGGTATGCCAGTCGTGACAATGAATGATGTCGGGCTGCCAGTTGAGCCGCTTGAGCATTTCGACGGCGGCGCGCGCAAAGAAAACGAAACGCTCGGCATCGTCGGGATACATGTAAATCCCTTCGCGACCGAACAGGCGCTTGTTCTCGACGAGATACGCGGGAACATCCGACGTAAAAAGCTTGCCCTCCCACAGCGATGCATCTTCGCTCGTGTGGTCGAAGGGTACGGGGAAGGGATCGAGTGCTTTGTGCAAGCGGAATTGTTCAGGATCGATCAACCCATAGCGCGGCATCGCGACGCGGACATCGTGTCCAAGCGCGTGCAGCGCGATCGGCAGTGCGCCGACAACATCGGCGAGACCGCCTGTTTTTGCAAAGGGCCAAATTTCAGCGGAGAGCATCAAAATTCTAAGTCGATTAGTCATGTAGTCGAATAGTCCTGTAGTCGATGGATGGTTAGGTAGTCAGGTGATTAGTCATCGGTAATTGGTAACTGAGTTTGCCAACCAGCAATTACCAGTTACCAACCAGTTTTGGAATTTCTATCAGCGAGCGTACGACTGCATCGGCATGGACGGCGGGATCGTTCGCGAGCGCGTCGGGAATTTTTTGCCACGCGCGTCCTTCGTTGCGGTTGATCCAAATCGCTTTCATGTTCGCACGATGCGCGCCGAGAACATCGTACATCGGCGAATCACCCACCATCACAATTTCGGATGGCGATAAATTCCATCGATCCGAGACGAGATGAAAAATGCGCGGATCGGGTTTGCGCCAGCGAGGTTCGGATGCGCTGCTCAGAACCGGGGACAGATACGGTCGGAATCCGGACTGGTCCACTTGGCGATGCACTAGATCGATATCGTCAGCATTCGAAATTAAACCAATCCGCAAACCAAGTTTCGCCAGTTCTTTAATGGTCGGCAGCGCATCGGGATAAGCGACCCAATGCGATTCGTGATCCTCAAAGAAAACACGCACCGCTTGGGATGCAACACCGTCCATGGAGGGCACGCCGAGCGATGCGTATACTTGCCGCAATGCGTCTTCGACAGTTTGCTCAACGCCGGTTTCATCCGCTCGCTTCCAGCCGCGCTCGCGCGCCGATTGAAAGAGCGCGGAGAAATTATCTGGAACTGTGAAACCTTTCGCATTGAGATAAGCAGCGACTTTGCTATAGGCGCTCTGGTTGACAATATTCCAATCGGCGTCATATGTGGTCAACGTCCAGCCGAGATCAAAGATTACACCTTTTATCATTATCCTGTCAAAACCTTTTATCGGACACTGAAAAACACAGAAGAACACAGATGGAAACAAAAATCAGTGTTCGTCCGTGTTTTTCAGTGTTCAATTTCAATAGCCAATTTCTCGTTTCACCAAATTCAGTAATTCATCGCCGGCAAGATAGCGGCGAAGGTTTTCGCAGAACAAATCGGTAGCGCGTTCATCATAATGCGGGGTGGCGCTAGAAACATGCGGTGCGATGATGGCGTTTTCCAGCTTCCACAATTCGCTGGTGGCAGGCAGCGGTTCTTTTTCGAAAACGTCAAGCCCAGCGCCCGCAATCCAATTTTCTTTTAACGCGCGAATCAACGCCGCTTCGTTGATGATGCTGCCCCGCGCGATGTTCACGACATACGAAGTCGGTTTCATCATGCGCAGTTCGCGTTCGTCGATCATGTAATGCGTCTCGTTCGTGAGCGGAGCCGCGACCAAAAGGAAATCGGCTTGCGACAGCATGTCAGGCAATTGAGTCGGCGTAAACCACACATCGGGCAACGCGCCATCGGGATCGCCGACGCCGGGTTCGGTATAGCCACGATCGCGTCGTTCGCCGGTGCGCGTCATCGCCATGATGAACATGCCAAAGCCGCGCTTGGCAATGTTGGCAACGTGCCGACCGATGCTGCCGTAACCGATGATGCCGAGCGTCTTGCCGTGCAGTTCCGTGCCAAGAAAAGTTTTCCAGCGTTCGGTCGTCCATACGCCGCTGTCCTGCATGCGCACCATGCGCGGCACGCGTCGCGCGAGCGCAATCATGAGCGCAATCGAAAACTCGCCGATGGGAACCGCATGAATGCCGCTCGACGTGGTGATCTTGATGTTGGATTGCAAAATCGGATGTTGGCTGTTGAGCAAGTGATTGATGCCCGCGCTGTGCAATTGCAGCCATTTTAACTTGGGTGCGATGGACAAGTCACGGGGTGGCATAAAACCATAGAGAATTTCTTCGTCACCATCGAAAAATTCCCCGGTGTCCATTCCATCCCAATTTTCCTTGACTGACTTTTGGACCACGACGAGGCGCGGCGAGACAGACCGCACTTGGTTGATCAATTCTTCACTAAATCGAAGCGTCAGCAAAACTTTGATCGATTCCATAGGTTTCCGCCTTTTTCTGCGTCGCTCGGTATTATAACGGAAAAGAAAGCAGCGTGCAAAGCCCTACTATGTGCGGGAAAATGGCTTGATGCAGAAAGTTCAAAAAACCTAATTTTCCGTGGATTTTGATGATTTGAGAGTGGATGGCTTCAACTACCAATCAATAGGCAAATGAATTCGCGGCAACGACGGCACGAAGCCTGCCGCGGCTTGATGCAAGCCGACCAGGCTAATCCGCGAAGGCGGATTTCGTGATCTTGTTGCCGCGATTTCAATCGCTTGTTTCACCGATTTCGATACGCCGCCAGATTCTGATATAACTTCATGCCGAGGCGGGGATAACGGTCGCAGAGATCAGTCAATTGAGTGCGCGTGAGTGTGAGCAGACGCGTGCTTTCACGTGCTTTGGGTTGAATCGTATCGAGTTGACCAAAGACAATGTCAGGATTTACGCATCCGCCGGTGCTGATCGTTTGATCGGCATGTTCCACCGAACCCGCCAACACGATATACAACGCGTTGGGGTCGAGCACTGTGCCTGGAGCAGGCGTCAGTTCTTCGCTGGCGCATTGGAAGAGGTACGCTTCGAGTGGCGTGAATCCTCTGAGTGTAGCCGTATTCAGCGACGGCAATTTTTTCATGCGCTCGGCTGAAGCGCGCTCGAATGCCGGCGCGACAACGTCAAAGTAATCACGCGACGGTTCAGTCAATTCCAGTGGTCCCAAATCCCAGGGGATATTCAATTTAATCATGCGCACGACGTCGGGACGATAGGTGTTGTGGAACACCATCCCGGGCACGTAAGCGGCGGGCAAGAATCCCATATCAAACAAGGTTTGTTGAATCGTCGGGCTAGATGCATTGACATCGCATTCGATCAATTGCGCTTGATGCACTTGCTCGGCTTGCTCAACGGCAAAACGCAAGAGACTACCCTTGATGACATTTTCTTGCGCGATCATTTCGGTGATGCGCACGTTTTGATCGTGTTCTGAATAGAAATAGCCGATCGCGCCCAGGGTTCGTTCACCTTCTGAGGCCACAAAGTACGCCGTGCGCTGCGCTGCCAAGGAGGGCATGCCTTGATCGATATGCATGCTGCCGAAAATTTCTGGATCGACTAGACGTCCTTGCTCGATCTTGAGCAAGCGAATCAAGGAACTGCCCGTCATTGGCGCGATACTGACTGCCAGATCGATGGGATAACTGCGGACATTGTCGCGAACTGTGACGGTTTCGTTTAGCTCCAAGTTGCTCAACGAGCGTCGAGCGAGCGGCGCGACAGCGGGAATCACTTCGGCGCTGCTGGGGTGACGCAAGTTGCGACCGTTGCCAAAGAGTTGTCCGCTCAATACGAAACTTTCGCGCCACGACATCTTGTACGACATCGGCAAAAATCCAACGGGGACCAATCCGATATTGTCGCAAATCTTTTGCGTTTTGGGATGCACCGTGCGCGCTTCGGCGAATGCAAACTCGACGCGCTCATCCGACGCATCGACGAGTGCCGTGAGCATTTGCCGGCCCAGCCCTTTGCCGCCGACGTTCGGATCGACGACCAAGCGTCCGATTTCGCCGATCTGATCGTTGTAATCGCCAAAGTTCAGAATGCACGCACCCGATGCGACGATGCAGCCATTCTCTTCCATGACGAGCCAAAGGATGTTGTCGGAGTAGATGCCGCGCTTGACCCACTGTGGATCGTAAAACTCGGGGATGGCGTAATCGTCGCCATAGTTGGCGCGAAACAGTTGGATGACCTGCTCGATGTCTTGTTCTTGAATCGGACGAATGTTCACGGTTGCCTCCATCAGCAAAAGATTGATTGCCCACGAATCTACGCTAGTCTTTGCGGAGCGAAGAATCTCTCATTTCGGAAGATTGAGACGCTCCGCGTTCGCTCCGCTCAGAATGACAAATGAATTTTTTATTCGTGCTGATTCGCGAGATTAGCGGGAGAACTTTCAATCATCCGGTACGAGCGATTTGATAACTTGCATATCCATGACCGGCATCCAGCCGTACAAGTATGCTTTGCCGTACTCTTTGAATCCGTACTTGCTTACAACACGCCGGGACATTGGCTCGGCGTGAATCATGGCGACATTGTAACCGCGTTCATGCGCAACCTCTAATCTTTTGCGAAGCAATGTCGAATAAATTCGTTGGCCGCGATATTCCGGTAGCGTGGACGCACCACCCAGGTACGCGATGCCGGTGCTGAGAATCACGCGCGAGTCGGCGACTGGTTTTCCGTTCAAGCGCGCCAGAAAACCGATTTCATTTTCGCGCGCTTTGGCGTCTTTTGCGCGCTCGAAAAAATTCGGGCGACGCGCGTCGATCTGTTCTTTCGTCCAGTTGAAACACGTGCCGACGATCTGCAACCTGGCTTCAATCGCCTCATCGTTCCTGCCGTCGATGAGTTCGATTTTGATATCTGGGTTCGTCGGAATATCCAGATTGTCCAAGCCGACGCGCGCCATCAATGCTTGATCGCCCGCTAGCACCAACCCATGTCGATCAAGGCGTTCACGCAAATCGCTGGGCGAATCGAACGGATTGACCATCCAATGAAATCCAAGGTTGCGCTGCCGATGGTAGTCGATAATTTCTTGGATTTTGGCATCCGCTTCTTCGGCGCTCCACTTCGTCTGCCCCACACCGTTGCTGCCGGGATGCGCATCGCCACTGCCGCCCATCCAGCCGCGCATTCCGCCCGCACCGGCATAGTTCATTGGAACCGATTCACGCACATCATAACTGTTTTGCCAGGACTCGAATAATTGACATACTTGCGCGGCGCTGACATTCGCGGGCGCGATCCAACCTTTGCGGCGTGCGCTGGGAAAGGGCGCGGGACAATACAGATCGATGCTTTCGATTTGGTCATCTTTGAGTTTGAGAAACGCGCTGCGGTTGTGTTCGACGTACGCCGCGTTTTCGGTCGCTTGAATCCGAAATTCGACGGCGATGCGATCTTGGGTTGCAGCACTCGACAGTAATTCGATGGTCGCGTCATTCCAAGCCGACCATTCAGCGATCAGAAATTGGATGACCAGGTTGCGTGGTCGCGCGACACGCAATCCATTTGGATTCCAAACGCGAATGCCAACCATCGGCTGCAAAATGCGCTCGTAGAGAATTGGATCGTTGGACGATAGCGCGTTTATCCAGTCACGTGCGATGGGGTTGGGATCACTCATAGTGCCTCCGTAATCGCTCAATGTTATACAAGCATCGTGGTTAGGTGTCAAGAAGAACCGTAGGGCAAATTTCCAATTTGCCCTACAAAATAAAACAGGTTTCTCGTTTTTGAGAAACCTGTTTTCGTAAGTTACTGATTCTTGTTGATGCTGACCTTTGCCGTCATGTTCCACCGCAGGCGCGGGTCTTGCTTGTCGAGCTTGATAACCAATGTATAAACAATGTCGCCTTGCTTGTTATCGCCAAAACCTTTGATGTTCGCGACCTTGCCGGTCAATTCCATTTCCGGTATCGCATCGAAAGTAAGCGTCGCGGGATCGCCTTCTTTCACGTTGACGACGTTTAGTTCAGTGAGGTCCGTCGTTTCAACTTGCATGTTCGATACATCGGCGAGACGAATGACCGGCGTGCCGACGACGGCTTGTTCGCCAGGTCTTACATCGACGGAAGCAATGGTGCCATCGAACGGCGCGACCAATTTGGTGCGACTTGATTGCTCGGCGGCTAGATCGCGGGCGGCTTGCGCGGCTTTGACATTCGCTTCCGCAGCGGCGAGATCATCCACGTTGGGCGTCAATTTGGCCAACTGATTCTTCGCAGTCGAAATGGCTGCAAGCGCTTGTTGGATTTGCGCGTCGGAGGGATTCAGTTTGCTGTTCAAAGCGGTCTGTGCTGTTTGCAGATCGATGTAGGCGTTTTGCAATTGCACGCGCTGTGGCAACATGCCCGCATACGGATTGGTGTCACCGCCGGTTTGGTCGTACGCGGCTTGCGCTTGCTTGACGGCTGCGTCCGCCTTGTCGACGCTCGCTTTGAGAGCCGCCACATCGTTTGGATCCGGCTTGATCAACTTGTCGTACGTGGTCTGCGCCGATTTCAACGACTGTTGTGCCGCTGCTAAATCCTCGGCGGTTGGTCCCTTTTTCAATTGGTTCAGTTTGATCTGTGCCGACAAAAGATTGGCATCGGCTTGTGCGAGCGACAATTCGAGTTGTTTAGAATCGAGCTGCGCGAGCACGTCGCCTTTTTTAATTTGTGAGCCGACCGAAACCGGAACTAGGGTTACGAGACCGCTCGATTGAAAACCCAACGCGGCATTCGGCGACGGAATGACTTTGCCTTCCGCCACGATCTTGCCACTCGACTTGACTGCGGACAAAGTCGGCTTGGGTTGCGGCGTAGGCGTGGGAGCCGCCGAACACGCGATGACGTTGATCGCGACGAACATCAAAACAAAAGCGACGATTACCTTTTTCATTTTTATCTCCTTGTGGTGCGATGGTTTCTTATTCACCTTCTGTCATTTTGAGCAAAGCGAGAAATCTCACCATCTCCAAAGCAAGAGATTTCTCGTCGCATTGCTCCTCGAAATGACATATTGGATAAAACTATACTACTAGTTACTAGATTTGTCAAAAGGACAACGCATTCAGAAAAAAACGAATGCGTCACGTAGATTGAGACTCGCAGTGGTCAGAATCAGAAAAAATTCGTGTGTTTCCCACTTTGTCGTTGTCCCTTTACTCGTATGCCAAAATCTCTCGCACGGTCAGCCGCGATGCGTTGAACGCAGGCAAGAAACTCGCCAGTGCCGACAAAATCGTGACGATGATGAACCACGCGACGATACCTTCCATCGAAACTGAGTAACTCAACGGCAGTTGGAAGATGGCATTGCCAACCAGATCGCTGAATGCTTGACTGAGTGGGAAAGATAGCAATGCGGCGATCATCGCGCTCAGCAATCCGATAAACACGCCTTCAGCGAGAACGATGTTACGTACTGCGCCATTGGATGCGCCTACTGCGCGCATAACGCCAATCTCGCGGGTGCGTTCCAAGACATTGAGTGACATGGTTCCCATCAAGCCCAGCCCGCCGACGGCGGCCATCAAAACGGCCATGACCATCAGCAGTACGCTGATGATGGTGAAAAAGATTTCGTTGTTGTCGCGAATCTGTCCGCTTGTCATCGAGCCAGCCGTGGCGCGCATTCCGACGATTCTATAATTTTCTTCCAGCGCCTGCATGATCTGCGCTTGCGACGCGCTGTCGTGTTTCGTCGTATTGACTTGAACGCTTTGAGCGCGTCCGACCTGTCCGATGGCGCGGACATAGTACGGATAGTTGACGTACGCGACGCCGATGCCGGCGCTAAATCCAACGACGCGCACGGTTCCTACGATTTGCCAGGTGGTCTCGCGTCCCTGAATTTTTAACGTCAATTCGTCGCCGATTTTTAGGTCTTTTTCCGCGCGTTGAACATCAGTGCTGATGACGATGGCGTTTTCGTCTTGCGGTGATAACCAACGGCCCTCGAGGACCGTCGGTTCCACCATAGTTGTGCCCGGCGGCGGCGCAAACAACAACAGCGTATCACTTTCGCTGTCGTCGGCGCGAATGCGGCGCGGGCTGCTATCCATGCCCCACGATTCGACGCGGGTCACGCCGGGGGTTTGCTTGGCGATCTCTTCGATCACGTCGGTGCGATATGGATGCTCGAACGGAATCAGGACGTCGAATGCCCAATACTTGAAGACGTCGTCGAGCGTTTGGTACATCGATTGGCGCACGGTCAGCACCGACATGAAGATGGTACCGCCCAGGATCAGCGTAAGCATCGTCAGCAACAAGCGCGTCTTGCGCCGAAAGGTATTGCGGAACGAGAGCATCATTGGGCGCGAGAGTCCGCGCACTTTTTCCAGCAAGCGATCCGTGATACCGAGCTT
The DNA here is from genome assembly GCA_016215025.1 of Chloroflexota bacterium. Classification (GTDB taxonomy): domain Bacteria; phylum Chloroflexota; class Anaerolineae; order UBA4142; family UBA4142; genus JACRMI01. The sequence goes on from JACRMI010000115.1 coordinate 49,532, forward strand.
CATCTGACCCTTGCCCAAGCCGTAATCGCTCATCGCTTCGCGAACTGACACGCGGGTACCGGAGAAAATCGGGAAGAGCGCCGCGAACAACGGGATCAATAATCCGATAACAATTTCGACGATGAGAATATTCGTCGGCAAACTAAAGTCCGGAAAATCGACGTTGACGAAACCCGCCAGGTATTGACTGAGTTGACCTGCGGTATAGGCGGCGCTGGGTATGGCAATGATGAGTGCCATGATGCCGAACAAGAGCACCGTGATAAGATACATCCCCACGATTTGCCGCGTGCGTCCGCCAATCGCTTTCATGATGCCGATCTGCCGAACTTGTTGCGCGAGCAAAGCGGTGATCGTGTTAATCACGAGAAAGCCGCTGAGAATCAATGCGCCAAAGCCGAGCAGGTTCAGAATCAAAAGCAAGCCGTTGAAAATATCCTGGATCGGATGTTTGCCCGGTTCAGGAACGGTGAAGGTCACCGTTCGCCCGCCGGATTGGAGTTTGTTCTTGATCTGGTTTGCCACATCGGTGATGTGTTCTTTGTTCAACTTGTCGTCGGAGACCGTAATCATCAACTGGTCCATGTTGCGCGAGCCGGTCAGCCATTCGAGCGTATCCATCGTAATATAACCGTACGAGTACGACACGAATGGTGCAGGCGCGAACACGGTTTCCTTGGCGAGCCCCGCGACCTTCAGGTCGCGGATTTGCCCACCCGCCGACAGTTGCACCTCGATATTTTTTCCAACTTCGAGTCCTGCGGGTACAAGTCCTGGCACGAGCAAGGACGAACGTTCCAGAACGACCGCATGATCCGGCGGCGGCCAGGTTCCACGCTCGCCATGAAACTCAGGCGCGGCATCGTACGCGCCTTGCGGTTTGACTTTATTGATCTTGATATCGTCGAAATCGGAAATGGCGAAGAGCAAAAAGTTCTTCCACTCGTTCTCGCCCATCCGCAAGCGGACGATAATCAGCGAGCGGCCTTCCACGTCTTGAACGCCCGGCATTCGGCGCACGGTATCGAGCAGCGTGTCGTCGAACGCGCCGGGATAGATCGTCGCCGCGGCGGGATTGGCTTTGGGATAATTGACGATCAATTCTTGTGAGACAATCGAAAATGTATGCGACACTGCGCCCACGGCGAACACGCCGACGGCAATCGAGAGCACGACGAGGAGCGTGCGCATCTTGTTACCCCACAAGTCGCGCAAAACTTTTTTCCAGCGTGGCGCAATCATTTCGATGCTCCCTTGCGGGTGGTGGTGTTTTCGGTAACGCGTTCTTGGACGACGCCGGCGATGAGTTTCTTTAACTCCGGTGCTTGCTCGACCATTTGATTGAACGTATCGCGATCAAAGCGCAAGACTTCGACCGGAATATCGCCATCGGCGCGCACGGTTGCCATGCTGTTGCCGCCGCGCAGCATTTCGATTTCGCCAAAGTACTGGCCGCGTCCATATTTTGCGACCACTTGCTCAGTGCCATCGGCTTGTTGAACCAGAATGCTGACGTTGCCTTTGAGAATGACGTGAAAATGATGGACTGGCTCACCCCGGCGCAGAATGGCTGAACCCGGCGCATATTTCTCCGGATCGACGCGACGGGTGAACGCAATCAGTTGCTCACTCGTTAGAACGGGGAACACATCGGCAAGATGCTTTTCGATGATTTCGCCATCGGCGATTTGCACGGCGCGCGTGACACGTTTCGCCAAATCGTTATCGTGCGTCACCATCACAATCGTTTTGCCGCGCTTGACCAAGTCTTCGAACAGTTGGAAAACGGAATCCGCTGTTTTAGAATCGAGATTGCCGGTGGGTTCATCGGCGAGCAGAATCGGCGGATCGTTGGCGAGTGCGCGGGCAATGGCGACGCGTTGTTGCTGACCACCCGAAATCGCGGCGGGAAGTTTATTCGCATGGTCCGCCATTTCCATTTGCTCGAGCAAATCCATCGCGTATTTGCGGCGCTCACCGGATTTGTGGACGTTGCAAAAATCCATCGGCAGCATGATGTTTTCGACGAGGGTTAGGGTTGGCAAGAGTTGAAAGAATTGAAAAACGATGCCAAGGTTTTTGCCGCGCCAGACAGCCATCTGACCTTCATTGAGTTTGTGGACCGCGGTATTGCCGACGAGCACTTCGCCGGAGCTTGGACGATCGATACCGGCGATCATGTTGACGAGTGTTGTCTTGCCGCTGCCGGACTTGCCGATGACGGCGACGAATTCACCGGCATCGACGCGCAGATCGACATTCTTGAGCGCGGGGAATTTCCCAGCGGCGGTGTTAAATATTTTATCGACCTGGCGCAAGTGGATGAGTTCTTCGTTGCCGTGTTGGTAGAGTCCGTTCGTGCCTTTATTGTTGTTGCTTTGGTTTTGGCGTTTGCCGAACATAGTCACCTCGTTTCGTTAGCGCGCATTTCAAACACATGTATTTACGTTCAAAGAGTGATTCGGTTACATAGAGGTATTATAATCAATTGGGGCAAATCGACCATTCTCCCAGTGAGCATTATACGGTAGGTTTTGCCACTCGTCATCCCCCAAAAATGGGATAGGTCATACGACAAAATGCGGATTTCTTGCTAAAAAGCATAACCTATGCTATATTATCGCCCGCGATAGAATGCCACCTTAGCTCAATCGGTAGAGCAGCCGCATCGTAAGTGGCCGGTTTGGGGTTCAAGTCCCTAAGGTGGCTTTTGTTATTGAGGAGGAAATACTCTGGCAAGTACTGCAAGCCGCAAGCGCGCGCGTCCTGCATCCCATCCTCGTAAGGTTGCCAAACCGACCAATCAACATCGTTACCTCGTTGATGAACACGGTAAACGCGTTGCCATCATACTCGATCTGGAAGAGTATCGACGTTTGTTGCAAGCAACCAAGGCAACACCACCTGCGTCCACCAAGGAATTTGATTGGATTGCAGAAGCTCGGCGAATTAGATCGCTGACTCCCAAGACTCTGCCTGACTCGACCCCGATTATCCGTGCATTGCGCGATGGGACACTCCGCTGATGAGTTGCGTTTGCATCGATGCCGGCGTTGTCATCAAGCTGGTTTCACCCGAATCGGATAGTGATCGTGCTGAGTGTTTATTTGAGCGGTGGAAATTTGCGACTGTCTACGATGAGGTGTAGCTTGCCCTGGCTGAATTGCGTGGTTGTGAGTTCTGGCCAGCCGATCAGAAATTGTACGAGCGCGTGAAAACGCAGTTACCCTATGTGCGATGCTTAGAACAAGCCTGATGAATTATCGATTCCAAAATAGAAACACTCGGACAATGCCGAGTGTTTTTAATTCGCGAAGATTCGCGTGACACTTGCACCCGATGGTGCAGTGCAGCATCCTATAGAAAAATTGTCAAGGGGTTTCCTGCCCGAAAGTAAACAACACGGCATTAGGCTCAGCACAAATGCAAATTCACAGTGCCGAGTGAAACAGAACCTTTCAAATTGATCAGCCCAGCTAAGGCACGCACCACCCTGATTGTTTTCGATGCGGACGGGTTCGTGCCCCGCCCATGATCTTGAGATCGCCCTAGTAGTGCATCCACAAAGTCTTGCATAGCAAGCCAAGCGTATTTCATGCGTAGCTGACTATGCAACATTACTTTGTGGCTGCCCTAGTCCATCCGAGGTTCCACCACAGGGGTGGTCTCAACATCCTTCATTCGATTTGCTCAAGGAGCGGAGGCGACCAAGCTGCACTTCGAGATCGCACGCACCGTCTCAAGGTGTTTTTTTCGGTGTCCCCCGCCGCTCAGGAAAAGTCAAGTTCATGTACGTCTTGCGGGCGCTGACCGGACGTACCGGGATACGGACAGTTGTTAGCTCAAGGTCTGCCAGCGGTGTGGCTCATACATCTCTCGGCGCTTGACGACATGCCAGCAGTACCACAAAAGTTTGTTCATACAGGCACCGATGGCTTGCATCTTTGGCAGCGGATGTTCGGCGCGGGTTGTCAGCCGCCGGTAGTGATAAACCACCGCATCATTTTGACGAATGAGCCGCAGTGTGATGAAATAGAGCACGGTTCGTAGACCACTGCGCCCTTGATGCGAAAAGGGTGTCGGACTGTAGGTCTTGCGCCCCGACGTATTCGGTGTGGGTTGTGTCCCCGCCAACTTGATGAGCGCACCGCCATGCGGATATTGCATGAGGTCGCCGATGTAGGCAACCAAACCGAGCGCCGACGGTGCCGTCAAGCCCTGAATCGAAAGCAGATACGGCGCTTCCGGCAAAGTGTGAAACAGCCTCACCAAGTCGTCGAGTAATTGTTTCGCCTGAAGATCCAGCAAGCGAATCGCTTCAACGTGCTGTTGCGCCATCAGGCGCAATGCCGTCGTGGCTTCCGGGCAGCCATACGCCTCTTTCGCCAGAGCATACCGTTGTCGGACTTGACGCACGCTCAAGCGATGCCCCGTGAAATGGCTACGCACGCTGGCGAGAAACACGGCTTCACTGCCAGTGCTGATCACGCGGGGCAACAAACCGGACTCAATGATCGCGGCGGCGGTGGCCCCGCTGACATCTTTGAAGACCTGGTCGAATTCTGGGAACAATTGACGGACGGTATTCACGAGCAACGTCGTTTGACGCCCGCGATCTCGGCGCAGACGTTGATAGGCGACGTAACCGGTTTGCAGTTCGGCGTACACGCCATGCGGCAGGCGGGTCTCGGTAAATTTGCCTTGGCGGAGCAGATCCGCAATGGTGAACGCGTCGCGCCAATCATCCTTGCTGCGATCCAACTGATCGCCTTCGCGATGGCGTTTGACGGTGAGCGCATTCACCAAGCGAAATGGCAGGTGATGCTGTTCCAAGTCGTAGCCGAATTGTTTCCAATAGTAGTTGGTCGGTTCCATTCCGATCAAGAGGCCCGGCGCATGGTGTTTCTCGACCACCCGCTGGGCACGATGGCGAAAGTCTGCATAGCCCACGGCATTGTTGTCGCTGCGAAAACGATCGAGACGCTTAGCCGTGGGATCGAGTACCACCACGACCAAATCGTCCAGACTGAGATCAACACCGGCAAAGAGTGTGCCGGGTTGAATTGAGGCCAAGTGTTTGGCCACATGGTTCGACATGGGTGTCCTCCTGTTAGATGAGAGTGGTTGTGCACCATCTATTCTAGCAGGAAGACCCCATCCGCTACTGTTCTATACTAGGTGTTCGCGGGTCATTTTTTCGGGTCGAGCCAGTCGCGCAAGCCATCGCCCAGCAAATTGCAGCCAACGACCGTCAGCGTAATGACGCACCCCGGATAAATCGCCAGCCAGGGTGCGGTCTCTAAATAGTTTCGACCTGACGCGAGCAACGCGCCCCATTCAGGTGATGGCGGCTGCGCGCCCAGCCCAATAAAACTCAGACCGCCGCTCGCCAGCAGCAACATGCCCGAACGCATCGTCATCATTACGACGAGCGACGACTGCAAGTTCGGCAGAATGTGTCGCAAGATGATGCGATTATTTTTTGCGCCAACCGCTTGCGCCGCTTGCACATACAGCGAGCATTTTGCCGACAGGGTAAGATTGCGCGCCAGCCGATAAAAGCCCGGCGCGCTGACGATGCCCATCGCAATGACGGCATTCTCTAACGATGGTCCCAAGCGCGCGACGATGACGAGCGCAAGCAGCAACGCGGGAAACGCTTGCCACACTTCCATCGCACGCGAAAGGATTTGATCGAACCAGCCGCCGTGATAGCCAGCGAGCAATCCTAGACCAATCCCCAAGCCCGCCGAAATGCTCAATCCCAGCGCGACAATTCCCACGGCAATTTGCGCGCCATACAGAACTCGACTGAACACATCGCGCCCGAGCGAATCCGTGCCGAATAAATATTCTGCGCTCGGCGGCGAAAGACGCGCGCCTGCCATCACCTTGTCCGGCGCATACGGCGCGATCAATGGCGCAGCTAGCGCAAAAAGCAAAATCAATACGACGATGCTGCCGCCGATCAAAAGATTTGGCGTGACGCGATGCCAACGTGGGAGCAATGACAACACATGATGACGTGATGCGTGACTCGTGATACGTGATGAATTTGCCCAAGTATTAGCAAGGATTTTTTGGTTTGAAAGTTCCATCGGTCAAATCGTTTTCAATGTAGTCGTGAGAAACGTTACATTTCTGTGTGTTTCTGTGTGCTTCTGTGGCTAGTGTTACAGCGTTTTGTACGCAATTTGCGGATCGAGCCAGCCATGTGCGAGATCAACCAGAAAATTGATGACGATAAAAATCACGGCAACCGTCAGCGTCGTTCCCAGCACAATAGGATAGTCGCGGTCGAAGATGGCTTGCACGGTCAAGCGCCCCAGCCCCGGCAAACCAAATATGGTTTCGACGATGAATGCGCCGCCGAGCAGATAACCCAGTTGCAGACCCAGCATCGTGATGACAGGAATCAAACTGTTGCGCACGACATGATGCGCGAGCACGTGATTGGGCGCGAGTCCCTTGGAATGCGCCGTCCGCACGTAATCCGAACGCAACACGTCGAGCAAACTCGAACGCATGAGGCGCGCAGTTACGGCTGCGGTTGGCAGCGCGAGTGTTATCGCGGGCAGGACAAAGTATCGCCAGTCTTCTGCGCCCACCACCGGCAGCCAACGCAGTCTGACTGAGAACACAAGCATCAGCAACAGCGCGCTCCAAAAAGTTGGAATCGCGATGCCGAGTGCTGCACCGCTCATCAAAATCGTGTCGAGGATCGAACCGGCTTTGACGGCAGCAGCAATTCCGATCAGCATTCCGATGATGGTCGCAAGTGCCGCTGCGACGAGCGCAAGCGTAATCGTGTACGGCAATCGCTCGAGCAACAAGTCGCTCACGGATTTATTGCTGATGAGCGAATGTCCTAGCTCGCCTTTAAACACGAGATCAGAAAGGAAATTACCATAGCGCAGGACGAGCGGTTGATCGATGCCCATCTCTGCGCGTAACGTTTGCAACTGCGCCGCTGATGCGGTGTCGCCAACGAGCGCAGTCGCCGCATCGCCCAACGTCGATTCGAGCGCGACGAATGTGACGAGGCTGACGACGATGAGTGTCGCAATTGCGCCAAGCAAGCGTTTGAGAATTGGGTGAGTCATGGTGAGGAATAAACCTGACAGGTCGCGGCTCTTTGCAGAGCCGAAGAGACCTGTCAGGTTTTTAAATCTATTTTCCAATAAACTGCACGTCGTTCATGAGCATTCGTCCCATGTAGCCGACTTGAACGCCGCCAAATCTTTTGTTGAACGCCAACACATCGACGGGAATGTAGAGTGGCTGCCACGGCGCGTCCTGCAGGATGAGCTTTTGCGCTTGCGCGTAAATCTGCGCGCGCTTGCCTTCATCCAGTTCGCGCGCGCCTTGCGCCAAAAGTTTATCGACCTCGGGATTGCTGTACGCGGCGCGATTGGTGCTGCTGATATTCGCCGAGCCGAGATAGATGTTCAGCGCGTCGGGATCGTTCCATTCATAGCGATAAACGAGGAAATCGAATTTACCTGCGGCAGTTGCATCCGTCACCGCTTTGCTATCGAGTTGCTGAATGTCTATCGCCACGCCAATCGCTTTGAACTGTGATTGGATCAACGCTGCAATCGAATCATTCGGCGCGCGATTCGACGTGATGAGCAAGCCCTTGAGCGGCTGTCCATTCTTTTCCCAGGTTCCGTTTGCCGATTGGGAAAAGCCAGCGTCTTTTAATTCAGCTTGCGCTTTCTTGAGATCGAAACCCAGCTCCAACGATTTTAGAGATGCGTCATACCCTGAGAGTGTCGGCGGAAGATACGTCGATGCAACCTTGCCAATGCCGCCGAGCGCAACCTTGACGATTTCATCTTTGTTGATCGCGTACGACAGCGCGCGACGGACTCGTGCATCGTCAAACGGCGCTTTTTTGTTGTTGAACGCGAGATAGATCAGACTATTCAATTGGGTATCGACCAATTGCACGTTCGGATTGCTCAGCAATTTCGCGCGATGGTCGGGCTGGTTGATAAAGATCGCATCGATATCGCCGGTTTCGAGCGCGGCAAGTTGCGTCGACGCTTCCGGAATCACTTTGAACACCAAGTTGTCGAGGTACGGCGCAGCGCGATTCTGCGTGATGGGCGTGCCCCATTTGTAATCGGGATTGCGCTTGAGCGTGATCGATTGTCCGGTCTTCCATTCGCCGAGCATGAACGGACCGGTGCCGATCAAATTGCCTTTGCCCGTTTTTGCCGAATCTGGACTGATGATGCCGGCGTACGGCATCGTGATCGTGCCCCAAAAATTTGCAGTCGGGTCTTTGAAGGTGAATTTGACCGTCAAGTTATCAACCGCTTCGATGCCGCCAATTGCTTTAATGCCGCTGTAGATCGGCGATTTTGTGCCGCTGTCTTTGAAACGTTGGAACGTAAATCGCACGGCTTCGGCGTTCATTGGCGTGCCATCTTGAAACGTCACGCCTGATTTTAGTTTCATCGTGATGGTCTTGCCATCTTCTGATACCTGCCAACTCTCGGCGAGTAACGGCACGAGCTTGTTGTTCACATCGCGCGTAGCAAGCGTATCGAAAAGGTACGGCGCGATGAGACTCAGCCCCGATGTCGCCGCGCCTTGCGGATCGATGCTGGCTGGCTCGGACGTCATCGCGCGAACGAACGTGCCGCCGGTGACGACCTGCGTTTGTGCGGCAGCAGGCGCGCAGCTTACGATGATGAATGCCGCCATGACCACAAGCATCATTCTTAAATGCTTCATTGCTCTCTCCTTCGAAAACATTGGATTGGATTGTCTTACTGTTTTTTCAATTCACACAAAATATTCTGAACGGTGTCCTGGCTTTGCTTGACGCAATCGGGAATGCCGACGCCGCGATACGCGCTGCCTGTAAGATAAATTCCTTTGGGCAATGCCGATTCAATTTGGACCAATCGATCAAGATGTCCTACGTCGTATTGAGCGTTGGAACGATTCCATCGATAAATGCGCTGAAACAGCGGTGCATTTTCGATGCCCATCAACTCGCGCAACTGATCGCGGACGACTTGAACCAACTGCTCGTCGTCGAGGTCCATCGATTGGGGACTGCGCGAGCCGCCGAAGAAAGCGCGCAGCAGGGTGTAACCTTCCGGCGCACGCTGATCGAATTTGATCGAGCTGGCGGTGACGGCGTTGATCGGTCGCCGCTCGCTGCGCGGAACGACGAGACCGAATCCATTCAGCGGCCGACGAATATCCGATGTGCGATACGCGAGCGAAATTGTACCGGTGCTGACATATCGAATCGTTTGCAAATCTTTCGCGACGTTAGGTGCAAGCTCGCAGAGCAACTGAGCGGCGACAAATGCGGGTGTCGCCATGACCACCGCGCGCGCGCGAATCGATTCTTTATTCGTCGTGATAACATACGCGTCGTCTTGACGTTCAATGCGTCGAACCGTCGTCGATAATCGCAGGTCGCCGTGTAAGCGCGGGACGAGCGACGTGACTAAATCCTCTGTGCCGCCGCGAAATGAAACGAACGCAGACATGGGTTTGGATTTCAACGGATTGTGGACATCGCCGTTGCCATTTTTCGTTCGGCGTGATTCCAACATGCCGCGCGTGAGACTGCCGTATTGAACTTCGAGCGCGCGAAAACGGGGGAAGGTCGCGAGCAAACTTTGTTTCTCGGCTTCGGAGTTGTAAATGCCCGACAGCAGCGGCTCGGCGATTTTATCGAGCGCCTCGCTGCCAAGTCGACGCCGCACAAAATCCGCGAGTGTTTCGTCTTTGCCATCGCGCTTGGCGGGCAGAAGTAGATCCAAGCCCATGCGCAATTTGCCGAGCGGCGAAAGCAGCGGCGACAACGCGAACGGCGTGAACTTGGTTGGGACGATCAACAAGACACCGTCGGGCATCACCGTTGGCTTGCCACGATTGAGCACATACACTTGGCGCTGTTTATCGTTTGTGCCGAGAAGTTCATCGGCGAGTCCTAGCTCGCGCGCAAGTTGGAGCGCCCAGGGTTTCTGCGTCAGAAATGAATCGGGTCCCGCTTCGACGATAAATTCGCCGCTGCCATTGGCGCTGATGCGTTCGGTGAAAATGTGTCCGCCCCAGCGCTTCGATTCTTCGAGCAGCGCGTAACGCAAATTGTTTTTCGTTGCGCGCGCATTCCGTTCGAGATACCAGGCGGTGCTTAGACCAGCAATCCCGCCGCCTACTATAACTACGTCAAAAGTTTCAGTCATCTATTTTTCGCTTTCCAATTTTCGATTTGTCATTCTGAGCGGAGCGAACGCGGAGCGTCTCAGTCTTCCAATAACCAGATTCTTCGTCGCTCCGTTGAAATCAATTCGGGAAATGATTTTCACATTCGCTCCTCAGAATGACAATGTGAGTTTTGCATCACGTATCTCGTATCACGTATTCCTTGTTTCGTTCTCTTACCAAGTCTGCCATGATATTTACCATCGCATCGCTGTCGTTCAACATCGGTGTGCGCTCCAGCCGAACATTATTCGCTCGCGCGATCTCTTGCACCACAATATCGACATCATATAAAACTTCGACTTGCTCCATGACAAAACCGATAGGCGCGATAATCAAATTGCGTTCGCCCAATGATGGAATCAATTTTTCGATTTGCGGTTCCAGCCATGGCACGTTGGAGCGTGATGCGCTTTGAAACGCCAACATCCAACGATCATCGGCGAGTCCGAGTTGTTGCGCGATCAAGCGCGCGGTTTCCAGCAACTGCGCTTCGTACGGATCGCCGTGATCGCGAATGGTTACAGGCAAACTGTGCGCGGTGAAAAAAATTTTTGGATGAATGTCGCTTGGAAAACGCGCGAGCGTTTCACGAACGTTATCGGCAAGCGCTTGCAGGTATCGCGGCTGCGTATGCCAGCTTTCGACAAAATCGACCATGAAGGGCGTTATTGCGAGTGAAGTTTGCGAAGCAATCCCCAATTCGGAATTCGGACGCGTACGCGGCTTCGCGCTATCCTTCGACTCCGCTCTGCTCCGCCCACGCTGCGCGTGCGCTCCTCGCAATGACAAAACAGCTTCCTCTACTTTATTTCGATACGCACCAATGCTCAGTGAGCTGTAATGCGGCGCAAGACAAATGACGACGGCGTGATGGATGCCCGCGCGCGCCATTTCACATACGGTGTCCGCGATGTCCGGATGCCAATGGCGCATTCCAACGTAAACAGGTGCGTCGATTTTGTTTTGCAATTTCGACGCGAGCCGTTGCGTAATGTCCAACAATGGCGAGCGTCCGCCGATGAGTCGATAACGCCGCGTGATTTCTTCGAGCAATTGCGGCGACGTAAGTTGACCGCCGCGCACATTGTTCAAGAAAGCCGGAATATCATCGAGTGAATTGGGACCACCATATGCCAAGAGCAAAACGGCAGTCTGGTCCATACTTTGCTCCAATGGAAAGTTTCGTGGCATCACGCCTTGTGCGCTTAAGAACGCCCACAAGGGGCTAGGCTACAGTGCGCGGCACGTAGGTGCAGAACGGCTCTTCGCCCAAGTATTCCTGGGTGGTACCGTACGCCCGCGCGCGACAACCGCTGCACACTTGTTTGAACTCGCAAGCGCCACACTTGCCGCCGAGTAAACTGGGATTGCGCAGTTCGTTGAATAACGTCGAGTCTTGCCAGATTTCGCGGAATCCTTGCTTGCGAATGTCTCCTGCTTGAACAGGCAAATAGCCGCAGGGAAAAACTTGACCACGATGGCTGATGAAGCAAACGCCAGTACCTGCAAGGCAACCTTTGGTCATCGCATTCATTGCGTGTCGTCCTGAGTGGAGCAAAGCGGAGTCGGAGGAGCCGTGTCCATTACCGCCCGCATTTTCTTGACGGCGATGGCTGCTGGGTCGTTCGCGGACGATACCTTGGCGGCGTTCTTCCGCACGGCGTTGATGCGTGATGCGGAAATAATGCGGCGCGCACGTCGCTTTTAGTTCGATGCCGCCCTCAATCTCGGCATCGTAAAGCCAATTCAAAACGCGTTCGTATTCGGCGGGAGTGATTTGTTGATCGTCGGCGATTTCGACGCCGCAGCCAACCGGGACGAGCAAGAACAAATGCAATGCCGTCGATCCGACTTGTTTCGCCATCGCGAGTGTCTCTGGCATTTGGTCGATGTTGTGGCGCGCGACGGTCGTGTTGATTTGGTACGACACATTAATTTCGCGCAAATAATTCATGCCTGCCAACGCTTTGTCGAATGCCCCCTTGCCACGAAAAATATCGTGCGTCGCCGCGTCTGCTCCATCGAAGCTGATGCTCACGCGTTTGACGCCGCTCTCTTTGATGCGTCGCGCGATGGTTGAATCGATCAGCGTACCATTCGTCGCCAACGCCACGATCAAACCGGCGTCTGTGGCGTGGCGCGCGATGTCGAAAATATCGGGGCGAAATAATGGCTCGCCGCCGGACAGGACGAAGATCGGTTTGGCAAACGCGGCGACTTGATCGATAAAATCAAACGTTTCGTTTGTAGATAAATCTTGAGCAAGTAATTGATCGGCGACGGTTGTGCGTCGGCAATGAATGCACGCGAGATTACAGCCCGCCGTCGATTCCCAAAAAATCAAGCGGGGCGGAGGATAGGGAATAGAATTCATGATCCTTCCTTGGGAATAAATTTTCGCAGGGAGAGTGTGAGTGAGGATTGGATTGAAGGTCGTGCGGTCCAAACAATCGACTGACTTGCAAGTGCAAGCCAGTCGCCCGACAGTATCATTATCAAAACCGCCCTCCATGAGCAGAATTGCCGTCGTGACATCGCGTACAGAATACTTGACGCAAGTCAAAAAAACGTCCAAAGTGGATTAGGAGTTGGTAAAATTTATGCCCAATTCGGTGCAAAATTCTGTGGAAATCTAAGGATATAGAGAGGCAAATCGCGATGGCGGTTTAGGTGCAAAACACCCCATATCGATATGGGGTGTTTTGCGTATGCCAAAGATGCACGGCACAGCCGATAGCATGTGTAGTCCTCAGAATGATATAACAGAGACAGAAAGGACGACCAAGTCAGGAGGCGCAAAATGTTTCAAGACATCTTTTTCCTCGCAACGATTTTTGCAACTCGTTTGGTCCTGCCCATCGTCGTCACCTTTGTTCTGGGCAGTTTGGTGGAACGCGCGTTGAATCGTTCTCGAGACTCTAAAGGTTTCTCGCGCGATCGGAAATACGATTCAAGTAAACTGAGCACGCAGGTACCCTAACTCATCAAGCGGGCAGACCTTTAGGGTCTAATCGTCTGGAGACAACCATGTTACCCCAAGAATTCATCGATGGCATAACCGTTCTCGTCATGTTTGGCTTACGCGTTGGTATACCCCTTGCCCTCACCCTCGCATTCGGTTACTGGCTGGAGAAAAAGTTGTCGCCGCGCCGCAAGCAAGAGGAAGAACAAATCGAAGCACCCCGGGGCGTCCGCGCAAGCGAAAAGATCATTCAGCTTCATTGCTGGGATGTGAATCGCTGCGATACGGCAAAACGCGCGCAGTGCGCCGCTTACAAGCATCCTGAACTTCCATGCTGGCTGGCGCTCCAAGCCGAAGGTGAAAAGGTCCGTGAAGAATGTTTCACCTGCGCGCTCTACAAACCCAAAGCCAAAGCTGCATAATTATCTTGAAATAAAAAATATTATTCATTCGACCAGGAGGCGATGTATGAATCTGTCACGACGCGATTTTCTAAAAATTTGTGGAGCAGGTGCGGTAACGTTAGGAGTCGGCGCGAAATTTGCCCCCGACGCCTTGACCACTGGCTCACGGAAGGTTCCGGTCGCGCCCTTCCGTGGCAACGGTGTTTTGATCGATGCGAGTGCCTGCGTCGGTTGCAAGAGTTGCCAACGCGCGTGCAAGATCGCCAATAACCTGCCGTCGGATGGACGTGAGACGAGCTTGTCCGCCACTACGCTGACGATTGTCGATTTCAAAAATATTTCGCCCAAGATCGATCAGCCCGAAATCAAGCCTGTCAAGAAACAATGCATGCACTGCGATAACCCCGCCTGCGTGTCGGTTTGTCCGGTGGGCGCACTCGTCAAGACTGAATCCGGCGCGGTGACGTACGACGCGGACAAGTGCATGGGCTGCCGCTATTGCATGATGGCGTGCCCGTTTGGCGTGCCCAAGTACGATTGGAACTCGCCAAACCCAAAGATCAACAAGTGCGCGCAAAGCTGCATGGCGAATGGCAAATCCGCAACGCCCGCATGTGTGCAAGCGTGTCCGGTCAAAGCATTGGCATATGGCAGTCGCGAGGAATTGTTAGCGACTGCGCACGCACGCATCGCTCAGAATCCAACCAAGTACGTGAACCACGTTTATGGCGAACACGAAATCGGCGGAACGTCGATGCTGTATCTGAGCAGCGTGCCCTTTGAGCAACTGGGTTTCCGCACCGACTTGCCGAGCGAACCACTGCCAAATCTGACTTGGGCGGCGCAGGAAAAAATTCCTGCTGTGTTGGTCGCCGTCGCCTCGTTATTGAGCGGCATTGCCTGGTGGACCCATCGCAAACCTGCGAATAAACTAGTGGAAGCGCCGGTTGAGGTCCCCACAGAATAACTGTCGGACAAATTTGGAAATTTATCCTACTTTGGAGATATAACCATGTCACCCACCCTATCATTCCTTATCGTCGTGTTCGAGTTTATTGTTCGCCTCGCCGTTCCATTTGTGTTGTTCTTTGGTGTGCTGTACCTCGTCAAGCGTTGGCTCGAACCGCGCGTTGAATTGAGCAGCCGGTTGCCAAAAGTAAAAATGCCGTTCAACTTGCATCCTGTAATTGTCGCCATTATTTGTCTGGTGGTGATCACGGTGATCGGCATCGTCGGCTATACGCTCATCACCAATCAGTTTGTCGATTTGCTGCTCGTCTTTCGGGATGCGATCACCATCGCGTACATGTTCTTGTTGCGAATCGTCACTCCCATTGTTCTGCTCTACCTGGGCGGCACCTGGCTCGAACGCAAGTTGAATCCTGCTCCGGCGGGTGCAACGGAACGGCGCTCGCTCAGCGAACGCTTGCCGATCCTGCAAAAAGTTCAACTGCCGCAATTCACCAGCAAAGGTCTCTTGGCGATTCTGTTCATCGCGATTCTGTGGACAGCAGCCATTGGCATTGCGATCTCACGATTTTTGTTCGGCTTGTCCTATGTGACGAATCTCACCGACGAATATCCGTGGGGTATCTGGATCGGGTTTGACGTGGCGAGTGGTGTGGCGTTGGCCGCCGGTGGTTTCGTTATTGCAGGCACGGTGCACGTGTTCAACATCAAACGCTATCACGCGATTGTGCGCCCCGCGCTCTTGACCGCGCTGCTCGGTTACATCCTCGTCATCATTGGCTTGCTTTTCGACCTGGGACGTTGGTACAATGTGTGGCATCCCATTTTCGGCGCGCCATTTGGCATGGCGAACATTCACTCGCCTATGTTTGAAGTCGCGTGGTGCGTGGTGCTCTACACGACGGTTTTGATGCTCGAGTTTAGCCCGGTGGTCTTTGAGAAATTGCGCTGGCAGCGTGCCTTGAAATTCATGCGCATGATCACGCTCCCGCTCGTCATCCTGGGCATGTGTCTCTCAACGCTGCATCAATCATCGCTTGGCTCGTTGTTCCTGATCGCGCCTGAAAAAATCAATCCACTGTGGTACTCGGCGCTCGTGCCCGTCTTCTTCTTCCTTAGCGCGGTGTGCGTCGGTCTTGGCATGACGATTCTCGAATCGAACATTTCGTCGCGCGCACTGCACCGCGAACCGGAAAATGATCTGCTGGCGGGCTTGGGCAAAGCGTCGGTCTTTGTGATCGCCATCTACTTGGTTATCAAATTTGCCGATTTGATCTATCGCGGCGCTCTGGGATATGCGTTCACACCAGGTTTTCACGCGACGATCTTCTGGCTCGAAATCGGTCTGGGCTTTATCGTCCCGATGGTGCTGATGGCGTTCAATCGCTTGCGCTCCAATCCACGAATCGTGTTTCTCAGTGGGGCTCTCATCGTCGGCGGAGTGGTGTTCAATCGGCTGAATACGACGATCCTAGGAACCTGGCAGTACGTCCGAGATACCAACCCGTATGTTCCATCGATTCCCGAAGTCACGATTTCAGTTGCGTTAGTCAGTGTGGGAGTGATCGTGTTCGGTCTTGCTGCAAAATTCCTCCCGCTCTTTGAGAACAAAGAACACGCGCACGCTTAGATCAGATAACAGTGAACAATAGGGAACGCTCGCCGCAGCGTTCCCTACTGTCGTGAACGGAAAGCAGTCATTCCCTTCATCGTTTTTGACTTGTCAACATTTCAGCATTACACTGGAGACGTGGCAAATGAGTCACGTCTGGCTCATTCCCTCGCGGCGTGAGCCGTTGTTGTTTAGTTGGGGACGCTCGTTGCAGCATTGGATAGAAAATCTATGGTTGCTAAAGAAGAGACCATGAGTGCGATAACCGTAAAACCCGTCGCCCGTCGCTTGAAAATTCACTTTGGACTGGGATTCAAAGTTGCAGCGATGGTGATCGTCGGCACCCTGTCGATGATCGGACTTTTTGCTTATCTCGGAACGGCGGCGTTAAGTGAGAATACCCAACGCAATTTGCAAGAGCGCGTCGTGCTGGCGCAAATGAGCGGGAGCTATATCGATGCCTTGTTGGACAACGTCGAAAACGTTTTGACCAATGCGGCGTTGGATCCCAATTGGCAGGACCCCCAACGGATGGATATCGCGCTCGATCAAGCTTATCATCGCCTGAGTTCCTTTGCCTCGCGGGTCTTGCTGGTGAACGACCAGGGACAGGTCGTAGCATCCGAACCGCCAACGCCGACGATAAAATCTCTGAGTCACGTGGCACCGGTAACCGCCGTCCTCACCGGCAAACAGTTTTCTGTTTCCCAAGTGGCACAGGCGATTGATCCGCTGGGACCTTCCATGGTTGCCGCCGCGCCGATTAAAAATTTGTTCGGCAAAAACGTGGGTGCGCTGGTCATCATCCTAGATTTTACGAATCAAAAGATCCACGCCTTTTCCAATCCGATTGGGCTGGGAGAATCCGGTTATATGGACTTGATTGCGCTCGACGGTCGCATCCTGGCAAGCACCCAGGCAAGTCGCATCGGCAGTGAGAGCGATCACGGTTCGCTCTTGAGCGCAATGATTCGCGACCATCGGCAAACTGTTTCCCCCTGTCACGATTGTCATGTCTCTGAGGCATCGATGATTGTCGCGCCGCTCCCCGAAATTCTAGCTTTTGCGCCGCTCGATAGTGTTCAATGGGGCATCACGGTTCGACAAAGCGAAGACGAAGTTTTTGCAGTGACGCGCTCGCTGCAAAATCGAATCTTTGTTTTGATGGCGGTCATGCTCGTCGGTGCATTGGTGCTGGTCTATTTTGCAACGCGCAGCGTGATTCGACCCGTGCAAGCGTTGACGGCGGCAACCCGCCGCATTGCAGACGGCGATCTTGATTCGCCGATTCAGGCGCGCGGGCAGGACGAAGTGGGCGTGCTGGCGCGTTCATTCGACGAGATGCGCGTCAAGCTCAAAAATTCGACCGACGAAATTCAGGCGTGGAATCGCGAGTTGGACGCGCGCGTGCAAGAACGCACGGCAGCATACGAAGCGGCGGCGAAAGATAATGCACGACTCTATACTGAGCTTCAGCAAAAAGAACAGATTCGGGGCGAGCTGTTGCGGCGGGTGATTTCGGCGCAGGAAGATGAGCGCAAACGCATCGCGCGTGAGCTGCACGATGAAACGAGTCAGAGTCTCACCGCGCTCATGGTCGGACTCGATACGGTCAAAATGGCGTCGGCGCTTGATCTGTTGAAAGCGAACACGCGCTTGACGAGTTGCAAATCGATTGCGGAAACGCTGCTCAAGAATATTCATCGACTTGTGGCGGACTTGCGTCCAAGTTTGCTCGACGACTTGGGATTGGTTCCAGCCATGGCGTGGTACGGCGAACAGCGACTCGAACCCATCGGCATCAAATTCAAGTTGGACGAAAAGGGATTAAAGGACCGCTTACCACCGGCGATAGAGACCGCGCTATTTCGCATCGTTCAGGAAGCGATGACGAATATCATTCGTCATGCGCAAGCGACCGAGGTCAGCGTCAAATTGGCGCGCGAAGGAAACTGGGTTTCGTTGCGAGTGGCGGACAATGGTCAGGGATTCGATCCCCAAGCTTTGCAGCCCGTCGATTTGCACGGTCAAGGGTTAGGTCTACGCGGTATGCTAGAGCGAGCGAGCATTCTGGGTGGTGATTTCAACCTCAAGACTGCACCAGGGCAAGGCACAATCATCACGATTCGCTTGCCGGTGTAGGACAAGTTTCCAACTTGTCGATTGGACAATTTAGAAAATTGTCCTACGTGAAAGAGGCAATCCATGTCTAAAATTCGAGTGTTGATGGTGGACGATCACGCGATTCTGCGCGAGGGCTTGCGCGCACTGTTGAGTTACTATGACGATGTGGAAATCGTCGGCGAGGCGCAGGATGGCACGGAGGGCTTGGAGCGCGTCAAGGAATTGCAGCCCGACGTGGTGTTGATGGACATTGCCATGCCGGGCATGAATGGTCTCGATGCGACGCGCCTTATTCACGAGCAGTATCCACAGATTCGCGTGCTAATTCTGACGCAACATGAAGACCCGCAATACGTTTTGCCGTTGCTGCAAGCCGGCGCATCGGGCTTTGTCACCAAGCGCGCGTTGGGCAACGATTTGATCAATGCTTTGCGCGTGGTCGCCAAAGGCGAAACATTTCTCGTTCCGACCGCCGCAACCGCTGTCGTCGAAGAGATGCGGCGGCGCGGCGAAGAACCTACACCGGATTCATCGGATTCGCTCACGCCGCGTGAGCTAGAAATCTTGAAACATATTGTCGATGGCAAGACGAACGCGCAAATCGCAGTGGCACTCTCCATCAGCGTCAAAACCGTCGAGTGGCATCGCTCCAATCTGATGAGCAAACTCGACGTGCATTCCATCGCCGATCTGGTGCGGTACGCGATGGAGCATGAGATGATGGAGAAGGGGGAATAGTTTGGCAAAGTCAATTCAGCCACAGAAGTACACGGAAACACACAGAAAAGTTAACACGCCTCGCTGATCAAAGCGAGGCGTGTTAACTTTTCTGTGTAATATGAATCCGTATTGTTTTTCAGTGAGAGAGGCTAGACTCAAAAACGGGCGGTCTGTTCCTTCTACCCTCTCCATGTGACAATCACTGAGCGACATATAGGTTGAAATCGGATTATCCAACCAACTGGGATCAGCAGTGTCATAGAAAGTGGCAGATACTCCAATATTGGGTCTTCCAGAGGGCACGATTGCCTGAACCTCTATTGTCTTGGATTCACCCGGCTTCAGTTCGATCTTGGTAATCTCGGAGGTCAAGGGCTTATTATCCGACCATTGCTTTGAGATAGACTGTTGCTTGGGCCAGGTAAACCCAATTCTTACGTCAAAAACAGGGCGGTCCTTTAACTCGATCACTTTAGTTTCCTGCCCTGTGTTGCGAACGGTCGCTCGCACAATGACAGTCTCGCCTGAGTTTGGGCAACTCGTATTTGTCCAAACCTGAACCGTGAATGGGCCCCTTGCATTGCTATTACTTTTGCCTGAACAACTGATGAGCAAACCGACAAGCAAAATACAAGAAGCGGGGATAAAGACAATCCATACCCAGCCAAGATTATCTTTTACTTGAAAGGACGGAATCAATGATGATTTCAGTGATTAACCAGTTTAGAAGGAGATTTTGTCAGCACAGTTATATTATGCCATACCTTTTCTATTCCCGCATTTTTGCGGCGGATATAGAACCTCCTAATTGAAGTAAGCATCATCCCAATCCAAGTACCTGGATTAATCCCAAGTACTGGGGTTTCGCTTGCCCGTAAATCTAGTGGAATCCCTGGGATAATTGCATATTTTTTGACCAAGCACCCGGCTCAACCGTCCAGATAATCCACTGGGCTGACGAGCCGGTTTTTGTTTTCCGGACACCAGAAATTCCAGTGAGTCGCACGGGTATCTCAATCGATTTCTTGCTTTCATCCTACCCAATGTTCTAGCGAATCGATTGGGTTGCCAAGCTGGGTTTTGGTTTTGATGCCGCCAGAAATTCCAGAGCATCATTGGGGACGATGCGCCGGGTCTTTGATTTGCAACGTCCCATTACTCCAGATGTTTGATCGGGTTGCCTGGGAATGTTTTGATTCGTCGTTGGGTTGCAGTGCCCCACGCATGTCATAGCTCAAGAACTGGGTCAACACCCGTTCTAAAAATTCCTCCAATGAAATATGATGACGACAGAAACCAACACGCAACACGCAATACGCACTACGTCACACGACACATGTCACCCGCCACCCGTCACTTTTTTATCGGAGGTGCAGAATGCTAGAACGGATGATGCTTTTCTTGACAAGAGCTACGGTGTTATTCTTTATGAGCATGATCGCCACGACGAATGTACCTGTCCTCGATGTATCTGCGCCTGCGCCCGCTCCCGTGTCCACGCAAGTCGCTGCAACCTCTGGCTCGTACCGCATCGCATTCGCCTCGGACCGTGATCGCTCCTTTTATTTTGGCATCTATACGATGAATCCCGACGGCACCGACGTTAAACGATTGACGACGGACCTCGCGCAAAACAAAACGCCCGCGTGGTCGCCCGATGGTCAGCACATCGCCTTTACCTCTGACCGCGACGGCACCAATCAAATTTATGTGATGAACGCCGACGGCGCTGACATCACGCGTTTGACGAACACGCAAGCATACGAATGGGAACCGACCTGGTCGCCAGATGGCAAGCGGATCGCGTTCACTTCTAATCGCGATGGCAACTGGGACATTTACACGATGAACGCCGACGGCTCCAACATCACGCGCATCGTCAACCATGCGGCGTACGATTGGCAGCCCGCGTGGTCGCCCGATGGTTCACACATCGCTTTCACGTCTGATCGCGATGGCGTGTGGCAAATTTATCTGGTGAGTCCTGACGGTTCGAATCTGCGTCGCTTGACGAATTATCCTGGTGACAATCGTGATCCGGCGTGGTCGCCCGACGGTCAGCACATTGCATTTGTTTCGACACGCGACCGCGCTTGGGAAATCTACGTGATGCGCGCCGATGGTTCCGGGGTGGCGCGACTCACCCGCAGCACGGCGATCAATCAAGCACCCACCTGGTCGCCCGATGGCAAGCACATTATCTACGAGTCGAATTCCGAAATCATGACGATCACCGTCGATAACTTGAATGCAATCAACCTGACGAAAAATAAAGCAACCGATTTTCATCCGTCGTGTTCATGTAATCTGGCGCAAAATTGAGGAGGGCGAAAAGATAACACCATATTCATCCACGCCCTCTGTATCGACGCAATCATTTCTTTGATTAAAGAAAGTTGAGGTGAATGATGAAACTAACTCGACGAGATTTTCTAAAAATTTGTGGCGCTGGAGCAGTGACGCTCGGCGTAGGCGCCAAGTTCGCGCCACCCGCCCTGGACATGGGTTCGCAGAATGTGCCGGTTCCACCGCGCAATGCCTCCGGCATGTTGATCGACACGACCAAGTGCGTCGGCTGTCAACGCTGCCAGGTGGCGTGCCAGACGAATCGCAATTTGCCAACCGACACCAAGATCCGTGCGCTCTCGCCCGTATCGCCATCGGTTGTGCAGTTGATGAACGTTTCGACGGACCCTGCCAAGCCGCAGAATCTACCGGTCAAACGCCAGTGCATGAACTGCGTTAACCCAGCTTGCGTGGCGGCGTGCACGGTTGGTGCGTTGCAAAAGCGCCCCGATGGTCCAGTCGTCTACGACAGCAGCCGCTGCATCGGGTGTCGCTATTGTATGTACGCGTGTCCGTTCGGCGTGCCGACGTTTGAATGGAGTAAACAATTCTCGCTCATCAGCAAATGCGATTCGTGCGCGGCGCGCATCGACCAAGGCAAAGTTCCGGCGTGCGTCGAAGCGTGTCCCGCGAATGCGCTCACGTTTGGCAAGCGCGAAGAATTGTTGACGATTGCAAATCAACGAATCTACGGCGGCAAAGGCAATTACGTCCATCATGTCTATGGCGAACACGAGATCGGCGGAACGTCGATGATGTATCTCGCAGCCGTTCCATTCGAGCAACTTGGATTCCCCGACTTGCCTGAAGAAGCGCCCGCCGAAATCAATGCGACCATCATGCACTCGACGCCGACCATCGCCGTCGCCATGGCGACCGCGTTGAGTGGAATTTACTGGTTTGTGAAAAAGAGTAGAGAAGCCCAACCGGAACCGGTTGTCAGCCATCACGAGAACGGAGGCTAAGATGTTTCCCCAAGAACTAAATGACACCATCGTTTTTCTGGTTATGATCGGCGCACGGTTTGTTTTTCCAATCGCGTTGGTTATCACGTTAGGTTACTGGCTCCAGCGCAAGATTCGTCGCCCGGATGGTTCGCCCGTGTTAGAACCGGGTCGTCGTGTGATGCCGTGGTGGTATCGGCGCTTTTGGGATGAAGTCAATCATTTGCCCGCGTGGCTTCCAACCATCGGCTTGCTTGCGGTGGCGGGCGCTACGGCAATGCTCTATCGGCTCGCCGTCGGGTTAGGCATTTCGACCAACTTGAACCAGGCGTATCCCTGGGGCTTGTGGATCGGGTTCGATCTGTTCATGGTGGCATTCTCAGGCGGCGCGTTTACGCTCGCGACGATGGTGTACATCTTTCAGATGGAACGCTTTCATGCGGCGATTCGGCCGACCGTGCTGACCGGGCTGCTCGGCTACACCTCTGTGCTCGTCATCTTGTTGATGGACCTGGGACGTTGGGATCGGTTCTATCACTTTATCATCTTTCCCAACATCAACTCGGCGCTGTTCGAAGTGTCGTGGTGCATCTTGCTCTACACGACGGTGCTCGTCACCGAGTTTAGCCCGGTGCTCTTGGAAAAATTCAAGCGTAATCGTGCATTGGAGTTTTTGAAACGAATTACGATCCCGCTCGTGATTCTTGGCTCGACGCTTTCGACGCTCCACCAGTCATCCCTGGGTACGTTGTTCGTCATCATGAGCGAACGCTTGCACCCGCTGTGGTACACGCCGATCATTCCGATCCTGTTCTTCGTGACCTCCATCGCCGCAGGCATTTCGATGGTTGTGGCGGGCGCGACGGTGAGTTACTGGGTGTTCAAACGCAGTTTGCCGCAAAAGCTCGTCGGCGATTTGGCATCGTTCTTGCCGTGGGTGCTCGGACTGTATCTCGTCATGAAGCTCGGTGAATTGCTTGCGATGGGTGAGATCGAGCTGCTGTGGACGAGCGGGTGGTACAGTGTCTTGTTCGCCGTCGAACTCACGCTTACGTCCATTGTGCCGATGATCTGGTTCATGTCCAAGCGCGTGCGCGAAAGTCGAGTGTTGTCCTTGATCGGCGCAGGCATCGGGTTATTCGGTGTCTTTTTGAATCGATTTGATGCAGCGTGGTTTGCGCTCAAACCCGTGCCGGGGTATAGCTATATCCCCAGCATCGCCGAAATCGCGATTCAAGTTGGCGTGTTCTCGATCATCATCTTTGTTTACACCATCGTGGGGCACTATTTCCCGCTGTTCGAAGGCACGCTCGCGCGCGAAAAAGTTGCGAAAGAAGGTGTTCCCGTCGCGCCTCAACCGCGCAGCGTGTAATAAATCTGGTGTTTAGGAGTAGGGGAGTAGGGTGAGTCGCTAGCTCGCCCTACTTTTTTGCATTTGCCGCAAAGGGTTTGTATAATGAAATCAGTAGCCAGCCCTCAGTCGTCAGTAATCAGACTGACGACTGACGACTGATTACTGACGACTCAAATGAACGAACTAACCGCCTTTCTCCAAGCGAATATCATACCGATCTATTTCGTCTACGGACTGGCCCACTTTGTGACCGGCCTCGCCGTCGCGCTCGAGAGTGGGCGCACGTCGCAATTGCGCCTCTCGCGCGCTTTACCCTTCCTCGCCGCATTCGGTATTACGCACGGCATCAACGAATGGGTCGAAATGTTTTCGATGATCTCGGCGCATATTCCGACGTTGGTGCAAGAGCCGCGCTGGGCGGAGATGATCAAGCTGGGATGGAAAGCGCTCTCGTTTTATTTTCTATTTGAATTTGGCACACGCCTCCTCGCCCAATTCATTCCCGAACGAAAACTCTGGCTCCGTTTGTTGCCTCCGTTCGCGATGTTTGTGTATCTGGTCAGTGCCGTGACGATGTACATGCAAGCCAAACCCGCCGGATATCCGCAGCCTGGACTCGTGAGCGTCTGGACCAATTACGTTCTCGGTGTTCCCGCCTCGATCATTGCGATTGTTGCCATGTTAGGACAGCGGCGCGCTTTTCTCAAAGACAACATGCCACAATTCGGACGCGACTTGGTTGGCGCGGCGCTGATGCTTGGCTGGTATTGTTTGCTCGATCAGGTGATCGACGATCCCGCGCCGATCTTTCCCGCGACTGTGTTACACGCCGATGCGTTCCTCCGTGTCGTCGGTATTCCCATCGAATTGTTCCGCACCGTCAGCGTTACTGCGCTTGCATTTTTCGTCATCCGCATGATGCGCGTGTTCGAGGTCGAGTATGCGCGCCGATTGGATGGCGCGAACCGCGCGCGTTTTGCCGCGCAAGAAGAAGCCACGCGCGAACTCGTCGTGATGTTTGAAACGTGCCGCATCCTGGGGACTTCGCTCGATGTGAATCAACTTATCAACGATTCGCTCACCAAAATGGTGATGCTGCTCGATCCGATGATCGCGGGATCAGTGTATCTCTACGATACGACGCGGCATGTGCTAACGCTGCGCTTGTGTCGCATGCGTTCGGAGCAATCTGCGTTCTCCAAACCAGAATCCGATGCGGAAAAGCGCGCCGCTCAAGAAGCTTTCAATAAATCGGAAATTGCGTACGCGACGGAACCAAAAACCGAAACATCCTTCATCGCCGTGCCATTGGTTTCGCAAGGCAAAACCATTGGCGCATTGTCGCTCGCGCATCGCGCCGCCTTCTCTAATTATGCCGTGATTCAAACGCTCGCACGTCAGTTGGGTATCGCGTTAGAAAATGCGTATCTGTATTCCGAAGTCCAAGAGAAGGAAAAGTTGCGAGGGCAGTTGCTTGAACGAGCTGTGTCGGCGCAAGAAGAGGAACGCAAGCGCATCGCGCGCGAGTTGCACGACGAGACGGGCCAATGGCTCACGGCGCTGGCGGTTGGCTTGGGCGGCGTCGAACAAATCGTCGGGCAGAATCCGAATTTGGCGCAGAAACAAATCGGCGAACTCAAAACGATGACGATGAACGCCATCGATAACTTGCGCCAGTTCGTGTACGATTTGCGTCCGTCGGTGCTGGACGACATGGGACTTGTTTCCGCATTGCGGTGGTTGGTCGATCAGTATGTCGAGCGCACCAAGCTGCGAGTCGATTTTCAAGTGAGCGGCATCAAACGTCGTCTGCCTGCCCAAGTCGAAACGGTCTTGTTCCGCATCGCGCAAGAGGCGCTGAATAATATTGGGCGACACGCGCGTGCCACTCATGCTATCATCCGATTGGAATTTTCGGAGGCATCGATTCTGCTGTGCGTGCAAGACAACGGCAAAGGCTTTGTCGTCGAACAAGTGATGGGCAAGAACCCTGAAAGACGCTCGTGGGGCTTGCTCGGCATGCAAGAACGCGTCGAGTTGGTCGGCGGCAAATTTCAAGTCGAGTCAGAGCCAGGTCACGGGACCAAGTTGAGAGTCGAAGTGCCGATTGTGTGAACCAGTGAGCAGTGAACAGTGAACAGTAAGAACTGTTCACTGTTCATTCCTCACTGATCTTTCAATGGAGAATTGAATGTCAAAGATCAGACTCCTCATGGTTGACGATCACGAAATTGTCCGCGCGGGATTGCGCATGTTGTTGCAGGCGCACCCCGATATTGAGATCATCGCTGAAGCCGATAACGGACGCGACGCGATTGCCAAAGCGAAAGAGTTGTCGCCCGATATTGTGTTGATGGATATTTCGCTGCCCGACATCGATGGGTTTGAAGCGACGCGGCAGATCAAACGCGCGCTGCCCAAAGTGGCGATTCTGGCGTTGACGATGCACGAGACGGACGAATATTTTTTCAAGATGTTGAACGCAGGCGCGTCGGGATACGTGCCGAAAAAAGCTGCGCCCACCGATTTGGTCACCGCGATTCACACGATTCATGATGGCGGTGTGTTCCTCTATCCGTCGCTCGCAAAATCGCTCGTGCGCGACTACATGGGCCGCGCGGCGGAAAGCGGCGAGCGCGAGGCGTTGGACGGCTTGACGGATCGCGAGCAAGAAGTATTGAAGCTCATCGCCGATGGCTCGACGAATCAAGAGATCGCAGACAAGCTGACGATCAGCGTGAAAACGGTCGAGCGGCATCGCGCGAACATCATGAGCAAACTCAATCTGCACAGCCGCACCGAGTTGGTCAAGTACGCGATTCGCAAGGGATTGATCGATGTTGAAGGCTAGTGGAATAGTGAGCTAGTTCGATAGTTCGACAATTGGATGGTTTGTCGGTAGGGAACGCTCGTCGTAGCGTTCCATTTTCATTCAGTCGATGTAGCTGCTCTGTCTGTGTCATTCTGCTCAGAATGACAATCTGAGTGATAAATATTCACTGGAGATAACATGAATTTCAAAAGCATCTTGGCGATGGTGCGGACGCCGCATCTCGCGGTGCAAGGACAACTGCGCAACGATTTGCAAGCATACGTCCGCGTCAATTTTTTGTACGCCGCGTTTGAAGCAGGCTTGTTGGCGGCGCTCAAAACGCCGCTGACGTTATCGGAACTCGTTTCCCAATTGCAGCCGAAACAACCAGAGTTGCTCGAATCATTGTTGCGTGTTGGTGTGATGCTGGGTGAGGTGGCACAAGAGAATGAGCGATACAGTTTGCGCGGCAATCGTTCGCGCGCGCTCGTCGCCGACGACGGTGATGCCATCGCCGCGTTTGTGCAGGAATATGTGAGCTATCATGGCTCGGTCTATCGGCATTTGCCAGAGCGATTGCAGACCGGCGAACTGGGGAATTATTTGCAAGGCACAGGCAATTTGATCGCGCGTTCCTCGCGCTTGCTCGAATCTTTCGTCGCGGTGTTCGTGCAGGAGGTAATTCGCGCCGCTCAGCCAAAGCGTATGCTAGAGATCGGCTGTGGCTCTGGCGTCTATCTCCATTACGCCGTGCAAGCCAGCCCATTGCTCACCGGTATCGCCATCGATATGCAAGCCGATGTGATCGAGCAGACCAAACGCAATTTGCAGCAGTGGGGTGTCGATAATCGTTTCGAGTTGATGGTTGCGAACGTGCTCAATCCCCCAGCCAACATCGCCGGTCCATTCGATTTGGTGACGCTCTACAACAACATCTACTATTTCCCAGTCGCAGAGCGCGTTCCACTGTTCAAAAAAATCCGCGCGTGGCTCAAGCCCGGCGGCGCGTTCGCGTTGGTCACGTTGATGCGCGGCAACAACGTCGATAGCGCCAATTTCGATTTGATCTTGCAATCGACACAAGGTTGCTATGCTTTGCCCACGCTCGACGAACTGACGGCGCAATTGCGAGAGAGTGGATTCAGCGTAGACATGCAAGCGCAGTTAGTGCCGATGGAATTGTATTACGGAGTATTGGGAAAACTAGTGTAATAAACGTTCGATAGCTGCAGTGCGTTATGGGCTAGGTCCGTTGCCACTCGAATGTTCGGCATCGGAACCTAGCTCTTTTTTTGAACAAGTGTACCCCTATTTATATCCATTCACTCTATCTGGATAGATAGAGAATCGGCGCAGCACAAGTTATGCTATGCGATGAACAAAGAGGGGGACAAATGGATTTTACCGATTTGGTTTACACCGCGGGTCGCACTGTCGTCATCTACGTTTTTGTGTTGATCGTCGTCCGTCTGCTGGGCAAACGCACGGTAGGCGATATTACGCCGTTCGATCTCATCGTCGCGTTTATCCTCAGTGAAGTCGTCGATGAACCCATCTATGGCGATGTGACTTTACTCCAAGGTCTCGTTCCCATTGCGGCGGTTGCGGTCTTGCACTATCTCAATTCCTTCTTGAGCTATCATTGGCCCGCCTTCGAGAAATTAACGGGGGGCGAAGCGCTTGTGTTAATTCGCGATGGCAAAAAAGATAAAAAGGCAATGGCGCAGGAGCGCATCAGCGATGCAGAGCTTGAGAGTATGCTGCGTGAAAGTGAAATCGACAAAATGGATCAAGTCAAACTAGCAACGCTCGAAACCAACGGCAAGCTGTCGATCCTCAAGACCGAGGAGGCGCGCGAACTGCAAAAGGGCGATGTTAATTTGGCAAAGCTCAAAGAAAAGGTGCGCGCATGAATCCCGTGCTCGGCATTCTCTTGCGCTTGGTTCTGCTCTACGTCTTTTTCTTGATCCTGCTCCGAATTTCAGGCAAGCGCACGATCAGTCTGGGCAAGCTGGGCAGCCGTGAAAATCTGTCTCCGGGCACCTCGTTCGATTTTGTCATCGCCTTGATCGCGAGCGATTTACCCGACGATATTATCTTTGGTGAGGTGCCGGTGGCTCAAGGTGTTGTGGCGATTGGAACCCTGTTAAGCCTGCATGTGCTCGTCAGCTTTTTAGCGTACCAGGTGCCGTTCATTGGGCGACTCGTCGATGGCAAACCACAGCTCATGATGCAAGCTGGCGAGCCGCACTATCCGACGATGCGCCGTGAGCGCATTTCGGCGCTTGAATTTGACGCCGAACTGCGCCTAAAATCGATTGACGATCTGGCGCAAGTCAAAGAGGCATGGCTTGAACCGACGGGTACCGTCAGCATTGCGCGTCAACCTTTTGCCAAAGCGGTCCAGCGAGCGGATGTACACAAGAATGGGAGCGAATGAATGAAAGCATTACTTGGCTCACTCATTTTTATTGCGCTGTGTGTCAGTGTCCTCGCCGGCTTGATTCGCGGGTTGGGAATTGCCGAGCCATTCGTGCCCGATCCCGAAAGTGAGGTCCAAGATTTTGTGTCCAAACTTTCGGCGGGACGGTATGATGTGGCGCAAGCGAATCTTTCCGACGACATCAAAAACGAATGGCAAATCGCAAATCTAAAACAACTCGATCAAGAGCTTGAGTCGAAACTGGGCGACTATGAAATCGAATTAGGCGGACAAGAAGAACAGCAAGGCAAAAATGCGACCTACCACGCGCTGATTAAAACCGAACAACAAGACGTACAGACAATCGATTTTGAACTTGAACAAGATCAAGTCACTCATCTGTGGAAGATTTCATCCCTCGATGCGTTGAAAGAGTTGGCGGAGAAATAACGACTAAATGATCGCGCGGCAGAGAGGTGGGCAATCACCAGTTCTTTTGCATTGTTAAAAATAACAAACTGTTTATAATACCCATGTGTCCATCGTCGAACTTTTTTACGGCTTTACCCTCTGGCTAGGTTCCTATTTACTCGCGCGCAACTCGCGGCAGGTCTCGGTCCAGCTCACAGGCTGGGGACTGCTAGCGTATGCATTTGCGCTTGCAGTCCAAATCATATTCGGTCAAACTTATCTCATCATCTTGCTTGCGCCTGCGCTGTTTTGGATCGGCGCGGCGATTTATCTACTCCCCGAAGATAATTCCCTCCGTCCTATTCTCATTCGCGCTTGGGCGATTGCATCCATTCCGCTTGCGATTCTCACGCAGCTCAACGCTTGGTTTGCGGCGCTCATCGTCGTGGCGCTTTTCCTCTGCGCGGGCATGATCGCACGATTAGCTTTTCGTTCGCAATTCAAAAACGCATTTGCGCTGATTGCGGTCTTGGCGCTGTTCGTCACGCTCAGTTCGGGATTGCTCATCCTCCCTTTGAATTGGATTCCGTTCGATTTGGGCATGACGCTGCTTGGTCTCGATTTAATTTTTCTTGGCGTTGCCCTCACGGCTTGGGATGCCTTTGACGAAGGCGCATCGATTCGTGCGCCGCTGGCGCGTTCATTCGTCGCGTCATTGTATTATGCGGGCGCGTTGGCGTTGATCGCGATTGTGTTGGGCGCGAATTCGACCTTGGTCCTCATGCTCATCACGTTTGGAATTCTCACCCAAACTTTTTCCAACGCGATTCAATCCTGGTTAGATCGATTGACGTTGCCGCAGCGAATCAATGACGAACGTGAGACTCTGCGCCAAACTGCGGACGCGCTTCCATCTTTGTCGCTGCTCGAACCGACGTCGATGGATGAAGAACAATTCACGCGATTGACGCGGCGCGCCTTGTCCAATCTCGGCGATTTGGGCAAACTCGCGTCCAGCCCGCTCGTCAATTTGCCGATGGTTCGGGGATCGAATCCGTTAGATCGCACGCACGCGTTGAAATCCTTACTTACTCAAATGATCCAAAAACTCAAGCCGCAATCCGATGCCCAATTCGGTACGACCGATGAATGGCGGTACTACAACGCAGTATATTTCCCCTACGTTCAAGGACTCAAGCCCTACAATCGCCGCGCCGACGATGAATCGTTGGATGACGTCTCTCGCGCCGCACTCGATTGGTTCCAGACGTGTGTCCCCGAACGAACACTTCACAATTGGCAAAACATCGCCGCCAAATTGATCGCAGAAGAACTGAAACGGCAGTAAAACTGACAAGGTGGACTTGCCAAGACCACCAAGTTATCCGCGAATCCACGCGAATCTTCGATAATGTCAATTTATTCGCGGAGATTCGCGTGGGGCAGGACTGCATTCAAGCGTGGAGGGACGCCATCGGTTCGAAACCGACGGCTGACGGTCACGAAACCCACTTTGCGGGTTAAGCTCCCAACCTGCGGACTATAGCCCCGTAGCGAAGCGGAGTGGGGCAGGTTTTTTGTCTGCCAGACGTCCGACTCATCGGATGGCGGCATCTTATTCGTAAGACGCGAAACTGGCAGTGGATGGCAGTTCTTTTCGTGGACTAGGCAGTGGATGATCCTTACAATGAAAGAAAAAAAGGAGGCTCCACTTATGAACGTCCAAACCAGTCAGTCCACATTGCGCCGCGTGCTCAACGCCAACGCCGTTTTCTCCGCCACCAGCGGCTTGTTTTTCGTGCTCGCCGCCAAACCGCTGGGCGAATTTCTCAACACACCACCGCTCGTGATGACGGTGATGACGATTATCTTGTTTGGCTATGCAGCGCTGATCGTTTTCAACACGTCGCGCCCAACCATCAGCCGAGGTTTCGCGCTCTTCACCGTCATTGGCGATTCGACGTGGGTGCTGTTGAGCATTCTGCTGCTCGTTCTTCCCATCGTCAATTTCAGCGTCGATGCCAAATGGGCAATCGGCATCACGGCGATCTGCGTGGACGTTTTTGTGACGCTCCAATTCCTCGAGTGGCGTAAGATGAGTTAGGCAAGTGTTTAGCGGCATGAACTCAAACGGCATCGCTCGATCATGCCGCGAACAGATCCCTTTATCAAAGGAGACAATCCAATGTCAAGTTTCTCATTCTGGCAAAAATGGTTAGTTGGAGCTGGACTCGTCATGGTCGTTTTCGGAATCTTGATGGCGCTCGTCAGCGGAACAGTGGCGTTCGACTGGTTCAATCGTCAGATCGATCCGGTTTTCTGGGGCACGAACGCAGTCGGCGTGGCAGCCAAACAATTCCAAAGATGGATTTACGCGGTGTTAGGGGCGACGATGGCCGGTTGGGGAGTTTTTCTGACGTACCTTGCGCGCTACCCGTTCAACAAAAAAGAGCAATGGGCGTGGAACTGTCTGTTTTTCGGATTGCTCGTTTGGTTTGTGGTCGATACGTCGTTCTCTATATTCTACAAAGTGTATTTCAATGCTGCCTCCAATACGGCATTTCTCATCTTGGTAGGATTGTCCGTGGTGTTCACGCGGAAGGAGTTTGCGTGACCAAGCCCGAAAAGTTCAGAGCGCACTTGATTGAATAGACAAAAAGACCTGTCAGGTTTTCGCGGCTCCGAAGGAGCCGCAGAACCTGGCAGGTCTTTTCGTTTTGACATTCAACCCCACTAGCATATACTTGATTTACTTCATTTGTCCTTGTAGTGCATCCACAAAATCTTGCTGGGCGAGCCAAGCGTATTTCATTCGTGGTTTACCCCGCAGCATTATTTTGTGTCTGCACTAGTCCCACCGGTTGTGGATTTCGTACCTCTCGCGAAATGTGCCTAGCTCTCGTTTGCTTTTTGAAAAGCAGAAAGATGTTCGCTAGTGGAACGCAATACCGCAAAGAGTCAACCGATTATCCAACTCCCTCTCAAAAAATATTGGGCGTTACTCGCCACCTACCTCACGCCGCAGCGATTCAGCGTCGCGATGTTGGCGCTGTTGCTCTTTGCCAGCATTGGCTTGCAACTCGTCAATCCGCAAATCCTCCGATTCTTCATCGATGGCGCAACGAGCGGCAGCTCAGCGCAAATACTCGCGACAGCAGGGTTGCTATTCCTCGGCGCGGCAATTGTGCAGCAAGCCTGTGCGGTGCTCGCGACGTATTTTGGTGAGAGCATCGCGTGGACGGCGACCAATGCACTGCGTGTCGATCTCGCAGCGCACTGTCTCCGCCTTGATCTCGCATTCCACAAAACGCGCACGCCCGGCGAACTTATCGAGCGCATCGACGGCGATGTGACCGCGCTCGCCAATTTCTTTTCGCGTTTCGTGATCGGCATCGTCGGCAATTTGCTGTTGCTGCTCGGTGTGCTCGTGCTATTTTTCCGCGAAGATTGGCGCATTGGCTTGGTCGAAAGCGCGTTTGCGTTTGCGGCGCTCTACGCGCTGTTGCATCTGCGGGCGATTGCGGTCCCGCATTGGCTCGCGGTGCGCGAAAAGAGCGCGAAATTTTACGGCTTTGTCGGCGAACATCTCGCGGCGACCGAAGACCTGCGCGCAAACGGCGCAACCGCGTACGTCATGCGTCGATTCTACGAACTCTTGCGCGAGTGGTTTCCGTTCATCGAAAAATCCTGGGTCGCCGCGCTGTCGATGGAAGGCGCAACGCGATTCATTTTCGGCATTGGCATCGCGATGGCGTTTGCGCTCGGTGCATATTTTTGGAGCAACGCACAAATTTCGATCGGCACGGTCTATATCGTTTTCTATTACACCGAGCTTTTGTTCATTCCACTTATGCAACTGCGCGACCAGATGCGCGATTTGCAAATGGCGAGCGCAGGCGTGACTCGCGTGCAAGAATTGTTCAATACGACCCCAACGATAAAGGACGGACCTGGACATGGATTGCCAGCAGATGCGTTGAGAGTTCATTTCAATCACGTGTCGTTTGCGTACGAAAGCGACGAAAATGTTTTGCACGATCTCTCGTTCGATCTTGCGCCGGGTAAAGTTTTGGGACTACTTGGTAGAACCGGCAGCGGCAAGACGACGCTCGCGCGCTTGCTCTTTCGATTATATGACACGACCGCAGGCGAAATCTCTCTGAGCGGCGTGCCTATTCGCAGCGCGCGGCTCGCCGAATTGCGTCAACGCGTCGGGATGGTTACCCAAGACGTGCAACTGTTCGACGGGACGCTGCGCGACAATATCACATTTTTCAATCGATCCATTCCCGACGAGCAAATTATCGCGGTGCTGGATGAACTGGAATTGCGTACCTGGTTCGATTCGCTGGCGGGTGGATTGGACAAGGAACTCAAAGCCGGCAGCGGACTTTCGGTCGGCGAGGCGCAGCTGGTCGCATTCGCGCGCGTGTTTTTGAAATCGCCTGGCTTGGTCATTCTCGACGAAGCATCCTCACATCTCGACCCCGGCACCGAAGCGTTGATCGAGCGTGCAGTCACGCGACTCTTGCGGAATCGCACGGGCATCGTCATCGCGCATCGCCTTGCGACGGTTCAGCGTGCCGACGAAATTTTGATTCTCGATCAAGGACACATTCAAGAGTACGGTGCGCGCGTCGAATTGGCGCGCGATCCCGCGTCGCGTTTTTCGCAACTGTTGCGCGTCGGCATGGACGAGGTGTTGGCATGAAAACGTCGCGCCTGATTTGGGAATTGATTTGGTATCGTCCCCATTTGTATATTTTGGATTCCATCTTATGGATTCTATTCTATCTCTTGATCTTGGTCCCTGGGTTGATCCTGCGCGAATTTTTCGATTTACTCAGCGGTCAATCGCGATTGGATTTGAACGTGCCGATGCTGATCGTGGCGCAGTTTGCCGCATCCGGCGCGACGTTTGTTTCGCTTTGGTTAGGCGGTCTCGTCGATATTCGATTCCGTTTCAGGGTGTCGATGCTGCTGCGGCGGAACATGCTCGCGGGAATTTTCAATCGACCTGGGGCGCAGGCGCTTTCGGAATCGGTTGGCGAAACGATCAGCCGTTTACGCGATGACGCGCACCAAGCGGAGGACGCCGCCGATTGGACCATCGACGCGATTGGTCAGGCACTCTTTGCACTTGCGGCATTTCTGATTTTGCTCGACATCAATGTGCAGATGACGCTGTGGGTTTTCTTGCCGCTCGTCGCCGTCGTTGCAACGGTCCAAGTCGCCAGCAATCGTTTGCAAGACTATCGGCGCGGCAGTCGCATTTCTACCGCCGATGTGACGGGTGCGCTCGGCGATATGTTCGCCGCGATTCAGGCGATTCAAGTGGCGAACGCAGAAGAGCATGTGATTGCACACTTTCGTGAATTGAGCGATGTGCGTCGAAAATGGGCGCTCAAGGATCGCGTGCTGGGACAAATTCTGCAATCGATCTTTGCGAACTCGGCGAGTATCGGCACGGGGTTGATTTTGTTGCTCGCGGCGCAAGCAGTGCGAGCGGAAAATTTCAGCGTGGGCGATTTGGCGCTGTTCATTTACTATCTCGGATTTGTCACGGCGTTCACGCAGTTCTTTGGAACGTTTCTGGCAACGTTCAAGCAAGCGGGCGTATCGTTTCAGCGGATGCAGCAAATTCTGGGAGATGCACCAGGTAATTCTGTCACGCAAAGCGTGAGCGAAGCGAACGCGAAGCGTCTCCATTCATGGAATGAGACCCTTCGCTCCGCTCAGGGTGACAAGCATAAGACGAGCGAATTAGTGCGTCATCAACCGTTGTACGAAAGCGGTACGTTGCCGCAATTGATAACGCCGACAAAGAGCGCATCGGATCGATTGGAAATTTTGCGCGCGGAAGGATTGACGTTTCGCTATCCTGAATCATCGCCATTGTCATTTCGAGCGGAGCAAGAAATCTCCAGCAGCGCACGCGAAAGATTTCTCGTCGCAAAAACCATTCCTCGAAATGACAATCTAGCAGCAGGACGTGGCATTGAGAATGTGACGTTAACGCTGCGACGAAATTCGTTTACGGTTGTGACAGGGCGAATCGGCTCTGGCAAGACGACGTTGCTGCGAACGCTTTTGGGATTATTGCCCAAACAAGCTGGCTCGATTTTTTGGAACGATGAGTTGATCCAGGATGCTGCAAACTTTTTCGTGCCGCCGCGTTGCGCGTACACGCCGCAGATTCCACATCTGTTTAGCGACACGCTCGCGAATAATATTCTGCTCGGCTTGCCCGACGATTTGTTGAAGCAAGCGATTCATCTCGCTGTTTTGGAACCCGATCTCGCCGAAATGCCGCGGGGACTCGAATCGATTATCGGACCGAACGGCGTGCGGCTATCGGGTGGGCAAGCGCAACGAACCGCCGCCGCGCGCATGTTCGTGCGTCAACCCGAGTTGTTTGTCTTTGACGATCTGTCGAGCGCGCTCGATGTTGAGACCGAGCAAGCGCTGTGGGAGCGGCTCGCAAGTCTCAGGTCACAAGCTGCAAGTCACAAGTTGCAACCTGAGACTTGTGACCTGGGACCTGTAACTTGCCTGGTCGTCTCGCATCGGCGTGCGGTGTTGCGGCGCGCGGATCATATTATCGTTTTGAAAGATGGTCGCGTGGATGCTGTCGGCTCGCTCGATGAACTTTTAGCGATTAGTGAAGAGATGCAGCGTTTGTGGCAAGAGGGAACGAACACTTAGTTACCACCAAGACACCAAGACCCAAAGTAACAGCATGTCATTTCGAGCGCAGCGAGAAATCTCATTCTACGCCAAAGAGATTTCTCCTCGCGATCCTTCGACTCCTCCACTTCGTTCTGATTCCGCTCAGGACGCTCGTCGAATTGACACATCAATTTGTGTCTTCATGCCTTTGTGGTGAAAGAATAACGTCATGCCTAAACAATCCTCATTGCACCAGTATGTTCGACTGCTTGCAAAATATCTCGCCCCGCAGTGGCGTCGTGTGATCGTGCTTGCGCTGCTGCTGTTTGCAAGCATCGGTCTACAGCTCGTCAATCCGCAAATCCTCCGCTTTTTTATCGATGCCGCGCGCGCATCAAGTCCATTGGACGAGTTGATCAAAGCGGCGGTGCTTTTCTTCATCGTCGCGCTCGTCAGTCAAGGCATTGGTGTAATCGAAACGCTAATGAGCAACTGGGTCAGCTTTACGGCGACCAATGAAATGCGCGCGGACTTGGCGTTGCATTGTTTGCGGCTCGATCTCTCGTTTCACAACCAGCGCACGCCGGGCGCAATGATTCAACGCATCAACGGCGATGTGTCTGCGCTCGCGAATTTTCTTTCCACGTTCGTGGTGTTGTTCATCGGCAACGCGCTGTTTCTCATCGCGGTTTTGATCGTTCTCTGGGGCGAGGAATGGCGACTGGGATTGGCGATGACGATTTGGGCAATCGTCGGTTTGTTTGCCTTGAATCGCATCCGCGTTTTTGCTCTACCCTATTGGAAACAATTTCGTCAGGTCTACGAAGGGTATTTTGGATTTCTCGAAGAACGATTGAACGGAATTGAAGACATTCGCTCGAACGGAGCGACGGCGTACGTCCAAAGCAAGATCACCTATTGGATTCGCGAGCTTTATCGCAAGGGACGCATGGCGGATTTGATGGGCACAGCGAATGTCAACCTTTATCTTTTGCTTTTCATCACAGGCAATTTGATTGCGCTGGGGCTAGGCGCGTACTTGTTCAATGCGAATATTATCTCGCTCGGCACGGTTTATCTGGTGTTCACGTACACAGGTCTTGTCGTGATTCCGATTCGCCAAATCTCAAATCAACTTCAGGATTTGCAGAGCGCAGGCGCGAGTATCGGTCGCATTCAAGAATTGTTCGATACGCCGAGCCAGGTTCAAGATCGAGTCGATTCTAGCTTGATGCTGCCGACGGGCGCATTGTCGGTGGAGTTCGCCGATGTGTCGTTTCGATACGGCGAAGGCGAGTCCGTGTTGGATCGAATTTCTTTTCGATTGGAACCGAGGCGAGTGCTGGGTGTACTGGGGCGAACGGGCAGCGGCAAGACGACGCTCTCGCGCTTGCTCTTTCGTTTGTACGATCCCACGTCGGGCGTGATTCGATTGAACGATGTGTCTGCGTGCGATGTGCCGCTTGCCGATTTGCGGCGACGCATTGAATTGGTTACCCAAGACGTGCAGCTGTTCAACGCGACCGTGCGCGACAATCTGACTTTTTTCGATGCGACGATCGCGGACGAAAAAATCGTGCGGGTGTTGGATCGATTGGGTTTGGGCGAATGGTCCAAAGCATTGCCGCAAGGTCTCAACACCGTGCTCGCGTCGGGCGGCGGATTGTCGGCGGGGCAGGCGCAGTTGCTGGCGTTCGCGCGCGTCTTTTTGCGCGAGCCAAGTTTGGTCATTCTCGACGAAGCATCGTCGCGGCTCGATCCTGCGACGGAGCATTTG
The DNA here is from genome assembly GCA_016215025.1 of Chloroflexota bacterium. Lineage (GTDB taxonomy): Bacteria > Chloroflexota > Anaerolineae > UBA4142 > UBA4142 > JACRMI01. The sequence goes on from JACRMI010000115.1 coordinate 87,300, forward strand.
CTTGAGAACGCCGTTGATCTCTTGCTCGATCATTCCAATCGCACGGGCATCGTTATCGCGCATCGTCTTTCCACCGTGCAGCGCGCCGACGAAATATTGATTCTCGAAGAGGGACGCATCCGCGAGTACGGCTCGCGCGAAGAATTGGCGCGCGATCCTGGGTCGCGTTTTTATCAGTTGTTGCAAACGGGCTTGGAAGAGGTGCTGGCATGAGCACAGGAAAATTTCTTTGGGGCATGTCGCGCTTTGCGATTGGCTGGATCGTGTTCGTTACGCTTCTTGGCCTGTTTGAATTCGTCGTGATCTTTATCTGGGGACAGGTCTTTCGAGGTGTTTTCGATACGCTGTCTGGAAATGCGTCAGCCACGTTCAATCTCTGGTCGTTGTTCGCGTTGTTTACGATTGCGGGACTCGTTCGCATCAGCGCGCGGTTTTTGACATCATGGTACGGCTGGCGCACAATTAGCATCCTAAATATGCTCTTGGCGAAAAACCTTATGCAAGTGATTCTGCGCCATCCGGGCGCACAAGCTTTGCCGTCATCACCTGGCGAAGCGCTCAGTCGATTCGATTCTGACATCCGCGAGTTGATCGTTACGCCGATGTGGTATTCAAATTCGTTCGGCAATTTGGCCTTTGCAACGGTGGCAGTCATCGTCTTATTCACCGTCAATCCGCTCATCACGCTCGCGATTTTTGTGCCACTGATCATTGTGCTGATCGTTTCGCAAATGATCGGACGGAGCGTGGTCAAGTATCGTCAAGCGTCGCGGACAGCAGGTGCAAACGTTGTCGGATTTATTTCCGAGATGTTTGGCGCGGTCCAGGCGATTCAAATCGCATGCGCCGAAGAACGGGTCAATAATCATTTTCGCACGCTCAACGATTTGGCTCTCAATGCGTCGCTCAAAGAAACTCTATTTTGGCGATTGCGCGATTCGTTCGTCCACAACCTGAGCGATCTCGGCACGGGCATGGTGTTGTTGCTGGGCGCACAAATGCTGCGCGACAATTCGATGACGGTTGGCGATTTCGCGCTGTTCATTTACTATCTCGATTGGATCACGATTTTCACGACATTGACCGGCGAAATGCTTGGGCGTTATCAGCAAGTTGGTGTATCGCTCAAGCGATTGGAGGCGCTGCTGAAGGATGAGCCAACCGAGGTACTCGTTCGACCGATCAAAATTTATCTGGGAAAAGAATTGCCCGCTGTGCCGTACGTTTCCAAGACGAGCGCGGATCGATTAGAGAATTTGACGGTGAGAGGATTGACGTACCATCATCCTGGGTCAGGCAGCGGCGTCGAAAACATCGATTTGAATTTGACGCGCGGTTCGCTCACGGTGATTACGGGACGCATTGGCTCCGGCAAATCAACGCTCGTGCGAACGCTGCTGGGTTTGTTGCCCAAAGAATCCGGCGAGGTGTATTGGAATGGCAAACGCATCGACCAGCTCGATACATTTTTTCTGCCGCCGCGGGCTGCGTTCACGCCCCAAGTGCCGCGCTTGTTCAGCGAATCGTTACGCGATAACATCTTGGCAGGCTTGCCCGAATCCCAGGTTGATTTGAATGCGGCGATTCATCTCGCGGTGTTGGAGCAAGACATCGCGCAGATGGAACACGGCTTGGATACGATCATCGGAACGCGCGGGGTGAGATTGTCGGGCGGGCAGGCGCAGCGCACCGCCGCCGCGCGCATGTTCGTGCGCAATCCAGAGTTACTCGTGTTCGACGATCTCTCCAGCGCGCTCGATGTGGAAACGGAGCAACTGCTTTGGGAGCGTCTCAAGTCTCATGTCGCAGGTCACAAGTTGCAGCCCGCAACCTGCGACTTGGAACTTGAACCCTGCGACCTGAGACCTGTAACTTGTCTGGTAGTTTCACATCGTCGCGCAGTCTTGCGCCGCGCCGATCACATCATCGTGTTGAAAGACGGCAAGCTGCATGCACAAGGCAAGCTCGATGAATTGCTCGACACATGCGAAGAGATGCAGCGTTTGTGGGAGACGACTATGAGAGAATTGTCGGGGGAGCAATGAGGCGATACATGTCTAAAATCATCCCGGTTCTGGCAGCTCTAAGCTTGGTGTTTACTCTAACGGCGTGTGATACTGGATCAAGTGACACTGCAGGGGTCGATCATCTTTTGCTCGAAATTCATTCGAGTCACTCGCGAGTGAAAGTAGGCGACGTTGTCCAAATTCGATTTACCATCCGCAATACTGGTCAGCAATTGATCGTAGTCGAGTCTAAAAATTTGCCAGTTATGGACATCCGAGTAGAAGAAGCAGGAGGACACGTACTTCTTACTTGGTCTTCACAGAACTCTGACAAGGTTTCTGATCGTCTCGAATGGAAACCTGGCGAAGTGAAAGTGATTGATTGGACTTGGACTCCAAAGGAAGGCGATGTTTACATTGGAAATCTTCACGATATTGGTCTAAATGGCCTTTTGAGTGGATCATCCGTTGGCCAAGTTGCAGGCGTCACAATTTGCGCGTCAAATGTTTGTCAGTGAGGCGAAAAGTCGCCATGTCTCGTCATGTTATATCGCCTTCTGTCGAGTCCGCCGTCGTCCAAGCAACGCATCGCTCACTTTCTGATCTTCGTCTCTCATTGCGTCCGCCGCTCGATTTTCAATCTAATCGATTGTACGATCTGTGGGTTGATAATCGCCACTGGATCGTCAAGGAATTTTTGCGCGAAGCGGAATGGCAGGATGCGCCGCGTCGTGAGTTTCGTGCGCTTGAACTTTTTGCTCCGCTCGATATTGCGCCTCGCCCAATCTTTTACGATCCCGCGCTGGGTCCCGTCGTCATCTACGAATACCTCGACGGCGTGATGTGGGATCGGCGTAAACCATCCGCAGCCGAATTGAATCAGCTTGCCGAGGTGTGGTTGAAGCTGAGCGAGATACCGACCGACGGTTTGTGGCACTCGCGTGGATTTGAGCGTACGCTCGCAGAGATCGAAACGATGTTTCGCACGAATTTTCAAATCTATGCAGATTGGGCGAGTGTTGAGTTTGGGAGTGGCAAGTGTGTGGGAGATTGGCTTTTGAAAGTGCTTGATCGTCGTCACGCCGTAATGGCAGACATCGCGAGGCGTATACCGCGCTTGTGCTTTTGCCGCGCTGATCCGCGCTTTGCAAATGTGATTGCGCGCCCTAATGGTCGCCTTGGCATGGTCGATTGGGAAGACAGCGGCTTGCGCGATCCCGCCCGCGACCTCGCCGACTTCATCACGCATCCGAATCAAGAGGATTTGCTTTCGTTCGACGAGTGGCAAGCGTTTCTGAAACCGTACCTCGATGCACGCAAACGATTCGATGCTGACATCGAAGAACGAATGCACCTGTACCTCGGTATCTTTCCGCTTTTTTGGTTGAGCGTGCTTGTGCGATGGGGTGTTCAGAAAGCAAAAGCGGGACAACTCGCCGGTTGGACCATCAACGAATTGCCTGCGAATCTGCGGCTGCAACGTTACCTCAATCGTTTGCTCGCGTGGGATGGTTCCGATAAAGAGGATGCGATGCGCGTCGAATTTTTTCCAACATAATCCGCGGAGGTGGATTTCGGACAGTTGTTGCAGCGAATTCACACTGCCCTGGCGGGCGGTGCAAGGGTTCGCCCGATTTTTTGACACATCTCCTACTATGCAATAGAATTGCAACGAGACCCCAGTACGAATGAACACGAAGCTGTACTTGAAAGGATGGCATTGAAAGACACAGCGATTCCCCTTCACGAACACATACTCTTTATGCGATGGTTTACGCCGATTCTCGTATTTCTCGCGGCGGCAATCCATCAAGTCCTCTCCGACGCGTTGATCGGTCGGCTCAGTTTCGATTGGCCCATCCTGATCGAAATGACCGTGTTCGGCATTACCGGCACGATCGTTGCGTGGATCGTTTTGACGTGGATCGGCAAGGCGGTGGAACGCCAGGAAAAAACCGAAGCTGATCTGCGGGGCGCATACATCGAATTGGAAAAATCGGAAACTAATTTGCGGCGCGCGTACACCGAGCTGGAAAAAACGCATCGCGATCTACTCTCCGTGCATGATATCGGCAAGCAAATCGCTTCGGCGGCCGATATTCAGGAAATCCTCGAACTGGCGGCCCAAGCGCCGGTCAAACTCACCAATGCGGTCGGCTCCTCGTATATTTCGTTCGATCATGCGCGCAATCGACTCAAGCTCGACATGACCTGGGGACTGTCGGAAACGTACGTCAAAGCGCTCCAAGACCAGGTCGAAATCGGAATCGAAGGGGCACGCTGTCACGGCTGCGCGCCTTTGCAAGCCAAAGTCAAATCGGATTGCCCGCTCTTTCATGGGCTGCAAGCCGTGGCGGAACGCGAGGGTATTGGCTCGCTCGTATGCTTGCCCATCGATCGCGAGCAGGGACGCGAGGGCGTTCTGACGGCGTACCTTCCACCCGAAATTGAATCAGCGAGTCAACAACTCGAATTTCTGAATATTGTCGCTACCGAAATCGCGGCGGCGCTGGATGGCGTGCGGCTCAAGTCGCGCCAGACCGTTTCGATCGGTTCCGTCGGACAAATCGCGCAAAGCAAACAAGACTTGGATTCCCTGATGGAGCGCGTGCTCCAAGTGGCGATGGCGGGATGGAATGCGGAATCGGGCGCGGTCTTTCTCTACGAATCGAAAGGCGGCGCGTGGAATCTTCATGCCAAGCAAAACCTGGGAACCGATCCGGCGGACCCGCGCTATGGTCTCGCGGTGAACATGGCCGAAGCGGTGCGGCAGAATGGACAGCCCGCGATCGTTTCGCATTTTTCGATGGCGGATGCCAGCGTGAACGGAAATGGTTTTTCGTCGGTCGCCGCCGTGCCGCTCATCGCCGAAGGTGAAACGGTCGGCGTGCTTTTCCTCGGTTCGACGCGCGCGCGCGTTTTCCAACCGCGTCACGCGCCGTTTCTTTCCGCGCTCGCGCATCAGGCGGCGATGACGGTGCGCAACGCGCAGCTTCACGCACAGCTCAATCACATGGCGGCGATGGAAGAACGCTATCGCATTTCGCGTGAGATGCACGATGGCTTGGCGCAGACGTTGAGCGGACTGGGTTGGCGGCTCGATCATTTGGAAAATTTGTTGACGAAAGGCATGATCGAACCATTAACCACCGGTCTATCTGACGCGCGCCGCATGGTGCGTGAAATGTACCTCGACGTGCGTGAAGGCATCGATGGATTGCGCTTGGCGGGAACGTTGACCGGACTCGCCGATGCGCTGCGGGAATACTCCAGCGATTTTTCGAATCAAAGCGGCATTCACGTCGAGTTTATTTGGTCGGATAATATTCCACCGCTGGAGCCAGCCACCGATTTGCAGCTGTTGCGCGTCGTGCAGGAAGCATTGACCAACACGCGCAAGCATTCGGGCGCGCGCAACGTTTGGGTGCGGGTCGAGTACAACGCCCCGTACCTCGCGCTGGTGATTGCCGACGATGGGCACGGGTTCGATCCGGCTTTGCCGCGCAGTCGTCATCACGTTGGATTGTCTAGCATGCGCGAACGCGCCGAAAGTTTAGGCGGCACGTTTACGCTTGCCACTGGAAAAGACCAAGGCACTCGCATCACCGTGTCTCTTTCCGTCATAGGTCAAACATGATTCGAGTACTCATTGCCGACGATCATTCGATTCTGCGTGAAGGTATGCGTTTGATTCTCAGCGCCGACCCAGCGTTTGACGTGGTCGGCGAAGCGACCAACGGCGAGGATGCGGTCGCACGCGCGCAAGCACTTTTGCCCGATGTCGTGCTGATGGATGTTCACATGCCGGGCATGAACGGCATCGAAGCGACGCGCCGCATCCACGCGACGCTGCCCCAGGTGCGCGTCATGATCCTCACCGTCTCCGACAAGGACGAAGATTTATTCGGTGCCATTCGAGCAGGCGCAAAGGGTTACCTCCTCAAAAACTCTGAAGCGTCCCAGGTCCTCGATGCGATTCGGCGACTCGCCAACGGCGAAGCGGTGCTGCCTCCGGCACTCGCCGCGCGTGTACTGGACGAATTTGCCGCGCCGCCTCAAGCGCAAGAAACGTTGACCGAGCGCGAGATCGAAATCATTCGACTCGTCGCGCAGGGCTTGGGCAACAAAGAGATTGCGACCAAGCTATCCCTCTCGGAAAACACGGTCAAGACGCATGTGCGTCACATCCTCGATAAACTTCAACTCCGCAGCCGCTCCGAAGCTGCCGCGTACGCTGTCCAAGCTGGGCTAATCAAGTCGAATTAACGACCAGTGCAGAAATCTGTTTTCTGCGCTGGTCGATTTATTTCTGATTGGCGATGGAAGGCGAGCTAGCCGAAGTGCGGTTACGCGTACCTGGGGTGCGGCTAACCAACCTTTTTTGTATGCTACCCGCATGGGTGCGAGTAGCCATTAGTTTCGCTCAATCACGAGCGGACTTTTAACCAGAGTGAATCGTATACAAGGCAGGTAATTATCGATGAACGTTGATTCAGCCCATAAAAGTCCCTGGGAAATTGCAGAAGTCGTTTTCGGGATTCCATTTCTTATCAGCATCGGAATGCAATTCCTGGCTCCATTTTCACTACCTCAAGGAATTCTCATTCAAGCCCTCATTCCCATCGGAATTGCTTTTGTCATCACAGGCATAGGTCTTATCGTTTCGGCTCGCCGTGAATTTGCTCGCTATGGTCAACCCACAGATCCTGGTCATCCGACAAGCAAGGTCGTCAAGTCAGGCGTGTTCTCTATATCGAGAAATCCGCTCTATCTTGCAAGTATTTTCCTAGTCCTGGGGATTGCATTGACGCTAAATATACTTTGGACCATAGTGCTGCTTTTGTTTTCGACTATCATTTGTATTTATGTCCTGATAATTCCTGAGGAGCAATATCTGATAGCAAAGTTTGGCGAAGAATATAGAGAATACATTCGTTCTGTTCATCGATGGCTGGGTCGTAAACGAAAGACAAGCAAATGAATACTTTTGTCATTCTATTGCGGGGCGTCACGCCGACCGGTAAAAACAAAGTGCTTATGGCGCCTTTGCGCGCTGCACTTGAGCAGGCAGGTCTCAAGAATGTTCGGACCTACATTCAAAGCGGCAACCTTATTGCCAAAACGAACTTGAGTCAGGCGAGACTCGAAAAGCTTGTGCATGATCTGATCAGCGAAAAGTTTGACGGAGATATTGTGGTTCTCGCGCGAACGACCGAGCAATTTCGCAGCATCCTCACGCGCAATCCATTCAAGAAAGCTGATCCGGCGAGACTTTATGTGACATTGCTTGCCACCAGCCCAGAAAAGCTCTTGGTCAAAGAATTCCTTGCATTAGGGTATTCGCCAGATCAAGTAAGAGTGATTGACAATGTGGTGTATGTCCTCTGCGCTACCCAATACGGCGACGTAAAGGCAAACAACAATTTTATCGAACGGAAACTTGGCGTGGCGGCGACGACGCGAATCTACAATACTATAGCGAAGCTTGTTGAGTTGAGCACAGAAACTTAATCACACGACTTGTGTGCTTACCGGCAGATTCAATGGTGATTATGTGAGCACACAGCTTATGGGAGGCAATCGTGAGTAATTCTCAATCCGGGGAGAACACAAATTTGAGTATCACGTACCGGGGTATCGTCTATCCCTGGCATTGCGATCACATGGGACATATGAACGTCATGTGGTACGTCGGCAAATTTGACGAAGCGACGTGGCATCTGCTGGCCGCAGTCGGCACGACGCCTGCGTACATGCGCGACAACAATCGCGCCATGGTCGCCGTCGAGCAGCGCATCGCCTACAAACGCGAGTTGGTAGCAGGCGACATGGTTACGATTCGGTCGGGCGTTTTGGAATTGAAAGAAAAGGTCATTCGCTTTTTCCACGAAATGATCAATGAGGAGACGAACGAAATCGCCGCGGTTACGGTTCTCACCGGTGTGCATCTCGATAGTCAAGCTCGCAAGGCCGTGCCTTTTCCTGCCGAGATTTTGCAACGCGGACGTGAAATGGTTGTTGAGTACTACCCAGGAATTTAGATACCGGAATCGTCTAGGTGAGTGTTTTGAAATCCACTTTTCCTACCACGAAGACACAAAGGCACAAAGAAATCCGGTCTCATTTCCCAATACCTTCGTCAAATTTTTTTCTTCCCACCGAAGCAAAGAAAAACGGATAAACCAAATAAAAACTCTGTGTCTTATTCTGTCAGTGGGGCAACTATTCCGCCCATGTCCTCAAACCCCAAATTGGCGAAGGTATTGATTTCCACGATTGTTTGTTTACCCTTTGTGTCTTCGTGCCTTTGTGGTGATTTTTAAAACACCTTCTAAAAAAGAAGAACACTCTTATGCTGTATCGATTACGCATCATTGTGCCCGTCACTCTACTGGCTATACTTGGCGTCGCATGTGCCGGAGCACCGAGTAACCTAGCTCCAGCGTCGTCATCTAGCCAGTCTGTATCCACCACGACGGCGGTTCCATCGGCGGAAGTTAGACCAGAGTTGGCAAGGCATTTTCAAGGATTTGACGGAGCGTTTGTGCTTTACGATCTGAACGGCAATCGATACATGCGTTATAATCCTGAACGATGCGCTGAACGATTTATCCCGGCGTCCACTTTCAAGATCATGAATTCGCTGATCGGTTTAGAAACCGGCGTCATTCCAGACGAGAACCATGTCATCCAATGGAACGGTACCAAGTATGACGTTCCATCTTGGAATCAAAATCATACGCTCAAGACAGCCATCGAGAATTCGGTCGTGTGGTATTACCAAGAACTGGCGAGACGCGTTGGCAAAGAAAAGTTGCAGCACTATGTCGATGCGGCGAATTATGGGAACAAGGACCTCTCCGGTCCAATCGATACTTTTTGGTTGGAAGGGGGATTGAGGATTTCCGCTGATGAACAAGTCGAGTTTTTGAAACGTCTGTATAGCGGCGACTTGCCTTTTTCCCAACGGTCGCTGAAGATCGTCAAATCGATTCTCGTGTTGGAAAAAAACGAGTCGTTCCTGCTGAGTGGAAAGACCGGATCGGCGCAAAGGGTCACGCCACATGTAGGCTGGTTCGTGGGTTATCTGGAAACCAATGGAAATGTATATTTCTTCGCTACCAATTTCGAGAGTTCAAGCCCAGACGGATTGGCAAATGGGGATACCGCAAAAAAAAACAGTCGAGATATTTTGCGTGATTTGGGATTCTTTCAATAGGTCAAAGTCGCGTGAACTCACTTACCCTGATCAATAAATCCCCCTGGATTTTCTTCCTGCTCGTTTTCGTTATCTCTCTTCGAGGATTGGAACAGTCAATGACTGATTACGCTGTTCGTCGAATCTTTTGGATTCAGCCATTGATCCGTCCCACCAAAACGTAAGCAGTCCCAGACTGCTTACGGTATCTGTCATGGGGACACTTGGGTTTAGAATGTGATT
>JACRMI010000105.1 GCA_016215025.1 Chloroflexota bacterium
AACGGTCCTGGTATTTCTCAGAAAGAAGTGGTGTTTCCATCGTTTCGCTCCGTCAAAGAGTTGAGCGAAACGAAACATATACCAATTGCTATTGGACATCAAGTTGAAACCTGTTTGGTTTCGGCTTGTCCGAGTTAGGATAAAACCCAGGATGAAAAAACTCAGTAGGAAGGCAAAGTCCGACCAATCGTGTTCTTTGGGAAAGAAAGGATGAACGCTTGTCCTCACCAACCAGAGCGGGAGCACAAACACGAGGATGCCGCCGCGATATTCGCTGACGCGCGCCAGCCAGCCAATCACACGCGCGCCTTGGTCGCGTTTGAGCCAGAGCAAAATCGGCAAGGAAATAATCGCAAAGGCGAACAGAAAACCGAGAAACCACAAGTGCTTGCCGAATGGAAACCAGAGCGGACTCAGACCCAGATTGGCATAAAATGTCCAATAGCCGGAGAGATTAGCTTGAAAGGAATAGGTGACCAGTCCCAATTGAGTCTTGTTCACCCATTCCAAATAGACCATCGGAAACCAAAATAATATCGTTCCGACGATGTAAGGGATGAGGAGACGATTGAATCGTTCGCGGACATATTGGCTGGGTGTGCGGCGGCGCAATGCGAAAATACTGCTTGTCCCTGCGATGAGAAAGAAGAACGGCATTCCCCACAAACTCAACAAAACCAAAATAATGGTGAGGAGTTCGCTTCGCTCGGCGTTCTTGATGCTCCAATCCGTCAAGTCAAATACGTGGACCGAATGGAACAGAAACACCATGAAAATCGCCAGCACGCGCAACCAATCGAGATAGTACAGTCGTACGTTTTTGACTGTTGTTTGCGATTGCATGGTAACCTCCTTGTTCACTGATCAATTGATTGCTCGATCATCTTGTCGTGCAAATAAAACACCTACTTTGTTCTAATCGTCATCCAGCGTGCGCGGGCGCAATCATTTTGGTCATTCCAAAAATTGTCCGTAACGGCGCAATCCGCCGGATGATGAATTCGTAAATGCCAACTGTCACGATGAACGAACTCGTGACGACGATGACCAGCTTGGGCAGAAGGTCCATCTGCCATTGCACCACGTAGAACGCGATGACGATGATAACGGGTTGATGCAAAATAAAGAACGGCAGCACAGCTTCCTGCGCATACTTGAGCCACTGGTTTGTAAAATCCAAGAACCTCATTCCAATAAAGAGCATCGTCAGCGAATACGTAAACCCAATGACCCCAACCAGGAAATGAGCGAGATAGAATTGAGGTATCGCGGGATTAGTCGCCCAATCAAAGATCGGCAAGCCGACGGCATACATGATGAACATGGCAAGCAGCGTGATCGTTCCGCTGCCGAACAAGAGCCATCCATCGCGGCGGATGATGCGCGCGAAACGCTCATCGGCATACAGGATATAGCCCAGGATAAAGAAACTCATTTGGTAAGTGAAATCCGACCAATTGTGTTCTTCGGGAAAGAAGGGTTGCAGACAAAATCGGATTGCGATAGATGGGAGCGCCAGCAACAGAATCCCACCGCGATGCTCGCATATGCTGGCGAGCCAGGCGAGGAAACGTGCGCCGTTATCGCGCTTGAGCCAGAGGAAAAGCGGCAGTGTGATCAACGCAAACGCAAACAGAAATCCGAGAAACCACAAATGCCTGCCGATTCCAAACCACATTGGATTGATACCGAGCTGAACGAAAAACGCCCAATCCTTCGCAAAGTAATCGGCAAAGGAAAACGTCGTCGTTCCCAGATACAATCGGTTGCCCCATTCAAAGTAAAGCATCAGGGGATAAAACAAAATCGTCGTGACGATGCAGGGGATGAGCAGACGCTTGATTCGCTCCGAGACATACTGATTTGGCGTGCGTCGCTGTAACGCAAACCAACCTGCCGACCCGGCGACCAGGAAGAAAAAAGGCATGCCCCATAGACTGAGAATCGTCAGAGTAATGCTAAGCACTAGACTCTGCTCGATGTTCTTGACGTGCCAGCCCCACATATCAAACGGGTGGACGGCGTGATAACCGAACACGATCAAGATCGCAATCACGCGCAGCCAATCGAGATAATGGAGCCGCACGGTTTTGGCTGACGTTGGTGGAACGGTTGGGCTTGGCATTGTAACCTCCTGTCAAATGAAACAATTGCTCGACAATCCTGCGCCAATAAAAATACCTGTCGCTCATAGGGCATCCTTCGCTACTGAAGGACACCCAATCGACAGGTGTTGCGGGAAAATATCCTGACTGCTCAGATAATAAGGCGGAGTGTCTGCCAAGTCAAGGAATCAAAGCTCATCTTTGCCGACAAATGTCATTCTGAGCGAAGCGAAGAATCTCAATACTCTGAATTGCGAGACCCTTCGCGGATGGATTCGCTACGCTCACCACATGGTTTACGCTGAGCGCAGCGAACGTGCTGCTCAGAAACTTTGCCCTGTCACCCTGAGCGAAGCGAAGGGTCTCGCTCTGCATAGCGAGACGCGAAGCGTTCGCTCCGCTAAAACCGCTCCGCTCAGAATGACAAGTTTTTATGCTTAAACATGCCTGCATGGGCATGAAGTTCTCAGGGTAACAATGACAATCGCGGCGTACTCAGTGGCAAATAAACAGTGGACAGTGCGCCTCGCGCAGCATCCAATTGACGGTGCTGCCTGCGACGATTTGCTTGAGCGGCGATCCGCTGTAGCCGCCCATCAGCACCAAATCGAAATGACATTCCTCGCTCTGACATTCGTCGATCAACCTGGGAAGAATATCCATCGGTCCATCGACCACCTCGAACTCAGTTTGGACTTCGTGCAGTTCAAGATACTCGTGCGCATAATCGAGCGCCGAGGGTAATTGCTTCGAGCCTTGCTGGATGCTCAACACCGTCAGCGCGGTTTTCCATCGTTCCGCCAAATACGCTGCTACAAAGAGTGCTTCTTTCGATTTGGGACTGCCATCGAACGCCAGGATGGCGTGATCGAGGCGGCTGGGCAGCGCCGGTACCGTGAGCAGCGGTCGAGCCGAACGCGCGATGATCGTACGCAATCCCGAACTCAAACTTTGCAGACCCGCCGCAGGTGGATGAGCCACATTCAACACGATCAAATCGGTCAACAGCGCGCGCTCGCAAATTCGTTGTGTGATGTTCCCAGCTTCAATCGTCAGACTGCCGGCGATGCCGTCTGCCGCGCAGCGTTCGTTGAAGCGTGTCTGGATGGTCAATGCTTCCGGAGAATTTTTCAACGCATCGGATGCGGCGATATAGAGACCATGCAAGCGTGCGCCTTCACGATGCGCAACCAGAATCGCTTGCTCAAGCGCTTGCCAACTGGTCGGCGTGCCGTTCAGGGGAACGAGAATGTCCATGAATAATTGATCGGTATAGCGATCGGGCGTGCGCGCTTTGCGCCAACTCCCGGAGCTGATGACCTGACTTTCAGCTCGCGTGCTTTCTTTCACCGCCAAATCCGTCACCGCGGCTTCAGGTCGAACCGTCCAACCCAGCTCCTTCTCCAAACCCTCGCGATGTTCTGAAACCCACAAGTAAAGATCGGTCGCCGTACGATTGGGGAACCAACGCAGCAGACCATGGTCGTGGATCGCGGTCGCGAGCGGCGTGTACACTTGATCGTACCAATCTTCGACGGCTTGTTGATACGAAACTTTGTTTCCTTGATTTTGTTGCATCAAGTAGCGATGGATTTCGATTTGTTCGTTCAGCTTTTGGTATTGACCGGGCACCGTGAGACTCAGATCGACGTTCGGGCGTAGTTCGGTCAGCCGCGTCTGTTTCAAAAACTCGGCGTACTCTGCTTTTACGATCAAGTCGTCGGGCTGAATATCGGGTGTGAGCGGGACATCGGTCTGCACTTCGATGACATTCGCTTCGATGTACTGAATGCCTTGCTGCCGTGCGACCGATACGCGATGGTTGCCGTCGGAAACAAAATAAACGTCGCCGATTTTATAGACATCGATGGCGGGTAGATTCACTCCGCCGTCTGTAGAAAAAACAGTTTGGACGCGCGCCCAACGTTCACGGTCATTATCATGGCGCGGCAAGAAGGTGCGCGTGAAATCTGAGTAGCGATCGACGCTGCCGACAATCGCATCGACGGGAATGGCTTGGACGCCGCGCTCGGTGCGCGCGGAGAGCTGGAGTTTTTGCACGACGAGATCGTACGATAAAAGCTCATCCGATTTTCCGGTCAGGCGCGCGAGCACCTCTTGCAGGGCAGCGCGTTGGCGCGCCTCACGGAAATTTTTCAAAGCGTTTTGATACTTGAGTGATTTTGCGGACATGGTCAAATAAATTCTCGACAAAAAGTGATGGCATGCCAAGCAAGACCCACCGTTGCGCAAGAACGGTGGGTGTTGTCGGTCTATTCAACTATATTGCGAACTAGAAGCGATGTCAATAATTTCGTGCTGCAAATTATTTACGCACCTTACGCATTTGACTGTCATTTCGACGAGCGGAGCGAGGAGAAATCTCGCAACTGCGGAGATTTCTCGCTCCGTTGCTCAGAAACTTTGGTTTGTCAAGTCAGGACTTTCGCTCAAGTGTCCGTTTTCGTGTCACCCTGAGCGTTAGCGAAGGGTCTCTACCCTTGAAACCAGAGATTCTTCGCTTCGCTCAGAATGACAAGCGAAAGTCCTGCAAGTGTTGGACTCGCCGCTTCAGCGGGTTATGTACTTGAGTGTGCTCAACCGCGCAAACGCTCGACTCCGAATCGCAAGTTTCTGGATTTGAACATGCCCGCGCGGGCATGCGTTCTCGAAATGACAATGCCCAAGTCGTTATTTGCAAAAACTCAGCTTGTAGAGGGTGTTCTGTCCGCCTTCTTGAAACAATGCAAAAAGGTTCGCGTTGCATCGTTTGTCCATAAAGACCTGTCCGAGCGACAGAGTTTTCTTTACGGTTTGCCCCGGTCCTGCCGTCACCGAATCGCTGGGCGAGTTCACGGGCAGGGGCCAGACCGCGCCATCGCCAAAATAAAAAGCGAGAATCGACACCGCCACGGTGGCCGTATGCGCGTCGAGTTTGTCACGATTGACGACGGTGTACCGCAATTGCGCCGTCTGATCGGTGACCACTCCGGTTCCGTCGAGCGTCACGAGCAATTTGTTCGGTTCATCCGTCAACACCTTGCCCGTCAATGCCGTTAGTGGTTTCGCCGTCAACGCCGATGCGTCGGCGGGAAAAGTGGCGGCGGCTTGTGCCGTGGTCAGATCGATCGAATAACCGGCTTGGCGTGGAAACACAATGCGCGTGGGATGGGCGACGATTGCCGCCCGAAATTTCAAATAGTACTGACCAAGTTGTTCGCCTGATCTCCCAACACGAGTCCAGCGAAAATGCGGCGGAATCACTTTGGGCAATCCACTAAAATCGATCTCCTGTGCGGGCGATCCCTCGGAGCTTTCGGTGTAGAGACGATACAACGTGACCGGATAGGTCTTGTCTTCTTTCGTTTCCACCATCACATCGCGCGTATCGATGCGAATATTGCCGACGAGTTGATCGGAAATATTTTCGAGCGCAATCGATAGTCGTCCTTCATTCCATCCGTCGCCGACATCCTTTAACTTGTAATTGTAGCCGATGAGTTTGACCGATGGTGGAATCGGGGTCGGCGTCAGTGTTGCCATTGGTGTCGGCAGCGTGGGACCGGTCGTCGACATGGGAAGCACAGGGTTTGGGAGAGAGACTGGGAGGAGCGAGCAGCTCACAATAAAGAGCGCGATGGACAATACGGCGATTGGCTTGAAGATCCGATGTGACATTTCTCTACCTCGGCTTTCGGAAATGGGGATTCCGTTCAAATCGATTCAATGTCCCCTTTGTGCTCAGGGGATAGGATGGCAGATAATTTAATGAGCACGAACGTTGGACAAATGTGGAGACTGGCGCAATAACCACACCATGCCAATCCCCGAAGTTCCAATCGGCACGATAAACGCGGAGAGCAAGTCAAACGGTTCGACATATAAATCGGTGACGTAAGCGATGCTGGTCAGGGCAAACGCCAACAGCCAACCGACCAACGTAAATGCGGTCCACCACACGGAATGCGCCATGTAGCGCCGAAGCACAAACCATTGTGCGATACCCAACGTCAGCCCAAACAGCATGAACATGATTGCCCCGCCGAGCCAAGGCGGATCGCGCCATGGAAACATTTCGCCAAACTGCATCGGCACGATGCAGCCAATCGCCGTTGCGAGAATCCACCAACCCGAGCGCGGCAAGTAGCGACGCAGGAGCAACCATTGCGCCAATCCGATCAACGCGCCGAGTACAGCCATGCCGAAAAAATTGATCGCTTGTAGAATCCATTGCTGGTCTTGCGAAATGCTTTCGAATTCAAGTGTTGGCGCTAGCATGTCGATGAAGCTGAAGAAAACGGGAATCATCATCATATAAACAATCACGCTGATGATGCTAGCCGCCATCCACGCTGACCAAAATCGCCAGCCCAAGTGCGCTCGATCCATGCTCACAGTGACCATCGGATACCTCCTTTGATTCACGCGGCGATGCTTGATCGCAAATCGATTCTGGAGCAAGTATAACACGAACGCGGGCGTCGTCAATGAAACAAAAACTCTGCCGCGCAAATCGCGCGGCAGAGTAAAATTCTACATCGTGTCCGGTGGTTTGTTCTCCGAACGAATATCGCTCGGCATTTTTCTTTGCATCGATTTTTGGATACGCAGCACTAGCCAAGCAATTGCGCCAATGACAATTGCATAGGGCAGTGGAACGACGACAAGCCAAATCGCAAGATCGATGAACACCTTGAGCAGCGATTTTTGCGCGCCGACTGCTTTGTCCAACGTGTCCGTGGGATTCCAACCCACCGGCAGCGGAGTTGGTGTTGGGGTCGGCGTGGGTGTCATGGTCGGCGCAGGCACCGGCGTAGGTTTTGGCTCGCGCAACTCGGCGGTGATCGTGGAAAATGCGGAACGGCCGTCGATCTGGTTCATCTTGCCTTTGAGTGTCTCGATCTGTTTTTCCACATCGCTCAATTGTTGATTGACCTTGAGCGCCTCTTCCACGGTCTGCGCTTTGGTGAGAAAATCGCGAATGCGATTGGCGGTCGCTTCGAGATTTTTTACTTGCGATTCTAGATCGACGTACTGATCGGTTACGTCTTGCCCCGACGAGCTTTCTTGCTCGACCTTGAGCGCAACGGCGCGCACGCGCCGCATCGTCGATTCGAACTGATCGACCGGCACGGCGAACGAAATCGTCGCCGCTTTCAAACCGCCTTCGGTGAACACGCGGGTGCTGAGAATGTAGCCGCCCATGTCGGTCGTGATGCCTGTGAGGCGATCCAACGCCACGTCGGTGCTCTCGACCGTCAATTGCAATTGCGCATTCTTGACGATCTTGCGTTGCGTATTCAGCGCCGATGGGTTGATGCTAGGCGCAGAACTGGGCGAAACACCGGATGCAATACTAGATGCAGCGCTGGACGATGCGGCAGATGACGCTGCCACCATCCGTGTGGGCACCGGCGCGCTTGAAGCAGACGATGATGCTGCTATAACGGGCGCAGCAGCTGGCGCAGGCGCAGCCGTTGGTGAAGCACACGCGATGACTGTGCTCAATGCGATCAGGCAGAATGCCAGGAACAGAAACCGTAGAGACATCTTCTCCTCCTTCGCGGCTCGACCTCCGCCAAGGTTTGGCGGGGCGTCTTGTCGAAACCGCGTTGAAATTGTGTGCAGTATTGATAGGTTTCTTACTTGGCGTGCTTATTCAGTTATCGATAAATATTTCTTGCTGGGTCGCCTCCTTTCTTCGCACTCTCTCAAGATGGCGTCTGGACAGAATGCGCGTTGAATATTTTGGAAAACAAAAACACCTGTCGGCGCACTTTATCAACGCGCTGAAAAACAGGTGCGAGAAAATGGGCAAATAAATTGAAACGGGCAAAGCGGAACCATCGTTGCCTTTCATGACGTTCGTTCGATTGCCCGGGTCAAAGACTAGATTACGCTTTGATTCTAATGCGAATAGGAGCTAATGTCAAAACTCTAGCCCAGGATACAATTTTTGCTGGAGCCATTGCAAAGGAAAATACGCCAGCGGACCGACGAGCGTATTTAAAAGACTGGTCGGCAGAATGACGCGAAAGAGATAATCCGTCCAATTAATGTTCCAATTGAATAGCGAGAGGATCGCCAGCACAAAGATGTTATAGACAATTGTCGCCGCAACCATCATGGCTGGTGGCGCAATCAGATTGCCGCGAAAGAAGGTTGTCTGACCCAAGCCGACCAACAAGCCGACGACGGTAAGCGTGAGCGTGTGAATTCCAAATGGCAAGCCCGATGCGAGGTCAAGTAATAATCCGACGATAAAGCCCCATAGCGCTGCTTCGCCAATCGGTCCCACCAAGCCCCACGTCACGACGACGATCAACGCGAGGTCGATCTTGAAGCCAAAGATGGGAATGAGTGGCAGCCAGGCGACCTGTACGGTGGCAACGATACCGAGAAGCGGAATCAGAATCCAGGCAGGCATAGACGGTTACGGCGCAGGCGTGCGCGTCGGCGTGGCTTTGGGCAGTGGTGTGGGAGTTGGCGTTGGCTCTTGCGTAATATCGGCAGGCGTAAACTTTTTGAGGATGAGAACAAATTCGAGGCGCGTAAAATCGACGCTCGGCATGATCATTGCTTCCTGAAACAATTCGTTGTCGAGTTTGTGCACTTGGGTCACTTGCCCAATGACGAGTCGCTTGGGGTACGTGCCGCCCATCCCGGACGACAAGATCAAATCGCCGGTCTTGATCGCTTCGCCCTGTGGCACATACTTGATGACGAGATTGCCGTTGACATTGCCTTGCACAATGCCCGTGGCGCGCGTCGATTGGACGACCGCGCTAACCGAACTCGCCGCATCGGTGATAAGCAGCACTTTGGACCAACGTGAACCGGTCGATACAATTCGTCCTGCCAATCCCTGCGGCGTGACGACGGGCATTCCGATTTTAATGCCATCGGCGCTGCCTTGATCGACGATGATATAGCGAGCCAGGTTCGACGGGTCTTGCCCGGTAACGCGCGCCAAATCGGGATTGCGCTGCAACACAACTGCACCCGCCAAATCGAAATCCGGGTTCGACTGTTTGTAACCGAGTTGCTGGCGCAAGAGCGTGTTTTCGTTTTCCAATTCGGTAATGCGAATACGACTGGCGTTTAACTCGTTTAGCTGCGCTTGCAATTCATCGACTTTGTTGCGCAGATTGTTCACATCCGTCAAGCCGGTGGTTACATCGCGCGCGCCTTCGCCCACGCCGAGCACGCCGCCAAAGATCGGCTGCACTGCGCCGAGAGCCAGGTCTTCGATGGGTTGTAATATTCCGGCTTGGTGGAGAATGAGCGCGAGGACGGCAATGACGATCAGAAAAAAGAGGATGGTATTGCGGTTACGAGAAGACATTTGAATTTTCGATTTTCGATTTTGGATTTTCGATTTTCAACTCCAGAGTGTCCAATCCAAAATCCAAAATCGAAAATCCAAAATTGACTTAGCGTCTTGACCGAGTGGGGCGCGTCACGTTGTGCAATGTTTCGAGTTCTTGCAACACGCTGCCGGTGCCGCGCACGACGCAGGTGAGTGGGTCTTCGGAAACGTAGACGTGCATCCGGGTCTCTTGCGACAGTCGTTGCGCAATTGCACCTAAGAGTGCGCCGCCTCCCGCGAGCGCGATGCCGTACTGCATCAAGTCGGATACAAGTTCGGGCGGCGTTTCGTCAATCGTCGTTTTCAATGCATCGACGATTTGATTCACAGGTCCCGCGAGCGCCTCGCGAATTTCGACGCTCGACACTTCGACTTCGGCGGGCAGTCCGGTAATGAGATTGCGCCCGCGCAAAAGAAAAGTCTTTTCTTCTGCCAACGGATGCGCCGAGCCGATTGCCATTTTGATTTCTTCTGCCATGCGTTCGCCGACGAGGACATTGTATTTTTCACGCGCGTAGCGGATGATCTCTTCGTCCATCTCATCGCCGGCGACGCGAATGGAGCGGCTGACGACGATACCGCCGAGCGAAAAGACCGCCATTTCGGTTGTGCCGCCGCCAATATCGACGACCATGCTGCCGACGGATTCAGTAATCGGCAAGCCCGCGCCAATCGCCGCCGCCATCGGTTCCTCGACGAGATACACTTCGCGCGCGCCTGCATTCATCGCGGCATCATGCACCGCACGCTTTTCGACTTCGGTGACGCCGCTGGGAATGCCAATCACGATGCGCGGGCGGTGCGGAACGGGCAGAAGAGCTTGATCGTGGACTTTGGTGATAAAGTATTCGAGCATTTTTTCCGTGACATCGAAATCGGAGATAACGCCGTCACGGAGAGGACGAACGGCGACAATATCGGCGGGTGTTCGACCAACCATCTGCTTCGCTTCGGAACCGATTGCCAGAACGCGCTTGGTGCGTTTTTCGACGGCTACGACAGAGGGTTCGTTAATTACAATTCCAACGCCACGCACCAGAACCAGAGTATTCGCTGTGCCCAGGTCGATGCCAATATCGCGGGAGAATAATCCAAAGAGCCAGTTAATTGGGCTGATCAATTCCGAGTGCTCCTAAAACACAAAAAGGTCGAACGAACAGGGCGCATTATATACCACATTTCATTCGCGCACAAAAATCCAGTAATCAGTAAACAGTAGGACAGTAGCGAACGCTCGTCGTAGTTCGGTGAATCGTGAATGGTAGCGAACGCTCGTCGTAGCGTTCGGTGAATCGTGAATGGTAGCGAACGCTCGTCGTAGCGTTCAGTGAAATAGTGAGTAGAGAAAAAGCGGAGCGGCAATTTGCCGACTCCGCTTTCCAACTTCCAACTTCCAACTTCCAACTTCCAACTTCCAAGACCTATTTCTTGGCTTCTGCTTTGGCTTCGGGCTTTTTCGCTTCGCCAGCTGCAGCTTCGCCTTCCGCGCCTTCTTCTTCGATCTTGCCCTTCTTGATGACTTCGACTTCGGCAACGGCAACCGGTGCTTCGACGGCGATGACCTCTTCCTTGACCGGGACGACTTTGGCGACCATCTCATCGCCGGGCGTCATAACTTCGATCTTGTCGCCGACCTTGAGGTCTTTGACGAACAGACTCTGGTTCAAGCTTTCCAACACCGTTACATCGACCTCGACTTGGGGAATCAAATCGGTGGGCAACATGCGAAGCGACACGGTGTTGATACCGTGAATCAACAGACCTTCGCCCCGCGTGACGGCGGGTGAGGTGCCAACCAAAACGAGTGGCACATCGGTCGTGATTTTTTCGTTCATCGCGACTTCTTGAAAATCAACATGAACGATGCGACCCGAAAGCGAGTTGCGCTGGACTTCGCGTGTCAAGACGAGCCGGGGTGTGCCCGTATCGACGATTAGCTTGATCAAGCGATTGCGACCTGCTTTGGCGACGACGAGCTTGAGATTTTTTTCGTCGATTTGAAGATTCAACGGTGTATCGAGGTGTCTGCCGTACAGCACGGCGGGAATCGTGCCACTCCGACGCATTGCGCCGACTTGTTTGCCAATCACGGTGCGCGGTTGCGCAGTCAATTGAATGTCTTCCATTTGAATGATAACCTTTCCTCTGCACTAAAGTGTGCTTCGCAAAAAATTGCTGGGCTATTTTACTGGCAAAGGGATATTTAGTCAAATCGATTAGACCTGACAGGTTTCTGAAACCCTGTCAGGTCTTGGGTTTGCTCCCCCGCACAACCTATGCTAAACTTGCGCCCGTGCCTCGCCGAACTAAAGAATTATTTCGGACACAGATGAACACAGATTACACTGATTTTTTCTATTTTTATCAGTGTTTATCAGTGTTCACTAGTGTCCTCTTCATCATTTTCCTCTCTGCTTGCGCGCCAATGCCCAAACGTGTGGTCTTGCTCGTCGATGGTCAACGCCTCGTTTTCGATACGACGGCGGTCACTGTGAAAGATGTCCTCAACCAGCAAGGAGTCAACGTCAACGATAACGACAAAATCGATCCGCCGCTCTTTGCCGAAGTGGGACGCAGCGCGACCATCACCGTGACGCGCGTCGAAATCAAGACTGAACCGGTCACGCAGCCGATTCCGTTTGCACGACAACTTGTGCGTGACGAAACTTATCCGCAAGGACAAACGCGTATCGTTCGGCTTGGCGCGAACGGCACGGTGGCGATTACGTACACGGTTACGTATCAAGACGGCACAGAAACCAGTCGCCGCGAAAGCGCGCGCCAAATTGTTGAGCAGCCCAAGGACGAGATTCTGGCGCTCGGCACACAAGGCAGTCTGTTGCCGATCTCATTATCCTCCGGCACAATCGTTTATCTTGCCAATGGCAATGCCTGGGTGATGCGGCATTCGAGCAGTGACAAGCGCGCATTGACGACCACGGGTGATCTCGATGGGCGGGTCTTATCGCTTTCGCCCGATGGACGCTATTTGCTCTTTACTCGCGCCGCCGACGAGAATTCGCTCAACACGCTTTGGCTTATCGATACTGCTGTTCTCGGCGAAGCACCGCGTGCTTTATCGATCAACGATGTCTTGTTCGCGCAGTTGTCGCCGGACTCGCGCTCGGTTGCGTACTCGACTGGCGAACGTACCGGTGGCGCGCCGGGCTGGAAAGCGCACAACGATTTATCGATTATGCCAATCACAATCACTTCGTCTGGTGTAACAAGCGGCGAGCCTAAAATCGTTTGGAAGCCAAGTATCCCAGCGCCGTACAGTTGGTGGGGCACGAATTTCGCGTGGTCGCCCGACAGCAGCGTCATTGCCTACGCGCTCCCTAACGAAATCGGTTGGATCGAATCGAACGCCAAGTCTTCTGGCGATAATGCGCCGCGCCGTGTGTTGAAACGATTCGCGCCATTCCGTACCAACGCCGATTGGGTCTGGGTTCCGCAAGTTGCTTGGTCGCCTGACAGTCGATTTATTATCAGCACAGTTCATGCGCCGCTCGGTAATCCTAGTGTTGCTACTGACGATCCAACGTTTGAGGTATGGGCGCTTGCGCGTGACCAATCCGTAAGTGCCGCATTGGCGAAGCAGACGGGGATGTGGGCGTTTCCGGCGTGGTCGCTGCCGGATGCACAGGGTGAAAGCCGTGTTGTGTTTGGCGTTGCCATTGCTCCGAGCAATAGTGAAAAGAGTCGTTACTCGCTTTGGGTGATGGATCGCGATGGTGGAAACAAAAAACAAATTTTTCCGAAACGAGACGAAGATGCGTTAGTCATTGCTCAAGCCGCGTGGTCGCCGGATTCGAAACAACTCATCGTCGTGCGCGAAGGTGATTTGTGGCTGTATGATTTTGCGACGAGCAAGTGGTCGCAGTTGACAGACAACGGCGCGAGCGCGTTGCCGAGATGGGCAAAGTAAAAAACTATTCATATGTCATTCTGAGCGAAGCGAAGAATCTCGCATCATGGATGGATGAGATTCTTCGCTCCGCAAAGGACGCTCCGTTCAGAATGACAACTTGGTGGTCATAATGAAAATAGCATTGCTATCGGACATTCATGGAAATTCAATCGCACTCGATGCGGTCTTGCAAGACATTGCCAAGCAAAGCGGCGTTGACCAGTATTTGATTTTGGGCGACCTCGCGGCAATCGGTTTCGATCCGGTTGGCGTGCTTGAGCGCATCCGTGCATTGCCGAATCTCCTCATCGTGCGTGGCAACACGGATCGTTACTTGGTGACGGGCGAACTGCCTGCGCCAACTCTAACCGACATTCAATCCAATCCCGCGCTCGTCACCAAGTTCGCCGAAGTGAATAAAAGTTTTGCGTGGACACAAGGCGCGATTTCATCCGGCATTTGGTTCGACTGGCTGGCAACCTTGCCACTTGAACAGCGCCTCACGTTGCCGAATGGTTCACGCTTGCTTGCGGTTCACGCGTCGCCTGGCACCGACGATGGGCGCGGCATTCGTCCTGATACGAGAGAACAAGAATTGCAATCCATCGTGAACAACTGCGACGCCGACATTGTTTGCATCGGACACAACCACGCCGCATTTGAGCATCGCGTTGGTGGTGTGCATGTCGTCAATCCTGGGAGCGTCAGCAACCCATTTCCACCTGATCTTAGCGCCGGCTATGCGATTCTGAACGCAACAGAGTCGGGGTACCAAGTTGAATATCGGCGCGCGGACTATGATAACGAAGCGGTTGTGCGCCAAGTGCAACGACTGCGCCATCCCGCTGCACCTTACATCACGCGCTTTATGCGTGGAGAAAACATCGCACCCTGGTCCAAGAAATGAGTCGTCGACGAACGCTTGTCAATTTTCTTGTGCTCGCATTCTGCGCGATGATCGTTATTGCCGCAAGCGTTTTGGCGTTCGTGCAGATTCGCGACATGCAAACGCAAACGCGCGGCGTTGCGTACGGCGTCGCTAGTCATATAGCATTTGGCGTCAACGTATCGCTCGAGCAATATTCCGAAATGGATTTGCCCCGCGTCGTAAAAATGATTCGCGCTAGTGGTGCGACGATGGTTCGCCAACATTTCTACTGGAACGAAATCGAGCCGCGCAAAGGCGAACTCGATTGGGCGAAATGGGATCGCATCGTCGCGCGTCTCGCCGATATGGAGATCGTTGCCGTGTTGGATACGTCGCCGGGGTGGGCACGCCACCCCGGCGAAGCCGATCTGGTCAATGCGCCGCCACGCGATGTGAACGACTATGCGCGATTTGTTTCTGTGTTTGTCGCGCGCTATGGCAAGCAAATCCGCTACATCCAAATCTGGGATAATCCAAACGTCCATCCGTTTTGGGGACGCCGTAACGCCGATCCAATCGAATATACGGATTTGTTGCGTGCGGCTGCAACTGCCGCACGTGCGGCGAATCCAAATGTTACGATTCTTTCGGCGGGACTCGCGCCCAATAACGAATTGATTCGCGAGCATCCCGATTATTCCGACGTGTTGTTTCTGCGCGGCATATACGACGCAGGCGCAAAAGATTATTTCGATATCGGCGCCGCAAAACCGTACGGTATGTGGTCGGGTCCCGATAATCGACGGGTGGATATGAACGTGTTTAATTTCTCGCGCGCGATTTTGTTGCGCGATGAGATGGTCGCGCACGGCGATGCGAACAAACCGCTGTGGGCGGTCGAGTTTGGATGGAATGCGTTACCGGAAGGTTGGCAAGGCGCGCCGTCGCCGTGGGGCAGTGACACCGAAGCGATTCAAAGTAAGCGCTTGGCGGATGCGATTGCGCGCGCGAAAAGTGAATGGGCGTGGATGGGCGCAATGTTTGTGCAAACATTTCAGCCAAACGCGCCAGCCGACGATCCGCAATGGGGTTTTTCGCTCGTCGATAAAAATTTGCAGGCACGTCCACTTTACACCGCAGTGTCCTCTGCCATCCTCGCATCTACTGTACCTGCATCGTTTGATTTCACGCGATTCGTTGCGATGCTTGGCGGACTAGCTATCGTCGCTCTGATCGCGCTTTGGCAAGCCGCCGTCGCCACGCGGAAAATTTCTTGGGGCGACTATTGGCGCATTGTGGAATCGCGCTTTGCTGTTTTACCCGAAGCAGTCCAATTTGCTTTGCTCGCGCTTGCGGTCATCGCATTCTACTATGCGCCAAACGCTATTCTGAATTTTGTTTTCCTCGCTGCTATTTTTTTCCTGTTCACATTGCGCCTCGACTTGGGTTTGGCAATCGCCGTTTTCACGATTCCATTCTATCTCTTGCCCAAGAATTTGATCGGCGGCGCACAATTCTCGCTGGTAGAAATACTTGTCCTAACGTCGGTCATGGCATTGGTGGTGAGAGTCGTTTTGCATTTCAAGACCGCCGACCGCCGACCGCCGACCGCTCGTTCAACAGGGTGGTCTGCCGTCCGCCGTCTGCGGTCATTCGATTGGGCAATCATCTTTTTCGTTTTACTCGGCATTCTTTCCGTAGCCATCGCCTCCAACTTTGGTGTCGCCAACCGCGAGTTGCGCGTCGTCGTCATTGAGCCGGCGTTGCTGTATGCGCTCATTCGCGTTGGAAATTTTTCGCAGCGCGATTTGCATCGCTTGGTTAATATGTTCATTCTATCGGCGGTTGCGATCTCGCTCATCGGACTATACCAGTTTTTCTTTACAAACTGGGTCATTATCGGCGAAGGTGTGCGGCGTGTGTTAGCCGTCTACGGCTCGCCGAACAATCTCGCGCTTTATTTGGATCGCGCGTTGCCGTTGGTGATTGCGCTGGGTTTGTTCGCAGTGCGCGATTTATCGCGCACTAGAAACATCATATACTATTCACTCGCCGCAATTCCTATTGCACTCTGCCTATACCTCACGTATTCTCGTGGTGCATGGCTTGGGATTGTCGCTGGGTTGGCGGTCATTGGGTTACTGAGCGGTCGGCGAGTGCGGATCGCGGTGACGGCAGTGCTCGTTATCGGCGCAGTGCTCGTCATTCCATTCTTGCAGACCGAGCGCGCGCGCTCGTTATTCCAAGAAGGCACCGGCACCGGTTTCTTCCGCGTCAGTGTTTGGCAATCGGCCAGCGCGATGATTCGCGATCACCCCATCGCCGGCGTCGGTCTCGACAACTTTTTGTACGCGTATCCGAATTACATTCAACCCGGCGCGTGGCGCGAACCGAATCTCTCGCATCCGCACAACATCGTTTTGGATTTCTGGGTGCGGTTAGGCATTGGCGGCGTGATGGTGCTGGGGTGGATGATGCTCCAATTCTATCGCAAGGGAATCAAGGAACTGCGGGAACTCGGAGGAACTCCGCGCGCGCTCGTCATCGGTTTGCTTGCCAGCATGACGGCTGCGCTTGCACACGGGATGATTGATGCGGCGTATTTCTACGTCGATCTTGCATTTGTCTTTATGCTAACACTCGGTGTGATGATGCAGTTGGACAGTTCGACAGTTGAATAGTGCAATAGTGGGTGTGCGTCACGATTTTGGGTGAACGTCGCCGAATTTCATTCGGCGGCTCAATGAGGTCAAAATCGGTTGGAAACCGATTGACGCCAACTCGATTTATCGAGTTTCCACCTTTTGAGCCGTCGTTTCAAAACGACGGCGGTCATTTATAATTAGATCACATCGCTTGTGGAGGTATAAACACCGATGCGTATCTTAGTCACAGGTGGTGCGGGTTTTATCGGCTCGCACCTGTGCGATTACTTCCTCGCGCGCGGCGAGGAAGTGGTGGCCATCGACAACTTTATCACGGGCAGTCCCGACAACATTGCCCACTTGAAAGACAATCCGCGCTTTCGTTTTGTACGACAGGACGTGACCGAGCACATTCACATCGACGGTTACATTGACGCGGTGCTGCACTTTGCATCGCCGGCGAGTCCGGTGTCGTACATGGCGTACCCGATTCAAACGCTCAAGGTCGGCGCGTTGGGAACACACAAGGCGTGCGGCTTGGCGCGAGCAAAGGGTGCGCGATTTTTTTTGGCGTCGACGTCCGAAGTGTACGGCGAACCGCAAATTCATCCCCAACGCGAAGATTATTGGGGCAATGTGAATCCGGTTGGTCCCCGCGGCGTCTACGACGAAGCCAAACGTTACGCCGAAGCGATGACGCTGGCGTACCATCGTGCGCACAATGTCGATGTTCGGATCGTGCGCATCTTCAACACCTATGGTCCACGCAACGCACTCGACGATGGGCGCGTCGTGCCGAATCTCATTGGGCAGGCGATTCGCGGCGAACCATTGACGGTGCATGGCGATGGATCGCAGACCCGGTCGTTCTGTTACGTAAGCGATTTGGTCGAAGGCATTGCGCGCTTGCTGGCATCGAATGAAACGATGCCGACGAACTTGGGCAATCCGAATGAGCTTTCGATTCTCACGTTCGCCGAAAAGATCAACGAACTGACGGGCAACAAAGCGGGTATTGTCTTCCGCCCGCGTCCCGTCGATGATCCCAGCCGCCGCTGCCCCGACATTTCCAAAGCAAAACGTCTCCTCGGTTGGGAACCAAAGGTCGGTCTCGACGAAGGTCTAAGCAAGACCATTGAGTATTTCGCGTCGAAGATCAAACGCAAGGGACAGTAACCAGTTGTCAGTGAACAGTGAACAGTCATCAATCTGAACTGTTCACTGTTTACTGTTCACTGAATGATGGACATAGCTGATCACACTAGACAGCATCTGATCTGGATCTGGATTGCGCTTGCGGTCGTGTTCATCGCAAGCGCATTGATTCTGTTGCCCATTACGAGCGCCGTTGTCGTGATGGGCGGCACATTGGCGGCGCTCGCGCTTTTGCGTTGGCACGAGCTAGCTCTGTATGCGCTGATCTTTGCGGTGCCGTACGGCACTTGGTTTCCTCTTCCCACTGGTTTTGGAAATCTCACCGCGGTTGATTTATTCGTCGCGCTTGTCAGCGTGCTCTGGTTTATCCGCATGATGGTGCAAGACCGCAGCATATCGATTCGTTGGCCGGCGCTGTCTTTGCCTTTTGCGTTGTTTCTCTGCACAGCATTGCTATCGATGACGGTCACGCAATCGCTTGAAGCATCGATCAAGGAATTTACGAAATGGCTGGAAATGTTCGCGATCTATGTCTATGTCGCGAACAATCTCGACGAAGCCAAAGCGCAGCGCGCGCTCGCGATGGTGTTCCTTGCCGGAATATCGCAAGCCGCGATTGGAATTTACCAATTTATTTTCAAATGGGGACCTGAAGGTTTTTTGCTTTTCGGCAGATTTATCCGCGCGTTCGGCACATTCGAACAGCCGAATCCATACGCCGGATATTTGGCGTTAATCGCACCCGTTGCGCTTGGCTTTGCCTTTGCAGTATTCAGTAATCACGCGCAGCGTTTAGTATTCAGACGGCGAGCTGGGGAATCTGAATACTGGTTACTGAATACTGGATACTTTGGATTAGCGATCATTGCGCTTGTGGCAACACTCACCGCCATCGTGATGAGTTGGTCGCGCGGTGCATGGCTGGGCGTTGGGGCAGGGCTGATCGTCACAATTGTCGTGCAGAGTCGGCGCGCGTTTATCATGTCGCTCATCGCCGCCTTCGTGCTAACGTTTGCGATTTTGTTGAGCAGCATCAATCTCATTCCCAGCGTCGTCGCAGATCGATTCAGCGGGATCACGGATTACTTTGGCGTGTTCGATGTGCGCGGCGTCAAAGTTGACGATGCCAACTATGCGATCGTCGAACGCATGGCGCATTGGCAATCGGCGGCGATGATGTTCGCCGCGCGTCCGATTCTGGGAGTTGGCATAGGCAATTACGCGACGGCGTATCCGCAATTCTCGTTGCCGCGTTGGGACGACCCGCTCGGGCACGCGCACAATTACTATTTGAATGTCGCCGCCGAAACTGGATTGATGGGATTGGGTGCATATCTGATCTTGTGGGCGTCGGCGTTTTGGCAAAGTTGGCGCGCAGTGCGAACCTCGAATGCTTCAAGTGTGTGGCGCGGGATTGCTGCTGGCTTGCTTGGAATGCTCGTTGCGCTCTCCATGCACAATGCGTTTGACAATCTCTTTGTTCACGGCATGGCGGTGCAGGTTGGCATTGGACTAGGTTTGGTTGCTGTCATCAATGACAGCGTAAAACGTAAAGCATAAAACGGAATACGCAGTACGCAACACGTATCTTGTCATTTGTCATTTACCGGAGGTAGTTCGTTGTCCAAGTTGATCGAGTTCGCTTCAAATGGTGAAATGAATCGATTTTTAAAATTCGCACTGGTTGGCACGCTCGGTGCCGTTGTCGATTTTAGCGTGCTAAACCTGTTGGTGTTGTTCTTTGGTATGCCGAAAGAGTACGCCAATCTGATTTCAGTTACTTGTGCTATTTTTAGTAATTTTACTTGGAATCGTTTGTGGACGTTTCCCGAATCGCGTGATCATCCGGTGCATATCTCGTTTGGCAAGTTTGCGCTGGTGAATCTAGCTGGCTTGGCGATTAACCAATTCGTTTTTGTCATGACCGATTCGCTGATCTTTGAGGAAATATTTCCTCACCCCATCGATTACAATCTTGCCAAAGTCACTGCCGTTGTCGTCGTGCTGTTCTGGAATTTTTTCGCGAACCGCCGATGGACGTATCGCGAAATTGAGTAAGATAGTGCGATAGTTATCTACTTACGCACTATCTCACTATCTCACTAGCGCACTATCGAACTATGAAGATTGGAATCGATTTTACTTCAGCGTCGAGAGAGCGCGCGGGGATTGGGCGCTATGCGCGTGAACTCATCCGCGCGTTGGCTCGCGTCGATCAGACTAATCGATACGTCCTCTTCGTTCCGCGTGACGCGCACGACGAACTTTTGCAATTCGATTGGTTGCCCAACTTTTCGATTGTTCGCGCGCCGCTGACGGAACGCTACCTCGCCGCGCTGTGGCATCGCGTGCGCATACCGCTGCCGATTGAGTTGTTCGTCGGCAGCGTTGATGTTTTCTACTCGCCCGATTTTTTGATACCGCCGACGCGCGCCCGTCGTAAGTTGGTTACTGTCCACGATCTGTCCTACGTCCGCGTCCCCGAATGTTTTCCCGCGCCGCTCTTGAATTATCTCAATCGCGCTGTCCCGCCATCGGTTGCGCGCGCCGATTTGATTCTTGCCGATGCTGCCAGCACGCAACGCGATTTGGTTGACGTGTATCGCGTGCCGATTGAGAAGATCAAAGTGCTCTATTCTGGCGTCGATCCGCGTTTTCGTCCCGACGTTTCCGAACAATCGCTGGCACGCGTTCGCGAGTTGACGCAGGACAAGTCGTATTTGCTTTCCGTCAGCACGATTCAGCCGCGCAAGAATTATGCGCGTTTGATTGAAGCATTTGCGAAAATTGCGAATAGCGAATTGCAGATCGCCAACACGCAACACGCAATACGCAACACGCAGCTAGTCATTTGCGGTGCGAAGGGTTGGCTCTTCGACGAAATCTTCCAAACCGTCGAGCGCCTTGGCTTGCAAGACCGCGTTATCTTCCCCAGCTTTTTCTCCGACGAAGATTTGCCAGCGCTCTACGTCGGCGCGTCGTTATTTGTGTATCCATCGCTGTATGAAGGATTCGGCTTGCCGGTGGTCGAAGCGATGGCGTGCGGCTTGCCCGTCGTCTCGTCGAACGCGTCGTCTCTGCCCGAAGTCGGCGGCGAGGCGGTGCTCTACTTTGACCCGCGCGATGTCGATGGGATGGCAGATACGATTTGTCGCGCACTGACGGATGAATCGTTGCGAAATGATTTGTGCATAAAAGGATTCGCGCAAGCGATCAAGTTTTCGTGGGAGAAGGCGGCGAGAGAGTTGCTGGGGTATCTGGAGGCGCGATGACAATTACCAGAGATGAAACGGTAGAGATAAATCGCAAGGGCTGGGATAAGATTGCATCTTTGTTTTACGGTGGCACGGCGTTGCCCAGGTACGGTCCACTCGCCGTCACCGAAGACCAATTGCATCTCATCGACGACCTCACTGGCAAAGCAGTGTTGGAAATCGGCTGTGGCAGCGGTCATTCGCTGGAATATCTTTATCGCGAACGAAATGCCGCTGAGTTGTGGGGACTCGATCTATCGCCAGAACAAATTCGTTTCTCGCGTGAATTTTTTGACTCGAAAAATATCAAAGCGAATTTGGTACTTGGTTCGATGGACGAAAATCCAGGCATTCCCGAAAATCATTTCGATTGCGTCGTTTCAATTTATAGCTTGGGCTGGACGCCTGACTTGCCGCGAACCTTCGAATTGGTCAATTGCTATCTCAAGTCCAACGGCGTTTTTATTTTCAGTTGGGAACATCCTGCATACCGTTGTCTGAGTTACAAAGCAGATTCAGCAGAGTACGTTTTTACTGAATCGTATTTGAAAGATGGTCCTGAGATTGACCCATCTTGGAAGGGTGTCGAAATCGTGTTGCATCCCCGTGTTATGTCGACGTACATCAATCGAATCATTCAAGCTGGGTTGGTGCTTGAGCGCTTGATCGAAAGCGATGTGAATATGGATGTGGCGCGCGAGCAAGATTATGCGCCCGACAAATGGTACTCCGTCCCGCGGGCAAAACTGATCCCCACAACATTCATCGTTAAGGCGCGCAAGCCCAAATAAAACAATGGACATTAATTTCGTCATTAACATCATTGGCTGGCTCGGATCGATTGCAGTTCTGCTCGCGTACGTTTTTGTATCGACGAATCGATTAAAGGGCGATTCGGTTCCGTATCAGATGTTGAATTTGTTCGGTAGCATTTTCCTGATGGCGAATACGATTTACTTTGGCGCGTATCCATCGACGTTCGTCAACTTGGTCTGGCTATTCATCGCCATCTTCGCTCTGGTGCGCGCGGTAAAGAAATAGCCCGCGAATCTCCGCGAACGCTGTCATTCTGAGCGAAGCGAAGAATCTCATTAATGGAATACGAGATGCTTCATCGCAAAAGCCGCTCCTCAGCATGACATATTAGCGGAGACACCTGCACTTGCGGTGCAAGTGTTCGCGAGATTCGCGGAAGAAAAAGGTTTTGATGCAAGACGCCACTTTGGTTTTTCTTCTGCGCGACGATGAGATACTCCTCGGTCTCAAGAAGCGCGGCTTTGCTCAAGGCAAGATCAACGGGTTTGGCGGCAAGATCGAAAACGGCGAGTCGATCGAATCGGCTGCCGCGCGCGAGCTGCGCGAAGAATGCGGCGTCCGCGTTGACCTCGCCGATCTTGAGCCAGTCGCTCGCCTCGATTTCTTTTTCTCCGCGATGCCCGAATGGGACCAAGTAGTTCACGCTTTCGTAGTGAAACGCTGGCAGGGTGAGCCAGTCGAAACCGAAGAAATGAAGCCCATGTGGGTCAAGACAAACTCGATACCTTATGCTAAAATGTGGGCAGATGATATTCATTGGCTGCCCCTTGTTTTGCAAGGCAAACGTGTCGAAGCAACGTTCACATTCAAAGACGATAACGAGACGGTGAAAGAAGCGAGGGTTTGGCATGTTTGATTTTAGTGCGCTCGATCGTCAAGCGTTTATGCGGGAGAAGCTATGGGCAAAACGAATCTCGTGGATATTGTTCAGCGACAGCCCAACCCAGCGCCGTGGAGCGAAGGCGATAACATTCCGTGGTCTGATCCCGATTTTAGCCGGCGGATGCTCAAAGAGCACTTGACACAAGAGCACGATGCGGCGAGCCGTCGTTTCGAAACGATTGACAAGCACGTAGCGTGGATTCATCACCAATTGCTTTTCGACAAGCCTGCGCGAATTCTGGACCTGAGTTGCGGACCCGGTCTGTATGCAAGCCGACTCGCGCGGTTGGGACACGATTGCGTTGGGATCGATTATTCTCCCGCTTCGATCGAGTATGCGGCAGACATTGCTCGGCGTGAAGACTTGCGCTGCATCTATGTGCATCACGACATTCGGACGGCGGACTATGGGATCGGCTATGATCTCGTCATGCTCATTTATGGCGAACTGAATGTGTTTCGTCCGGCCGATGCGAGAGCGATTCTTGAAAAAGTCAGTTGCGCGCTGGCGGAAGATGGAATGCTTTTACTCGAACCACATACATTTGATGCAGTCGTCGCGCTTGGCAAGTCAGAGCGTTCGTGGTACTCTTCAAGCAGTGGTCTTTTCTCCGATGAACCGCATTTGGTGCTTACGGAACGATTTTGGGATGAAGGATTGCAGGCGGCAACGATCAGGCATTTCGTTGTCGATGCGACAACTGGCAAAACGGAGCGTTACGCCCAAAGTCTCCAAGCTTATACCAATGACCGGTATCAAGCTCTCTTGCAAGAATGTGGCTTTAATCAGATCAAGTTCTATCCAGCGTTGGGCGAAGATTCTAGTCCAAGTGCTAGTGATCTTATCGCTATCTTAGCCCACAAATCGGAAACGCTTTGATTTTGGCTTGCCGTTCATTTCAACGAATGGCACAAATTATTGTTTTCTGCGTTCATCCGCGTTTGTCTGCGTCCAATACATTTGGAGGTTTTCATGTCTGAAGGTACTGTAACGATAGAAACTATCGCCAGCGAAGCATTGCGCGGCAATCCGCTGGGCGATCCGTTCGTGCGCCGCGTCCCCATTTATCTTCCACCCGGTTATCACGAAGGCGAACAACAATATCCGGTCGTCTTTGTCTTGAGCGGCTTTACTGGACGCGGGATGATGCTGCTCAATGATGCGCCCTGGGAAGAAACCCTGCCCCAGCGTATGGATCGTTTGATTGCCGAGGGTGTTGTGCGTCCGATGATCCTGGTCATGCCCGATTGCTTTACGCGCATCGGTGGCAGTCAGTACGTCAACTCCGCAGCCGTTGGCAATTATGAAGACCACGTCGCGAAAGAACTCGTCGCGTACGTCGATCAAAACTTTCGCACGCTTGCCGATCGCGATCATCGCGCGGTCGTTGGCAAAAGTTCAGGCGGCTATGGTTCGGTGATTCTGGCGATGCATCGCCCCGACGTGTTCGGCTTGATGGCGTCGCACAGCGGCGACATGTATTTTGAATACTGCTACAAGCCCGATTTCTTTGGCGCGCTGAAAGGTCTTGAAAAGTACGGCGGTCTCGAAAAATTTTGGAACGAACATCAATCGATTCGACCAAAAGGCAAGGAATATCGCGACCTCTTGAACATTATCGCGATGGCGGCGTGTTATGGACCGTATGCGGCTGCGCCGCATGGATTTGAATTACCCTTCAATAGCGAGACTGGCGAGATACGCGATGAGGTATGGCAGCGCTGGCTCGAATGGGATCCGGTGTATCTCGTCGATAAACATGTCGATGCGTTACGCTCGCTGCGACTGATCTACCTCGATGCGGGCTTGCGCGATGAATTCAACTTGCAGTACGGCGCGCGCATCTTTGCTAGCAAGTTAAAAGCGCGTGGCATTCCCTACACCCATCTCGAATTCGATGACGGTCACTTTGGCGTCCAATATAGATACGACAATTCGCTTAAAGCAATCTCTGATGCCATGCCTCGCTAATGAGTCAGATCAATAAGCGTGGTTATATTATTGGTTTCAGTTGAGACGTATTGAGGGCTTGAAATGTGAACATAGTAAACTGTGAAGCTGGGTGCAGTTTATTGCGCACCAGACAAGGATATTCTTACCTCCTAGCTCGCTTGAACTGATGGGAAGGAACCAGTCTCCCATTGTTCCGAGTTTCCATCATTCAGATATTCCAATATTGGCAAAAACATGGGCGAGCAGCACATGCTCGCCCATTTAACTTGTTGACGCGGGAGGGTTATGCTACAATGCATTCCGAGCTTGTGATCTACTTGTAATGCGATCAAGTGCGATTGGTCGCACTGAAATGATAGGGGTCTGCTCGTTTTCTGGGACTTGCAGATTCACTCTCACTGTGAAAGCAAGTGCAGTAAACTGGGTATCATATGAATATTCAATATCGATACGACGTTTCGCTCAAAGCAATTTCAAACGCGATGGGAAATTAGGTCTCAGGTTGCAAGTCACGTATTGCATGTGATTCCTATCGACAATTTAATGTGACCTGACGTAGATTTCACCGCTCCAGGGGACAGAATCGTTCTTGAGACTTCAAATTTGATCGGTTTCTGGAGCCAGTTCTATGCAGTCAGAGCGATTTTGGGCGTCTCAGAACAAGCCGGGCGATCATTGTCCTTCAGGTATGTCCTTTCTGGTCACTGGGACGTTCCTACAGGCGATGACGGTATTCGAAAACTGATCAAATTTGACCCCTGGAGAACGATCTTGTTCTCTGGAGCGGTGAAATCTACGACCTGAGACTTGCAGCGTGTGACAAATCTATGAAGATTCGTACTCTACTCCCCACAATCTATACCCTCGGCATTGGGCTTGGCGGCATCGCAGTGCTCGTCATTTTGACCGACTGGAACGCGCTCTCGGCGAATGTGCTTCCGCTCACGGTGTTCGTTGTGCTGTCGTTTATTCTAAAGCGGGCAGGCTTTCACGCCGCGCCCGAAGTCACGCACAGCTTGGTCGGCATCATTGACTTGGCCGCCGTGCTGATTTTCGGGCCGCTCCTGGGCGCATGGGTGGCAGCGGTCAGTGGATTTTTCTATTTGTTTCTCAACGCGCTGCGTCGTGAAAAACACACATTCCGCAATCTCGTCGAGATTCCAGTTTTCAACGCGGGTCTCAAAATTGGGATGGCGTACGGCAGCACGTATCTTTACAAGTTTTTTGGTGGAAGTTTTCCGCCGCACGCTGTCACCACGCAAATGATTTT
This sequence comes from Chloroflexota bacterium, assembly GCA_016215025.1. GTDB lineage: Bacteria > Chloroflexota > Anaerolineae > UBA4142 > UBA4142 > JACRMI01. The sequence continues at coordinate 26,229 of JACRMI010000105.1, forward strand.
GCCGATGTTCGGCGCTGTCCTGGCGTGGTTCTTGATCGATCACATCGGCTGGGGCTTGCTCGAATTCTTGCAGGGCGGCGCGCAAGCGGTCGTCAATTTTCTCCGCTCGATTTTTTTCTACTCGGTGCTGGTCGAGTTGATGCCGCTGCCGTTCTCGCTCGTTATCGCCGATGTGTACGTCGACGGCGATCCTGGGACGTTTCTGGCGATGATGCTCGGCTTGGTCGGAACGGCCATCATCGTCCAGCGTTTCGCCGATGCCACGCGCAAGCTGGAATATCGCAGCAATGATTTGGCGGCGCTCAACGAATTTGCGCAAGCGCTCGCCAATGCGGGCTTTGATACGGAAAAGATTATCGATCTGTTGTGCGAGCATAGTCGCCGCATCGTTCAACCCGATTTGTGTCGGGTCGAATTGGTAGACAAGGGTCGTGAGGCGACGACGATTGTGCTTGAGGCGACGCCTAGCGCAACGATGCATCCCAATCAAAAGCAAACCGATTTGACACTGGTCGAATATTTTTCCAATCATCGCGAACCAATTCGCGCGCTCGATCTCGCGCGTTCGTTCGTTTATCCGTTTGATGCTACCCCGCTTTCGCGCACGATTCAAAACCTGGTTCAAATCGATGGCGCAGCGCCGCGCAGCTTGCTCATCCTGCCCATGTGCGTGGGCGATGAAGTGCTCGGCATCCTTTCATTCTTTAGCGCGCGCCCACGAATCTTTTTCCCGATCCATGGACGCAACCTGGCTTCGATGTGCGGTCAAGCCGCGGTGGGCATTCAAAACGCGCGCCTGTATTCCGTTGAGCGCAAACGCGCAACGCAATTGGCGACCATCGGCGAAGTGAGTCGCCAGGTTGCGACGTATCTTGATCTCGACGAAGTCTTGCTCAACGTCGTGACGCGCATCCGCGAACAATTCGCTTATTCCAACGTCCATGTCTTTACGCTCGATGAGCGCGCGGGCTATGTGATTTTTCGTGCGAGCACGCATCCGTTGAGCGGCGAATGGCGCGAACGCAATTTGCAATTCCGCGTCGGATTGGAAGGAATTGTTGGCTGGGTCGCCGCAACCCGCGAGCCGCTTGTCGTGCCGGACGTTCGCAAAGACAAACGCTTTGTGCTTGACCCCGACAAAGCATTGATCGACACCTGCTCCGAAGTTGCCGTGCCGCTTCTTTACGGCGATCGCGTCTTAGGCGTGCTCGATGTGCAGAGCAATGAGTTGAATGCGTTCGACGAAGATGATTTGTTCGTGCTGAGCACGCTCGGCGCGCAAGTTGCTATCGCCTTAGAAGATGCGCGGCTGTTCCAATCGCAACGCGAGGAAGCCTACTATCTGAACGTTTTGCTTCAAGTCGCAGAGAACCTCGCGGCGACGATTGATCTCGAAGACGCGCTCGAAACCATCGTGCGCATTACCACCTTGTTGGTCGGCGTGGCGCGGTGCGTACTGTTTTATTATCGAGCGGAAGATAAAATCTTTGTTCCTGCGAAACAACATGGCATTTCGCGCGAAATGGAAGAAACGTATCTCGCGCAAAAGATTCCAGGGGAAAATGAGCTGGCGTTTGATAAACTCGCGCGTGAACAAAAACCACTTGTCATCGAAAACGCTAGCGACGCGCGTTCGATTCTCATCGTCCCTTTGATTACGCGCGGCACGATGGTTGGCGCAATGGTAGTCGATCAAGGTTCGCGCCCCACGCCGTTTACGCGCCACGAGATCGACGTCGTGATGGGTATCGCGAATCAAGCGGCGGCAGCCATCGAAGCGGGAAATACAAAGCGGCTGGAAAACGAACTTGGATTCGCGCGCCAGATTCAGCAAAGTTTCCTGCCCGAAATGTGCCCGAATATTCCTGGGTATCAAATCTGTTCGATGTGGCAAGCAGCGCGCGAAGTCAGCGGCGACTTTTACGATTTTATCGTGCTCCCCGGTGCGCGCTTTGCAATCACCATCGCCGACGTGTCGGACAAGGGCATTGCGGCGGCGATGTTCATGGCGTTATCGCGCACGATCTTGCGCACGATGACGATTGGCAAGCACTCGCCGCACGAAGCGGTCGAACGCGCGAACGACGTGATCCTCGCCGATGCGCGCTCCGAAATGTTTGTCACCGTTTTCCACGGCACGCTCGATCCTGCGCAACATACGTTTAGCTACGTCAACGCGGGGCATAATCCGCCGCTGCTTTATCGTGCCGTGAGCGATGATCTGACGATGCTCAAAGGCCATGGCATGGCAGTCGGTGTTCTACCCAACATCACGCTCGACGAATATCAAATCACCCTTGCGCCGGGCGATGTGCTGTTGATGTACACCGATGGTGTGACGGACGCGATCAACTCGCGCGAAGAAGAATTTGGCGACGGACGACTTGCGGATTTGGTGCGACTCCACGCCAACAAGAGCGCAGATGAATTGATCAACGAGATCAATCGCGCGGTTGTCGAATTTGTAGGCGACCAGCCGCGCTTTGATGATCTGACCATGATTGCGCTCAAGCGCACACCACTGGTTCCGTTGATAGAACCAGACTCGCTTACTACCTTTTTAAAACAAAAAACTCAGGGGGAGGAGGATCCCTGAGTTTTATAGTGATGAGGAGGCGTAGGGGGAAACGCATTCCGCATCTCTGATCGCATTCTAGCATTCGCTTCTGGGCATGTCTGTAGTACCTTTTGTCTGACCCGCTAGTACCAGGTAAAACAAATTTCCAATTTGTCCGATTGGTCATACCCAACCTCCATGTTACATCGCCTCTGGATTACATTCATCCGTTTTTGTTTCCATCATTTCTACAACACCTTCGCCTTCACCTACGATTTTGTGAGCGCGGTTGTCTCGCGCGGGCATTGGCGTGCGTGGACGCGTGCGGCGATTCCGTACATTCGCGGCACGCGTGTCTTGGAAATTCCGTGCGGCACCGGTAATCTCTTGGTCGATTTGCACACTGCGGGCTTGGCACCCATCGGCGTTGATTTGTCGTCGTCGATGTTGCACATCACGCAAAGAAAGGCGCGATTTTTAGAGACGTTCCATGGAATGTCTCTAAAAATCGCGCGGGCCCGCGCGCAACAATTACCTTTCCCCGGTCAATCCTTCGATTCGATTGTGATGACGTTTCCGCCCGGCTTTGTCCGCGATCCGCGTGTGCTGGCTGAATTTCAGCGCTTGCTCGCCGACGATGGTCGCTTGATTTGGGTTGATGCGGGGCGATTGCTGCCGCACGATGTCTACAGTCGGCTGCTGAATCTTGCGTTCGATGTTGTCGATGGCAGCGATTACTTTATAGACGGCGCAACCAAACTGTTGATGCACGCTGAATTTGACGTGAAAATCGAAACGGTGCGGGATGAGGCGAGTGTTGTTATGGTGGCGATTGCCCGTAAACAGTCAACAGTCAACAGTTAACAGTGAATAATTCCAAAGTTACTGTTCACTGATGCACTGTTTGACTGGACACAATCGCTGTGCTAGAATCTTTTTACCATGAATACTAAATCTATTTATCTTGATCATTCCGCTACAACTCCAGTCGACCCACGAGTGGTCGATGCGATGCTGCCGTACTTTACCGAAAAATTCGGCAACGCGTCGAGCTTGCATCGTTGGGGGCAAACGGCGCTCACTGCGCTTGACGAATCGCGGCAGGCAGTCGCCGAAATTCTCAATGCGAATCCGAAAGAGATCGTGTTCACGTCGGGCGGCTCGGAGAGCGATAACCTCGCATTGCGCGGCGTTGCGATGGCGTTGCGCGCCAAAGGCGCGCAAGCGCACATCATCACGACACCCATCGAGCATCACGCGATTTTGAATACCACGGTGCAACTCGAAAAGGAATTCGGATTTGAGGTGACGCGCGTGCCGGTGGATCGCCAGGGACGCGTGAATCCGGATGATGTTGCGCGTGCCATCACACCCAAGACGGCCCTCATCAGCGTCATGTACGCAAACAACGAAGTTGGCACTATCGAACCGTTGGTTGAGATCGCGAAAATTGTGAAGGACGCGAAAAGCGTGAAAGGTCACGAAATTTATTTGCATACCGATGCGGTCCAAGCGGGCGGCTATCTTCCGCTCGACGTGAACAAGCTGGGCGTCGATTTGATGTCTCTCGGCGCGCATAAATTTCATGGACCGAAAGGTGTCGGCGTGTTGTATGTTCGCAATGGCACGCCGATGTTGCCAATGCAAACCGGCGGCAGCCACGAGCGCAATCGCCGCGCGGGCACCGAAAATATTCCGTACATCGTCGGTTTCGCGACCGCGCTGAAAATCGCGCAAAGCGAACGCGAGTCAACCAACGCGCGTTTGATTTCGATGCGCGAGAAACTCGTCGAAGGAATTTTAGAGCGCGTGGCGGGCGCACAGCTCACCGGCGATCCCAAGAATCGATTGCCAGGTCATGCGAGTTTGGTGATTCCCGGCGCAGTCGGCGACGAAATGGTGTTGGGACTCGACTTGGCTGGGATTGCGGCATCGACGGGAAGCGCGTGTACCGCAGGATCGCTTGAGCCGTCGCACGTTCTTGCGGCGATGGGATACACGGCGGATGTTGCGCGCGGCGCATTGCGGCTGACCCTGGGTCGTGAGAACACAGATGAGGAAATCGATTATGCGGTGAACGCGGTCGCCGATGTGGTACACAAGCTGCGGCGAGAATGAAAATCTGAAATGAAGATTCCCAACCGCGAACACGCCGTTATCGCATCAGAAAAAATCGTCGAATACCTTCTCAATACCGAACACCGTCGTGGCGGATCAAAAGCGCGTTTGTTGGCGGAATTTGGATATACAACTAAGAATTGGCAACGGTTAGAAAGTGATATCCGCATGTACCACCTGAGTGTAGATGTAAACGTCACGCGAATTACGGACTATGGAACGCGCTATGAAATTCATGCTCCAATCGAGACACCGATCGGACGGAGTCTTTGGGTAAGAACCATTTGGCAAATCGACGAAGGCAAAGATTATCCTCGATTGATTACTTTGGTTCCGGACTAAACGGAGTGACATATGAACTTTAAACTTTATACCGATGTTGTGTTAGTGCATGATTTGCCAGCGGAAGGATTGCGTGCTGGTGATGTTGGTACTGTGGTCGAGCGGCATGATGTGCAAGGGCGTGAAACTGGTTACAGCGTCGAATTCTTTGATATGTTAGGTAACACTGTTGCAGTAGTGACACTCGCCGGTAGTTATTTACGACTGCCGACTCACGCGGATAGACCGGCAGTGCGCCCGGATGTTATTGCGGTTTAATTCTCAATGAACAATAAAAAGACCATCGTCGTCGCGATGAGCGGTGGAGTCGATAGTTCAACCGTTGCCGCGCTCCTCGTCGAGCGCGGTTATAATGTCATTGGCTTGATGATGCGCTTGTGGAGCGAAGGCGTCGACGAAAACGATCCGCTGCGCATGGACGTAGCTGCTGTCGAACGCTTCGTCAGCAATCGCTGCTGCTCGCCCGAAGCGGTCGCCGATGCGCGCGGCGTTTGCCAGAGACTCGACATTCCCTTTTACTTGCTGAATTTTGAGGACGATTTCAAAACGCACGTCGTCGATTTTTTCATCGATGGTTACGCGCGGGCTGTTACGCCGAATCCATGCTTGCAATGCAATCGAATGCTCAAGTTCGGAACGCTGCTCGATAAAGCGCGTTCGCTCGGTGCGGATTATTTGGCGACGGGGCATTACGCGCGCGTGCGCGAATCGAATGGCAAAGTAGAATTGTTGCGCGGTGTCGATCCAAAGAAAGACCAATCGTACGCGTTGTCGATGTTGAGCCAGCAGCAACTTGCGCGGGTGCTGTTTCCGCTCGGCGAGTTTACGAAAGAGCAAACGCGCGATATGGCGCGCAAGTTCGGTTTGCGCGTCGCCGAAAAACACGAGAGCCAGGACTTGTGCTTTATCGCCGATGGCGACTATCGCAATTTTTTGCGGCGGCGAATCCCCAGCGCGCTCACGCCCGGCGAAATCGTCGATACGCGTGGCAATGTGCTTGGCAAGCATGAAGGTCTAGCGCTCTATACGATTGGTCAGCGCAAAGGGTTAGGGCTGGCGATAGGCGAACCGCTGTACGTGATCGCGCTCGACGCAGTGAAAAATCGAGTGGTTGTTGGCATGGCGGAAGAGTTAGGCAAGCGTGAGCTTTATGCCGACAATGTGAATTGGATTGCGGGTGAGCCGCCATCGAGTGAGGTTCGTGTGACTGCCAAGATTCGGTATCGAGCGGTAGAAATGCCAGCAACGGTTCATCCAATCGACTCTGTGTCATTGCGAGCGGAGCGAAGCAATCTGCACCTTCAGGCTGAGATTGCTTCGTCGCCTTCTTCGACTCGCTCCGCTTCCGCTCCGCATGCTCCTCGCAATGACAATTCATTGGGGCGTGTGCAAGTTGTTTTCGACGAACCGTTGCGCGACATTACGCCGGGGCAGGCAGTCGTTTTCTACGATGGCGATCGATGTCTGGGTGGTGGAATAATTCAATAAGGTTCCAGGAATCTTCGCTGTGAGGAAACCACCAAGTGAATGTCCATCCTTCTCTGGTTCTTGCGTTTCTGCTGGCGAGTGTTTATGGGTTGGTGTTCTATTTGATCTTTGGACACGGCTGGCTTAGACTCATCGCCTATCTGGTTTTAGGTATCGTCGGTTTCTTCCTGGGACAATTGCTGGCAAATTTCGTCGGGCTGGCATTGTTCAACATCGGCGAAATGAACCTGGTCGAAGGGACCGTGACAAGCTGGCTTGCGTTGCTGGCTTTTGGCGCTTGGCGACGCAAATGATTGCACGTTGGCTTGAACTATGTTATAATCGTTGACGAAAGTGAGGGACACTGTGGCTTTTGTGCGCGATTTGGCAATCATTCTCTTAGCGGTCGAATCGCTCGTCATCGGCGTGGTGCTGATTATCTTGGTGCTAGAAATTCGCAATCTGGCGAAAATGTTGCGCGATGAAATCAAGCCCATCCTCGAATCAGCCGATGAGACCGCGCGAACGGTTCGCGGCACGACAGTTTTTGTCAGTGAGAATTTGGTGAATCCCATGGTGCGCGCCACCAGCTTTGCAAGCGGCGTGGCGCAAGCTGTGCGGATTCTCTTTCGACGGTAAATTTTGGCAGTAAAGAAAATCAACTCACACCATCATGGGTGAGAAAGGAGTTTGGCAATGGCAGATGATAGTCACGGATGGGAATTTTTGACAGGCTTTTTGCTCGGCACTGTCGTAGGGGCAGCGGTCGCGTTGCTCCTAGCTCCGCAATCCGGAGAAGAAACGCTAGAGCAAATTCGTGAACGTGGAATCGAACTCAAGGGGCGTGCGGGCGAGGTCAGTGAGGCAAGCCGCAAACGTGCGGAAGAACTTGCCGCCGATGCGCGCCACCGGGCGGAAGAAGCGCAAGAACGGGGTCGCCTTGTTCTTGAAGAACAGCGCACGCGCTTGCAGCAAGCCATCGACGAAGGCAAGGATGCCGCGCAGAAAAAACGCGACGAATTGATGGCGCGCTTGGAAGAAGAAAAAGCCAAACGCTCTTCCTCAAGCTCTTCGGAAACAGCCGCCTAAGCAGAATAGGGCATGGGCGGGCAAATCGCAGACACTGCGGTTTGTCCGCTTTTGTTTTTGACCCAGCCGGTGCTATAATGTCGCAGATTGCCTCACTCCTCACCTCCTTTGTCCCCTTCTCCCCTCTCCCGATTGAACTGAATCGGGAGAGGGGAGAGGGGGTGTGGGGGAGTGGGGTGAGGAATTGGAGGTGTCTTTGTCCGCACTCGATTTGATGCCGATATTCAAACAACATCGCCAGTTTGCGATTCTCTCGTCTATTGGGATGACCTTTTTATATATCGAAGAGGGTTGGGCGAGTTACGTTCTATGGTCGCAGCGCTCGTTGAATCAAGCGCTCGGCATCATCGGCGTAATTGGTCTCATTGCATTGATCGGTTACCTTATTTCATTTTTCTTTCCCCCCACGCTTGTTTCCGCAAGCTGGGACCATCCGCGTCCCTGGGGTGTGTTCAGCAACGTAACCGCATGGTCAGCCGGTATTACTCTCATCATCAATGTTATCATCTATGTTCTGCTGCTTTGTCTCGTTCAATTTGATTTTACGGCTGGTTATACGCTGTTGCGTGATGTGTACGTCTATGCGATATTTGGAATGTGTTTCTTTCACGGCTTGTTATTGTATGTTCGATACATGCAGTATCTATACACGATGCCCGGTTTCGTTCAGCCGGTCAAAGTTATTTCAGCATCGGTAGGTGTGGGCGCTGTCTTGCTCATCGTGGCTGGCTTTTTGTTCTTGCTCGATCTTTATCATTTCGTCAGTGCACCGGCGGCGATGCAACCGCTGTGGGGATTGCACATGTATGTGCGTGCGCTCTATGCGTTTACACTTGCCCTGGCTGCCTATGCCTGGCATTTGCGCTGGATCGCCGATCATTAAGCCCGTGAACAGTGAGCAGTGAACAGTCAACAGTGAAGGGCAAACTGTTGACTGTTCACTGTTGACTGTTTACTGATCTCAAGGAGGAGTTATGCGAACACCGATTGTTGCTGGAAACTGGAAAATGCACAAGACCATTGCCGAAGCGCGCGAATTGGTCAATGCGATGAAGAACGATTTGGCACAACTCGCGGCGACCGGCAAAGTGGAAATCGTTTTGTGCCCGCCGTTTGTTTCGATTCCGCAAGTCGCAGAGTTGGTCAAAGGAATGCCGATCAAAGTTGGTGCGCAGAACATGCATTGGGAAGCCAAAGGTGCATTCACCGGCGAAGTTTCGCCGACGATGCTGAACGAAATTTGTGACTATGTCATCATCGGGCATTCCGAACGCCGACAGTATTTCGCCGAGACGGATGAGAGTGTCAACCAAAAAGTGAAAGCGGCGCTCGCGCATCATCTCAAGCCGATTGTTTGCGTCGGCGAGAATCTGACGCAAAACGAAGCGGGGCAAACGCAAGTGGTGGTGAGCGCGCAGGTTCATGCGGCGTTCAAGAACATTTCGCGCGACGATGCGCGCGGCATTGTTGTTGCGTACGAACCGATTTGGGCGATTGGCACCGGCAAAGCGGCAAGCGGCGCGGGCGCAAACTCGGTGATTGGTTTGACGATTCGTGGAGCGCTCGCCGAGATGTACGATGAAGGGACGGCCCAAACGATTCGCGTGCAGTACGGCGGCAGCGCCAATGCCAAGAATGTTGCCGAATTCTTCGCGCAACCGGACATCGACGGCGCGCTCGTCGGCGGCGCGAGTCTCGTGGCGGCGGATTTTATTACGATTTGTAAAACTGCTGTCAAGTGAAAGCCGCAAGTCTCAAGCTACAAGTTGCAAGTCACAAGTGACACACGCTTGCGACCTGTAACTTGTGACTTGCAACGGGCGACTTTTGACGTGTTATGCCAATAATTCTCTTTGCAATCGTTTTCGTCCTAACGATTTTTCTGCAACGGTGGCTTCATCGGCACATCCAAGGTCTGGCGTTGATCCTGACCGGCGATGCCGGCTGCGCGATTCGATTTTTGTTTTATCTGTTGATGCCGGGAGTGTTGTTACACGAGATGAGCCATTACGTGATGGCGCGGTTGCTCCTCGTCCGCACCGGCGCATTTCGAATTGGAATCGGAAATACCAATCGGCGGCAGGTCAGCCTGGGTTCGGTCAATATCGAACGCACGGATCCCATTCGGGAAAGCTTGGTCGGCGTTGCTCCCTTCATCGTTGGCGTTGGTGCGATTTGGCTGGTCGCCGGGGTGGGTTTCGATCTGTGGCCCTCCACCGGTTTATCGATTGCCGAATTTTTTCGACGCGTCCAACTCTATGCGTATGATTGGACTACCTGGCTCGATCTCTACCTGATTTTTTCCGTCAGCGCGGCGATGATTCCTAGCGAATCTGACCGCGAACCATGGGGGCCGGTCATTACGTTTTTTGGACTCGGCACGGCGATTTTGTTTTTACTGGGATGGACGCCGCGTGTGCCGAACGATGCCATGACGATGGCGCGCAGCCTGCTCGACGCGTTGACGTTTGCGCTCGGAGTTGCCGTCGTCGTGAATGGCATAACGGCGATAGCGTTGTGGGTTCTTGAACAGACGGTTTTGCAAATCAGCGGCAGGCAAGTCGAGTATCACGTCAAGAGCAGCAAACCCGCTCGAAAGAAAAAATCGCGAGGATGACTCGCGATTTTCTTTTAGCCACAGAACCACACGGAACTCCACAGAAAACAAATCTTTTTTTCTGTATGGTTTTGTGTAATTCCGTGGCTAGTGTTTTATCTCCGGTCTACCGTTTCATGTCCCAATCGAATCAGTACCAGCAGTGCGCCCGCGCCAATTACGACCAACGCGATTAGCTTATAGACTCCGCTCGGCAAAATCAACGCCAGCACGCCAAAGAACGCCGACAAGGCATAGTACAGAATGACAATCGTGCGCTGCGACAAACCCAGGTCGAGCAAGCGATGATGCAAATGTCCCCGATCGGCGACGAATGGCGATTTGCCCGCGCGCAATCGGGTGATGATTTGCCAGGCCACATCGAGAATCGGAACGCCGAGGACGAGCAATGCGGTCGCCACTTTAGCGCCACCAATGATCGACAGGACGCCGAGCGCAAAGCCCAGTACGTTCGAACCAATGCTACCCATGAAAATTCGTGCCGGCGAAAAGTTAAACAACAAAAATCCCAGCGCCGCACCAATCAACGCCAACACCAACAGCGAAATCGAGTATTGCCGCAAGCCAAACGTGTGCAAGAACATGACGCCGCCGGCGATAACTGAGACCCCCGCTGCCAACCCATCCATTCCATCGAGCCAATTGATGGTGTTGACCATACCGACGAGCCAAAAAAGTGTGAACAGGATGCCAAACCATTCCTGAAAATAAAGCGGCAAGGCACCGCCGAATGGATTGGGAATTTCGATGATGAGCACGCCCGAGGCAATGGCGATGAACGCCGCAACCACCTGGGCAATGAGTTGTGGCACGGATTTAAGCTCGTGATAATCGTCGACCAAGCCGATCAAAAACATGAGTGCGCAGCCAATTAGCAAACCTTTTATGCGTTCTGGCTCAAATGGATCGGTGCGCGGGAACGACACCGAGAAGTACACGCCAACGAGGAATGCCAGAAAAATTGCCAGACCACCCAAGCGCGCCGTTGGTTTGTGGTGAATGCGACGCGGGGAGGGTTGATCGACTGCACCGGTGCGAAGACCGATCCAAGTGGCAAGTGGTGTGAGCGCCATCGCGCTCAAGAAACTCGTGACAAAGATAAGAATGAACGACATGGAGATACGTGCGCTCATTCTATCCAACACTCGAAAGAGTGTCAAAGTAAAGGCAATGTGTTTTTATGTAGTTCACCATGACCTTGTTCCTACTCGCATGCTATTGCGTCTCAAACGACTTGTGTTATAATTGCGAAAGTTTCGATTCGTACACATACGAGGAGGTAGTTACGATGAGTACGCAACCTGCTGCGCCTCGACCGAGTCGCACTCCATGGATTATTGCAGGCGTATTGGGATGTTTGGTTCTGTGTTTGCTTGTTGCCGTCGTCGGTGGCAGCGCGTATTTTATTCTGTCCCCCGCGCGTGTAGTTGTCCTGCCAACCGTACCTCAAGTAATGACCGTTCCCATCGCCGTGTTGCCGACGGTACCCTCTCAACCCACTCAAGCGCCACAAAATTTGCCGACCGTTCCGCCACCTCCACCGCAATCCACGGCGACGGTCGCTCAAGCAACGGCTGTGCCAGTTCAAGCTACGGTGACTGTTCCGCAACCGACTGCCACGCGCGTTCCGCCAACCGCAACGCGCCCGCCGGCTGCACCCAAGGGACGGATTGCATTTACCGTTCGTAGAGGTGATCGGCCAGAAGACAACTTCATCTGGATCATGAATGCCGACGGCAGCGGCGCAAAAGAAATTCTCAAACGCTCTTCTGAACCATCGTTCTCCCCCGACGGAAATAAAATCGCCTATTATCAATGGAGTGATGGTATTTTTGTCGCCAATGCAGACGGTACGAACCCGATCAAAGTTCTTGGCGATGGCGTGACCGGTTACATCGCCTGGTCGCACGATGGGCGATGGATTGCCTTGTCAGCGCGACCGGCGCGCACAGGCAACATTTTCGTCGATGCCGTCCCGCCGGATGGGAGCGCAGTCAAAGATAACAGCATGCGACGAAATATCGTGGTCGGCGAGAGTCCGGATTGGTCGCCGGACGATACTCAAGTCGTCTTCCACACTTGTCGGGACAGTGCGTGCGGTATTTACAAAGTTGGTTCTGGCGGTGGTGGAACTGCCATTCCGATTGTAACGGATGATGGTGGCTTGCCCGCCTGGTCGCCCGATGGCAAAACGGTTCTGTATCAAAAAGATGCGGATGGCGCAAAGCAATTATTCGTCATCAATGCAGACGGTTCGGGCAAAAAGCAGTTGACTACGGGTGCTGCGATGCATGTTTCGGCAAACTGGTCCGCCGATGGCAATTTTATCTTTTATCGCACGCCCGAAGATGGACAGTGGGGCATTTGGCGTATGAATGCTGATGGCACGGGCAAAATCAAAATCGCAGGCGATATGCCACCCGGAGATTGGGCGTACGACCGCATTGCCGTGACAAAGTAGACTGGGAATTTTAATAGGGGCTTGCGATACTGGCAAGCCCTTATGATTATGGAGGAGAAAATGCAAGTCACATTATCGATTTCCAAGATCGCGTTGGCTTTGGCACTTGTCCTCGCCCTGATTGCAATGGTCGGGTGCGGTACTACGGCTACGACCGTCCCACCAACATTGGGTCCGGGAACTTTATCGGCTCAGCCGACTCAATCGGTGGTCAGTCCGCCGACGAATCCGCCGGTGATAGAACCAACCGTAACGACACCTCTCTCAACCGATACGCCCGGCGCGACGAGTGGAGTACCCTCTCCAACCAAATTCGCCGTGGCGGTTACGACGCCGACCAATGTGTCTGCACCGAGAGCAACTACGACCACGCAAGCCTCATCGTCGGCAAGACCCGCTGTGCCCACCGGTAAAATTGCTTATACCCTAGTCACCGGCGAAGCGCCCAAGTTTCATACCGTCTGGCTCGCCGGTCCTGATGGTTCCAGTCAGCGCCAAATTCTTACGCACGCGCAATGGCCCGCGCTATCGCCGGAAGGTGGGCGCATCGCGTACCTGGGCAGTCCGGAAGGCGGATCGAAAGGTTTGTACATCGCAAATGCGGATGGTAGTGGTTCAGTGCTTGTTGTGAATGAGTCCGGGGCGTGCTGTATGAGCTGGTCGCCCGATGGTCAGTGGGTTGTGTATGCGATCTCGCCGCGCCCCAATCAGCCCGGTGGTAATTTGTCGAAGATCAAAATCGATGGCGCGTACAAAACCATTGTGCCTTTGGGGGTTGTCGGAAATGGACCATCGTTTTCGTCGGACGGTAAACAAGTCGTTTATTCCGGCAGCATTCCGAATCAAGGCTCGCTCGGTTTGATGCTTGTATCCGCAGAAGGCGGCGCGCCGCGTCAAATCACTACCGATAACGGCGGCAATGCGCAGTGGTCGCCTCGCGGTGACAAGATCGTTTATCATGCGAACGACGGCGCAGGGCATCGCCAAGTGTTCGTCGTCAACACCGACGGTTCCGGGAAAAAGCAATTGACGAATGGCAAGAGCAATGATGGTCAACCGATTTGGTCGCGCGATGGCAGCTCAATTTTCTGGCGCAGCGATCAGAACGGCACCGCATGGGCAATCTATGTGATGAACGCCGATGGTTCCAACCAGCGCAAGCTTATCAACAATGTCGCGCCCGATCCAACGTTCTGGGGTTGGGAATCGCTGAGCGCGAGTCAGTAAAAGCAAAAACCAAGCACGGCGATTGTCCAGTTCTTGATCCGCGAATACCGCGAATCACGCGAATCTTGTCACGCGAAGCGTGAGTGTAACGAACGCTCTGCGTCTGATTCGCAGGGATTAGCGTGATTCGCGGATCATTTTTATCTGTTGTATAATATCCGCGTGACTCTGCCTCTCCTCACGATCAAAATCGGCAACTCGAATATCACTTTCGGCGTGTTCGAAAACTCGACGCTAGTTGCGCGCTGGCGCATTCACACCGAAGCAGACAAGACAGCCGACGAGTACGCGATTTTGCTCGAGGATTTGTTTTCGCAATCGCTGGTCGCCGATCATCATTGGCGCGGCATTGTCATCGTCTCCGTTGTTCCGCCCTTGACGACGACGTTTCAGGAATTGTGTCGCCATCATTTTGAAACCGATCCGCTCATTGCAGGACCCGGCGTCAAAACGGGGATGCCGATTCGGTACGACAATCCTCTCGCGCTGGGAACGGATCGTTTGGTCGAAGCGGTTGCGGCAAAGGCGAAATTCGGCGCGCCGGTTATCGTCATCGATTTTGGTACGGCGACGACGTTCAATGCCGTGAATCGCGTCGGTGAGTTTGTCGGCGGAGCGATTGCGCCTGGACTAGACCTTGCCGCCGACGCGTTGCATCGGGCCACCGCACAATTACCGCGTGTCGATCTAGCCATGCCGCCGCGTGTGATTTCGACCAACACGACGCACGCCATGCAATCGGGAATTTTGTTCGGCTATATCGGCATGATCGAAGGCATGATTGCGCGGATGCGCGACGAACTGCGCGAGCCGAATGCGCGCGTGGTTGCAACGGGTGGACTCGCGTCGATGCTCGCACCGTACACTCGCGTCATTCAATCCGTCGAACCGGAGTTGATTCTGGATGGGCTGAGAATCATTTATGAGATGAATTAAGCAAATGTCTATGACTACCACAAAATGGAAACTTGATAACAAGCCAAATGGAAAAGAATGTCCAGAGGTTTTTTGTTTTCACTGGCGAGAGCGGGGTAATTTGAGCGCTCCCGGTTTGTATCCGAATCGAGATGAGGCAATTAAAAACAGTAACCGCAAAATTCCACCTACACGCCTCTGATGCGGTATAATGGGTTCTCAAGAACCCTACGACGCAAAGGTGTGTGGATGAGACGAGCCAAAGACAATTCCGAAGTTCCCAAGCGTTACTATCGGCCAGAG